>CAKSDZ010000002.1 GCA_934446365.1 uncultured Eubacteriales bacterium | reverse complement strand
AACTTCCTTTGGAGGTTTCGGGTTCGCACCTCGTTCGCTCTCTCTTATTTGGTTTTTTCATTGGTTATCCTTTAATAAGGTGAAAGCTGACGGGAGCGTCGGCTTTTTCTTTTTATCATAAGGATTAAGGAGATAATCTTTGAAAGAAATCATGCTTCAAGCCATTGGTATTTTTGGTATGCTTTGCGCGGCAATCTCTTATCAGTGCAAATCCAATCGCAATTATTTTGTTTGGCAGGGACTGAGCGCGGTATGTTTCTCTTTGCAATTCGTTTTGATGGGCGCATGGGCAGGATTGCTCTTTAATGCGTTTAATATAGTCCGCGCGGCGGTCTATCGGGTATCCAAGCTTTCACGGTCGATTTGGTCAGTTGTTCTTTTTGAGATTTATATCATAGCGGCGGCTTTAATTTCTATTTTTCTTTTGAAAGAGACTTGGTGGCTGGTTCTTTTCGTCTTTATTGCGCAAGCGACGGGAACCTTTACCATGTGGACGAAAAACGGGAAAATCATCCGACTGTCGCAGCTTTTTGTGATTTCGCCGCTGTGGCTTCTTTATGATGCGTTGATTCCGGTCCCTTCGGTGGGCGGTATTCTTTGCGAAGTGTTTAATATAACTTCTGTGATTGTTTCTTTTATCCGTTTCAGAAAGACGGGATTTGATAAAACTTAATAGGAGCCAAACCAAATGCTTCGGTCTTCTCAAATGATAGCAATGCGAGGATGCGGGTTGTGGCACTGTGAAAGAAAGCCGATGGGCAAGAATCAACCGGAGATTTATGTTCGCAATCATTCTTACAAGTCTGCAAAAGGTCTGAAAAACAAGCTGTGGGACTTTGTCAGAGAGACTCCGCGGTTTGCCGCAATCGTGCAGTCTCTTGAAAAGGTTGCAAAATAAAGAAAAATCCACCTGCTATGCGAGCAACAGCTTGCAAAGCAGGTGGATTTCTGTTATAATGATACCATTATGAAAAAGAATAGATAATTTCGTAGCAGTGACTGAAAAACGTGCTTTTTATTGGCAATTTCATCTGTTTTTTGCTGTATTTGACTTGGTGTTCAAAAAATCTGTCGACTTATTTTGTTTAAATCGGGAGGATTCATGCTATGAGTGAACCGAAATGGCTGAAAGATGCGGTTATTTATCAAATTTATCCGCAGTCTTTCAAAGATACGAATAACGATGGGATTGGGGATTTGCCCGGTATTATTGAAAAGCTTCCATATGTTGAGAGCTTGGGGGTCACGGCGATTTGGCTTTCTCCGTTTTATGAAAGTCCTTTTCAGGATGCGGGATATGATGTGACGGATTATTACAAGGTGGCGCCGCGATACGGCACGATTGAAGATTTTCGTCATCTGTGTGATGCGGCACACGCGCGCGGAATCAAAGTCATTTGTGATCTTGTTGCGGGTCATACCTCCATTGAATGCGATTGGTTTCGGCAATCCGCACGTGCGGAAAAAAATGAATTTACGGATCGCTATATTTGGTCCGACTCGCGGGAAACGGGCGGCGCACATATGAATGCGCGTGACGACTATGAACGCGATGGGCAGTATTACTGTAATTTTTTCGCAATTCAACCGGCACTCAATTACGGCTATGCCATCCCGACGGAGCCATGGCAGATGCCGTGCGATGCCCCTGCTTGTCTCGAAACGAGAAAAGCGCTGGTTGATGTCATGGAATTTTGGATTGCGCAAGGTTGTGACGGATTCCGTGTCGATATGGCGAATTCGCTTGTAAAAAACGATCCCGGTTACCAGCAAAACATCAAGCTGTGGCAAGAAATCCGTGCGCTTTTTGATGAGAAATATCCGGAGTGTGTGCTCATTTCCGAGTGGGGAGAACCGGAAAATGCACTTGAAGCGGGATTCCATTGTGATATGACAATAGGAGAGCGGCATCTGTTTTATCTCTCGCTTTTCCGATATGAAAAGGACTGGTCGTTTGACCGCACCGGTCACAGTTATTTCCGCCGCGAGGGAAAAGGCTGCGTATATGATTTTTCGGACGGGTATCAATATTTGCTTTCGCTTACGCGCGACAAAGGGTATATTTGTTTTATAACGGGAAATCATGATATCCAACGCATTTCTATCGGACGGGATGAAGAAGAGCTGAAAGCCGCTTATGCATTTATTTTCACAATGCCCGGCGTACCGTTCCTGTACTATGGCGATGAGATTGGGATGCATAATACCTATAACCACGAAACCGAGGGAAGCAAAGGACGCGGCGGCTGCCGCATTCCGATGGCGTGGAAGTTGAAGGAAAATGCCAAAAACTTCGGGTTTTCCAATAGTGATACGCTTTATTTGCCGATGGATGACGCACCGGACGCCCCGAGCGTTGAAAGGGAGGAAACCGACCCGAATTCGCTTTTGCATATGACACGGCGGCTTTTGGCACTTCGGCATGAGCATCCTGCACTCTGGGCGGACGGAGATTTTACGTTTCTCTGTCAGCACAGCAGATATCCTTTGGCTTTTGAACGGAGCGGCGGCGGGGAGCGGATTCGTGTTTTTATAAATCCGAGTGAGCGGGAACAGGAGTGTTATGAAAAGCTTCCTGTGAAAGAAGTCCTTTTATCCTATGGCGCGACGTTGGAAAATGGGATTGTCCGTATGGGCGCATGCAGTTTTATCATTTACCGTGTAGATGAATGACAATCGAGACTTGTAAAAGCCGAAAATGATAGTTTTGCTTTCTCAGAACCTTTCGGTTTAAAGAAGGCAAAAATAACAGAAATTCATTTACAATGCGGCCATCCGTAAAACAAACGGATTTCCGTTACAACATCTTCTTGTGGAAAGATTTGGGTGATTCCTATGACAGAACTCATTGCAAGGCGCACTTTTTCGCCTCTGTATATTTGGCTTGATATCGCTTTCCTGATTGTGCTTGGCACAGTTTTGCTTTTCAAAAAGAAGTATATGACTTTTCTCGTCGGCCTGCTTGCGGGATTTCTTTATATGCTGGTGGATTACGGCATTTTTCATCTTGTCTGCCATGCGCGCACGATATCGGAGGGATACAGCCTTTTTTGGGTGCTTCTTTGGATGTCGATGAGCTACGGCTTCACCAATTTCGTTTGGATTTGGCTTTGGATTTCCAAGGATAAAAACCTGTTTGAATGGTCGCTTTTGATTCTCGGCTGGTGGTTCTGCTGTCCGCTGATAACGGGAACGTTTGCGGACGGCGAAGCGCTTATCACGATTGAACGGACGACCGGCGCATATCACGGCTATATGGCGATTATTCTGTTTGTCGGGTATCTCGGACTGATTCTCTGGAATCTTTTCTGCAAAAACAGACAAAACCGCGTGCCGATTCCATGGCTTCTTGCGATTGGGATTCTGGTGCAGCTCGGCTGGGAGGCGGGACTGCTCCTCGGCGGCATCCGGAGCGCCGGTTTTGAGAGCTTTGGCGCAAAAATGAATACGCTGATCGTCAATTCGCTTTTGGAAACCAATCTCGGAATGCCGTATGTGTATGCGATTTTTATCGCCGTGACGGCAAAATATACGGAAACGTTCCGGAAAAGACCGAAGCCGCTTTCCTTTTGTGAACGGATAGCGGAATTAAATGCGGAAAAGGTGCGGATGAATGAGACCAAATCCGGCTCGACTTGAATCTGATTTGTGATTGAGAATAGAGCAAAAAGGCACGGCAATTCAAATGAATTTCTGTGCCTTTTTCATGTTCCGCGTGATTTTTGACAGCAGTTTTTTCTTTGCTGCTTTGTGCATGATATAGCGTCACTGCCCAAAGCTTTGTTGAAATGGCGAAAAAGCAAGTTTTGATTCTGTTAACACAAATATCACATCTTCTCCATACCATGGATTTGACTTTTTCACAGATTCTGCGTACAATAATAACAGATAGAAAAAATTCCGAGCCGGAGGTTGTGATGAATATTGCAGGACTTTTGCTTCCTAAAAGCATGGTAGCCTATTTATATGATGATTTTACCCTGCGTCAGAGTCTGGAAAAAATGAAATATCACGGGTATTCTTCGATCCCTGTTATTTCAAGAACCGATAACCGATATGTCGGGACAGTGAGCGAGGGCGACTTTCTGTGGTATCTGGTGGACGGCATGAAGTGTATGGAGCAAGGCCGCGACATTCGCGAAACGGAAGATCTGCCGCTTCGCGAGGTGCTTCGCATCGATAAAAATCCGCCGGTGCGCATCGACACGAAGCCGCGCGACCTCATCTCCCGCGCGTCGCGCCAAAATTTCATTCCGGTCATCGACGACAGGGAATGCTTTATCGGAATCGTGACGAGAAAAGCGATTATCGAGAGCCTTGCGGCCGACATGTCCGACGCCACCGTGATTTCCTACGGATACGCGCCGGCACGGAAATGAATCTTTTGACGGAAAATAGAAAAGGCGGGGCTGATATCAGCCCCGCCTTTTGATATTTTTCCGGCGCGGAATCCTATAAGCATCGTTTTTTGTTTCCGTTCTTATTTTGCTTCTTTGAGCTCCGTGATTTTTTTGTCGAAATATCTGCCGATCTGCGCCGTGTAGCTGAGAACAGCGGGAAGAAGCTCGACCGGCACCTTTCTTTGCGATTCGGCGGACTCAAAACTGAGCGTCCCCTCATAACCGATCTCGGCAAGACCGCGTATGAAACGATTCCAAATCGTCACGCCGGTGAACGGCATTTCATGCTCGTCGCCCGCGCCGTCGTTGTCGTGGATATGCAGCGTCACAAGGCGGCTTCCAAGCGTTTTGATGGCAGGATAACAGTCGAGTCCGACAAGCGTCAGATGTCCGATATCAAGGCAGAAGCCGAAGCATGTTTCTCCGGCAAGCTCATTGAGCGTATCGATATAGCGATTGGTTTCCTCCATATCGGAGCAGATGCCCATATAAATCTTTTTCGTTTTCCAGTCCTGACACCACATATTTTCAAGACAGCAGATGACGCCGCATTCCTTCAGGAGCGGAATCAGCTCGCGGTAGAATGCGATGTTGACCTCCCATTCCTCCTCTTTGGAGGAGGGATTCACCCGCATGCTGCCCTCAAAGGACGGATGAATGATGAGCTTTTTGCAGCCGCACATCTGGCAAATTCGGATACAGACCTTGGCATATTCAAGCCCGTTCCGGTTCGCCTGCTCACAGCCGCGCATGTGAAGCGGAAACGGCGCGTGTGCCTGACCGACGGCGACGCCGGTTTTTTTGCTTGCCGCGACGATTTCCTCGGCGTAACGCTCATAAATCTCCTTGTTGAAGAAAAATTCCGAGGGTTTTCCCTCACGCATTTCATTCCATTGCAGACCGAGCATGGCGTCGAGATTCAGATCGATGCAGTCAAAGCCGGCCGCTGCGATCGTTTCAAAGCCCTTTTCCACGCCGATTTGCTCAAAAACACCGCCTGTTTGAATTCCGATTTTCATATTGTTTCTCCTTTTTTATTTGATTAGGGAACAGACCGCTTTTGCATATTCGACGGGGTCCTCGATCGGAAGCCCTTCGATGAGCCGTGCCTGATCATAAAGGATTTTCGCATAGAGCGCGAGCTTTTCGCTGTCGCCCGCGGCGGCGGTATCCTTCATCGCTTGGAATACCGGATGATTTTCATTGATTTCAAGCACCTTTTCGCTTGTGATGCCGTCGTTGCCGGGCATGTTTTTCAACACCTTTTCCATTTCAATCGAAACGGGACCGTCCGAGGAGAGTGCGACGGGATGCTCTTTGAGCACGGCCGAGGTCCTGACCTCTTTGACCTTGCCGCCCAGTGCGTCGCGAATCGCGTCAAGCAGCCCTTTGTTTTCCTCGGCGGAGGATTTTGCGGCGGCCTTTTCCTCTTCGGTTTCAAGCTCCAAATTGCCGCCTCCGACGTTTTTGAATTCCTTGTCCTTGTATTTGTTTATGACCTGTAAGCAAAATTCGTCGATGTCTTCTGTGCAGAGCAGGACATCGTAGCCGTGTTCCAGCACGGCTTCCGTGTTCGGCAGCTTGGCTGCGCGGTCCGTGCTGTCGGAGGATGCGAAATAGATATATTTCTGCGATTCCGGCATGACGGCGATATATTCGTCGAGCGTTACCATTTTCTGCTCCTTTGCGGAGAAGAAAATGAGAAGGTCCGCAAGCGTGTCCTTGTTTGTTCCGTATTCGCTGTATACGCCGAATTTGATGACGCGGCCGAACGCTTTCCAAAATTCTTCGTATTTTTCACGGTCGTTATCCCGCATCGATGCAAGCTCGTTTTTGATTTTCTTTTCGATGTTTTTGCGGATGAGTTTCAGTTCGTGATTCTGTTGGAGCAGCTCGCGGCTGATGTTAAGACTGAGGTCGGAGGAATCCACGACACCGCGGACGAAATTGTAGTAGTCCGGAAGCAGCTCTTCGCATTTTTCCATAATCATGACGCCGGAGGAATAGAGCGCAAGCCCTTTCTTATATTCCTTCGTATAAAAATCATACGGTGCATGAGACGGGATGAACAGCACGGCATTATAATTGACGGCGCCCTCGCCTCCTGCGGTGATCACCTTCATGGGATCGGTGTAGTCATAGAAATTGTTCTTATAAAATTCGTTATATTCCTCGTCGGAGGTGTCTCCCTTTTTGCGCTTCCAAATCGGGATCATGCTGTTGAGTGTTTCCAGTTCCCGATGCTCCTCATACTCCTGCTTCCAGTCGTCGCCCGCATCCTCCGGCTTCGGAATCGGGTGTGTATGCGTCATCATCATTTTGATCGGATAACGGATATAGTCGCTGTACTTTTTGACAAGCGTCTGGATTCCGTATTCGTCCGTAAAACGGTCATAATTTTCCGTTTCGGTGTTTTCCTTGATATAAAGCGTGATGTCGGTGCCGGCCGTGTCCTTTTCCGCCGCTTCAATGGTATAACCCTCTGCGCCGGAAGATTCCCATTTCCATGCTTCTTCCGAGCCGAAGGCGCGGGAAACGACGGTCACGCGGGATGCAACCATAAAGGCGGAATAAAAGCCGACGCCGAATTGCCCGATGATGTCGATATCCTCCGCCGTGTTCTCTTTTTTGAAATCGAGAGAGCCGCTCTTTGCAATGGTGCCGAGGTTGTTTTCCAGCTCTTCTTTGGTCATTCCAATGCCGTTGTCGGATATTTTCAGGGTGCGCGACTCCTTATTCGGTGTGAGCGTGATTGCAAAATCACTCATGCCGAGTCCGACGCTGTCGTCGGTGAGACCTTTAAAACGGAGCTTGTCCAATGCATCCGATGCGTTGCTGATAAGCTCACGAAGGAAAATCTCCTTGTTCGTATAGATGGAATTTATCATCAGATCAAGGAGCTTTTGGCTTTCCGCCTTGAATTTTTTCATTGCCATAATGTGCCTCCTTAAATATAGTTGTATCGATGGAATTTTTCATTGCTTCGGAAAAATTCGCAAATTAAATTATATAATTTTACTTCCGAGTTGTCAAGATTTCCTAACTATAATTCTTAAATAATTTACAACATATCCGTCTCCTTTGCAAAGGAGAAAGAAATGTGCTTTTCTCAGTGAGGAGAAAAGCACCAAAAGACTCATTGAGGCTGCCGCCTCAAACTCCCAAGCTTCTGCCGGGGAGCGCATACCCACGGCTCGAAAGGTGTTGCAGTGCTCGCGGGGCTCGCACAGGCCACCACTCCCCGTGCGGGAAGTTTGTGCGACTGAAAGCCCGCGCCCGCAGGCGCAAGGCGCGCGCCGTATGAGCGCCTTCCGGTACGATGTTGCCGAAAAGGGCGGCGATTGACGGATCACGCGAGCTTCGCGAGCGTGGACGCCGTCTTTTATAGCCGCCATCGAACCGTTGTCAGTCGCACAAACGGTCAAGCCAAAGGCTTGCAGTTCTTTTGATGCTTTTCTTTCTGTAAAGAAAAGCATGCGTTTTCTCCTTTCCAAAGGAGAATAGTTATGTCGTTTTCTCACTGACGAGAAAACGACGAAAAGAGTCGCCGAGACTGTCGTCTCGGACTCTCAATCTTCTGCCGGGGAGCGCATACCCACGGCTCGAAAGGTGTTGCAGTGCTCGCGGGGCTCGCACAGGCCACCACTCCCCGTGCGAAGAGTTCCTGCCGCTGGAAAGCTCGCGCCCGCAGGCGCAAGGCGCGCGCCGTATGAGCGCCTTCCGGTACGATGTTGCCGAAAAGGGCGGCGGTTGACGGATCACGCGAGCTCCGCGAGCGTGGATGCCGTCTTTTATAGCCGCCATCGAACCGCTGCCGGCCGCACAAACGGTCAAGCCAAAGGCTTGCGGTTTCTTTTCGTTCTTTTCTTGTCCGCACAAGAAAAGGACACGGATTTTTTAAAAAATCTTGAAAAAGCATTTGTATTGTGGTATAATTGCAAAAATCATAGAAAAAATAAAGGGGGTCAAAAAATGGCGTATTATTACAGCGAGCCTTCGCATACTTTCAGCGAGTATCTGCTCGTTCCCGGATATTCGGATGCCAACTGCATTCCATTGAATGTTTCTCTGAAAACGCCTCTTGTCAAATTCAAGCGCGGCGAGGAAGCGGCAATTTCCATGAACATACCGCTTGTATCCGCGATCATGCAGTCGGTTTCCGACGACCGCATGGCCATCGCGCTTGCCAAAGAGGGCGGAATTTCTTTCATTTACGGTTCTCAGACCATCGAAAAACAGGCGGAAATGGTGCGCCGGGTAAAGGGTTATAAGGCGGGCTTTGTGACCTCCGATTCCAATATCAGACCGGACGGGACGCTTGCCGATGTTATCGCGCTCAAAGAAGCGCTCGGTCATTCCACGATTGCCGTGACGGACGACGGCACTTCACACGGAAAGCTGCTCGGCGTCGTGACAAGCCGCGATTACCGTATCAGCCGCATGTCGCCGGACGACAAGGTTTCCACATTTATGACGCCGTTTGAAAAGCTGATTACGGCGCCCGAGGGAACTTCTCTCAAAGAGGCAAACGATATCATTTGGGATCACAAGCTCAACTCGCTTCCCATCATTGATAAAGGGGGCAGGCTTGTCGCGTTTGTTTTCCGCAAGGACTACGATCAGCACAAAGAAAATCCACATGAGCTACTCGACGCGCACAAGCGCTACGTCGTCGGTGCGGGAATCAATACAAGAGATTATGCCGAGCGCGTTCCGGCGCTTGTCGAAGCAGGAGCGGACGTGCTTTGTATCGATTCAAGCGAGGGTTATACCGAATGGCAGAGCCGCACGCTCGCCTTTGTCCGCGAAAAATACGGCGACACGGTCAAGGTCGGAGCCGGCAATGTCGTAGATCGGGACGGATTCCGTTTCCTTGCGGAGGCCGGCGCGGACTTTGTCAAGGTCGGCATCGGCGGCGGTTCCATCTGTATCACGAGAGAGACAAAAGGCATCGGACGCGGTCAGGCAACGGCTGTCATTGAGGTGGCCAAGGCACGCGACGAATATTTTGAGGAAACCGGGATTTATGTGCCGATCTGCTCGGACGGCGGCATCGTTCTCGATTATCATATCACGCTGGCGCTTGCTATGGGCTGTGATTTCTGTATGCTCGGCCGGTATTTTTCCCGCTTTGACGAAAGCCCGACCAACAAGGTCATGGTCAACGGCAGCTATATGAAGGAATACTGGGGCGAGGGAAGCGCCCGTGCGCGCAACTGGCAGCGCTATGATATGGGCGGCGCCGCGAAGCTTTCCTTTGTCGAGGGCGTGGACTGCTACGTGCCGTATGCAGGCTCCCTGCACGACAATCTGATGACGACGCTGAGCAAGATCCGTTCGACGATGTGCAACTGCGGTGCGCTCACCATTCCGGAATTGCAGAAAAAGGCGAAGCTCACGCTTGTTTCCGCGACCTCCATCGTGGAGGGCGGCGCACATGACGTTCTCGTCAAGGACCAAAGCAACCGGTAATCCGTGTAGACGGTCTTTCTTTCAATTTTATATAAAAGAAAAAAGCTCCTCCGGCTGTCCGGAGGCTCTTTTTTGTTGACATCAGAAGAAGAGCGAAAAACAACTGCGGATTGATTTTTCTCAAATACGCCTCCGTTGAAATCAACCTGAGCTTGGTCTATAATAAAGGCGTAAAAGCTTTTACAAACCAAATTTGAGAGGTGTAACATGAAAACAAAGAAAATAGGAGATATCATTGCGGATTTGAGAAAAGAGCGGAATATCAGACAGGACGAACTGGCCGAATATGTCGGCGTCACGGCGCAGGCGGTTTCCAAATGGGAGAACGGCGGCATGCCTGACTGCGAGCTTTTGCCGAAAATTGCGGATTTCTTCGGTGTGTCCGTGGACATGCTGTTCGGAAGAGAAATTTCCGACTATAAGGATGTACACACGGCGGTTGGAGAAATGCTTATGACGGAAGAGGAGAAAGAGCGTTTTGCGGTAATGTTTGACCTGTGCTGGACGATGGAAAAGGCTCTTTTCGGTGGAAAATACAAAGGCAAAGAACTTGAAGATATAGGGACATGCGGGAAACCCCGTTGTTACTCCACCGTGCAGACGGACGAAGGATATACCATGATGGGACTTTCCAAGGATCTGCCGTATTTTTTGCTGGTGCCCGAGTGTAAAGACAAGGAGACGGCTTTATTCAAAGGGATCGATTACGTCTCTTTGTTTGCGGATCTTTCGCAAAAAGACGTATTTGAGGCATTGATTTTTCTTTATAAAAGAAAGAGCAATAAACTGTTCACGCCGGAGCTTCTTGTAAAGGCGCTTTCCGTAACACCGACGCGTGCTGCGGAAATCCTTGATATACTTATCAAATATAAACAGATTTCGACACAGAAAATGGAAATAAATGATACGGAAGAAACGCTTTATCGGCTTTTACCCTCGCCGTCTTTTTACTCCCTGCTTATTTTTGCGAGGGAATTTATTGACAAACCAACGAATTTTAACCATTATATGGGCAACCGGACTGCTCCGTATCTCGCGTAAACAAGCGGAGAGGGCAAATTTTATGTTTTCATAAAGTTATAAATATTTTTTGTTTTTTATATTGCAAAATTGTGAATAATATGATATAATAACTTCATCTAATGAATCCATGGAAAGGAGAATACCACTTTATGAAAAAATTTACAGCGATTGCACTTGTTCTTGTCATGCTTGTTTCATTGTTTGCATTGACCTCATGCGAAGAGAAAAAGCTGACAGCCTATTCGCTCGTTTCGGACGCCGTTGCGAAAATGGAGACGCTTGACTCGTTTGAAGCCGATATGGAGATCAAAATGGGTGTCGAGACAATGGGTGTCAGCATGGATGTTCCTATGCAGTATAATGTAAAAGCGGCGGGACTGAAGGGGGATAATCCGGTTACGTTCTCGACGGTTTCCATGACGATGATGGGAATGACGATGAAAACGGAAGCTTATACGGAGGGAGAATGGTGCTATATTACCGCTTTCGGGCAGAATATGAAAATGAAGGCGGGGGAGAATACCGAGGAATACGACGGGTATGCCGATATCGAATCCGTGATCAAGGAGCTTCCGGAGGATATTCTCTCCGATGTGGAAATTACGGAGAACAGCGACGGCACAAAAACGGTTTCCGTTGCCGTTTCGGACGAAAAATTCGCGGAGATCTACAAGAGCTTTGTCGACGAGATGTCTGCTTCCGCAGCGGAAGGAGAAGAGGTATCGGAGGTTTCCGTTACCAATGCAAAGGTCACTGTCACCGTTGACAAAAACGGATATATTTCCGTATACGGCATCAGCTTCGACATGAACTTGAAAGCGGAATCGGAGGGGATGTCTCTTGAGATGAAAGCTTCCGTCGATATGAACATTGCGTTCAAAAATCCGGGTACTGCGGTTACGATAACGCCGCCCGCAGGCTATCAGGACTTTGAGGAAGTTGACCCCGAAGAGCTTGTTGCATAAGAAAATGATACGTAGCCTATGAAAAAAGCCCCGCCGGAGCCGGCGGGACTTTTTATGCTTATCCGTGGTAGAGCTTTTTTGTTTGATACTGCGGCTCACAGGTCAGATTGACGCCGAGCTTTTTGAATACGCTTTCATCGACGCGGGATAGAATAACGGTCGAATGTACCTCCGTGCCGCATAGCTTTGGAAGCTGTTCAAGCGCTAAGGCGGCGGTTTTATCCGCGGCGGCGGAGACGGAAAGCGCAATGAGAACCTCGTCCGTATGGAGCCTGGGATTGTGATTACCCATATGATTGATTTTCAGTCTTTGGATCGGCTCGATCACCGTCGGAGAGATGAGACAGACGGAATCGTCGATTCCCGCCAAGGCTTTCAGTGCGTTGAGCAGCATAGCGGAGGAGGCGCCGAGCAGCGCGGAGGTCTTTCCGGTAATCATTCTTCCGTCGGAAAGCTCGATGGCTACGGCGGGAGCGCCGGTTTCCTCCGCCTTGGCGAGTGCAGCTGCGGCAGGCGCCCGCATTTCTCGGGATAACCCGAGCTTGCTCATGATAAGCTCGATTTTCTGCACCTCGCTTTTTTCGCCGAGTCCCTGACGGAGCGCGCAGAGTGCGGAATAATACCGGCGGATGATTTCATCGGATGCGGCACTCTCCGCTGCGGCGTTGTCGGTGATGCAGAAGCCCGCCATGTTGACGCCCATATCCGTCGGACTTTTATAGGGAGACTCGCCGTATATCTTTTCAAACATGACTTTCAGAACGGGGAAAATTTCGATATCACGGTTGTAATTGACGGCGGAAATCCCATAAGCTTCAAGGTGGTACGGGTCGATCATATTGACGTCGCCCATATCCGCGGTCGCCGCCTCATAGGCGAGATTGACAGGATGCCCGAGCGGGACATTCCAAATCGGGAATGTTTCAAATTTTGCATATCCGGCGCAGATGCCGCGTTTGTGCTCATGGTAAAGCTGAGAAAGACAGGTCGCCATTTTTCCGCTGCCGGGGCCGGGCGCGGTGATGACGACAAGCTCGCGTGAGGTTTCGATGTAATCGTTTTTGCCGAAGCCCTCGTCGCTTACGATAAACGGAACGTTGGACGGATAATCCTCAATGGGGTAATGTCGGTATACCCGAATCCCGAGCGCTTCCAGTCTTTTTTGGAACTGCTCCGCCGCAGGCTGCGCGCTGTAATGGGTGATGACAACGCTGCCGACGAACAGTCCGATGCTGCGGAAAGCGTCGATCAGCCGCAGTGCGTCGAGGTCGTAGGTGATACCGAGATCGCCGCGCCGCTTGTTCTTTTCGATGTCGTTTGCCGATATGACGACGACAATTTCGGCACGGTCGCGCAGCTCGTACAGCATTTTGATTTTACTGTCCGGCTGGAAACCGGGAAGCACGCGGGATGCGTGATAATCGTCGAAAAGCTTGCCTCCGAATTCGAGATACAATTTCCCTCCGAAAGAATCGATTCTTTCGAGAATTTTTTTTGACTGCATGGATATGTAGCGGTCGTTGTCAAAGCAGATGGTTTTCATGGACGTCTCCTCTGATTGGTATTGTCGGATTCAATGATCAAAAATATTATACCACAGGAAATTCTATTTTTCTACCTATTGTTTTCGTTTTTGACCGAAAAAGAGAAAATTCCCGTCAAAACAAACCGGAGAAGAAAAAACTGTTTTTCTGCTGCGTTTGGTTTATGTTTTTGATGTCCGGCAGGATGCCGTCTTGACAAAACGGCCGGTTTATGGTATAAGATGAGGAGAGAATTTTTGAGGAACGGAGCTGATAAATTGGAATCCTCCGAATATTATAGAAAGCTTTTGGATATGGCTGTTTTGGCGGGTGAAATCATGATCCGCTCCGGCGCGGAAACGCACCGCGTGGAGGATACGCTTCAACGCATCCTTGGCACATCGAATTTTGCACATGCGGAATCCTTTGTCTTTACCACGGGACTCATTGTAACGTTATCCGATCCCGCGAGCGAGACGCTTTCCATCACACAGAGAATTTCCGGAACATCGCAGAATCTCGGCAGGGTGGCGGAGGTCAACAGCGTTTCGCGCAACTTCTGCGACGGCAAAATCACGCTTGACGAGGCGATTGCAAAGCTGCGTGTCATCAAGAACAAACGTCAGTATTCCGATCTTTTGACGGTTCTCGGCATTCTATTGGCGTCGAGCGGATTTGCGATTGTGTTCGGCGGCAGCTTTTTGGATGCGCTCGGCGCGCTTTTCTGCGGTTTGCTTTTATCGGGTGTCCTTCTCGTGCTTGGGCCTAAAATCGGAAGGACTTTTATCACAAGCGTGCTCGGCGCTGCTGTCATTACCGTGGGCGCGACCGCCTTTTCCTATTTTGCGGGGGAATGGACAGGTCTTGCCTTTCACAGCCAATATATGATTGTCGGCTCGATGATGCCGCTTGTGCCGGGACTGGCGCTGACCAATGCGATACGCGATACCTTACAGGGCGACTATATTTCCGCCGGTTCCCGTATGATTGAGGCGCTCATGATCGCCGCGTCCGTTGCACTCGGCGTCGGCGCAGGCTTGTCGCTTTCCGGCGCCGCCGGACTTTCCTCGGCGCTGAATTTTACCTTTGACCTTTCGGTACACGATGCGTTTGCCTTTCTGAAAGCTGTGATTTTTTCTTCCATCGCGATTCTCGGTTTTGCCCTGTACTTTGAAATCCCGAAACGGTATTTGATTCCGGTCGGTGTGATTGCGCTTGTCAGCTGGGCGGTGTTCCTTGTATCCGATTCCCTGGGGCTTTCCACGGCGTGGGCATCCTTTTTCGCGGCGCTGGTTTCGGATTTTCTCGCCTATTTCTGTGCGCGCACGCTCAAAGCGCCGGTCATTCTGTTTCTGTTGGGCGGAATCCTTCCGCTTGTTCCTGGCGTGGGAATTTATCGTGCGGTTTATAATATGATTTACGGCATGGAAAGCGCCTCTCAGGTGCTGGTGGAAACGCTGCTTATCACAGGCGCCATCGCCCTTGCGATTTTTGTGATGGATACGCTTATCGATATCGAAAAGCGGGTGCGTCGGTATTTCAGAGCGCGGCGTGCATCCCGCGGAAAAAAATAAGAAAAGGAGAATGCTGCAATATTGGAATTTCCGGAGGTCGTCAGCCGTGCGAGCGAGATACGTCAGGTGCTTGCGGGAGCTGTGGTGGAAAAGGTATATCCTCCGAGCAAGCCTCACAAGTTTTGCTGGTGGAACGGCGACCCCGCCTCATATCCGGAAAAGCTGGAAGGCAGACGTCTTGTTTCGGCTTCCGGCTCCGGCAGCTTTTTGACGCTTGCGTTTGAGGACGGTTGTTTTCTCAGCGTAAACGACGGGGTTGTCCTTACGTACTTGCCGCGGGAAGCCGTATCGGGTGATTATCAGCTCATGCTCTGTTTTTCAGAAGGGAGATGCTTGGTTTTTACCGTATCTATGTACGGCGGCATTTGTTTGCATAACGAAAATTATGAAAATCCTTATTATTTGAAAAGCATCGAGGCGGTCTCTCCGCTATCCGACGAATTTCCCGCCTATTTTAGAAAAACATTTGCCCAGAGCAGCTGGACGCTCAGTGCAAAGCGTTTCTTGCCACAAAGCAGCGTTTCCCTGGGATCGGAAACGGCGTTTTGCAGGATATTTTGTATGACGCTGGGATTCATCCCAAAAGAAAGCTGTCGACGATGGATTCCGCTGAAACGGAAAGACTTCTTGCCAGTATGGTCCGAGTTTTGCGCGAAATGGCAGAGCAAGGCGGCCGCGATACGGAAAAAACGCTTTTTGGCGGGTATGGGGGATATCGGACAAAAATGTCCAAAAATACATTGTCGTCGGGCTGTCCGCGGTGCGGAGGCGTAATCACAAAGGAAGCTTATCTCGGCGGTTCGGTGTATTACTGTCCGGTCTGTCAGCCGCAAATCGGGAAAGAATGATTTTTTCCTTGCTTTAACGTGGGAATTGAAAAGCGGCCGGAGAGCTCGACGCTGCACAGAGTTATGGCTGTGAAACAAATATCTTTTGGCGCTTGTTTGTCCAAAACATGGAAGAGAGTGTGCTTTTTATCGAAAAATTTTGCTTAAAAGGATAAGAAAAAAGAGAAAAACAGCTTAACCGAATCCAAAACACGCAATAATCGAAAGGACGCCGATGCTTTGCGATTCCGGCGATCAAAATTTATCATAATGGCAAAGGGAGGCGATGATTATGTCGAATACATATGAGCTTCACGAGAAAATTGAAGAGCTTCTTTCGGCAAAGGAATTCAAAAGACTGAAAGAGCTCTTTCTGCATGAAAATCCGGTCGATATAGCGGAAACGCTCGACGGATTTTCCGAAAAAGAGGTGTCGATCAGCTTCCGGCTGCTGTCCAAGGAGCAGGCGGCGGAGGTTTTTGTCGCAATGGAGAGCGACACACAGGAAATGCTGATCGCAAGTTTCAGCGACAAGGAGCTGAAAGAGATTGTCGATGAGCTGTATCTCGACGATACGGTCGATATTGTCGAGGAGATGCCTGCCAATGTCGTGGCGCGCATTCTGAAAAGCACGGATATGGAGACGCGGCGGGTCATCAATGAGATTCTGCTGTATCCCGAGGACAGCGCCGGCAGCATCATGACGCCGGAATATGTCAGTCTGCGGCGGAATATGACGGTCGGTGAAGCGTTCGACAAGATCCGCACGGAGGGCGTGGACAAGGAAACAATCTACACCTGCTACGTCACGGAGAACAGAAAGCTTGTCGGAATCGTATCCGCTAAGACGCTGATGCTTTCGGATCGGAATGCAATGGTCGGAGATATCATGACGGAGGATTTTATCGCCGTAAAAACCACAGACGACAAGGAATATGCGGCGTCTCAAATCAAAAAATACGGATTCCTCGCCATACCGGTGATCGATGGGGAGGAGCGCCTTGTCGGAATTGTCACGGTCGACGACGCGATCGATGTCATCGAGTCGGAGGCCACGGAGGACATCGAGCAGATGGCGGCGATTCTGCCGTCGGAAAAGCCGTATCTGAAAACAGGTATTTTCCGGTCGTGGGCATCGCGTATCCCGTGGCTGCTGCTGTTGATGGTGTCCGCAACGTTCACCTCGAAAATTCTGTCCGCATATGAAAGTGCGCTTGCCGCCTGTGTCGTGCTGACAGCCTTCATTCCCATGATTATGGATACGGGCGGAAACGCCGGCGGGCAGGCGTCCGTCACCATTATCCGCGGTCTTTCTCTTGGAGAAATCGGTATCCGTGACGCGCTGCGCGTCGTCTGGAAGGAGCTGCGTGTTTCACTGCTTTGCGGAATCTCTCTTGCGCCGGTGGTTTTTCTCAAAGTCATGTATATCGACGGGCTTTATGCGGAGCCGGACGGCGTTACCATCTCTCTTGTGGTTGCGGCGACGCTTTTATTCGTCGTTGTGATTGCGAAGCTCGTCGGCTGTCTTCTGCCGCTGGCGGTCAAAGCCGTGCGGCTGGATCCCGCCGTAGTTGCCAATCCGTTTATTACAACGATCGTGGATGCGCTTGCGCTGATGGTGTATTTCGCGCTTGCTTCGCGTTTTATTCCGGCGCTTATGGCAGGATAGCAAGTCCGGTAAAGAAAAAATCCCTCAAAGGTTATCCTTTTGAGGTTTTTTTTGATTTGAGCTCTACGATGACAAGCTCCGGCGGATTGAAAACGCGCGGCAGCTCGTTGCGGCACAGCCCGCGGCTGACAATCATGGAAACATCGTTCGCCAGCTGATAACAGCCGCCGGCGTATTTGGGGAAAAGCCCCTGATTCGGCGCATAAAGGCCGTTGACAAGATAAGGTACACGCACCTGTCCGCCGTGCGCGTGACCGCATAGAACAAGCTCGAAGCCGCTTTCGGCATAAGCATCCGTCCGTTCCGGACGGTGACAGAGCAGGATTCGGCAGGCTCTTTCATTTTCTGCGGCTGCCTTGCCGCATGCTTCGAGCTGCTTCTGCCAGCCTGTGGGATCGCTTTTGGAGAAGCCGGCGGGGTCGTCGACACCTGCGATGAGAATGTTTTGCCGGACAAGTTTTGCGGACGTGCCCTCCAAAACGGGGATGCCATAGGAGCGGATCATCCTTTTGACAGCGTCGATTTTGCCCAAACGGAACTCATGGTTTCCGGTCACATAATAACATGGAAATTGCTTGCCGATGCCTGCAAAGAGGCATTTTGCACCGAGTGCCGTTCTTCTGTCGTCCACGATGTCGCCGACCAGAACAATCGCGTCCGGATTCTCATTCTCCACGGCGCGGAGCAGCTTTTCCTGCCCGTCTCCGTAAAGCGTGCTGTGCAGGTCGGTCATAACCGCAAGTTTTACCGGCTCCGTGATTTTGTCGGAGTACAGGGTGTAGTGTCTCACGGCGAGATTTTCCCGCAGCGCAGCCGCGCCGACGGCGGTGAGTGCCGCCGCTGCGGAAAGACCGATCCATATTTTGCTGCTGTATTTCATATCAAAATCCTTTTTGCATATTCAGGGATTGTCCCTGACACTGTGATAAAAATCGAGCGTGGAAAAATTCCGCTCCAAATGGCAGAGCAGATATTTTTCACAGACGGCGGAAAAATCCCTCTGGGCGTCGTCTTTCAGCTCGAAAGCGAAGATGCGCTCGAGCCGCGCATATACGGCATATCGCATCGCCGCAAATACGGAGGGGGAAAGCAGAGAAATGAGTTGTCCCGTGTGATAGATGGAATCCGCTTCGCTTTGCTTGGAGGCGGCGGCAGAAAACGAGCTTTCCGCCGCGCGGAAGCAGTCCTCACAGCGGAAAATGCCGCCGGATACGTCGAAATAGTAGGTTTCAAGCTCAGCTTTGCCGCATCCCGCGCACGCGACAAGATCGGGACGAAAGCCGGCTTCCGCCGCCGCGCGAAGCTCAAATACGGCTTTAATCTGCTCCATCGGCTTGATTTTGTTCGCGATGGCATGAAAGCAGTTGAGCAGAAGCCGCAGAAGTGTTTCCTCGCTTTGTTCTTCGAGCGCGATATCCGCGGCGATGTCCGCGAGATATCCGGCCAGTGCTGCGCCGGCGAGCGTGTCGCGGATGTGATAAAAGCTTTCAATGAGGTCGCCGCTCCGTATGTAATATGTGTTTGCGGACCTATAAAGCGTCATTTCCGAGTAGGAAAAAAGCTGGGTTGGCGTGAAAAGAGGGCTTTTCAGGCGTTTGGCGCCTCTTGCAAAAACCGAGATTCTGCCGTGGTCGGAGGTAAGCACCGTCATGATTTTGTCGTAATCGCCGATGGACGTTTCTCTGAGGATGACGCCGCTTATGGTTTCAATCATGAGAAAGCCTCCTTTCCGCAGGGTTGTTTTTATCTGTCACGAAGGGCGAGTAATGAGGAGATGATGCCGAAAAGATATAGAGAGGCAAGGCGGGCGGTCAGGATAAGCCATGGATTTGGGAAAAGCTGGTACAGTCCCAAGACGCCTGCTTGCAGGAGAAGAAACAGAACGTATAGAATAAGCAGAAGCGGCAGTATGCGGCGTAGCTTTTTTTCGGGACTCCAAAGGTAAGCGCCGATCAGGGAAATGACGGGAATGAGATTGGCGATCGGAATCCACAAGAGCTTTTTTGCAAGCGGCGTGCGAAATTTTTCCGCTTCTGCCGTAAGTGCCTCGGTATTGCCTGAAAGAAGTGCGGTGCGCTCTTTTTCCCGCCGCAGAAAACCATAGCGGTAGGCAAAATAGGAGATGGCAAGATAAACCACGAAATGAATTGCCGCCGACAGGAGTGCATATTGCGCCGGAATGGTATTTTCTTCTGTCGGGTGCAGAAGCAGAACCAGCGCCTGGACGCCTCCGGCAAACGAAATCCCGAACAGGCGGCTGATATAAAACTGAGTGGCAGTCAAAACCGCTATCGGGAAAATCGCTATGAGGATATAGCGCAGAGCGGAGAGCCGTGCCGCATGGGCGTGGGCCTCGTCCGCGCCGAGCGTCCCGAAGATTCGTATCAGAGAAACACCGGTTACGGCGAGCGAGACAGCAAGCGCCGCTATGGGCGTAACGGGAGATATGCCGATCGTGACGAGGAGCAAAGATGCTGCACCACATCCGATGAGGCTGTAAGTGAGCGTAAAGATGACCGAAATCCATATGGAGGAAAACAGTTTTTTCACGGGACGGTTCCTTTCTTCCGCTTGAAAATGGAATGACGCGTTATTCCTCTTTGAAGCCGAAATTCGCAATCACGGCAGTACTGTCGCGCCAGTTTTCCTTGACCTTTACCCACAGATCGAGGAAAACCTTGATGCCGAAGAATCTTTCCATGTCCTCGCGCGCCCATGTGCCGATTTTTTTGAGCATGTCTCCCTTTTTGCCGATGATGATGGGCTTGTGAGACGCCTTTTCGCAGAAAATTTCCGCCCGAATCGAGAGCAAATCCTTCTTTTCGGAAAAGCTTTCGATGACGACCGCCGTTCCGTGCGGAATTTCATCGCCGAGGGCGACGAGGAGCTTTTCACGGATGATTTCGGAGGCGATGGCGCGCTCCGGCTGATCGGTGATGATATCGTCGGGGAAGAACCAAGGCCCTTCAACTGCGAATTTGTCTATCTCCTCGAAGATCACCTCTACGTTTTTGCCGTTCTTTGCGGAAATCGGAATGACGGCATCAAAGGTATGATGCTCGGAAAAGCGTGTGATGGTGTCGCCGATTTCCTTGGCGTTGCTGATATCCGTTTTATTGATGATAAGCACGGTCGGGATTTTCGCGCCCTCAAATCGGCGCAGAAGCTCCGTTTCCACAGGTCCGACGCGGTCTCCCGCTTCGACAAGGAGCAGAATGACGTCTACGTCCGCCGCGGCGCCGTCCGCGATTTTCATCATATAGGAGCCGAGCTTATTTTTCGGACGGTGAATGCCGGGCGTGTCGAGAAAGACGTATTGTGTTTCCTCTTTGGTGAGAATGCCCGTGATTTTGGTCCGTGTGGTCTGCGGCTTTGAGGAGACGATGGACACATGCTCTCCCAAAATGCTGTTGAGCAGCGTCGATTTGCCGACGTTTGGCCGGCCGATGAGCGCCGCGAATAGATTTTTTTTCATAAAAATGAGATTCCTTTCCCGCCCTCCGGCGGCTTGTTTTTTTATAAGAACTCGGGATGACGGAGCGCAAATTCGATTACTTCCCGCATCGGGAAGAGCCGGCATTCCGCCTGTCCGATGAGGCCGATTTTCACGAACGCCGTCTGTGCTTCAAAAGCGGCGCCGACTGCGGGGAAGCGGTCGGAATCAAAATCCGTATCAGAAAACCATTTCCAGCTCGCTTTCCCGTTTTCAAAAACGGAAGCTCCCATTTTGACAGTCTCTTTCGCGAGCACCGTTTCCGCATAATGAAGCGCCGAGCAGCGGTCATAGCCGACGCCGATGAGCAGCACCTTGGCATTCAGCCGCATGCCTTTCCCGACCGGAGAATCGTCGCCGAACTGCGGGGTTAGTGCGTGTCCCTCCGTTATGTAGGCGGCATCCTTTCCGCTCGCGCAAAACGACGTCTGCGGGTGGTCGGAGCGGAGCGTTCCCGGATAATGCCGGAAGCATTCCGCAATTTTTCCCACGCCCTCACAGGGCGCTTTTTCCTTGTCAAAGGGCGGCATGGTTTCTCTGATGGTGTCGTGCCACGCCGCTGGTACCGGCGGCGCTTCCCACTTGGCAGGATCGGAATTGCTGCGTGTATGTGCGGGCATGACGACGGTTCCGTCTTTTCCCACCGCATGGGTCAGAGCGTCGCAGACGGTAGACGCACCGCCGCAGACCCAGCCGACGGCGGAAAGCGAGGAGTGGACAAACAAAACATCTCCCGGGCAGACGCCGAGCTTCTGTATATCCGCCCGAAAGCGGTCGTAGGTGATGGGACTTCTTGTATTCTTGATGACGTCTGATTCCTTTGGCATGGATATCCTTTCACAGCTGCTCCGTTTTATGTGCGCGGAACGCCGATTTTTGTTAGGATTTCCTCCTGTTTTTGGTTCATGTGGGCTTCGTCCTCTGCGGAGGTTTCATGGTCGTAGCCGAGCAGGTGCAGGGTCGAATGGACGGCGAGGAACGCAAATTCACGTTCGGGCGAATGTCCGTATTCCGCCGCCTGCTCCACGGCCTTTTCGGCGGAGATGACGATATCGCCGAGCAGAACGGCGTCGTTTCCGGGGTCGATGTCGCCTGCCGCGGCGCCTGTGTCAAGCTCGTCTTCCTCCCACATGGGGAAAGAGAGCACGTCGGTGGGCTTGTCCTTTCCCCGGTATTCGAGATTGAGCGCGTGGATTTCCTCATTGCTCACAAAGCTGACGGATATCTCCGCCGGACGGGGAAACGCCTCCTCGCGGAGCGTTTCCGACACGGCCTTCCGGATGAGCGCGCGGATGGCGGGCGTGATGCTTACGGCCTTTTGACGGTTCTGAAAATAAACGGTGTGCTTCATTTGCCCTGTTCCTTTTTGGCGATGCGGTATTTTTCGCTTTTTGTCCGTTTCTCGCGTTCATATTTTTCATAAGCGAGAATGATGCGCTGGACGAGCTTGTGGCGCACGACGTCGCGCTCGGAAAACTCATGGATGGCGATGCCCTCGATGCCGCGCAGAATCCGCATGGCCTCGACAAGGCCGCTGCGCGCACCTGTGGGCAAATCCGTTTGCGTGATGTCGCCCGTTACGACGGCTTTGGAATTAAAACCGAGTCTCGTTAAGAACATTTTCATCTGCTCCGGCGTGGTGTTCTGCGCCTCGTCGAGAATGATGAAGCTGTCGTCGAGCGTGCGTCCGCGCATATAGGCGAGCGGAGCAATTTCGATGGTGCCGCGTTCGATGTGCTTCTGATAGGTTTCCGCGCCGAGCATCTCAAAGAGCGCATCGTGGAGCGGGCGCAGATACGGGTCGATTTTCGTCTGCAGGTCGCCCGGCAGAAAGCCGAGCTTTTCTCCGGCTTCCACGGCGGGGCGTGTCAGAATGATGCGGGAAACCTCTTTGCTGCGCAGGGCGGTGGAGGCCGCCGCTACGGCGAGAAACGTCTTTCCCGTTCCGGCGGGGCCGATGCCGAGAATGACGGTGTTTTTCTTGATGGCATCGATATATTTCTTTTGGCCGAGCGTTTTTGCTTTGATGGGCTTGCCCTTTGTGGTGACGCAGATGCAGTCGTCGCCGAAACGCTCGAGCGGCTCTCCGCTTTTTACCATGGAAACGACATATTCGACGCTTTGCTCCGAGAGCTCGCTGCCCATTTCCGCCATGTTTTTCAGATATTCGAGCGCCGTATAGGCGGCGAGCACGGCGTCGCTGTCCTCGCCGCGGATAACGACGGCGTCTCCGGCGGTTTTTTCCGTGTCGCGGTTGACAACGGAAACGCCGAAGGCCTTTTCAATGACGGCGATGTTGCAGTCGAAATTGCCGAAAAGCGCGGCGGTTTGCAGGGCGGTTTCGGTGAGAAGTGTTTTTTCGTACATAGATACTCCTTGTTTTTTACGGTTGCTTAAACGTTTCGCAGCTTGTCCTCCGCCGCCTCAAAAAAGTGCGGATCGCCTTTGCCGCTTTTGCAGAGCTCGTCCCAAATTTCATAGACGGCGGCATTCCAGCCCTGATTGGCTTTGACGCCGTTTCCCTGAATGGTGTGCATATACTCATGCGTCGCGCCGTCGTAATCGAGATCGATGAAAAGCCGCCATATCATATTGTCCACCGCCTCCGGCACGCCATGCAGGTGGGCGTCGATGTGGAACAGCATCTCATAAATGTGGTAGGAGCCGCCGTTGGCGTACCGGCCGAGGTCCATTTTTGCCATTCCCGGGTGGATATAGCCATATGCGCCATAGGCCTCCATTGGCAGATACTCGCCGTCCGGTGCGGAGACGATCTTCGTTCCGTGGGGCGTTTTTGCCTTGCTTTCCATGATGCGGCGATAGGTTTTGAGCATGATTTCGTCCGGCAGGAATGTGCTTCCGAACAGAAGCGCATGAAAAAGGTCCCCGACCCCGAAATCCAGCGCGAGATACGGCTTTTTCGCGCTCATGGGGATATAATCGCCGTTGTAAAGCGCAAGATAGCGGGTGATCGCCTTCTCGTATGCGTCATGGATTTCAAAGCCCAGCTCCCTTGCCGCGCGCAGCGCACAGACGCAGAGCCCCTGCGAATAAGCGTCCACATCGTCAAATTCAAAGCAGCAGATGTCGAACCAGTTGCGGAAGGCTCCGTGCTCGTCGCAGTTGGGATAAAAGCCGCCGTCGGCAGGCTTCTTGGCAAGGCAGCCCATCATAATGTCGTATGCCTTGCGGGCAAGCTCCCGGTTGAAGGTGCCTCCCTTCTTGACGACGCGATAGGACCAAATCAGATAAATCAGGGAATTTTCCGCTTCTTTCAGCCAATCCTCACGGAAGGCGTGGTAGCACTGCATTTCCGTTTCGACGGGGAGAATCCACGTCTGATAAAAGGAATCGCGCACATACTGGCAGTTGGCGTACTGAATGCCCGCGACAATCCAAAAGTCGCTTGTTCCGGATTCGTTGCGGCGGTAGTGCATATAGTTGCTGGCAAATGAGACGGCGTGATAGGCGCTGTCGCAACCGTCGCCCCAAATCTTATCAATCGTGAGAAAGGCTTCGCGCCGAATGGCTTTCAGCGAGGCCGCCTCACAGCTTTTCACGACGAAACGGAAAGTGTGAGTCTTTCCGCCGCCGACCTCGTGATAATACGGCGAAAATGCGTCGCCCTCGAAATTCGGAGAGCCGCCGGAATCGCCGGAGGAGAGATAAAATTCTCCGGTTTCCGGAAGAAAATGCTGCGTTGTGTAATTGTCGCAGTGGCCGGGCTGGTCGGAGATGAAAAGGTCGGTTCTGCCCCGCTCCGTCACCGCCGCCATCGGCACGGCGCTGCCGTCCATTTTGAAATTATAATTGCGATAGTTGTGCGGGCTTTGACGCAGAAGCTGCTCATGCTCACATTGCCCGTTGAAGGAGGTCAGCGTCCCGTTTCCTTTTCCGTATAGGGAAAGATAGCAGGATGCGTCCGTATCCGCCGCGGCGGTAAGGGTCACGAGCATCGCGTCTCCCTTTTGGGAAAAAGACGCCGTGACGCGGATATTTTGGCATTGGTTTTCCCATATGCCCTCCTGCGGAAAGGTCTCTCCGATATCGAAAAGCGGGCAGGCTCCGTTTTTGTCATGTAAAAGAATGCTGTATGTCATTTTTGCTTCTCCTTGTTTTTATGCGGTCTTTGCCGGGCTGCCGGCGGCCATGGCGCGGTCAGTCCGTTTCGATTTTGACCTCCTCCGTGATGTCGATGATGCATTCCACCTCTTCGCGGAGGTAGATGCCGTTTTCGTCCTCGGAAAAATGCGTGTGTCTCGCAAGGATTTCCGCATTTTCGAGATCGCCGTCGCAGAGCCTGTGAAGCTCCTCATAGGCGAGCTTCAACGCCTCGGTTTGCGTGAGCGTTTTTTCTTTCATTTCGTATTCCGCATAGGTCGTTTCCGTGATAAAAATGGGAAGCTTGATCTTTCCGAACAGATAAAGCCGCCTTTCTTTTTCTATTCTATCACAACTTTCGGTGGAAATGCTATCTTTTCCGAAAAGATTTATCGTTTTTGAGAAAATTTTTAAGGATTTCTGCTTTATAAAGTTGCCGGTATAGACCTTTTCTTCCATCTGATACGGAATCTCAACGTCATACGTGAGCGTGACCCTTGCCGTCACCTCGCCGCGTGCGCGCACAAGACGGTAGCCGAGCGCGTTGGAATCGATGACGCCGCTTACGAGAAGCTGTCCCTTTTTGACGATCTGCCCGTGCTTCACGGCGGCGACGCCTCCCGTGACCTCCAATGCTTCAATCTGTCCGTCAAACGCCGCAATGAGATTGGAGGGCGCCTGCGTGTCGACCTCCTGCGCGTCCTCGCTCCTTTCGCGCACCTCGACGGAGGCGACCGTCCCGCGCAGATTCAGCGTAATCCAAGAAAGTCCGTCCACCTCGAGCACCATCGCCTGCTCGATTTTTTCCGTGTCGAGAGACGGAATATAGGCGCCGAGCTTCACGCCGTGCCGTTCCAGCGCGTCGGTGATTGTCTTGGCGGGGATTTTGTCCGTGCCGGTGACGGTGATATCCCACACAAAAAAGGAGGAGGTGACGATAAGGACGATCGCGGCAAGCGCACCCACGGCAAGCCCGATTCGCCCCTTATAGCGGTGAAGCAGCGAACGCATGCCCAAAAGCGTGCGCCTCTCTTCCGAAAAGCGATTTTCGCCGCGCAGCTTTTCATATTCTTTGAAATACGGGATATAAAGACAGAAAGACAGGGTCCCGTCGCCCGTTTCAAGACCGTAGAACGGAATGTCGTGCGATACGAGAAAATTGAGCGCGCATTTGCCGTCGCATTCGTCCACGGATATCCGGTAGCTGCTTCTGATAAAGGTGAGTGCCTTTCCCATGGTTTCCTCCATCTGCCGTTTACGGCAAGTCAATATTCGAGTTCAGGCTGTTTTCAGGCTTCAAAAAAGACGGCTTCGATTCTGCCGCGGAACATGAGCTTCTTTTCTCCCGCCCAGCACATGATAAGTCCTCTTCCGCATACCTTTACGATTCCGTTTTTGGTTTTTACCCGAATCAGCTCGCGGCTGTATTCGTCGATGCCGGTGACGCCGGTGACCAGCATTTCGCACCGTTCCGCGATTTCCAGCGTCTCGCGCGGGATGACGGGGATATGCGGCTGTCGGATTTTTTTCTCTTTTCGGATTTTCATTGCTTCCTCCGATGGAGCGAATTTTCCGCCTATACATCAATATCGGGCGGCCGCTTCGCATATTTATGATTCATCACCATTTTTATGCGGGAGGTGGCGGCAATAAAACAAAATAAGCAGATATTTTCCATTATATCGGTTCTGATTTTCGCATTTTGGCTCATGGCGTTTTCCCTTTTTTCGCCCGGAGAGACGGCAGCTTCGGCGGGAGCGGCACTTTCCCTTTGCGCGCGCTCGGTCATCCCGTCGCTCGCCGTGTTTGTCATATGCGCGAAGATTCTCATCAAAACGGGCTTCTGTGAGAAGCTGGCGCGAACGCCGATGGCGCGCCTCTGTCCGCTTCTCGGCATGTCCTGCGGCGGTTTTGTGGCTTTTCTCATCGGACTTGTTTCCGGCTTTCCGATGGGCGCTGTCGCGCTCTCCGAGCTTGTCCTGCGCGGGGATATCACAAAAGAAGAGGCGGAATCGCTGATGCCGTTCTGCAACAATGCGGGACCCGCATTTGTCGTCGGCACTGTCGGCGCGTCTTTTTTCGGCTCGGCGGGCTTCGGAGCGGTGCTCTTTGCCGCGCAGACGGCGGCGGCGATAACGGCGGTGCTTCTCACGGCGAAAAAAAGACGCGGAATGCTGCTTTCCGAGAAATCGGAGCGTTCCCGTGAGGCGGCAAAGGAAAAGCTTTCCGCCGCACGCGTGGTGTCATCGTCGGTTTCGGAGGGCGCCGCGGCGCTTCTCTCCGTATGCGGCTTCGTCGTTTTTTTCTGCGTCCTGTCGGATTCTCTGCTGGCGCTGTTTTCCGCTCTGAAATGGAACATAGGCGAGCTTGGCGGCGCACTGCTGCGCGGATTTTTTGAAATTTCCGGCGGGTTTGCGGCGCTCGGTGGAGTCCATGACGTATCCGCGCCCGTGATGCTTGCGCTCTCCGGCGCGATGCTCGGTTTCGGCGGGATTTCCGTCTATATGCAGGCGGCGGACAGAGCGGGCGCGGCGTCTCTGTCCATGGCGCGGTATCTGTCCGGCAAGCTGCTCTGCGCGCTTTTCTGCGCCGCGTATACCATTGTTTTCAGCGCTTTCATGGGGCGTGTTGCCGCAGCTGTCGCGATCGGCGCTGCGGCATTTGCCGTGCTTTTGGGCGCTGCCGTCATGGGATTTGTAAAAAATCAAGGATTTTTCAAAAAAGGGGTGGAAAAATAGAAAGGGATGCTGTATAATAATACTGTATCATTTTTTTAGAGGCGGTGGGAAAAATGCTCGGCGGAAACAAGAAAGATTGTGAAATCGAAAAATTCTGCGCTTTCTGCGAATTCGGAACGCCGGTTCCCGGTCCCGACGGGGAGGACACCGACGTCGTCTGTCCCAAAAAAGGCGTGGTGAGGGCGACCTATGTCTGCCGCCGCTTCCGCTATGACCCGCTCAAACGAAACCCGAAGGAAAAGCCGCCGCTTCCCGAATGGGAAACGGTGTCGCTTGACGATTGAAATTTTGGCATGGAACAGAGAAAAAGCTTCGACAGAGCGATAAAAACGCTCGAATTTGATAAAATACGCGAGATGCTCGCCGCCGTCTGCCCGACCGAGGGCGCAAGAGAAATGGCGTCGGCACTCCGTCCCTCGCGCGCCATTCTCACGGTGCGCCGCATGCTCGCGGAGACGGATGCCGCGCGCGCGATGCAGACGGTCAAAGGAATGCCGCCGTTTTACGGCATTACCGACATCACAGGGACCGTCGACCGCGCGGACAAGGGCGCGGTTCTCACAATAAAAGAAATCCTCGCCGTTTCCCGCACGCTTGCCGCCGCGCGCGCCGTGCGCGATTACCGCAATTCCGACCATACGGAAGCCTCGGCGCTCGACGAGTATTTTGAACGGCTTTCTCCCAACAAGTTTTTAGAGGAGAAAATTGCGCGCTGCTTTGTGAACGAGGACACGGTGGCCGATACCGCGAGCGACAAGCTCTATGAAATCCGGCGCAAAATGCGCGCGGAGAACGGCAAAATCCGCGACACGCTGCAAAAATACATCACCGGCGGCACATACGCCAAATACCTTCAAGAGCAGATTGTCACGATGCGCGACGGCCGCTATGTCATTCCGGTCAAGCAGGAATACCGGAATGAGATCAAAGGTCTTGTTCACGATACTTCCGCGTCCGGCGCGACGATTTTCATCGAGCCGCTCTCCGTCGTCGAATCGAACAACGAGCTGCGGCTGTTGGAGCGGCTGGAAGCGGATGAAATCGAGCGGATTCTCTTTGAGCTTTCCGCCGACATCGCGGGCTGCGGCGCGCAGCTTACGGAAAATTACCGAAATCTTACCTTGCTCGCTTTTATCTTCGGAAAAAGCCAGCTTTCCTTTAAAATGGACGGCATCGCGCCCGAAATCACGGAAGCGCGCGAAATCCGGCTGCGCCGGGCGCGTCACCCGCTGATTTCCGCCGATACGGTCGTTCCGATTACGGTGAACCTCGGCGGAAAATTCGATACGCTGATTATCACGGGCCCGAACACGGGCGGAAAGACCGTCACTCTCAAAACGCTCGGACTTTTCTCTCTCATGACGCAGGCGGGACTGCATATTCCCGCGTCCGACGGCTCCGTGATGGGGATTTTCGACGATATTTTGGCGGATATCGGCGACGAACAGAGCATTGAGCAGTCGCTTTCCACATTCTCTTCCCATATGGTCAATATCGTCGAGGTTTTGAGCCGAACCGACAGCCGCTCGCTTGTCCTTTTCGACGAGGTGGGGGCGGGCACGGACCCCGTGGAGGGGGCGGCGCTTGCCGTTTCCATTCTCGAATCCGTCAGGGAAAAGGGCGCGCTCTGCGCCGCGACGACGCATTACGCGGAGCTAAAATCCTATGCGCTCGACACCGAGGGCGTGTGCAACGCTTCCTGTGAATTTGACGTGGAAACCCTGCGCCCGACCTACCGGCTCATCATCGGAACGCCCGGCAAATCCAATGCGTTTGCGATTTCCCGCAAGCTCGGACTGCCGGATGCGGTCATCGCCCGGGCGGAGAGCTATGTTTCCGGTGAAAACCGGCGCTTTGAATCCGTGATTGAGCGGCTGGAAGCGGAGCGCATCGCCATGGAAAAGGCGAAAGCGGAGGCGGAAGCGCTTCTCGCCCGTGCGCGTGCGGAAAAGGCCGAGATGGATGAATTTGTCGCAAAACGCGAACGCGAATCGGAAAAGGAGCTGGAAAAGGCGCGCGCTACCGCCGTGCGCATGGTGGAGAGCGCGAAGGCTTCGAGCGAATATATCTTCGCGGAGCTGGAAAAGGTAAGGCGCGAACGCGAAAGCGAGAATCTCGCAAAGTCGCTGGAAGAAGCGCGCCGCGACATCAAGCTCCATTTGAAGCAGAACAGCGACAAGCTCGATCCCGTTAATCCGAAAACCGTGGAGGGCTACGTCCTGCCGCGCCCATTGAAAAAGGGCGACGAGGTGATTCTTATAAACATCGGGCAGAAAGGGATTCTGCTTTCCGATCCCGATAAAAGCGGGAATGTGACCGTGCAGGCGGGGATTATCAAAACGAAAACGAATACGAAAAACCTCATGCTCATCGACGGCGTGAAGGTGACTTTTACCGATAAAAACGGCAGAAAGATGCCGGTAAAAAGCGCGGGAGACAAGGCGGTCGCGGCGTTCAGCCCCGAGCTTGACCTGCGCGGCAACTATGCGGACGATGCCTGCTTCCTTTTGGACAAGTATCTTGACGACGCAAGGCGCGCCGGCGTGACGCAGGTGCGCATCATCCACGGTAAGGGGACCGGTGTTTTGCGCAGGGCCGTCACGGATTTTCTGCGTCGGGATGCGAGGGTCGCCTCCGTGCGCTGCGGCACATGGGGAGAGGGCGATACCGGCGTTGCCGTGGCGGAGCTGAAATAAAACGGGAAAAGAGGCGTTTTTATGAAAAAGGTTATCTTATATGTTCTCATCGGCGCATTGTGTGTCTTGCAGGTTTTTTCGCTCGTCAAAATAAACAGTCTTGTCTATGAAATAAACAGCCTGCGAAGCAGCTATGCGAGCGCCGTTTCGCAGCTGCAATCGCAGATTGCAAATATCTCCTCGAATATAGAAGACAGCCTCAGGAAACAGGCGAGTCTCATCGAGGCTTTTTCCTATGAATATGGCGCCGTGGACTACGAAACCCACACGGTGCCGGTCACGGTCACCGTTATTCCCAAAACCGTGACTGCCGAAACCGCGGTGTCCCTTTTCTTGGGAGATGAAAATGTGCCGCTTGCCCGTGTGAGCGATGCGGCTTTCCGAGCTACGCTTGCGGTCGATTTGTTTGAGGGATACGGCGACCCCGTGCTGTGGTTTTGTGAAACGGACCGGATACAGACGGAAGCGGCGGAGGAGCTTTATCTCTCGGAGCTTTGGCGTGAATTTTTGCCCGGCTTCTATGTGGATTTTTCGGAATCGCTTCGGTATACGAAGAAAACCGAAACGCTTTCGGTGGACGGATATGTCATATGGCATTCCTATGATAAGGGGGACGGCGGGGCGTCACTCGAGCGTTTCCGTCTTATTGTAAAAAAGAACGGCGAGGTGCTCTCCGATGAGGATGTGACATCTACTGTCAAGGGGGAGCGCTCTTGGGCGGACGCGATGCTTTCGGAAATCCCGTTCAGAGAAGAATATAAGGCCTCGGAGGGCGATGTCTTCGCAATCTATGCCGTCGCAGAGGACGAATACGGATACCGGCATGAATGCCTGTTGGAGGAAATCCGAATCGAAGACGGCGAAGCGGCTGCGGCCGGGGATGTAGACGGAAGAATCATTTATGACCGCGAGGGCGCCGTCTTGTGGCCGGGTTTTGCCAAATAAGAAATACTTTTTCGAAAGGATTTACATAGTATGAAAAAACTCAAAATGCTTGCCGTCGACCTCGGCGCTTCGAGCGGACGCGGCATTGTCGGTTCCTTTGACGGGAAGCGCTTTACATTGGAGGAAAATCACCGTTTCCCGAACGAGCCTGTCATGGTTTCGGGACAGTTTACATGGGATATTCTGCGTATTTTTCACGAAATCAAGACTTCTTTGAATAAGTGTGCGCGCGGGGCAGACCGGGATATCGCCTCCGTGGGCATCGACACATGGGGCGTCGATTTCGGCTTTCTCGACAAAAAAGGACATCTTTTGTCAAATCCCGTGCATTACCGGGATATGCGCACGGCGGGGATACCCGAATACTCGGCGGAGAAGGTGTCCGCCGACGAGGTTTACGGCATCACGGGCATTCAGGTGTTGGAGCTGAATTCGCTTTATCAGCTGCTGGCAATCCAGAAGGACACGCCGGAGCTTTTCGACATCGCTTCGGATATGCTGTTCGTCCCCGACCTTTTGAATTATTTTCTGACAGGCTATAAGCAGACGGAATACACCATCGCCTCCACAAGCCAGCTTCTCGACGCGAAAGCGCGCGACTGGTCATGGGAGCTGATTGAAAAGTTCGGACTTCCCGAAAAGCTGTTCGGCAACATCGTAAAACCGGGAACGCTCTGCGGCACGCTCACGCCGTCGCTCGTCGAGGAGTTCGGCGGCATGAATCCCAAGGTGATTTCCGTCGCTGCGCACGATACGGGAAGCGCCGTGCTTGCCGTGCCCGCAAAGAGCGAGAAATTTATTTGGCTTTCCTCCGGAACTTGGTCAATCATGGGAACGGAGACAAAGGAGCCGGTCATCAGCGAGAAAACGAAAAATTATAATTTCACAAACGAGGGTGGATACGGCGGCACCATTCGGTTCTCCAAGAACATTACGGGGCTTTGGGTTGAGCAGGAATCCAAGCGTCAGTGGGAGCGCGAGGGAGAGAAGGTATCTTTCCAGGAGCTTGCCGATATGGCTGCCGCGGCGGAACCGCTGCGCTGCTTCATCGATACCGACGATGCGCGCTTCGGCACGCCGGGAAACCTCCCGAAGCGGATTGCCGACTACTGTCGCGAAACCGGACAGTATGTTCCGCAGACCAAGGGAGAGATTGTGCGCTGCATCCTTGAAAGCCTTGCGATGCGGTACCGCTACACGGTCGAATGTATCGACGAGATGTGCGGCGAGCGGATTCCCGCCATCAACATTGTCGGCGGCGGAACAAAAGAGGACCAGCTCTCGCAGTTTGCCGCGACCGCATGCGGACGTCCCGTGTTTGCGGGCCCCGTCGAGGCGACGGCGCTCGGCAACATCGCGGCGCAGGCGATTGCGCTGGGCGAGGTGCGCGATATGTGGCAGGCAAGAGAAATCATCGCCGATTCCTTCGAGGTAAAGGAATATGAGCCCGAAGCGGACAAAAAGGATGCATGGGACGAGGCGTACGGACGCTTCCTGAAATTGGTCAAATAAATATTTACATAAAACAGAATAGGAGATATCTATGTCAAAGGCTTATGAACTTGCAAAAGAGGCATACGCGGCAATCGGTGTCGATACCGAGGCCGCAATGGCGCGCGTAAAGGAGATTCCGGTTTCCATTCACTGCTGGCAGGGCGACGATGTGCGCGGTTTCGAGAATCCGGACGGCGACCTCACCGGCGGTATCCAGACGACCGGCAATTATCCGGGACGCGCCCGCAATATCACGGAACTTCGCGCGGATATCGAGAAGGTATTCTTGATGGTGCCGGGTAAAAAGCGCCTGAGTCTGCACGCGATTTATCTCGACAATCTCGGCGAAAAGGTCGCGCGCAATCGAATCGAGCCGAAGCACTTCGCAAGCTGGGTGGATTGGGCAAAGACGAATCACGTCGGCCTTGATTTCAATCCAACCTGCTTCTCGCACGAGATGAGCGCGGACGGCTTTACGCTCAGCCATCCGAGCGGGGCGGTGCGCGATTTCTGGATTGAGCACTGCATCGCTTCGAGAAAGATTGCCGAGTATATGGGCAGAGAGCTGAACGATACGACCGTTACGAACTACTGGATTCCCGACGGCTTCAAGGATATTCCGGTCGACCGCATGGGCGCACGCGCCCGGCTTGTCGATTCGCTGGATCAGATTTTCGCCGGCGATGTGGATATGAAGCACAACCTCAACGCGGTGGAAAGCAAGGTGTTCGGCATCGGCGCGGAGAGCTGCACCATCGGTTCGCATGAGTTTTACATGGGATATGCCATGAAAAATAACATGCTGCTGACGCTCGACGCAGGGCATTATCATCCGACCGAGGTCATTTCCGACAAGATTTCGTCGGTGCTTCTGTATCTTGATGACATCCTGCTCCATGTTTCGCGTCCGGTGCGCTGGGATTCCGACCATGTGGTCATTCTCGACGACGAGCTGCGCACGATTGCGGCGGAGATCCTTCGCAATCATCTTGAAAAGCGCGTCCATATCGGACTTGACTACTTCGACGCCTCCATCAACCGCATCGCGGCGTGGGTAATCGGCTCGCGCAATATGCAGAAGGCGCTTCTTTTGGCGGCACTCGAACCGACGGAGATGCTGCGCGAATGTGAGCATTCTTTCGATTATACCACAAGACTGGCACTTCTTGAAGAGCAGAAGACGATGCCGTTCGGCGCTGTCTTTGCGGAATACTGCGAGCGCGAAGGCGTTCCGGCGGATGCGAAGTGGCTGGATGACGTCAAAAAATACGAAAAGGACGTATTATCGGCGAGATAACAATCCAAAATAACTGTGTGAATTTTCGATAAGGAGTGCGGTTATTTTGAAGAAAATTTTGCACAGGAAAAATGGATTACAGGCAGAAAAACCACGGCGCGTATGGGGAAAGGCGATATCGCTTTTGCTCATCGCCGCCGTTCTTGCCGTGTCGCCGCTTTCCTGTGCTTTTTTTCGTGATGAGAGCTACACCGCGGCATTTGGCTTTCGGTATGACAGAGATGAGGAGGTTCCCCGGCGCATCACCTTTGCCGCGGCAGGGGACAACCTCATTCATTCGAGCATTTACAAGGAATCCTGCACGGACGGCGCATATGATTTTTCGCCGATTTACCGTGAGATTGCGCCGTTTATTTCCTCCTTTGACTTCGCGTTTGTCAATCAGGAAACCCCGCTCGGCGCGGACGGCTTTTCCGGATATCCGCGCTTTTGCTCTCCGTTTGCGGTGGGGGATGCGCTTGTGGAGGCGGGCTTCGACGTCATCGGCATCGCCAACAATCACATGCTTGACCGCGGCGCCGCGGGACTTGTCCGCACGCGCGAATACCTTGAAAATACGGCGGAGCTGGTCGTCGGCGGAGATACAAACGGCTATCGCATCATAGAGCGGGAGGGTGTGAAAATCGCCTTTCTCGCGTACACCTATTCGACCAACTGCGACGGAGATATCGACGTGCCGCGGATTTCGGAGGCGCGCATCACAAGACAGGTCACGGAGGCGCGCGAGGCGGCCGACCTTGTTTTTGTTTCCATGCATTGGGGAATCGAATACGACATCGGCGGATATGTGGAATGCTTTCATCCGACCACAAATCAAGAGCATCTTGCCGAGCTGCTCACGGAGCTTGGCGCGGACGTTGTAATCGGCACACATCCGCATGTTCTGGAAGGAATCGAATGGAAAACCGCATCGAACGGGCATAAAACGCTTGTCGCCTATTCGCTCGGAAATCTGGTTTCCAACATGAGATTCGACAAAACTTTGCTCGGAGGCATTTTAACTCTTGACATAATCAAAAATAAGGATTACACTTATATAGATGGTGCGCGAATTTACCCCATCGTTTGTCATTATTCGACGGCATATACCGGACATAAGGTCTATTTTCTGCGCGATTATACGGATGAGCTGGCAGAATGCCACGGTACCTGCAAGCAGCGCAACGAACTGCCTTTTTGCCGTGAAACGCTGATAAAATATTATGAAAACAACATTCCGGCGGAATTCCGGCCGGAGCATTACGCATAAAAAGGAGACGGACAAGATGATCAATTTGGAAAAAGAAATCAGAGAGCAGCCGGCGGTGCTTGCCGGCGTTTCGGAAAAGAACCTCGAAACGGTGAAAAAAATCGTCGCCGATATTAAGGCGGCGGGGATTACGAGCGTTCAGTTCGCGGCGAGAGGAACCTCCGATCATGCCGCGATTTACGCGCAGTATTTGATTCATACGATTGTCGGCGTGCCGTGCGGACTTGCAACGCCGTCCGTCATATCCAAATATAACGGCAAGCTTTCCTTTGCGAGCACGCTTGTCGTCGGCATCTCTCAGTCCGGCAGGGCGGCGGATGCGCTCGCGGTCCTCGACCGCGCGAATGAAACCGGCGCCGTGACGGTCGCCGTCACAAACGATCCGGATTCTCCGCTTGCAAAATCCGCGAAGTATCATTTGTACTGCGGCGCCGGTCCCGAAACGAGCATTGCGGCGACGAAAACCTTTACCTCTCAGATGATGGCGCTGGCGCTTCTTGCCGCCGTATGGGCGGGAGACGATGCGCTGCTTTCCGCACTTGGAGGTGTCGCAGGCAATGTCGAAAAGCTGCTTACATATATGCCGGAAAAGCTTGCAGGTCTTGTAAAGGATTATGAGAACATACAGGCCGCCGTCGTGCTCGGACGCGGCTTTGCCTATCCGATTGCCTGCGAAGGAACACTGAAAATTTTAGAGACGAACGGAATCAAAATGCGCGGATATGCGGTCTCCGACTTCCATCACGGACCGAAAGCGCAGGTGCATCCCGGAGATACCGCAATCGTCGTCGCGCTTCGCGGCGCGGTTTTGGACGACGCTGCGGAAATGATCGACGAGCTGTTGAAGATCGGCGCAAAGGTCATTGTAATCACGGACGACGCTTCGCTCTCGGAGAAAGCCGCCGTACAAGGACTTCTGATCCCGAACGATACAAATTATTCCGTGCCGGATGCGGTTTCCGCTTTCTGTGCGGCGGTCACCTTACAGCTGTTCGCATTGGAGCTTGTGCTGGCGCGCGGGATTGATCCCGATGCCTCCAAGGTTTTGAAAAAGGTCACCATCACGGTATAAAACCCGTGCTCACCCAAATGCGTCGGCTTCGGAGGACGCGTCTGAAATATTGTTATCCAAATCTATTCTAAATAAAGAAGGACGGCATCTGCTGTCCGAAAGGAGAGAAAAATGAATTTTGACATGCTGCACCCGGCAGACCAAATCGTGATGATCATGAACCGAATCTATTATTACGGCATGACGACCACGACGGGCGGAAATCTTTCCATCCGCGACTCGGAGGGCACCGTTTGGATCAGTCCGAGCGGGGTCGACAAGGGAAGCCTGCGCCGCGAGGATATCATGCAGATAAAGCCGGACGGCACGATCGTCGGCCTTCACAGACCGTCTGTCGAATATCCGTTTCATCTTGCCATCTACAAGAAACGCCCCGATTTGAGGGCAGTTCTTCATGCGCATCCGCCGGCGCTGGTCGCGTTCAGCCTGCTGCGTGAAATTCCCGACACCTCGATTATTCCCGACGCGAGATTCCTTTCCGGCAAAATCACCATTGCCAAATACGCGCTCCCCGGAAGCGCCACCCTCGGCGACAAGATTTCCGCGGAATTTGAAAAGGGCATCAACACCGTCATGCTGGAAAATCACGGCGTTGTACTCGGCTCCACCTCGCTTTTCAAAGCGTTCATGAATTTTGAAATGCTGGATTACTGCGCAAGAATCCAAATCAACGCCAAAGCGCTCGGCGGAACGATCCACGGACTTTCCGAGCGGCATATGGAAATCTACAAGAACAAGACGTCGCCTTGTATGGAGGAATTCGTTCCGCAGACGCATACGAGCGAGGAGCTTGGTGTGCGCCGCGATATGTGTGAGCTTATCCACCGTGCATACGGCAATCAGCTTTTCACAAGCGATCAGGGAACCTTCTCCTGCAAGCTGTCCGACGGCTCCTTTATCATCACACCGTATGCCAAGGACAGAAAATATCTCGAGCCGGAGGACCTTGTGCTGATTAAGGACGGCAAATGCGAGGCCGGAAAAACGCCGTCGCGCTCCGTCAAGCTTCATACCGCGCTTTATGAGAGGGATCCCGACATCAAGACCGTGATTGTCGCGCATCCGCCGCACATCATGGCGTTTGCCATCACGGATAAGGAATTCGATGCGCGCCTGATTCCGGAAAGCTATATCGCGCTCAAAAATGTGCGCAAGTATCCGTTCGGCTCCTCCTTTATGCAGCCGGAGATGCTTGCCAAGGAAATATCCATTAAGAATCCTGTTGTTATCATTGAAAACGATTGTATCATCGCTGCGGGAACCTCGCTTCTCAACGCATTTGACCGTCTTGAGGTCATGGAATACAGTGCAAAGTCGCTTGTGGAGGCGGCAAGCCTCGGCGGTGAGGTTGTGAAGATCAGCCCGGATGAGGTAAAAGAGATCGAAGTGGCATTCAATCTTTGATACGGATACGGCAATCGCCATCAAAATAACAGAGAGAGGAATTTAACATGGAGAAAAACTATTACGGCGACCTCAGCATCATCGGAATGAAAGGCAGCGAGAAGTTTCTCGAAAATGTCGACTGGTATCTGCATCAATGGCGGCAGGATAAGGAGGGGACATTCCTTGTAAACGCGGATTGCCCTCGGTTTGGCTCGGGAGAAGGCAAGGGAATCATTCACGAAACGCTCCGCGGACATGATACCTATATTTTTGCGGACGTTTTCAACTATGGCGTGACCTATAAAATGTACGGCATGAATGTTCCGATGAGTCCGGACGATCATTATCAGGATCTCAAACGCATCATCTGCGCAATCGGCGGCAAGGCTCGCCGCGTATCCGTCATCATGCCGATGTTATATGAGGGCAGACAGCACCGCCGCACGGCAAGAGAATCGCTCGACTGCGCAATGGCCTTGCAGGAGCTTGATTCGATGGGAGTGTCGAATATCATCACCTTTGACGCGCATGATCCGAGAGTTCAGCAGGCGATTCCGAGAAGCGGCTTCGACAACGTGCGTCCCGCGTATCAGATGCTGAAAGCGCTCGTCAGGGAATTTCCCGACATCACTTTTGACAAGGATACCACGATGATCGTCGCTCCGGACGAGGGCGCGATGTCCCGTTCCATGTATTATTCCTCTATTTTGGGGCTTGAGCTTGGCATGTTCTATAAGCGCCGCAATTATACGATTGTCATCGACGGACGCAATCCGATTGAAGCGCATGAGTTTCTCGGCCGTTCCGTCGAGGGCAAGGATATCATCATCGTAGACGATATGATTGCAACGGGCGAATCCACGCTTGACCTTGCGGTACAGCTGAAAGAAAAGGGTGCGCGCCGTATCTTTATCTTTGCGACGTTCGGGCTGTTTACGGCCGGCTGCGACAAAATCGATGCCGCCTATGAAAAGGGACTTTTCGACAAAATTTTCACGACAAACCTCAATTACAGACCGCAGAGTATCATTGACCGTCCGTGGTATGCGGAGGTCAATATGTGCAAATATGTGGCCTATATCATCGACACACTCAATTCCGATTCTTCAATCAGCGAGCTGCTCAATCCTGTCGGAAGAATCCACAACCTTGTGGATAGGGTGAGGGCGGCAGTGAACGGGGAAGCGGAATAAAATTGCAAAATATTAAGAAAACTTTAAGAAATGGATTGAACTTTTGATAAAAGAGGGATATAATGATTATTGTATCATACATAAGATTGTATGAAAACTTATTACGGAGGAGATTTTATTATGGAAGCTTTAAAAAATTTCAGAAAGACGCTTGACAGCATTCCGTGGGTGATCGAACTTCTTCTTGTCATCTTTTTTGACGGACTTTACGGCGGAATCTATCGTATGACAAGAGGGGACACCACCGGTGTCATCATCGGTATCGTATGGCTTGTGCTTGCTTATGTCCCGATGGTGTTTGGATGGATCGGCTCCGTCGTTCTTGCTGTTTTGACGATTGTCGATATCATCTGTGTTTGTATCCATAAAAAGATTACGGTTCTTGCGTAATAGAATAGGTAAGCGAAAACAAATCCGGACTCATGTCCGGATTTCTGTTTTTCAAATAAGAAAAGCGCCCTTGGGGTACCCTCCGTAAGGAAGGTGCCCCAAGGATTTATATTTAACCTCTTTTCGGATTGTGGTGTCACAATCCGATGCTCGCTATACTTATGGACATCATCTTTCTCTTCGCTGTTTTCAAAACATCAAAATTCATTGAAAAAATCATTGACATTTACGTTTAATAGGTATATATTAATGTGATTTAGATTCAGTGAAATCTATTTGGGCGGCTTGGGATAAAAGGAGATATTATTATGCACGATTTCGAGTATGTTCCAAAAGAAGAATGGAAACCGATTAGAGATGAACTTTTTGAAATAATCCACAAATTACAAAGAGAAGTTAGCGATGATTTCACTTTTCAATATCATTTCGTGGGCAGTAGCAAACGAAAGATGATAACTCGTGACCGGAACTCTAACATTGGTTTTGACTTCGATGTGAATATTAAAGTAAATGACCCCGACGAAGACTATTCTGCCAAAGAAATACGAAACATTCTTCACAAGGGTCTCGATAAGGTTACTAACCCTTATGGATGTCCGGTTTTTGGATACGATTATACCGAAGACTCCACCCGTGTTCTTACAATTAAAGTAAAAGATGGAACAAACTCCCGCATCTTACATAGTTGTGATTTTTGCATTATATATGAATGTGGAAATGGGCGGCAACAATATATTCGCTACAACAAAAAACAAAACAGTTATTCATGGGAATACCAACCGAAAGGGTATATGGAGTTGCCATCCAAAATGGAGTGGATTAAAAAGCACGAATTGTGGCAACAAGTCAGAGATATTTACATATGTAAAAAGAATATCAACACCGATGATAATAAAAAATCCAGATCTATTTTTGCAGAAACAATTCATCAAATTTGTCAGCAAAACGGATATTATCAAAATGGGAGATAATATGGCAACGGATATGGATTCTGGAAAATTGCTTATTATATCCGGTTGGTCGAACGATGAAAACGATGACTAAGATAAACGGCGGTAAAGAGTTTTGGCATCTCTCTTCCGCCGTTATCTTGTGAAAGTCCAAGTAAAGACAGCTTCCTTATGAAGCCTCACCGTTGGGGCGCTTTTTTCGTTTTATACTGTCACTGTCAATGTCTTGTTTTTCTCGATCGAATAAGCTTTGCCGCCGATAATCAGTGTGCCGCCGTCGATTTCGGAGGTTACGGTGACACTTTCACGGGTCATAGCAACTTCGATGATGCCGTTCGGCGTCGGAACCTTGCCGGAGAAATTTCCAAAGCACATGAGATTCGGTCTTACCTCATAAGCCGTATAAGCGGGAGCGGTCGGACGGACGCCGAGCGCATATTTTCCGAGCAGATAGATCGGGGAAGCGCCCCACGCATGGCAGAGGCTTTTGCCATAAGGACGTCCGTACATCGCGTAATGCTCCGCACCCTTGCGGTCGGGGAAGTATTCCTCCCAAATCGTGGTTGCACCGAGCTTTATCATACCGCCCCAATAGCTGTGGAGCATGTCGGTCATGTAGTCGAATTCTCCGATCTGGCACATAGCGTCAAGCTCGAAAAACTCAAAATACGGCGTTGTGATCGGGAGGATTTCCTTGTTTTTGATGACATGGGTGATGATTTTCGCTTTTCTGTCCTCGCTTGTAAGGTCATAAAGCAGCGCGAAGATGTTGGCGTGGCGGGTGATGCTGCGGTTTCCGGTTGTGTAGTCGTCTACAAAGCCGCCCTTTTCCTCGTCCCAGTAGCGGGAATTTACCTTTTCGCACAGCGCTTTTGCCGCCGCGCCGAATTTTTCCTCATTTTTGTCATCATGGAGCAGTGCGGCGCATTTGGCCATACAGTCATATGCACGGATGAGCAGCATTTGCTCCGCGCATATCGGACCGGAATCCTTGTCGAATTGTGACCAATCGACAAAGACCCAATCGCCGCGGCGCTTTGTATATAGGTCGTCCTCGTCGAGCCTGCTCTCGACAAAGGTCATCGTCGAAAGCATTTGCGGATAGACCGCGCGTACAAAATCGAGGTCGCCCGTGTGAAAATAGTATTCCCAAATGCCGGCAATCCAATAGAACGTATAATCCGGGATGGTATTGACATGCATCGTCATCGGCTCGGCGCCGCGCAGCATGCGCGTTGTGCGGCGGACGATGTCGTTGTCGTTCATCAGATAATAATTGACAAAAAAGCTCTGATAGGCGTCGCCGCCCCAAATCCAGCGGTCGCGCTTGATGCCGTCAAAGAAGCCCTCGCGTGCGTTGAGATGCAGCGTATAGGCGGAAACGTCCCAAATCCTGTTGATAAGCTCGTCGTCGGAGCGGAACGCACCTTTATCTTCAAGAGGCAGATATTCGTAATCCGCGGAAAAGTCGTAAGTGCCGCCGAAATCCGGTACAAAGATATAACGGAATGCGACGGTTGTGGATTTATAATACCCATCCTTTGCCTCGACGCTCACAAGGACGATCGCCTCGTCGGGATCGAGTGCCTCCTCGCGGGACTCGCCGCATACGGCGAGAAATTTTGCGTCGGCAGGCGTGATATTTTCAAAAATCAGATTGCCGAATCGCTCGCAGCCAAAATCGTAGAGTGTGCCGCCCTCGACCTTTTCGGAGGAAACGGGAACAATCCGTTCGTAGGAAAATTTGAATACTTCGGGATTGTCGGAAAGCTCCGTATACATCTCGTTTGTGCCGGCCGGCAGATCGCCGCCGCCGAAAGAGCCGTGCGACCATGTTTCGTCGGAAGCAAAGGTATCGCCGACGCAGTAGACAGCGGGCAGTCCGCCGTCCTTATAGGCGTAGACTTTCACCATCTGGCGTCCGGGTTTCAGCGTGACCGTGGAGCCTGACGGATAGCGCACGCCGTCCGCAAGGAGACAGGAATCCTTGGTGTTGGCGTAAAAGGTGACGGTTTCCGGCTTGTCGAGCTCCGCGACCTTGTAAAGAAAGAGGTTTCTTCTCGGAGCGTCCACCCGCCACATGCAGGAATAGTAGCGCCCTCCGATGGTGCGCCTGTTGTGGACGAGCATGCTGTGATAGAGCTCAAAGTCGCCCGGGCACCACATCCATTTTGCCTGTTTCATACGTAATCTCTCCTCTGATATTTTTGAATTCGTCAAAATACCATGACGATAATTTTTGCCGCAAGGACGACGACGACCAGTGCGATCGGATACGTCGCCGCATAGGCGGAGGAAACCTCGTCCGTGCCGGCCGCGCGGATTAACGCGTCGAGTGCGGGCGTGCTGGTCATGCCGCCGGTGATGGAGCCGAGGTTGTTGAAAATGCTGAGCTTAAACACATATTTTGCAACAAGGAAGCCGATGATCATCGGGACGAGCGTCATGATAATGCCGTAGAGGAAATATTTGAGCTGAATGTTTTCCATGAAGCTGACACCGCCCGGCACACCTGCGCCGATGAGGAACATGACGAGTCCCAGCTCACGGAAAAATTGAAGCGATTCCTTGCTGATGCGGCAGTCGATGCCGAATATGTGGCCGAAATGACCGATGACAAGGCCGGAAATCAGCGTACCGCCCGAGGTGCCGAGTGAAAAATTGATTCCCGGAATTTTGATGGAACCGATGAGACAGCCGAACGTGATGGCGAGGAAGAAAGCGAAGGCGCCGAATGGATCGAGCTTTGTAAGCTTTCTTGTGATCGGTTTGATTGTGACGGCATTGGCCGCTTGGAAAGACGCCCTTTCCGCTTCCGTGTTGACCTTCAAGAGCTTCGGTATGAGCTGGACGAACAGCACGACGCCGAGAACGCCGAACACATAGGCGATTCCGTAGCCCGCGGTGATTTCCCCCGCTGCCTCTCCCGTGACGGCTTCCGTCGCGGCGGAAAGACCGGGGGTGCTCGTCAGCGCGCCGGTGAGCAGACCGACCGCCATTTCCGGGGAAAGATTCTTATCCACCGTGATGAGAAGCACGGCGGCAAGCGCGCCGGACAGAATCACGACGACGCCCATCAGGATATAGGCGATGGATTTTTTATTGAAGGTCCGAAAGAATTTCGGACCTGCGATAAGACCGATCGAAGTGACGAAAAAGGCGGTTCCGATTTTGGATACCAAGCTGAAATTCGATGCAAGCGCGCTGCTATACAGCGAGATGGTATGTCCGCCGACCTCGAACGAGGGCACATAGCTTGCAAATACGCCGAAGAGCAGGGCGACAAGCAGAACGCCGGCGGTGCCGAGCGAGATGCCCTTGATGTTGATGCCGCCGACAAGATAGCCGAGCGCGGCGATGACCGCGATAAAAAAGATGATGGAAAATGCAGATGAGAGCACATCTCCTAAATATGACATAAAAACCTCCGTGCCGAATGATGTCCGGATTATTTGCGAAGCATTTCCTGCTTGATGTCCCAAAGCTTCTTGGAAAGATCCACATAATAAGCATGGGGATTTTCAAAGCGCTTTACCTCATCCCAGAGCTTGTCTGTCTGAGCGGCGCAGTAGCTGCGGATGTCCGCTGCCGAGGGAGAGGTGTAAACGCATTCTCCGTTCTGAAAAACAGGTACAAGCAGCTCGCGCAGATGGTAATTCGTGATGGTTTTGCGCTTCCAAGTGTTCTGCGGATCAAAGATTTCGAGCGGCTTTGCTTCGTCAATCGTTTCGTCATAGACGCAAAGCAGGTCGGCGATGGCTTTGCCGCTGTCGTTGTCATAGATTCGGTATACTTTTTTATAGTGCGGGTTTGTAATTTTTCCCGGATTCTCGCTGATTTTGATTTTCGGCTCGATGACGCCGTTCTTTTCCGTGGCCACGAGCTTATATACGCCGCCGAAAACAGGGTCGCTTTTGGCGGTGATGAGGCGTTCGCCGACGCCGAAAGCGTCGATTTCCGCTCCTTGGCTGATGATGTCGCGGATGATATATTCGTCGAGCGAATTGGATACGACGATTTTACATTCCGGCAAGCCCTCGCGGATGAGCGCGGCGCGGATTTTCTTTGTGAGATAGGCGATATCGCCGGAATCGATGCGCACGCCGAAATTCCGGATGCCCTGCGGCACAAGAATCTCCTTAAATGCGCGAATCGCGTTCGGCAGTCCGCTTTTCATGACGTTGTAGGTGTCGATGAGCAGGGTCGCATTGTTCGGATAAATCCGGCAGTACGTTTCAAAGGCTTCGTATTCGCTGTCGAACATCTGCACCCATGAATGCGCCATGGTGCCGGAGGCCGTAACCTGAAAATCCCGGTCGCTCATCGTGCAGGATGTGGAAGCGCAGCCGCCGATAAACGCGGCGCGCGCTCCGTAGACCGCGGCTTCCGCGCCTTGTGCGCGGCGCGCGCCGAATTCCGCCACCGGACGGCCGTCGGCGGCACGCACGATGCGGTTTGCCTTGGTTGCGATGAGGGATTGGTGGTTGAGCGCGAGCAGGACGAACGTCTCGATAAACTGCGCCTCAATCGCCGGCGCACGCACGGTCATAATCGGCTCGCGCGGGAAAATCGGCGTGCCCTCCGGAATCGCATAGATATCGCCGGTAAAGCGGAAGGTTTTCAGATATTCGAGAAATTTTTCGTCGAATATCTTTTTGGAACGCAGATAGGCGATGTCTTCATCCGTGAATTTCAGATTTTTGATATATTCGATGACCTCGTCAAGTCCTGCGGCGATTGCAAAGCCTCCGCCGTCTGGAATATCCCGGAAAAAGACGTCGAAATAGGCGATTTCGTCTTTTTTGCCGGAGACATAGTATCCGTTTGCCATGGTCAGCTCATAGAAGTCAAAAAGCATAGTATAATTGGTTCGGTCAAGCATTTTTAGCTACCTCTAAAAAAATATTTCATTTCATTATAATATATCCTTTCCCAAAGTGCAAGGATTTCTTGAAAAAATCCGAGGCAAATTGCAATTTTTTATTGACATGAGGAAAAGATGATGCTATGATAATTAACAAAATATTCAAAAATTCGGGAGGATTTAAAAACCATGAATACGGACGGAAACGCGCCGCGGAAGAGAACGCTGAAAAGCTTTGCAAAGCGTTATTTTATCGATGCGATGGGCGCGATGGCGCAGGGACTTTTCGCATCGCTCCTCATCGGAACGATTTTCAAGGCGCTCGGCATGATTCCGGGGCTTGATTTTCTCGCAACCATCGGCGGATACGCGCAGGCTATGGCGGGGCCGGCGATGGGCGCGGCGATCGCCTATTCGCTGGGAGCACATCCTCTTGTCATCTTTTCCGCGGCGGCCGTCGGTTATGCCGCGAATCTGCTCGGAGCGGCAGGTGGACCGCTCGCGGTATTCGTTATCGCAATCATCGCGGTTGAGATCGGAATGCTTGTGTCCAAAAAGACGAAGGTCGATATCATCGTAACGCCGTTTGTCACCGTCCTTGTCGGCGGCGGGCTTTCTCTTCTCATTGCGCCGTATATCGGTACGGCCGTCGGCTATATCAGCGACTTTATCGGCTGGGCAGCGCTTCAAGCGCCGTTTGTGACGGGCATTGCCGTTTCCGTGGTGATCGGAATGGTGCTCACGCTCCCGATTTCCAGCGCCGCAATCTGTGCGGGACTGGTGCTCACGGGCAGCGCCGCCGCGGCGGGCAGCTCGGAGGGACTTGCCATCGCGGGCGCTGCGGCTGTGGCAGGCTGCTGCGCGCAGATGGTCGGCTTTGCCGTAATCAGCTTCCGTGAAAACAAATGGGGCGGCCTGCTCTCTCAGGGTATCGGAACCAGTATGCTCCAAATGCCGAATATCATTAAAAATCCGCGTATTTGGATTGCGCCGACGCTGGCTTCCGCGATAACGGGACCGCTCGCGACCTGCGTGTTCGGCTTGAAGATGTACGGCGCGGCGATCAATTCCGGCATGGGAACCTGTGGCCTGCTCGGCCCGATCGGAATGATTCTCGGCTGGTTTGACGGGGAGAACGCCTATCCGTATGACGTGACGGTGCTCAACTGGGTCGGTCTTATCCTTGTCTGCTTCATCCTTCCCGCCGTATTGTCCCTCTTATTCGACTTTTTGATGCGCAAGCTCGGCTGGGTGAAGGACGGAGACATGAAGCTGGAGCTGTAACATTTGTGAAAAAGAAAACCGGTAAAACCGGTTTTCTTTTTTTGCAAATATGAGAAATTCTTTGGATTTTTTGACAGAGGGAGAAAAAAAGCCGTGATTTCCCGCAGGAATGCGGAATGATCTTTTTGTGAGGAATATCCGCCGCACCAGCCGCCCTCTCCCGCATATAATGGTATTGGCGGAATCCGATTCCGCCATATCAACCATTTGGGAGGAGTGTGAAAAATAGATGGATACGAGAGTTATCACCATGACCTCTCAGACCATTGCGATCAAAGCGCAAAGGACGCTTCAAAGAAGCGGAATCAAATGTAAAATTGTGCGTCCGAGCCCGAGGCAGACGCCGAGGGGCTGCACATGGGGCATTCAAATAGACGTATACTCCGTCAACTCGGCGGTTTATGTGCTGGAAAACGCACAGATTCCGTTCGGGGAAATCATCAGAATCTGAATTTTGGGAGTGGCTTATGATATATTTCGACAATGCGGCAACGACCTTCCCGAAGCCCGCCGCCGTCGTTCGGGAGATGACGAAATGCATGCGGGAATACTGCGGCAATCCGGGGCGAAGCTCCCATAAGCTTGCGCTTGCCGCATCGGAGGCTATCTATGATGTGAGGTACGGGGTCGCCGATTTCTTTGGGATATCGAAGCCGGAAAACGTGATTTTCACGCAGAATGCCACGCAGGCGCTGAATCTTGCCATTTCCGGCATCGCGCGCCGCGGCGACCATTTCATCATATCCAATTTGGAGCATAACAGCGTCATCCGTCCGATGGCGAATCTCTGCGAAATCCGGGGAATGAGCTATGATACGGTCGATGCGCTTGCAGACGATGAAAGGCTTCTCCGCGAAATCGAGCGGCGGATCCGTCCGAACACGAAGGCGGTCGTCATGACGCATGCGTCAAACATCTGTCCGCGGATCCTGCCCGTCACGGAAATCGGTGCGCTTTGCAGACGGTATGGGATACTGTATGTCGTCGACGCCGCGCAGAGCGCCGGTGTGTATGACATCGATATGATGCGGGACGGCATATCCGTTTTATGCGCGCCGGGACACAAGGGGCTTTACGGACCGCAGGGAAGCGGTTTTGCCGCATTTGCGGATGATTTCGATTTTGAAAGGTTTTCTTGCAGCCTTTACGGCGGCAACGGGAAAAATTCAAAGGAAACCGGCATGGGACATGAGCCGCCGGACTCCTATGAGGCCGGAACGGTCGCAACGCCGTCCATTGTCGGGCTCGGCGCCGGACTGAATTATGTGAGGACGGTCGGACGTGGAAAAATCGAGCAGCATGAAAATTCCCTTATGCGCTACGGCAGGGAGCTTTTGAAAGACCGCCGGCGTGTGAAAATTTATCTTCCCGAAGCGGACCGCGGTGCGATTTTGCTTCTCGGCTTCGAGGGAATATCTCCTTCCGAGATATCCGCGAAGCTGGGAGACGTGGGCGTTTGCACCCGTGCGGGGCTGCATTGTGCGCCGACGGCACATGATGCGCTCGGTACCGGCGGCGACGCACTTCGCGTGAGCTTTTCCGCTTTCAATACACCGGAGGAAATCGAAAAATTTGTTCTGATACTGGATAAACTTCTGTCATGATATCCGCGTGTCCTTTTCCGCAAAGCGGAAAAGGACACGGTCGTTTCCGGTCTTGTGAGGCCGGACACAGCGCACACTTGACTTTTTTATGAGGATTGGATATAATCAAAATCACAGATGCCGTAGCGGCTTTGCCGCAGATATAAGGCCGGACGGCTTTGATTGGGAGGGCAAAATGAAGGGTTCCGTGAATGAAAATCAACATAGCTTGAAAAGTCGGTATCCGGTCGGTATGACAAGCGTGACGTTTCGGGAAAAGACGATATCCGAAATTGTGGATATCGCCTGTGCGGCGGGGCTTTCCCATATCGAATGGGGCGCCGACCGGCATGTTCCGCCGCATGATGAAGCTGCCGCCGGCGAGGCGGTGTCGCTGATGGAGCGGCATGGCCTTTCCTGCTCCTCCTACGGGTCCTATTATCGCATTGGAGACGGCGATACCGCAGCGTTCCGGCAGATTTGCGAGACGGCCGAGATGCTCGGCGCGTCGGTCGTTCGGACATGGCTCGGACGAGCGGGGAGCGGCGAGACGCCGCCGGAGAAGAGGGAATCGCTTCTTGCGGAAACGCGGTGTCTTGCGGATATCGCGGCGGGCTATTCGCTGACGCTCGCTTTTGAATTTCACGGCGGCACCTTGAATGACAACGGAGAAGCCTCCGCCGCTTTTATACGGGCGTGCGGCAGGGACAACGTCAAAACCTATTGGCAGCCGCTTGCCTTCGGGAACAGCGAGGAAAATCTGCGCGCAGTCCTGCCGTGGCTTTGCACGGTGCATGTGTTCAACTGGGACAGCGAATACCGGCGTTACCCTCTGATAGAAGCAAAGGACAGGTGGCTCCGGTATGCCGACATTGTCAAAAGCGGAGCTGTGCCGCGCTGTCCGTTTCTCTTGGAGTTTGTCCCGGGTGACAGCGACGAACAGTTTATCAAGGATGCCGAAACGCTGAAAGATATTCTTTGTGAGAAATAAAATATAACAATCCCGCAGAATCTCAAAGGATTCTGCGGGATTGTTTTGTGATATTGAAAAAAGAATGTCAAAAACCGCCTTGCTGCGGATTTTTTATACTTCCAGGAGCTCTTTTTCCGCCGGCGTTTTGCGTACCTCGGCGGACTGGTTTTCTTCCGCATGCTCGCGGGCGGCGGCAAGCATGAGTTTGAGCCTGTTTTCCTGATTGATTTTCGTCGCGCCGGCGTCGTAGTCGATGGCGACGATATTTGCCCCGGGATTTTTCTCCTTCATCGGCTTCATCATGCCCTTGCCGATGATATGATTCGGCAGGCAGCCGAACGGCTGCACGACGACGACGTTCGGGACACCGCTGTGGATCAGTTCCGCCATTTCCGCCGGGAGGAGCCAGCCCTCGCCCATTTTTGTTCCGTATCCGATGTACGGTTCGGCGCTGCGGCGCGTCTCTTCAAAGCGTGCCGGTGCACGGAAGACGCCGTTTTCTTTCACGGCGCGGATCATGTCGTCCTGTTTTTTGATGAAATATTTGCTCCCGATGCGGGCGACCGCCGCCGTAAGGGCACTTGTCCCATACAGCTTGTGATCCGTTTCCATATTGAAAAGGACGTATAGGAGAAAATCGCAAAGTCCGCCCATCGTCGTTTCGGCGCCCTCGGAGATTAGGTATTCCTCGAGGTCGTTGTTCCCGAGCGGCGAAAATTTCACGAAAATTTCGCCGACGATGCCGACCAGCACCCGTTTTTCCTTCCGGCGCGGAAGGGCGGCGAAATCCCGCAGCATCTCACGGTAGTTTTCTTTGATTTGGCGGTAACGAATCCCGCGGGAAAGCTCTTCCGTGAGGCGGCCGACCCATCGGTCGGCGAGCGCCTGTGTGCTGCCCTTTTCCGTTTCATAGGGCAGACATTGACTGACGAGCGTCATGAGCAGGTCGCCGTATAAAAGCGCGTAGACGGCGCGATGCAGCATAGGGAGATTGATGTGAAAGCCGGGATTTTTCTCGATTCCCGCGAAATTCAGGGAAATCACGGGAATGTGACCGTAGCCGGCCTTTTTCAGCGCTTTGCGCAGAAGCGGCAGATAATTGGAAGCACGGCAGCCGCCGCAGGTCTGAAAAAGCATCAGGGCGGTTTTCTGAATGTCGTATTTTCCGCTGTCCAGCGCGTCGATAAACTGCCCGATGACCAGTGCCGCGGGATAGCAGGTGTCGTTATGGACGTATTTGAGCCCCGCATCGATGATTTTCTGCGTGTCTCCGTGCGTTCCGTTTTCGAGCAGAACCGTGCGGTATCCGTAATCGTTGAAAATCCGCGACAAAAGCTTGAAGTGCATCGGCAGCATCGTCGGAAACAGGATGGTGTGGGTTTTCTTCATTTCCTTTGTGAAGAGAACACGGGCATCCCCGCTGTCCGAAACGCAGCCCGAGCAGCCTTCACAGCGGTTGGATTCCGTCATAAAGCGCCTCCTTTCTTCTCGCGGGCGGCAAGCTCCAGCGCGCCGAGCAGGCTGCGCAGGCGAATGGTGACGGCGCCGAGATTGGTGATTTCATCGATTTTGATTTGTGTATACAGCTTGCCGTGCGCTTCAAGAATGGAACGCACCTCATCCGTTGTGATGGCGTCGAGCCCGCATCCGAAGGAAACGAGCTGCACAAGCTCGGTGTCCGGCTGTGCCGCCGCATACTTTGCGGCGTTGTAAAGCCTCGCGTGATAGGTCCACTGATTGAGGACGCTGACCTTTGCCGGCTCGGCAAGTCCGGCCACACTGTCCTCGCTTACGACGACAAAGCCGAGAGAGGACGCGACCCGGTCGATGCCGTGGCCGATTTCGGGATCGATATGGTACGGCCTGCCGGCAAGAATCATGATGCGTTTCCCGTTCGCACGCGCAAATTCGATGGCGCGCTCGCCCTCTGCCCGGGTATCCGCCATCCATTTGTCATAGGCCTGATTGGCGGCGGCGACGGCGCGCCGGACCTCCGACAGCGTGAAGTGTCCGAACCGCCCCTCCACCATTTCGTGAATCTGCTTTGCAAGCGTTTTCGGATCGTTTATGTGGAGATAAGGATAGAGAAACGGGATGCTGCCCAGCGATTCCATATTTCCGGAAAGCAGCTCGGAATAGTACGCCACCACAGGGCAGTTGAAGTGATTGTCCGCGATTTTTTCATCGACGTTGTAGGTCAGACACGGATAGAAAATCGCATCCGGCTTTTCCCGTATCAGCGTTTCGATATGGCCGTGCATCAGCTTTGCCGGATAGCACGCCGTATCGGACGGGATGGAATACTGTCCCAAGGTATACAGCTCGCGCGAGGAAAATCCGGAGAAAATCACACGGATGTTGAGAGAGGTAAAGAGCGCGTGCCAGAACGGCGCAAGCTCGATCATGCCGAGCGCCGCCGGAAGCCCGATCGTTCCCCTGGCGTTTTCCGGCGCCGGCGCTTCAAAAAGCGATGCCAGCCGTTCGGCTTTGAAGCGGTAGAGATTCGGCAGCTCCTCCCGCGTTTTTCCGGTAATTCCCGCGCCGCGGTCGCATTTCGCGCCCGAAACGTATTTTTCCTCTTCGCGGAAGAAATTGATCGTCAGATGACAGTGGTTTCCGCATCCGCCGCAGACGGCGGCGGTGGAACGGTAAGTAAAGCTTTCCACCTGCGCACGGTCAAGCAACGAAGAGGCTTCTTTCCGCGCGGTTTTGGCATAGAGGGCAGCCCCATAGGCGCCCATCAGTCCGGCGATTGCGGGGCGGATGACATGGCGTCCGAGCAGCGTCTCAAAGCTGCGCAGCACCGCGTCGTTGCAGAAGGTGCCGCCCTGAACGACGATTTTTTGTCCGAGCTCGTCGGGTGAGGCGGCGCGGATGACCTTGTAAATCGCGTTGCGCACGACCGAAAGGGAAAGTCCCGCCGAGATATCGTCGACGCCGGCGCCGTCCTTCTGCGCCTGCTTGACGGAGGAATTCATAAACACGGTGCAGCGGGAGCCGAGATCGGACGGCGCTTTCGCGAAAAGTCCGAGCTTTGCAAATTCTTTTATGTCATAACCGAGCGAACGGGCGAATGTCTCAATAAAGGAGCCGCAGCCGGAGGAGCAGGCCTCGTTGAGCATGATGCTGTCGATGGCGCCGCCGCGGATTTTAAAGCATTTGATATCCTGTCCGCCGATGTCGAGGATGAAATCGACCTCCGGCTCGAAATATTTCGCCGCCGTGAAATGCGCGACGGTTTCCACAATGCCGAAATCGACGTGAAACGCATGGCGGATCAGGTCCTCGCCGTAGCCGGTGACGGCTGAGGCGCGTATCCTGATTTTATCACCGCAGATGCGGTAGACCTCGAGAAGCTGCTCGCGGACGATCTCCACCGGATTTCCGCGGTTGGAATCGTAATAGGAGTAAAGGATTTCCCCGTCTTCTCCCGTCAGAACGAGCTTTGTCGTCGTCGAACCGCAGTCGATGCCGAGATAAGCGCCGCCCTCATAAGACGCAGGCTCTGCGAAGCGGACAGAGGCTTTCGCATGCCTTTCACAGAAGGCTCTGTATTCTTCTTCGTTTTCAAAAAGCGGGGGCAGGGAGGAGACCGTCGCCTTTTCCTGTGCCGCTTTTTCGACGATTCGTTCCAGCTCGTCATAGGAAAAAGCTTCCTCCGTATGGTCGGCGTACAGCGCCGCGCCGAGCGCTACGGCATACAGCGCGTAATCCGGAAACACCGCATGGTCGTCGTCGAGATGCAGCCCATCCTTGAAGCTTTTCCGAAGTCCCAGACAAAAGTGGAGCGGTCCGCCGAGAAACATGACCTTCCCCTCGATTTTTCTGCCTTGGGCAAGCCCTGTGACGGTTTGGCTCACGACCGCGTGATAAATGCTGGCGACAATGTTTTCCTTGGCCGCGCCTTGGTTGAGCAGCGGCTGGATGTCCGATTTTGCGAATACGCCGCAGCGGGAAGCGATCGGATAGACGCGTGTCGCCCGCAGACTCATTTCGTCCATTTCCTCCGTTGTGACGTCGAGAAGCGTCGCCATTTGGTCGATGAAAGCGCCGGTTCCGCCCGCGCAGGAGCCGTTCATGCGCTCGTCGATGCCGCCGTCAAAGAAAATGACCTTTGCATCCTCGCCGCCGAGCTCGATTACGACGGAGGTATCCGGTTCCAGCGCACGGACGACCTCGCCCGTTGCGAAAACCTCCTGCACAAACGGAAGTCCTGCGGCTTTTGCCATGCCGAGCCCGGCGGAGCCGGATACCGCGCAGTGGATATCCGCTTCCGTGCCGAAAAGACCGCGGATGCGGTGCAGCAGTTCGAGCACCTTGGCGCGCACCTGCGCAAAATGCCGTTCATAGCAGCTGTAAATGACCTCGCCGTCCCGAACGACGACGAGCTTCGCAGTCGTAGAACCGAGATCAATGCCGACATCGAGACGCTGCTTTGTATTCAGTTTCAGAGAAAGATTGTTTTCGACCATGGTTTTCCTTCTTTATCTATGTAAAAATGTGAATCATCCTGTCTTTCAGGACGCGGCGCACTTCTGACTTTTCTTGGCCGCACCTGTTATTTTACTTATACAGTTATTTTTATTGTAACACAACGGAAGAGGAAAAGTCAAGCTTCCGGATGCCCGCGAACGCACGGAAACATCGGAATTTCGTTAGGAGATTTTTTGTTCCGCTGTCGGAATTTTTCTCTTCTCGCTTTCTTTCCCTGTACTTATCATAGGATTTTCAAAAATTCAGGCTTTTTATCGGGACTTTTTCCTCCGGTAACTTTTATCTTCCGACAGGCTCGCCGCCGGAAACCGTAAAGGCGCCGTGCTCCCATGTGACCTCGACCGTCACGGGAAAATCCGCTTTTGCCGTCACGACGGGGATTTCATCCGGTAGACGCTTTTCACACAGCAGGTCCACCGTTCCCGAGCCGCGCGGATATCGGCGCACGCCGTGCTTGTCGCAAAGTCTCACATCCCATTTGATTTTGTTGTCCTTGGCGATGCTCCGGATGCCGAATACGTTTTCAAACAGCACGCATATCGGGGAAAGTCCCGTCCAGCCGACAAAATCCTCTCTTGCGATGTTTCCCGGCTCGCCCGATTTTTCCGCTTTGTAATTTTCCCAAAGCGTTCCCGTCGCCGTATAAGCTCTCACGACATTCTCCAAGTGGTTGCGTGCAATTTCGTGCGCAAGCTTTTGATATCCCCGTCTTTCCAGTCCGCAGAGCACCATATAGTTGGTCGGCGCCCAGACGGAACCGCGACAATACTGACCGGCGGGGTCGTAGAGCCTGTCGTCTGCCGACAGGGACGGCACCCGATGTGTCCGGTTAAATTCCTCCGCGTTTTCGAGATGGGCAACAAACCGAGGGAGGCGTTCAGGCGGGACTGCATCCGCAAGCAGCGCCCAAAAAGCGCCGACCGTCTTCACATGGCTATGCTCGTCGTTGGGCCAAAGATCGTAGTAAAAGCCGTCCTGCTCGTTCCAAAGCCTGTCGTTGACCGCACGGAGCAGCAGTGCCAGCTCGTCGTCGAGCGCGGGGATTTCCTCCTCGCGGTGCAGCAGGGCTGCCATTTCCTTCAAGATACGCAGACACAGGATTTCCTGAAAACAGGCGTCTGCCCACACCATATGCCCGTGGGAAAAATAGATTCTGTTAAGATCCTTGCAGTCCTTGGGCGGCAGTCTGCGCTGATTGTCCATCCCGCAGCCCCATCCGCAGGAAAAATAGGTGCCGTCGCGCCATGTGTGGTTCTCTTTCATCCATTCGTGATACGCGAGCAGCGGGTCGAATACGGAGCGAAGCCGACTGATATCGCCTGTGGTTTGATAATGCTCCCATTCGCTCCATTCCATGATTTCGGGTCCGGTGCCGGCGGGCGTGAAGCGCGAATAAGGCTCTCCGTATACCTTTTCATAAAGTGTGCGGCAGATGAAGCCGTCGCGATGCTGGCGCGCATAAAAATTGTCGAGCGTCCGCTGAAAATCGAGAACGCGGCTCCCTACCGTCCGAACATCGTGATGAATGTGGAATCCCACATGAAAAGATTGCCGTCGAAGGCGGTATCGATGAAATTCGACACAAACCCGCTGTATGCGTCGGCTTTGCGCAGATTTCGGAATGCGATTTCCCATGCGGTCTTATAGCATTCGACCGCGTCGTCATGTCCCTCCCAAATGGGGAGCGGAAGCTTTTCTTTGACTTCCTCATAGACAGGCAAAGGATTTTTTTCGATTTGCCGTCCTATAAAGGGGTTGTTTGCGACACGTGGATTTTCGATATATGGCGATTCCTGATTCGGGAAAAAAACTGCGCTCATGGCTTCCTTCATTTTTTCTTTTCATTATACAGCAATCCAAGAGGTTATTCAAGTTTAATTTAAAGCATATCGGAATATATCGTCGGACGACGGAAAAAAGACCACCGGTGGGTAGTCTTTTTTTCGTATTTATGGCTGAAATGCCGTAGCAGCGTATGTTTGAGAGCGTGGGAAAGAGACCCGTGGTCGGGCCGATGTGCCCGTTCCGTTTTATGGGCGGAGTGCATCAATATTCCGACTGCTTTTCGTATTTGACGATTTCTCCGGTAAGTGCGCTGACGTCAAAGCCGTACTGATATCCGCCGGCGCGAAACTTGATTTTGCAGACCGGGACATCGTCCTGAGTATATGACTCGAATCTGTAATTCGTTATGTCGGCCGCATTTAATCCGGCAAAAGACAGGACAACCTCGCGTGCGGCTTCCTCTCCGATGCAGTCCGCCGTATCGGAGGGCTTTTTATCGGTATCTTTGGAGTCATCGCCCTCGGAGCGGTTCTGATTTTTCTTTTCGGTTTTCTCGAATTTTAAGATTTCTCCGGTGGAAGCGTCGATGTCATACTCATATTCACTGTTTTTGTAGGAAAACTCTATCTCGTAAACCGATTTTCCGTTTTCCTTGTCAAGCTCGATTTCCATATCGAAAACAGCCAGCTGCTCTGTCACGCCGGCATGGGAGAACGCAAGATTTTTCGCTTCGTCGGCGCTGATTAACACGTTATCGGCGCCCGGTTCGTTCTCGTCTTTTTCTTTATCTTCGACGGAATTGCTTTTTACCTCTACAATTTCTCCGGTGTTGGCATTGATCTCATAATTGTATTTGTTGTTGTTATAGAGAAAGCTCACTTCATAAACCATAATGCCGTGCTCATAATCCATTTCGACTTCCAATTTGGATACATTGACGTCATCGGTCACGCCGGCATGAGAGAAGGCGACATCCTTCGCGCTGTCGATTCCGATATAAGCTTTGTCGCTTACGTCGCCGGTCGAATTGACCTCCTCCAGCGTGAGACCGTTTTTCTTGCTCAAAAGATTCAGCTCGTTGATGGTAAGTCCCGCAAGCTCCTCAAAGGAATACTGCGGATTTTTATCGATGAATTTCTGAATCAGCTTCGCCCGTCCGAGCGAGATTTTGTAGGAATCGGCGAGGGCTTGCAGCTCCGAATCCGGAGAAACGATTTGGCTGAGTACCGCGCCGCTGAAAGTGTCCGTTTGAAGTATGGCATTGATTTCATCCGTCAGCTTCTCTTGGAGTGCGGCGGTTTTTTCGTCGTTGTCTCCACAGACCGAGAGGAGGATGGAATTGGCTGCTTCGTTGAGATATCCGCCGCGGAGCATGGAGCCGATCAGCGCATTGACGGTCACATCTAAGCTGCATCCCTTGAAAGACATTTCGCCGATCACAATCTCGGCGTCTTCGTTCAGCGCGTTTACGGCGAGAACCTCTTCTTTTTGATTGGTTTTGATTTCAATGCTGGGGTTTACGTCCAGCGAAACGACGGAATCGACGCTGTAATTCGTCTGATAAAATTGTACGGAAAAAACGCCCGCAATCATAAGGACAAACACCGCTGCGACAGCGGCTGTCCACCGCATAATTTTTCTTTTCGGTTTGGTATCCGACATGGTAATAATCCTACCTTTCTGCTTGTCGCATTCGGAAAGGATATTGTCAAGAACATTCGGTACGTTTTTCGTAAAAGCCTGTGCCACTTTTTTTTCAACATCTTTTTCTGTCATGTTATTGCACTCCTTTCTCCCATGCGTTCTGTAATTTCTTGATTGCCCGATTGTAATTTGAAAGAACCGTCGGCAGCGGCATTTTCAGCAAGGCGGCGATTTCCCTGTGCTTGAGCCCGCTGACCGCGTGCAGCACCACGATCTGCCGTCCTATATCGCTGAGCGATTTCATGCATAGAGAAAGCATCATTTTGTCCTCCGCGGAAAATTCCGCATCCTCTTGGGGGATAAAGCTCCGGTCTTCCTCCGGCATAGGCGCGCATTTGGAGTGTGCCTGCCTGCATTTCAGACAAAGGTTTCGCGTGATGGTCAGGATCCATGCCATCGGCTTGCCTTGGCTGCGGTAACTGCCCGCCGCGGAATAGATGTGCAGATAACAGTCCTGCAAAACATCCTGCGCGTCGTGCGTATCTTTCAAAATGGAAAGAGCAAAGCCGTAAACACTTTTGTTTGTTTGCTCATAGAGTGAGGCAAGCGCATCGCGATTGCCCGCCGCAATCTTTTCAATCAGCTCGTCTAAATGCTCTGCGCCCGCGTCCGAGCCGTCATTCAGAGAGGATGTGAAGAAAAATGTCAACATAAGCTTGCTCCTTTACCTTAATAATCCGCGGAACCGTCGTTTTATTGCATAAGAAATCATATTTTTTAAAAAATTTTCAGAAAGCGGGGTCATGGTACCGAGTAACGGAAAGAATGTGCCCGATTTGTGCCATGTCATTTGTTAAAGACGATATTTATTGGGATAAATATACAAAAAAACCACTATATGTAGTGGTTTTTTGTGATTGGCTGGGATAGCTGGACTCGAACCAGCGGAATGCAAGAGTCAAAGTCTTGTGCCTTAACCAACTTGGCTATATCCCAATAAAACGATTGATATATAATTATTATATCATGTCCTTAGCCGCCTTGTCAATATCAAACGGAAGAAAAAGCGGGAAATCTCCAAGGAGATTTCCCGCTTTGACTTATTTGCAGCAGAGCAGCGTATAAAGAAGGCTTACCGCGTCGGCGCGTGTGAGCTCTGCCGATCGGTCGTCGGAGGCGACAAGCCCAACCGAGGCGAGCATCGCGTATCCGTCGTCCGAGATTTCGCTGTCCGTACCGACGGAGGCATAGACGGCGTCCCCGAAGGATAGCTCGCGCAGCGCCGCGATTCTGCTGATAATCGTCGCCGCCTGTGCCGAGGTGATTACCTCGTTCGGGAGGAAGCAGCGCCCCTCTTCCGTATCGATTCCGACGACGAGTCCGAGCCGTTTCGCTGCGGAAATATATTTGTTCTGATAGCTTGTGAAGGAGGCGCTGTCGGCAAAGCCGGATTCATCCGCCGCGATGAGCGAGGAATCGATTCCGTTTGCGTTCATCGCCATGATGAGAAAATCCGCTCTTGTGACGGTTTTATCCGGATAGAAGAAGCTCTCGTCCCCGATTTTCTCGCCGACAATCACCCCGCGCTCCGCCATTTCCACCGCGGGGAGCTGATACTCGCTTCCGGCAAGATCGGTGTAGACGATCCCGCTTTTGTTTTCCGAGGTGACGATCTTTACGGTCGCAGGCTCCGATTTGTTTCCGTATTGGTCGACCGCGATGAAGGTGAACTGATCCTTTCCGGCTGCTCTCTCGTTCGCGGTATAGCGGAAGCTGCCTGTGGAGGCGTCCGTCAGCTTCAACGTGCCCTTTTTCGGCGCGTCCACGATGATATAGGTCAGCTCATCGCCGTCGGGATCCGTTGCCGAGAGCGAGGAGAATACCGGTACGGCCTCCTTGGCCGCAAGCTCCGCCGACACGGCGGACGGCGCGAAATTCAGGGAGTCCAGCATACAGACGGTGCATACGAACGAATTTTCATAGCTGTCCCCGTAGGGCTTGAACTGGAATGTCGCGGTTTTTCCGGCTTCGGCGGGGAGGAACCGGAGCGCCGCGAGCGCCGCATACGGGATGACCTGCCCCGGCGTCACGTCTACGGCGCCGAGCTTTAAAACGCCGTCGGAGACGGCGGGCAGAGAGGTGATCTCAACGGCGGTGAAATCCGTGCTTCCCAGCGCGTTTTCAAAATCCGCGGCGGTAAAGGAGACGGTATTGGTTCCGACACCCGTTTTGATCATGCCGACCTCCTCCTGCATGACCGAAATCGCGGGGGATAAAATTCCGGCAGCGCTTGCCGTGATGCCGAAGCAAAGAAGTATGGATAGGATGAAAAATGTGATTCCGACTTTTTTCATATATCGCATTTCCTTTCTTTTTGATAAGGATATTTTGCCCAACCTCGGAAATCGTTATACAAAAATGGTCGGTCTTGGGGGAAAAATTTGTAACTTAATTTAAAAAATTATTTGGGGGAGAAACTGCCTCGATTCGCTTGACATATGAGGCAGGAAACGATAAAATGATAACATAGGCAAACAATTATATTATGTAAGCCGCATTTCGCGGCGGAACGGAGTATCGCATGTTTTTATTTGTTCTCGGCGCTCTTGCCGTGATTGTCGGAATCGTATCTGTTCTTTATGTACTGAAAAAATGCAAGAACGGAACCTATCCTTCTCAGAAAAAGATCGGCAGCGCGGTCGGCGCTCTTGCGCTTATTGTCGGTGTCGCGCTTATTTCCATGAGCTGCATGACATCCATTCCGACGGGACATACCGGAATCGTGACGACTTTCGGACGGGTGGAGAATTATACATATGAGGCCGGTATCCACACCAAAGCGCCGTGGCAGCAGGTCATCAAAATGGATAACAGAATCCAGAAATCCGTCGTGGAGCTTTCCTGTTTTTCGAGTGATATTCAGGAGGTAGCCACCGTTTACACCATCAACTATCAGATTGAGAAAGCCAATGCACAGACCATCTACCGGACGATCGGACAGGATTATTATTCGACGGTCATTATACCGAGAATCCAGGAATCCGTCAAAAGCGTGATCGCCAAATATAATGCGGAGAGCCTGATTTCGAGCAGGGAAAAGCTGTCTGTGGAAATCAAGTCGATTTTGGTTGAAAAGCTGGCCGCATATAACATCGAAGTCATCGACGCTTCGATTGAAAACCTCGATTTTTCGGATACCTACACCGACGCTGTGGAAGCAAAACAGGTCGCGGAGCAGAACAAGCTGAAAGCTCAGATCGAGCAGGAACAGGCGATTCTCGAGGCGGAGGCTGCGGCAAAGCGCGCCGTCATCGAGGCGGAAGCCGAAGCGGAGGTCAAGAAAATCGACGCGGACGCGAAGGCTTATGCAGGAGAAAAGGAAGCGGAGGCGAACGGCAAAATCGCAGACAGCCTTTCCCCTGAGCTTATCGAATATAAATATGTAGAAAAGTGGGACGGCAAGCTGCCTACCTATGTCGGAGGAGAGGGCGGCACGATTCCGATTCTCAATATCGGAGCGGACACCGGCGCGGATACCGATGAATGACACGGAAATCCTCTATAAGCAAAAGAAAACGGACGGGAAGCGTTTTTCCCGTCCTCGGCTCATCACTCTTTCCGTCATGCTTGTTTGCATCGTGGCGGCGGCTGTCGTTCTGATCGTCATCGGTTCTTTCGGATATCCCGTCTATACCTATACGGAAAACACAAAGGTGCTGCTTTACCATCTCGTGTCCGACGAAACCTATGGACCCAATGAATATCTTTTCGTTCGGGTGGCCGATTTTGAAAGCCAGCTTGCCGAAATCAAGCGGCTCGGCTATGAGACCGTCTTTGCCGACGAGCTTTCACAGACGCGAGGCAAAAAGTGTGTCGTCCTCACGTTTGACGACGGCTATGAGGATAACTTTACCAATGTTCTGCCGCTGCTCGAAAAATACGATATGAAAGCGACTGTGTTTCTCATTTCCGATATGATCGGAACCGAAGGACATTTAAGCGAGGAGCAGATTCGGGAGATGGCGGCGAGCGGACGCATTCATTTCGGGAGCCATACGAAATCGCATCAGAAGTTGTATGCACTGGGATCCGACGAGATGGAACTCGAGCTCGTGGAGTCGCGGCGGCGCATTGAGGAGCTGACCGGCATGAAGGTGACCGCTCTCGCATATCCGAACGGCGTATGCGACGCGGCGGCGGAGCTTGCGGCGGCGGAGAACGGTTATCTCTACTGCTACACAACGGACAGACCCTCGGAAAGCTATTATGACAATACCCGCCTGCCGCGCAGCTATGTCATGAGAGACACGGATATGGCGGATTTTCTGAAAATTTTGGAATGATCGCGTTCGCGGTTTTTCGACTTCTCTTAAAACCGAATCAAACGGATAATTGTATTTATAAGATTCAACGCAACCGGAAGTTGACACGAAATTCCTTAAAAGCAACAGAAAACTGGTGGTGACCTCCTCCTTTTTGGGTGTATCATTGTGCCATAAATTCGGAATAAATCGATGTGCTTTATTTCGATAAACGCAAATACCTTTGTATTTGTGAGGCTATCATACTTATAATAACAGCATGGAGGAATGTATGAGCTTTGGAACCAATCTTCAATATTTAAGGAAAAAGAAAGGGATGACGCAGGAAGCTCTTGCGGAAACGCTTGACGTATCGCGTCAGACCGTATCCAAATGGGAATCGGACGGCGCATTTCCGGAAACCGATAAGATCATTGCGCTATGCGATCTCTTTTCCTGCAATATGGATGAGCTGATCCGCGGCGACATGCAGCGGGAATGTACGGAATCCGACCTCGAATACGACAGGCATATGAATCGGTTTGCGCTGGCTATCTCGTCGGGTGTGGGTCTTGTTCTACTCGGTGTGACGCTGATGCTTTTGTTGGAGGCGCTGGATGTGCCGGAATCGGTCGGACTCATGGTATTTCTGCTTTGTGCCGCCGTGGCGGCGATGATTTTTGTTGCGAGCGGGATCGGACACGGCAATTTCATCAAAAACAATCCTGTTATCGGACGCATATACGATGACAGGACCATACGCGCCTTTGACCGAAAATTCGTTTATTTTATCGCCATTCCGGTGGCGTGTATCCTTGTCGGCGTCGTTTGGATCATCGGAGCGTCGATGCTTCCGGTTCCCGCCGGCCTTGATGAAGAAAACTGGGAGGCACTGATTACCGTACCTTTTATGCTGATTGTGGCATGTGCCGCTTCCTGTATCGTATGGGCGGCTATGCAAAAGGCAAAATACAACGTCGACGAATACAACCGGGGCGCCTCTTTCAGCCATGGTAAGGAAGAGCCGATATCCGGCAAAATCTGCGGCTGCATTATGCTTACTGCGACGGCGGTTTATCTTGTCATCGGCTTTATTTGGAATCTGTGGCATCCCGGCTGGGTGGTGTTTCCCGTAGGCGGAATCCTCTGCGGCATCGTTTCCACGATTTTTCCCGATAAGGAAAAATAATGTTTTGAAGCAAAATCGAAAAAATCAAAAAGGCGCAGGAAAGAATTTCCTGCGCCTTTTTATATAAAATCGGTAAAAACGGTATCTGTATTATTCCGTTATGGCAAAAGCGCGCACGGGCGAAGCCTCCGCCGCGATTTTCAGCGGAACCGCGAAAAAAGAAAACGGGCGGTTTTTCACGGCGTGATAGAGCGGGTCCAGTCCGCATAAATTTTCCACGATGAAGATACCGGCTTCCGAGAGCTGCTTATGAAGCGTATACGGTGCAAAATCCGGCGACGGCGTATCCAGCCCCAGCATGCGGACATTCTGCCGGATGAGCCGCTCGCATACCGCTTCCGGAAGCGTGGGATGCGCCGAAAAATAGCAGTCCGTGCCGAATCGGTGCTCCCAGCCGGTTTTCCATAGGATGATATCGTTGTCGGCAATATCGGCAATATCGTCGTCCGGCGTATAGATCCTCGCTGTGCCGTAAAAATAATGAATGGGGAAATCCTCGGACGTGCGTGCGTCGGCGGCGAGATGCGACGGCATATCGATATGCGTTCCGGCGTGCAGACCGGTTTCAAGCTTTGTGAGCCGGTATCCGTCGGACTCAAAATTTTTTTCCGGAAAAAGAGCGGTTTCGGGATCGCCGGGATAGACGGGGATTCCGTTTTTTATCGTATGCGAAAGGTCAAAAATCATAAATTCCCCCGTTTCCACGCGGTTTCCGCACCCATTGAAGACCGTCGTAAAAAATTGAAAATCTGAAAAATTTGCCACTTATAAAACAGGATTCAAAGTTTATAATAATATCAGAACGCGGCGGCAAACCAAACGCACGCGCTCTGCGGAGAAAATATTTTCCGCGTTTTATAATAACAGATGTGCCTGCGGTACGTTATTTTTGCAGAGGCCGCACCTTGCGGTTTTTCCATGATAGCCGAAACGCGACAGCACGCTGTTCTTACAATTCAATTTGATTTATTATATTTGAGGAGAATTTTTAAAATGGCAAGTAGCAACAAAAAGCTTGTTCCTGAAGCGAAAGAAGCTCTCGACAAATTTAAAATGGAAGCTGCAAACGAAGTTGGCGTCAACCTGAAACAGGGTTACAACGGCGACCTTACCTCTAAGCAGGCTGGTTCCGTAGGCGGTCAGATGGTTAAGAAGATGATCGAGTCCTATGAGAACTCCATCAAGACGAAATAATCAGAGTTTATAAACTGTTTTTCAGATAGCTTTATAAATAGCGGATTGTTTAAGAAATGAAAGCATTCTCCGGTGCCCCTTGCGGGTACCGGAGCTGCTTTGTCTTTTTTAGCTTTGTAAATACGCACGAAGCTCCGAGCGCGCGGCTTTGTCCTCGGCGCGGATTTGTTCCATGACGCGAAGCAGGGCGGCGCGTTTTTCGGGGACGGCGAGCGCCTCGGCATTGGGTACTGCGGCATGCGCTTCCCAGCAGAGATCATGGATTTTGCCGAAATGCTTTCCGGCCTCGATTTTTTGCGATTTCAGAAAATCGCCGCACCAGGCGCGGGCCTCCGCAAGATTGAACAGAATGCTGTCGTGATAACCGAACAGGGCGGCATCCGCCGTACCGCAGGACGCAAGGGTATCCTGCCATGCGGCATGGGCGGCATCTCCGGCAAAATAGCCGTCTGCCTGCGTTTTTTCCATGATTTCTACGCCGAAGGCGACGATGTCGCATGGGGAGAGCGTGCGTTCCGTCTTTCGGGTGAGAATACAGAACTCCCATGTGTGGCTTTCCCAACCGGAGACTTGGAACATCCCGTTTTCGACCGTCGCCATTCCGTCCTGAAAATGGCTCCATCCGCAAAGCGTCCTTCCTTCATCATCGTAACCGCAGACAAGCGCCGCTTCGGGCGGATCGGTGAGTCCAAACGCGATAAAAGGGTGCCCTTCGTCGATGGCGGCGACGGCGCGGCTGCGCATATCGGCGCCGCTTACGCGCTCATATTCCCAGCCCGCCCATGCAAAGGAATTTTGGATTCCTTTTTCATAAGAGCCTGCCTGAATGAGATCCATCGCGCCCATGCAGTAGTCCTTTTCCCATAAAAGGGCAAAGCCGATTCCGCTTGCCGCGACAAATTCGACATTTGCGACGCGCTGCGTCCATTCTCTGCCATGCGCATGGATGATTTGTGTCCTGCGGAAGCTTTCATCCAGATACGCCATCATCGAGGTCATCGCCGCCGGAAAGGTAAAGTCCTCGGGCGTGCGGTTTTCCCCGCGGTGAAAGCCGATTTTTTCTACGTCAAGCAGTTTCATAAGAGCTCCTTTGTTTTTTATATTGGAGAGGAAAAATTTTCCTGTTTCCTGTGAATAAGACCGGGAAACGGTGGAATAATAAGGATATCAAACAAAAAAATACATAAGGCGTTCCGCCCGTCTATACGGAATGGTCCTTACAGGAGGTCAAAAATGAAGTATCTTGTAACCTTTACCTGTCTTGTTCTCGCCTGCTGCTTATTTTGCAGCTTTATGCCAAACGCAGCCGATCATGTCATTTATGACAATACCATAAGGCTTCATGTGCTGGCCAATTCGGACAGCGAGCATGACCAAAGCGTCAAGCTTGCGGTGCGGGACGCCGTGCTTTCCGAGATGGAAACGCTGCTTGCCTGCGCGGAGAATCCCGACGACGCGGTGACGGTGCTCTCGGAAAACCTCGATAGGATCCGTGAGCTTTGCAACGAGACGCTTGTCTCACTCGGAGAAAATCTCACCGCCACGGTCATTTTGTCGGAGGAAAAATATCCGACGCGCAACTATGAGGCCATGAGCCTGCCTGCCGGCGTTTATAAATCTCTGCGAATCAAGATCGGCGCAGCCGAGGGACAGAACTGGTGGTGTGTTCTGTATCCGGCGCTTTGCACAAACGTCGCAAAAACGGAGGAATCCCTCATCAAAACAGGCTTTACGCCGGATCAGATTGAGATTCTCACGAACGGCGAAAGCCCGAAATATAAGATCAAATTTAAAATTCTTGAGATTTTCGGAGAAACGTTTTCCTGATAAATTCGAGAAGATAGCCCTCTCTTACGCCGGCGCCGCTCAGCGTAAAGGCGGAGAGCCCCATGTGCTCCGCAATCACAAGATAGGCACAGAGGCCGGGCAGCACCGTTGTGATTCTGTCCGGAACCGTGCTCCGAAGAAGCTTTCCTCCCTTGCGGGCGTCGCGAAATGCGGCGTCCGCTGTTTTTTGAAGCTCCGATAGGGAGAACGTGTAGCCGTCCGTGATCGGTTTTTCGTCCGTCAGTGCGGAATGGAGCTTCGCGGCGGCGCGGGCAGTCCCGCCGATCAAGAACGCATTCCCGCCGAGATTTTGAAGCTCGGGGCAGGAAGCGAGCGTCGTTTTTACATAGTCCCGTATACGGGCGATATTCTCTTTTTTCGGAAACGGATTGCGCTTTGTGCAGTCTGTGAAGCGTTTCATCAGCATTACACAGCCGATGGGGAGACTGACCGCGGTGCGCACCGTTTCCCCGTCGAAGGCGACGATTTCCGTGCTGCCTCCGCCCATGTCGATAAGAACGCCGGTTTTCGCTTCCGGAAATCGGTAACGAATGGCGGCAAGATCATAGCCCGCCTCCGTTTCTCCGCTGATGATTTCGATGTCGATTCCGAGCTTTTCTTTGATGGAAAGACAGATTTTCCCGCTGTTGGAAAGTCCGCGCAGCGATGCGGTCGCAAAAGCGGCAAAACCGTCGCACGGAACGCTGTTTGCCCGTGCGAGAAATTCGCGCAGCACGGCGAACAGCTTGCCGCAGCCGTCCGGCGTGAGCGCGCCGTCCTTTACATATGCCGCAAGTCCGAGCATGCTGCGCGCGGAGGCGGAAACGGAAAAGGAGCCGTCCGCGGTGTCGATATCGTAGATATTCATGCGCACGCTGTTGGCGCCGATATCGACGACCGCGTATTGATAGCTTCGTTCGTTCCAGTCGTTCATATCGCGCCTCCTTTGTGTTTTGAAGATGAGAGTTTTATTTTTTACGTGCGTTCAAAGCTGATGAATTTTGTCCCTTGAAAGCAAAGCTTTCCGCGGTCTCCCTCGACGGATAGACCGTATATGTCGGACGGAACGGAAAATTCCATCCGGTCGCCGCTTTCAAATTCAAACGTGATATAATAGTTGTTATAGGTGTGATGCATTGTCATGTTGTCCTGTCCGGTGCCGCTTGTATGCACGGAATGACGCTTGGCAACCAACGTCGCGGGCGCCGTGACCCTCGGGGACGCGGCGTTTTTTCTGCTTTGAGCTATGGATTTTATGACCGTATACAGAATGATGCCGAACACGAGCAGAAAGACGAGGGAAAACAGAACAGGGAATATGGAGAAAGCAAAATCGAACATGCGAAGCTCCTCACTTTTGTATCAGACGGTCTTAGAATACTTCATATTATACACAAAAATCTTTCCGTATGCAATAGAAAACAGGCAAGGTTTCATTTTTTGTGAATATATATAGTAGAGGAAACACCGCCGATGATTTTTTACCTGTATGCGGTTGGGTATAGGGAGAAGCTGCGGCGGCACTCGGAGGTTGTCATGTCGTATTTTCTGTCGTGGCTGATGTCACATGTTCTTTATTTATTTCTCAAGGTGTCATATTCGCAGAGCTTTCCGCCGCCGCTTTCTCCTGCGGAGGAGGCGGAATGTTTTCGCCGCATGAAAATGGGCGATATGAAGGCGAGAGAAAAGCTCATCGAGCATAATCTGCGGCTGGTCGCGCATATCGTGAAAAAATATTATACCGCGAATAAAAATCAGGACGATTTGATTTCCGTCGGTACGATAGGTCTTATCAAGGCGATCGATTCCTTTGATACGACCAACGGCGCAAGATTCGCGACCTATGCGAGCAAATGCCTGCAAAATGAAATTCTGATGTACTTCCGGGCACAGAAGAAAAATTCCTGTGAGGTGTCCATCAACGAGACGATTGATACCGACAAGGACGGCAATCCGCTTACCTATATCGATATCATCAGCGTGGACGACACCATCGCGGAGGATCTCGATTTGAAATTCAAAAGCCGGCGCGCCATCGAAATTGTGAATCATGTGCTCGACGAAAGGGAGCGCCAGATTATTGTCATGCGGTACGGACTTGGCGGCGCGCCTGCGGTCACTCAGCGGGAGACGGCGGCAAAGCTCGGCATTTCACGCTCTTACGTCTCGCGGATTGAAAAAGCCGCGCTTGAAAAAATCAGCAGGTATCTTTCCCATTCTCCGTTTTGATGCCGTGCCGCCTGCGGATTTTGCGGTTCTCTGTCACTTTTTCCGTTTTCACGGGCGTAAATTTTCGGGTTTCAGTCATAAAAACGCAGGAGCACGAATAAATTTGAATCAAATAAAATCCGCCTTTGTCTGCGGCGAGGACCGGCGGCTACCATATTTCGCCGAGAAAGCAGGAATGGATATGTTTATGCAAAACAGCGAAAACGATACGGGGCACACGGTCCTCACGAAAGCGTATGAGGGCAGCGCTGCCAAGGAGATTTCGGCTGATTATAATCTGCCGGATTACCTGCCCGATATCAACAGACTTTTAAAGGTCAGTGCAAAGCTTGCCGAGAGCAGCAAATACCTTTCCGGAGATATGCTTGAATATGACGGGAAAGTCAAATTTTACATCATTTATGCGACGAGCGACGGCAAAATCAAAAGCGCGGATTTCGACGCCGATTTCTCGGGCAATACCGCTGTTTCCGGCGCGTCCGGCGACTGTGATATCCTCTTTGAGCCGGAGATTGCAGGCGTTTCGTGCAGACTTCAAAATCCGCGCAAGCTGACGGCCAAGGCAAAAATCGACGCCGCGGCCTCCGTTATGTGCCGTACCTCGACGGTGCCCGCCGTTTCCGGCAGACTGACCTCCGATGAGGAGGCGGCGCTTCAATACCGTACCCGCGCCATCGAAAGCCTTGTCGAATTTGACGCGGAAGAGCTTGCGACGCCTGTCAGCGAGGATATCGAGCTGGATGCTTCCATGCCGGCGATCGAGGACATCATCGCGGTCGAGCTTGACCCGTATATCAGCGATATGCGGGCGGGTGAGAATAAAGTGACCTATAAGGGCGACATCGTTGCGAGCATCCTCTATCTTGCGAAAACGGAGCAGACGGGCGAGGAGGAAATGCCGGCGCCGGCGCAGTATGTGGCATTCGCGAGAAAGGTGCCGATTTCAGGGGAAATCGCGGTGCAGGGCGTCACGGAGGCATGCGTCCCGATCGCGTCGGTCAAGACCGATAATCTCGAATTCCGTCCGCAGGAAAACAGCCTCGGAGAGAGCCGCACCGTCGAGTTGGACTTCGATTACAGCGTTTTTGCGAGAATTTTCTGCAATGAGGAGAACGAAATCACGACAGATATGTATTCGACGGATTATGAAAGCGCCGAGGACACCGAGACGCTGGAATATGAAACGGTGCAGTATGCGAAGGCGTTCAATTTCTCGGCGGACGGCAGCACGCCGCGCGACGATACGGATTTCGACGAAATCGTCGCCACGACGGCGACCGCGTCGGTGGAGGGCGTGGAAAAGCAGGGCGGCAAGCTTGTCTTTACGGGGAATGCGGATGTGTCCGTGATTCTCACCAACGGGGCGGGCGTATATCTCAGCCGCAGCTATACCATACCGTTCCGCGCGCAGACGGATGCCGGACGCATCGGGGACGATTTCCATTATATCGCAAATGCGTTTGTCATGTCCGCCGCGAGCAGACTGGATGAAAACAATATTTACAGCGATCTCGAAATTCTCATTACTTACGCGATTTTTGAGAAACACGCGGAGGAAATGATCCGTCAGAGCAATGTGTATAAGGATAAGCCGATCGCACGCGAGGCCAGCGCTTCTCTTACGCTGTATTATCCCACTGCAAGCGATACGCTTTGGGACATCGCGAAGAAATACGGAACGACGGTGCCGGAGATCATGGCGGCGAACGGACTTTCCGCCGATACCGCGTCCGGCGTGCTTGTGATTCCGAAGCGCGGCACGGGAAAGCCGAAATACAGCAAAATCATTTGAGAAAAAATCTCACCGTAAGGTGAGATTTTTTCGTTTCCGGAGACAAGACACGCCGGCTTGTTTTTTTCGGCTTTGTCAAGACGTGTCCTTTCTGCATATACTCATAGCAGAGTCAAAAGATCGGGAAATCCGAGGAGGAGAACAGGATGGAGAGAAAAGAAAAACCCCTTTCCGAGCTTTGTCCCGGCGAATCCGGTACCGTTTCGGCTATCGATACGGATATCGGAATGCTTCGCCGCTTTATGGATATCGGCTGTATCGTCGGGGCCAGCATCAAAAAGCTTGGCACGGGTCCGTTCGGCGATCCTTGCGCCTATTTAATCTGCGGCGCGGTCATCGCCATAAGAGGAAAAGACGCCGTGAACATCAAGGTGACGGCATAACATATTATAGAAAATCGAGAGGAATTTTGTAGTGGGACTCACGGGAAAATCAGTCGGCAAAAATGCCTCCCGCGGTGATGAATACAGAAAGAAAAAAGACGGAGAACTTCTCGTTGCTCTTGCCGGTAATCCCAATGTCGGCAAGAGCACGGTTTTTAATATTCTTACGGGACTTCATCAGCATACGGGAAACTGGACGGGAAAGACGGTCGCGACAGCCGTAGGATATCACAAAAAGGACGGAAAAAGCTATCAGATTACAGACCTTCCGGGCAGCTATTCGCTGTCGGCACATTCGGCGGAGGAGGAGGTCGCAAGAGATTTCATTTGCTTCGGCGGTGCGGACGCCGTGGTTGTCGTCTGTGACGCGACACGGCTCTGCCGCAATTTGGGGCTTGTTTATCAGATTTTGGAAATCACGCCGCATGTGCTTGTATGTCTCAATCTTATGGATGAGGCGCGCCGCGGCGGCATTCATATACATACGGAAGAATTAGAGTCTTTGCTCGGCGTTCCCGTGGTGGCAACCAGCGCCGGAAAAGGCGAGGGCATCGAAAATATCATAAAACGGCTCGAACAAACAAAGGCATGTAAGCCTGCCGTCGTGCGGTACGGGGAGACACTGGAAGCTGCGGTGGAGATGCTGCTGCCCTATACGGAAAAGGTATGCGGGGAAAGACTGTCCGCCCGTTTCACGGCGCTTCGGCTGCTCGAAAACAATGCGGAGTTTTTAAAAAAATGCGATGCGTTTTTGGACGGCGCGCTTTTATCCGATGAAATTCGTTCTGCGGCGGGACAGGCGCGCGCCTATCTTTTTGAACAGGGATATACGGAAGAAAAAATCATTGCGGAGATTGCGGCCTCCATCATGCATACGGCGGAGGAAACTGCGGAGGCGGTCGCAGAAAGCCAAAAAAAGGCGGATGGGCTGTGTCTCGCGGACAGAATTTTTACAAGCAGGCTGTGGGGGATTCCGGTGATGATCCTTCTTGTCGCCATGATTTTCTGGCTGACGATCGTCGGGGCTAATTACCCTTCCGATTTGCTGTCACAGGGCTTCAATCGGCTGGAGCCTCTTCTTCATTCGCTGCTTTTGAAAACGGGAATGGGCGTTTTCTTTGCGGATATGCTCACCTATGGGCTTTATCGCGTGCTTGCATGGATTATCTCGGTCATGCTGCCGCCGATGGCGATTTTCTTCCCGCTTTTCACTTTCTTGGAGGATGTCGGCTATCTGCCGCGCGTCGCTTTCAATCTTGACGGCATGTTTTCAAGATGCAATGCGTGCGGCAAGCAGGCGCTGACGATGTGTATGGGACTTGGCTGCAACGCGGCGGGCGTCGTCGGCGCGCGCATCATCGATTCAAAGCGCGAGCGGCTGATTGCGATTCTGACCAATAATTTCATGCCGTGCAACGGACGCTTTCCGGCGATTATCACGGTGTCCGCCATCTTTTTTGCGGGAGTTACGGGCGTCTCCTCGCTTATCACCTCGCTTGTGCTTGCGGCGGTCATTGTGCTGGGGGTAACGATGACGCTGCTCACCTCAAAGGCGCTTGCTTCGACGATTCTGCGCGGGGAACGCTCCTCCTTCATTCTCGAGCTGCCGCCGTTCAGAAGGCCGCAGATTGGGAAAATCATCGTGCGTTCCGTGCTGGATAGGACGGTCTTTGTGCTCGGCCGCGCGGTGGCGATCGCGGCGCCTGCGGGCGTTCTCATTTGGCTGCTTTCCAATCTTACGGTAGGCGGCGTCGCGATAACAACGCTTGTCAGCGAATTTCTCGACCCGCTGGGACGGCTGATGGGACTGGACGGCGCGATTCTCCTCGCGTTTATTTTGGGGATTCCGGCGAATGAAATCGTGCTTCCGCTTTGTGTGATGATTTATCTGTCAAGCGGTACGCTTTCCGAAATCGGCAGCCTGTCGTCTCTTGCGGGGACGCTTTCCGCGAACGGCTGGACGTGGACGACGGCGGTATCCTTTATCCTGTTTTCCGTGATGCACTGGCCCTGCTCGACGACGCTTATGACAATCAAAAAAGAGACGGGAAGCGTATTTTACATGATTCTGTCGTTTCTGCTGCCGACGGTATGCGGCGTCGCGGCCTGTATGCTGTTTCATGCGGTGACGGGCTTGTTTATGACTTAATTAAGGATAAGAAATCAGCAGATAATCATAAAAATATTTTTATATGGGACTTGACTTTGCCGTTGGGAAAGGGTTTATACCATATTTAACCTGACCGCACGGAGGAGAGTTCCTTGAATAAGCTGATAAAAATCAGGGATATCACAGCCAAATATGACGTATCTGCCCGCACGCTTCGCTATTATAAGGATATGGGCTGATTCAAAGCATCCGAAGTGAGGATTACGCATATCGGCTGTATGACGAAGCCGCCGTAAAACGGCTGGAACAAATTTTGATTTTACGCAGGCTGAATATCAGCATTCAGGATATCGGACGCATATTTCGTGCCTTCGGCTTCGAAATTGTTTTGGATGTGCTGGGCGAAAAGGTCGGTGATATCGATGAAGAGATATCCCTCTTGCATGAACTCAAAGAGATCGTTTTGGATTTTATCCGACAGATTGAGAAAGCGGATTTCGGAAAGGACTCCGATGTGAAGCTTCTTTACGAAAAAGCAAAAGAAATCAAGACGCAGCTTGTAAATGTGGACTGTAACGGGAATCCCGCGGCGGTGAACTTTCGGAGCGCATCAAGCCTTTTGATGATTCGATATATTCATAATCAAAAACCGGAACGGATATCCGTTCCGGTTTTTCAGTTAAACAGACAAAGTCCGAAATCTTTGATTCTGGCGAGCATTTCGCGGATTTCACGGTACCATTGTCCCGCATATGTATAAAGCGCCGCGTCGGCGCCGAGTGCCGTCATATCCATATCGTTTGCGATGTAAAGCGCGCGGTAAAGATGATATTTTTGGGTGACGATGACAAGCTTGTGGATGCCGTAAAGCTCTTTTGCACGCGAGACGGATTCATAGGTGGAATACCCTTCGCCGTCGGTGAGGATATCCTCCTCTGACACGCCGTTTTGAATGGCGTATGCCTTCATCGCCGTGACCTCGCCCCACTCACCGCTGTCGTCGCCCGAGAGCAGGAGCTTTTTTACGGCGCCATTTTTATACAGCGCAATGCCGGCATCCATTCGGTCGCGCAGCATGTCGGAAAGCGTGCCGTCCGCGTGGACCTTGGCGCCGAGGATGAGCGCCGTTTCGTATCCGTCCTCCGGTGTAATCTCGTGAATCTGTCCTTTGGTGGAGCCGATGACCACGGCGTTCAAAATGAGCGGGACTGCGGCGCATAGAAGCAAAGCCGCAAGTATGATGAGAAGGAGGATTCGTTTTTTTCGCTTCATTTTACAGTTCCTTGGCACGCATGTCCACATTCCGGCGGAAATTGATGAGCTTTCTCGTGTATTCCGTGTCCATGAATTTGCTTGTGATGATGAAGTCCGCGGTCGCGCGGTTGTTGGCAATCGGAATATCGAACACCTGAGCGATACGCAGCAGTGCCTTGACGTCCGGATCGTGCGGCTGCGCTTCGAGCGGATCGGAGAAGAAGATGACGAGATCGATTTTTCCGTCCACGATGCGCGCGCCGATTTGCTGGTCGCCGCCGAGCGGTCCGCTGTTGAAGCCGCGGATCGGAAGTCCGGTCTTTTCCGCGATCATTTTTGCGGTGGTTCCGGTTCCGCAGAGGAAGTGATGCTCGAGAATGGTCTTGTTGGCGAGACACCAATCGATGATTTCCGGCTTTTTGTTGTCGTGTGCGATGAGCGCGATGTTTTTCTGCCGCGGCAGCGTGCATTCGACGTATTCGTTTTCAAACATAAGATATCCTTTCTTTTGCGGCGTGGCTCAGGCAGAAAGCGTTTCCGCTGTTATTTAGTTTAATAGGATTGCCGTCTGTTGTCAAGTGGAAGTTGCCTCTCTCGCTTTGGCTTTGAGGGACTTTGGAGATTGCAAAGCCGATGTGATAAGGAAAAAACAATTTTACACTGTATTTTGACGGACGGGCGAGCTTTTTCGGATTTCAAACCGGGGGAATTGCCGATTCTTTCCGATGACGGAGGGCATATTCCTCCGAATCTTCCTTTTGCTACGGAAAAGGGTTTCCCGCTTGCATGCCGGAAACCCTTTACGCCTTTATTTACGCTTTTTTCAAAGCCTCTTCCACAGCAACCGCAACGGCGACGGTAGCGCCGACCATCGGGTTGTTGCCCATGCCGATAAGACCCATCATCTCGACGTGAGCCGGAACGGACGAGCTGCCCGCAAACTGTGCGTCGGAGTGCATACGTCCCATGGTGTCGGTCATGCCATAGGAGGAAGGACCTGCCGCCATGTTGTCGGGATGGAGTGTTCTGCCGGTGCCGCCGCCGGAGGCGACGGAGAAATATTTCACGCCGTTCTCGACGCACCATTTCTTGTAGGTGCCGGCGACCGGGTGCTGGAAGCGTGTCGGGTTGGTGGAGTTACCGGTGATGGAAACGCCGACGTTTTCGAGCTTCATGATGGCCACGCCCTCGGGAACATTGTCCGCACCGTAGCATTTGACCGCTGCACGGGGTCCGTTGGAATACGGCGTCTCGGAAACGACCTTGACTTCCTCCGTATAGGGATCGAATTCGGTTTTCACATAGGTGAAGCCGTTGATTCTCGAAATGATGAACGCGGCATCCTTGCCAAGTCCGTTCAGGATAACGCGAAGAGGTTTTACGCGCACCTTGTTCGCGTTCAGCGCGATTTTGATTGCGCCCTCCGCGGCGGCGAAGGATTCATGTCCTGCGAGGAAGCAGAAGCATTCGGTTTCCTCGGAGAGCAGCATTTTGCCGAGATTGCCGTGGCCAAGTCCTACCTTGCGGTTTTCCGCAACGGAGCCGGGAATGCAGAACGACTGCAAACCGATTCCGATGGCGGCTGCGGCGTCGGCTGCCTTTTTGCAGCCCTTTTTGATGGCGATCGCCGCGCCGACGGTGTATGCCCATACCGCGTTTTCAAAGCAGATGGGCTGTGTTTCTCTCACGATTTTGTCGCAGTCGATGCCGGCCGCAAGCGTGATTTCCTTGCATTCCTCAATCGATTTGATTCCGTATTCGGCGAGAACGGAATTGATTTTGTCAACTCTTCTTTCGTAACTTTCAAACAATGCCATTTTTCCGTCCCTCCCTTACTCTTTTCTCGGATCGATGTATTTTGCGGCATCGGCGAATCTGCCGTAGGTGCCTTTGGATTTTTCATAAGCCTCGTTGGGTTCCATGCCTTTTTTGATGAAATCCGTCATCTTGCCGAGGGAGACAAATTCATATCCGATGACCTGGTCGTCCTCGTCGAGCGCCATTCTCGTGCAGTAGCCCTCGGTCATTTCGAGGTAACGGACGCCCTTGGCCTTTGTACCGTACATGGTGCCGACCATCGAACGCGCACCCTTGCCGAGGTCCTCCATGCCCGCGCCGACGACAAGGCCGCCCTCGGAGAACGCGGACTGTGTGCGTCCGTAAACAATTTGGAGGAACAGCTCTCTCATCGCGGTGTTGATTGCGTCGCATACAAGGTCGGTGTTGAGCGCTTCGAGAATGGTTTTGCCGGGCAGGATTTCCGCCGCCATCGCCGCGGAATGCGTCATGCCGGAGCAGCCGATGGTTTCGACGAGCGCCTCCTCAATGACGCCGTCCTTGACGTTGAGGGAGAGCTTGCACGCGCCCTGCTGGGGAGCGCACCAGCCCACCCCGTGGGTGTAGCCGGAAATATCGGTGATCTGCTTTGCTTGAATCCATTTGCCTTCCTCGGGCAGGGGCGCCGGACCGTGGTCGGGTCCCTTGGCGACGCAGCACATGGATTCGACTTCATGGGAATATGTGATTTCTGCCATGGTTTTTCTCCTTGTTCTATGTAAGATTATTTGACGATTTTGCCGTAAACGACACCGGAAGCGCCGGCGGCGTTCGCTTCGTCCGTATCGATGTGCATGGCGGGCGCGTAGCTTGCGGATACGCGGACGACCACGCCGTCGAAAATAAGCGGGCGGGAGGTGTCGAGCTCGACCTTGACGATTTCTTTGTCGGAAACACCGAGCGCTTCGGCGGTTTCGGGTGTCAGATGAATATGTCTTTGCGCGGCGATGACGCCCTCCGAAATTTCCACCGTGCCGCAGGGACCGACAAGGGTACATGCGCCGGAGCCCTTGATGTCGCCGGATTCACGCACGGGCGCCTTGACGCCGAGCGTTCTCGCGTCGGTCAGGGAAACCTCGACCTGTGTGGCGCTTCTTGCGGGACCGAGGACGGACATTTTAAGCTCGCCCTTTTCACCTTTGACGGTGACCTTTTCCTCACAGGCGAACTGACCGGGCTGGCTGAGCTCCTTTTTTACGGTGAGCTTATGCCCTTCGCCGAACAGTGCGGCGATGTGTTCCTCGGTGAGATGGATGTGTCTTGCCGAGGTTTCGACCAGAATTTTATTTTCCATTACCAAATCTCCTTTCGACAGCATGGCTGTCTGAATGAAGTTTCTGACATGCTTTCCTCATCCGGAAATCGGAGGTCAAAACTTATTCTATTTATATCTATTATAAATGATTTTTCACCGGTTGTAAATGATTAGAGCGCAATTTTTTTGTAAAAAATAAAAGATATTGCGAATTGAACAAATCACGGGAGGATTTGGGGCATGGATTATGTAAAAAATGAAACGGCGGAGGAAGCCTCCGAGACGCAGGAGCAGCCGTCCGCCGGCAGCATCGACAAGCTCGGCGCCGTCGTGACGAAAAACGACGGAATTTCACTTTACTGCCTCACGGTCATCGGACAGATTGAGGGACATTTCATTCTGCCGAATACGCAGAAAACGACAAAATACGAGCACGTTCTGCCGCTGCTTGCGGCGATTGAGGAGAATCCGGAGCTGCACGGATTGCTCGTCATTATCAACACGGTCGGCGGCGACGTCGAGGCGGGACTTGCCATTGCGGAAATGCTCGCCAGCATGCACAAGCCGACGGCTTCCATCGTCATCGGCGGCGGACATTCCATCGGGATTCCGATTGCGGTGTCGTGCGGCCGTTCTTTCATCGTGCCGAGCGCGACGATGACGATTCATCCCGTGCGCACGAGCGGTACCGTTCTCGGCGTACCGCAGGCGTTCGCCGGACTTGAAAAAATGCAGAACCGCATCTCGAAATTTATTGTCGGACATTCCGGCATCACGGGGGAGGCGCTCTCGCGCCTGACGTTCCGCACGGATGAAATGGCGACCGATGTCGGCACAATCATCGACGGAAACGAAGCGGTGGACTGCGGTCTTATCGACGAGATCGGAGGACTTCATCAGGCCATCTCATGGCTGAAAAACAGGGTAAAGGAGGAGAAAGAGCATGGAAAAGCTGCGGGAGCTGAAAATTCCGGCAAGACTTCGGAAGCGCCCGATTGTGATTGACGGCAGGCTGAAATGGAGACCTGCGGAAAAGCTTGCGTTTCTGTTTCTTACGGGCGGTTTCGGATACGGCCTTATCGAGCTGCTTTGGCGGGGACATACGCATCCGAGTATGGTGGTCACGGGCGGCGTATGCTTCACCATGATCTATGGTGTGAACAAATGGCTGAGGGGACATTCCGTGCTTTTGCGCAGCGCCGTGTCCGCCGCCGCCGTCACGGCGGTCGAATTTTCGGTCGGAATTGTCGTGAACCGGCTGCTGGATCTTTCCGTTTGGGATTATTCCGGTGAAAAATACAATTTGCTGGGGCAGATTTGCCCGCATTATACGTTTCTGTGGTTTCTTTTGTGCATTCCGCTTGTTTGGATGCTGACAAAAGCCGCCCGGCTTCCCGCAAAAAAGTAAATTTTGCAAAAGGGGTTCCTTTTTTCGGCGCCTTGTGATACAATAATACGGTAAAACTAAATTGCGGGAGAGGATACATGGGGTCGATATGAAAAGGGACAATATCGTTGCCGTATCGGCATGCGAAAGCTACGATGAAAAGCGGCTTGCGGCGATTCTGCGCTCTCACTTTGCCGCATTCGGCTATGACCGCGCTTTTTTCGAGGGGAAAAGAGTGGTGGTAAAGCCGAATCTCGTGATGAAAAAATCTCCCGATGCCGCCGCGACGACACATCCGGCGGTGCTGGGTGCGGTTTTATGTGTTTTGGGGGAGCTGGGCATCACGCCGGTGATTGCGGAAAGTCCCGGCGGACTTTACAACAGACAGCGATTGGAGGGAATCTACCGCGTCTGCGGGATTGCCGAGACGGCGCAGCGATACGGCGCGCAGCTCAATTACGATACGTCGGCGGTCCAGATGCCGTTTGCGAAAGGAAAAAAGGTGAAGATGTTCCATATCATCTCGCCGATTGCCGAGGCGGACGTCATCATCGATCTCTGCAAGCTGAAAAGCCATTCGCTCACCAAAATGAGCGCCGCGGTGAAAAACCTATTCGGTACGATTCCCGGAATCGAAAAATTCGAGATGCACGCGACCTTTCCCGAATACGGAGATTTCGGCGCGATGCTTTGCGATCTTTGCGAAATGCTCTGCCGCGAAAAGACCGTGATCGCGGTGACGGACGCGGTGATCGGTATGGAGGGCAACGGTCCGACCGCGGGGACGCCGCGGAAGATCGGAGCGGTTCTCACGAGTGAGAATCCGTTTGCCTCCGACCTGCTCTGTGAAAGACTGATCGGCTTTGAGGGAACCGTTCCGCTTGTAAAGGAAGCGGTATCCCGCGGCCTTTGTCCGGAAAGCGCGGACGCGCTCGATATCGTCGGGACAAGGCCGGAAACGCTTGCCGTTCCGGATTTTCGTGAGCCGGACAGCGCGAAAAACAAATCCACCTCCGCGCTTGCTTTTTTCTCGCGGGGAAAGGTCGGACGCTTCTTTATGCCGCGCCCGGTCGTTATCCGTGAAAAGTGCCGTGCGTGCGGGGAATGCGTGGCTTCCTGTCCGCAGCATACGATTGAGCTTGTCGCCCGCGGTGAGGGGAGGAGCGCTCATATCAAGCACGCCTCCTGCATAAGATGTTATTGCTGTCAGGAGCTTTGTCCGTTTGCGGCGATTTCCGTGAAAAAGAATTTTATCATCGGCATCATAAGTTCAATAAAATAATCGGGGTACATATGGAGAAAATTATAATTCTTGCACCGGCGAAAATCAATCTGTTTCTGAATGTGGGGGACCGCAGGGAGGACGGCTATCATGACATCGAGACCGTCATGCAGACGCTCACGCTGTTTGATCGGCTCGAGGTCTGCAAAAACGACTGCAAAACGGAAGCCGTCATCGACGTCCGCTGCCGCGATTTCATGGCGCCGGACGGTGCCGGCAACATCGTTTACCGCGCCGCGTCCGCGTTTTTTGCCGCTGCCGGCATAGAAAACTATAACGTGTCTTTTCTGATTGAGAAAAAAATTCCCGCCGAAGCGGGACTTGGGGGCGGCTCCTCCGATGCGGCCGCCGCGATTATTGCGCTTGACCGCTTGTACGGAACCGCCATGACGACGGAGGCGCTGTGCGGAATCGGCGCCGGCGTCGGCGCGGACGTGCCGTTCTGTATCAAAAAGGGCACTGCGGTTGCCCGCGGAATCGGGGAAATGCTGGAAAGCTGCGCGCCGATGCCGGACTGCGCGGTCGTGGTCGCGATTCCGAAGGGGAGCCGTATCTGCACGGCCGACGCCTACGGAAAAATCGACGATGTAAGGGAGAGCGCTCCCGTGTCGTGCGCCGATATGCTTGCCGCAATGACAAGCTGTGATCTTGAAAGAATTTCCTCCGTGTTATACAATAAATTTGAGAAGGTCACGGACCCTGCGACCGGTGTTCCGGAGCTTTTGGCAAGGCTTTCGGAAATCGGCGCTTCCGGTGTGCGCATGAGCGGCAGCGGTCCCGCTGTTTTCGGGCTTTTCCGGGATATCCCGGCCGCGCGTGCGGCAAAGGAGAAGCTGGGGGAAAGCTTTACCTCCTTTGTCTGCTCGCCCGCAAGACGGGATTATCCCTATATCGAAAGCTGAACGAGCTTGAATATGATAAGACAGATAACGCTTGCCGCGATCGCTCCGAGCACAAAGCTTATGAGCGAGAACGGGAAGCGGTTTTTCTTTTTTCCCGTCTGATATTCCGCTATGATGCGGTTTGCTTCCTTTACGATATCGCCGCCCGCCGTTCCGGCGGGCATTTCGTTTTTCAGAACAAAATAAGCTTCCTCAATAAAATCGCTGCCGATGTTTTTCATGACGACGAGGTTTTTTCTGCATCCTTTGATCACCATTTGGATTCCTCCGCTTTTCTCTCTTGATCTTTCATGAATTATTGTTTGCCGCATCCGCCGCCAAATATTCCCCGAACCGGAAAAAAACGATCGCGCGGTGAATAAAATTCACCCGCTTGCCGCACCATAATATCAAACCGGATTCGGCTGTGAAATCCGTTCGTTTTGAATGGGAAAAATCCGACAGAAGCGTTCGGGGACCGGTGTAAAGGAGCAAATCGATGGTGGAAAACAGAATGAAGGCCGTGATTATGGCGGGCGGCGAGGGAACGCGTCTTTTCCCTATGACGGAGCGGATGCCGAAGCCCTTGGTGCCGGTGCTGAACGTTCCCGTCATGAGCCATATGCTGCGCCTGCTGTATGAAAACGGCATCAGGGAGGCGGCGGTTACGCTGAAATACCGGGCGTATGATATTATGAATTATTACAGGACGCACGACACCTCGGGCGTCCGGCTGTGCTTTTTTACGGAAGAGCAGCCGCTCGGCACCGCCGGCGGCGTGAAGTCCGCCTCGGACTTTCTCGATTCCGATTTCGTCGTTGTCAGCGGGGACGCCGTATGCGATATCCCGATTGCCGACGCGATGCGGTTTCATGCGGAAAAGCATGCGCGTGCGACCATTGTCACGGCGAGAAAGAGCGTGCCGCTGGAGCTTGGCGGGGTCGTCTGCCATGAGAACGGCGAGGTGGCGCGTTTTGTGGAAAAGCCGTCATGGAGGCGGGTCCTTTCCGATCGCGTCAATACGGGGATTTATGTTTTTTCTCGGGACATTTTAAGCGAAATTCCCGAGGGCGTTTTCTGCGACTTTTCGCGGGATGTGTTCCCGAAGCTGATCGGCAGAGGCCTTTACGGCTATGCGGCGGACGGTTATTGGTGCGACGTGGGCTCGCTCGATGCCTATTATTCGTGCAACCGCGATGCGCTGGAAAACAAAATCCGAGGCATGTCCTTTACTCCCGAGGAGAATTTTATCCATGAGGATGCCGCCATTGCCCCCGGCGCCTGTGTGCGCGGTGCGTCCGTCGTCGGGGCGGTGAGAATCGCATCCGGCGCGGTCGTGGAGGCGTCGGTTCTCATGGACGGTGTGAGAATCGGCAAGGATGCCGTCGTGCGTTCATCGATCGTGTGCCGCGACGCCATCGTCGGCGAATACGCGATTATCAAAAGAGGCTCCGTGATCGGAGAGGGCTCCGTGATTGAGAACGGAGCGGTTTTGGAAACGGGAACCCGCATTGGAGCGGGAAAAATCATTTTATCGGAGGATATTATTTTGGACAACAGAATTTTTTCGGGTGCGGAAGGGGATGTGTTCCGCGATTTCGGGCTTGCGGGAAACGTCAAAACGGAGCTTGTGCCGTCCTTTTTGACAAGATACGGGGCGGCGGCCGTCCAGACGATGGGCAGAAAGGCCGTGTTTTTCGACGATGGGACGCCGTCCTCGGACTATGTGAAAAATCTTATCATGAGCGGTGCTGTTTCAACCGGCGCCGTATGCACCGACGGCGGAGAGGGCTTTTATCCGCTTGCGGCGTTTTCGGTATCCCATACCGGCGCGGACTTCGGAATTTATGTGAAAAGCATGGGCGGCGATCTTCATAAAATATATCTTCTCGACGCTTACGGCTTTCCGGCGGGGACACCGCGCTCTCGCAGAATTGCGGCGGCGATGAAAAAGGAATATGAGGTATCGCTTCCGGCCGACGCTGCGCGCGAGGACGATTATTACGGCGATTATCTGCATTATCTCGTCGATAACGCAAAGCCGCTGCGCGGAAAGCTCGCGGTGAAGGACAACGCCTGCGGACAGGCGTTCTACGCCGCGGCCTCTCTGCTCGGCGCCGACTGCGAGGTGGGAACAAAGAGCATGGCGGCGGACGGATATGTTTTTGTCGATATTTCCGACGACGGCGAGCTTGAGGTTTCCTACCGCTCCGGTGACGGCGGCTATGTGATGATCGACCGCTGGCACGCGGCGGCAGCCCTCATAAAATCCAAAATCGCCGGCGGAGAAAATGTGATTTATCTTCCGGTTTCGGCGCCGCATGCGCTTTCCGAGACGGTTCGGACGCTCGGCGGGCTTGTGAAGCAGTACGACACGGAGACGGATGCGGATTCGGAATCGCTTGCGGCAGCCTCCGGGCAGACGTGGCAGAACGACACGATCCTGCTCGCGCTCCTATTTGCGGCGGAGCTTGGCGAGGACCGTCGGATTCTATATGCGGGCGAGGAGTTTGCGCTCGCGGAAAAAACGATCGGCGTTGAGAGCGCAGCCGCCGTCATCGGCGAGCTTGCCGCTCACGGCGCAGACACCGAAAACGGGACGCTCACGCTGAATTTTGACGATGCCTCGGTGCGCGTCACGGCGGAGGATGAGCATACGGTAAAGCTTTCGGCGCAGGCGAAAACGCCGCGCGATGCGGAGGATGCGCTCCGCTATGCCGAAAAGGGAATTATGGAAAGCGTACACGGCGTATAAATCGGAAAAACACTTGTATTCTTTTCCTCTGTGTGCTACAATCAAGAAAAATACCGCACGGAGGATATTTGTTCCATGTCCATTTCCCTGAAAGCCGTTCCGTCCTATGAAAAATGCTTTTTTGACGAGGATTTTGACGCGAAGCCGTCTCTTGTCCGCGCCTGCTGTCTTCGTGGAGAGGAATTTCATTTTGAGGTCGTCATGACGGCAAGAGAGGTGCCGGCGTGGCTGCTCGGCGAGCCGGCAAGGCTTGCGTGCCGCTCTCCGCTTGCGGATGTTATCACATTTGAACGGATCGAGAATGTTCCGGTGCGGTTCCCATGCTATCCTCTGCGCTCGGATGAGGATTATCTTCGCCGGACGCCGGGGCTTTATCCCGACCTTCTGATTCCGATGTCGCCGGGAGAATGGCTCGAAGCGCCTATGCAGGGCCTTTCCTCGCTCTATGTGACGGTGCAGGTACCTGAGCGTGCGGTGGCCGGCGACTATCCGATTGAGGTCGTCTTGATTTCCGAGACGGGAGAGGAAGTCGCGGCGGCGATTGTTCTGACGGTTTTGAATGCCGTCCTGCCGCCGCAGTCCCTGATTTATACGCAGTGGCTCCATGCCGACTGTATCGCGAACGCATACGATGTCGGGATTTTTTCGGAGAAGCACTGGGCGTATATAGAAAACTATATGAAATGCGCCGCCCGAAACGGCGTGAACGCCATGTTGACGCCTGTTTTTACGCCGCCGCTCGACACGGAGGTGGGCGGCGAGCGTCCGACGGTGCAGCTTGTCGATGTGATGCAGGACGCGGACGGCTGGCATTTCGGCTTCCGGCGGCTGCACCGCTGGCTCTCGCTTTGCGAGCGGTGCGGGATACGGTATTTTGAAATTTCTCACTTTTTCACACAGTGGGGCGCGGAGCACGCGCCAAAGATTATCGGAACGGTAAGCGGCGAGACAAGAAAGCTTTTCGGCTGGGAGACGAATTCCCTCTCCGAGGAATATATCGGCTTTCTGCGTGCTTTCTTGCGCGCCTTTCTTGCGGAGATGCAATCCGTGGGACTCGATAAGCGCTGTATTTTCCACATCTCCGACGAACCGGATATGAAGCATCTCGAACGGTACCGCGCGGTAAAGGAGAAACTTTCCGACCTTCTTGACGGCTGTTTTGTCGTGGATGCTCTTTCCGATTTCGAGTTTTACCGGACAGGTGCGGTGAAGGCGCCGATTCCGGCCTCCGATCATATCGAGCCTTTTCTCGAAGCGGGAATCCCCGGTTTGTGGACATATTATTGCTGTGCGCAGTGCAGAGCGGTTTCCAATCGGTTTATCGCGATGCCCTGCTCACGCACGAGAATCATCGGTGCGCAGCTTTGGAAATACCGCATCGCGGGATTTCTCCACTGGGGCTATAATTACTGGTATACGAGATTTTCAAGGCGCGCGGTCGATCCGTTTGTCTTAAACGACGGCGGGAGCTTTACGCCTGCGGGGGACTGCTTTTCCGTCTATCCGGGACCGGACGGCATGCCCTATCAGAGCCTGCATATGAAGGCATTTACCGAGGCGCTTGCCGATCTGCGCGCGATGAAGCTTGCGGAATCGCTCTGCGGCAGGGAAGCGGTTCTTTCCGCGCTCGAAAAGGACGGGAGCATCACCTTTTCCCGCTATCCCCGCAAAACGGATTCGGCCTTTTCTCTGCGGGAGAGAATCAACGAATTGATCCAAACGGCGGTGCGGAAATAAACGAAGCCTGCCGCGGGATTTTGCGCATACCGAAAAAAACTATTGCGCAAACGGGGAAACCGGTGTATAATAAAAAAAGAGAAAGGGAATTGTCCCCTTTTATCGTTTACATGTGAAATAATTTGAACACAATATAGATAAACATTCAGCCGATGCGGAGGCGATGGCGCGTCGGTTGGATGCGGCGAAGTTTTCATCTTTCGTGCGGACGTTTTGCGGATGGGTGCGCGAAGCGTCTGTGCGATACATATTGAATCAGATTATTGACCCGAACAGAGTGGTAATGAAAGCTCACCTGTTCAGGATTTTTTGCTATTTTTAAAAAGAAAGGAACCCTGTGTTTTGACAGAGGGTGGTGTATTTTATGCCAAGAACAAAAGGAAAACTGAAAAAATTACGTGTGATACCGCTCGGCGGGCTTGACGAAATCGGAAAGAACCTGACCGTGCTCGAATACAGCGACAGCATGCTCATCATCGACTGCGGTCTCGGCTTCCCCAACGACGACATGCTGGGAATCGACCTCGTCGTCCCGGATATCACCTATCTTGTCAGCAATGCCGATAAAATCAAGGGCATTGTGCTGACGCACGGCCATGAGGATCATATCGGCGGGATTCCGTATCTGCTCCAAAAATTGAACGTGCCGATATATGGGACCCGACTGACGCTCGGAATTTTGGAGAACAAATTCAATGAGCATGTGTTTGATTTCAAGCCGGAGCTGCACTGCGTGCAGGCGGGCGATAAGGTGAAGCTTGGGCTTTTCGAGGTGGAATTTGTCCGTGTGAACCATTCGATTGCAGACGCTTGTGCGCTCGCGGTCAAAACGCCGGTCGGAACGGTGTTCCATTCCGGCGACTTCAAAATCGATCCCACGCCGATCGACGGCGAAATGACCGACCTGACGCGGATCGGAGAGATCGGACGGGAGGGCGTGCTGCTTTTCATGTGCGAATCGACGAACGTCGAGCGCGCGGGCTTTACGCCGTCGGAGAAAAAGGTCGGGGAATCGCTTGTGCGCTTCTTCGAGGCATATAAGAAAAAGCGCATGATTATCGCGACGTTTTCTTCCAATGTCCACCGCGTACAGCAGATTATCAACACCGCCGCGAAATACGGCAGGAAGGTCGCGGTCACCGGCAGGAGCATGATCAACATCGTTTCCGCCGCGGTGGAGCTCGGCTACATGAATTTCCCGGAGGGCGTGCTCGTCGATATCAGCGAAATCAAGAAATATCCGCCGGAGAAGATGACGATCGTTTCGACCGGCAGCCAAGGCGAGCCGATGTCCGCGCTCTACCGCATGGCATTCGGCATGCACGACAAGGTCGAGCTTGGCACGGGCGATGTGGTGATTATCAGCGCATCGGCGATTCCGGGCAATGAAAAGCTGGTCGGCAACATCATCAACGAGCTTTACAAAAAAGGCGTGACGGTGCTCAACGACAGCGTGGCGGAGGTGCATGTTTCGGGACACGCCTGCCAAGAGGAATTGAAAATCATGCACGCGCTGCTTCATCCGAAATATTTCATGCCGGTCCACGGCGAGGCGAGACATCTTTATCATCACAAGGAGCTTGCCGAATACATGGGAATGCCGGCAAACCACATTTTCATATCCGAGATCGGCAAGATTTTGGAAATCGGAACGGAAAGCGCGAAGTTCAACGGAACGGTCCCTGCGGGCATCGTGCTGGTCGACGGGACCGGCGTCGGAGACGTCGGCAACGTGGTGCTGCGCGACCGCAGACATCTTTCGGAGGACGGTATCATCATCGTCGTTGCGACCATCGACGCGCAGGCATTTGATATCATTTCCGGACCCGAAATCGTATCGCGCGGATTTGTCTACGCCAAGGAATCGGAAAAGCTGATCGATCAGATACGGCTTATCGCACGCGACGCGCTTTACGGATGTCTGAACAAGGGTGTTGCCGACTGGACGCAGCTCAAATATAAGGTAAAGGACGACCTTTCCAAATTCATTTATTCACAGACCAAGCGCAAGCCGATGATCCTTCCGATCATCATGGATGTTTGAGTTCCGAATTTTACAAGTTTTTGCTGCCGATGTGCATTGCGGATTCGGCGTGCGAGGTGTATGATATAGGTAAAACCGAATTGCCCCCGCCTTTCACGGCGGGGGTAAAAAAGAATTATGGAGAATCAAAGTGATGAGAGAACAACATAACAGAAAAAGCGACGGCGCGCTTTATCCCGAGGCTCCCGTTATCGGCAGATTCGTTTCGCCGTGGGATACGAGCGGCTGGTATTCCGTATATGCGAATTTTGCGGTGGGTGCAAAGCTCCATTCCAATGAGGAGGTGACGGCGGCGTCCGTGCCGGAACGCTATGCCGGCGCGGATTATATCATGACGTTCAATTCCCGTGCGCAGGGCTTCGACGACAAACAGGAGGTCGATTTCTTCTGCGAGCGGGATGCGGTCGTCGCGGTAGCGCTTGATAAGAGGCTTTTGAACGCTCTGCCGGCGTTTACGGCGGAATATTCCGCGACAGGAGAGAGCATCGCCGGTTCGGACGGGCGCGCCTATTTTCTGTTTGAAAAACGGTTTGCGGCGGGAGAGCAGGTACATATCCCGGGGCTTTCCGGCGACTGCAACCACTTTGTCGTTTTGGCGATTCCCGCCGCGAAGGAGGAGAAAAAGCCGCTTCCGGAATTTCCGGTACTGGGCGAGGCACCTGCTCCCTATGAAAAGCGTGAATACCGGAGTTATATCGCCGAGGTATTCAACGACGGGGAGGCGCTTTCGCGCTATTCGCAGGAGGGCTGCACGCTTGCGGCAAGAGAGGTGGATTCCCGAAACCGCTATGTCCGCATGGGGCGGGGAAGCTGGCTTTCGGCGGCGCTTTGCGGCGCCTCCTCCCGAATCGTGGCAACGGCAAAAATCAGCTGCTCCGAGGGAATCCTCATCTTGGCGGTGATGGGGGAAACGGGAGCCGTCTGCGGCGCCGTTCTGGACGGGGACATGCTTCGCACGATGGACGGCACGGATATCGCGCCGTATGTGGCGGGTCATGAGCTCTCTGTGCGGCTTGTGCTCGACACGGAGCGCGGCGAATACGATGTATGGGCGGACAGCCGGAGAATCATGGCAGGCGTCGAGGTGCTTTCCGACCGTGAGCCGCTCTCCGTCGCCGTCTCCTGTGACGGAGAGGGGACGCTCGACAACCTCTATGTGTTCGACGACACGGCGGTTTACGCGGCGCGTGAGGAGTTTAATACGGATTTTGATGTGATGTCGCCGTCGAAAAATGCGGTCTGCTCGCTTGCCGATTATCCGTTCGGTGACGATAAAAGCTTTTCGCTTTCTTCCGCAGACGGCATGGCGGCCTATGCGGAATATCGGTTCCCCCCGATTTCAGGCGTTCTTTCGGTGGAAACGAAAGTTCGGGCGGACGATGAAAAGCTGATTTTGACGCCGGAAATTACCGATGACAAGGGAAATCCCGTCTGCCGGATCGCTTTTTATAAAAACTGTCTGTTCGCGTCCGACGGCGAGAACTGGGTAGAGCTGTTTGAAGGGCTTACGGATTGGCAGTATTATCCCTCCGGCAACTGGTATTCCGTCAAGGTGACGCTGGATACGGCGCGCTCCGTCTACACGCTGATGGTGGACGGCGCCGTTCGCGCAAAGGATTTCCGATTTATCAATCCCGCTGCAAGCGTGTCGCGGCTGGTGTTCTGCACCGAGGGAAGCGGTCGTCTGCTCGTGAACCGCATCCGCATCTATGACGCCTGCGATTTCTCGCGCGGCGTGATTCCGAATGCGCCCGTATTCGATGTGAAGGCGGCTCCGTACTGTGCCGTAGGCGACGGGAAAACGCTGGATACCGCGGCGATTTCTCGCGCGATAAGTGACGCGGCGTATACGGGCGGTACGGTCTATCTTCATGACGGCGTTTTCCTCACGGGTGAGCTTCGGCTTGCTTCGGATATGACTTTTTTTGTCGATCCCACGGCGACACTGCTTGGCACGCAGGATCATGGGGAATATCCGCTGCGCGAGCCGAGAACGAGTCTCTGTGCGCACCGTCAGCTCGGACGGGGACTGCTTTATGGGGAGAATCTCTCCAATATCCGGATCACGGGCGGCGGCATGCTCGACGGAAACGGACGGTACCGTTTTAAAATGAATGATCCGGTGAATGATAAAAGGGAACTCGACGCACGCCCCGATATCGTTTATATCACCTATTCGGACGATATCACGGTCGAGCATATCAATTTCAAAAGCAGCGCTTTTTGGACGGTTGTGCCGCTTTCCAGCTCGAATGTGCTCCTGCGCGGGCTGAACCTTGACTGCATGAACACCCCGAACCGCGACGGCATCGATCCTGTGGACTGCCACGATATGACCATATATGGCTGCAATATCATGGCGGGGGACGACGGGCTTTGCTTCAAAAGCTCCGACCCTGTCGGATGCTACAACATTTTTGTGGACGATATGATGATCCAAAGTCTTGCATCCGGCATCAAATTCGGCACGGATACGTACTACTGCCTGAAAAACGCCCATATCCGCGGTTGTACGGTCAAGAACGTCAATCGGTGCGGCATATCCCTTGAAACGGTGGACGGCGCTGCGGTTGAGGATGTCGTATTCGAGCGCATCGACATGACGGATGTCGGCGCGCCGGTTTATATCACGGTCGGCGACCGGAACCGGCTGCCGCGCATAGAGGGGATTTCCGAGCGTTTCGGTTTTATCAGAAATGTGACATTCCGGGAGCTGCGCTTTGAAAAGCCATATCCGTTCAGCTATACGAAAGATATCCGTGAAATTATGGCGGTCGGTCAGAACGAGAACCAGCGGATCGAGGACGTGACGTTTGAACGCTGCCATTTCACACTTCCCGGCGGAGTTTCCGAGCTTCCGGGCTGTCCCTCGACGATCGATAAAAAGTATCCCGAATATGACCGACACGGACTTTCCGCAGGTTCGATGTTCACAGTCCGCTATGCAAAGAATTTCCGGGTTTTGGATTGTGAAATCACGCTTGTCTTCCCTGATGCAAGGCCGGATATTGCATATTTCGATTATGAAGAATAAAAGAAAAATCCCCGTTAGGGGATTTTCTTTTTTCCTTTGGAAAGGAGAAACGTGTTCTTTTCTTGTGCGGACAAGAAAAGAACGAAAAGAAGCCGCAAGCCTGCGGCTTGACCGTTAGTGCGAGCCGAGAGCGCATTCCGTCGGCTCCCGACACGTGTTTGCACTCGTAAACTCGTGCAATCCACGGCGGAACACGCCGAACGGACAGCGAGTGCGCTCCGGCAGCCTTGCGCCTGCGGGCGCGGGCTTTCCAGCCACAGTTGCTTGCCGCACGGGCGAAGTTGCCCTGCAATGCGGTAGCATTGCATTGTGATACGATTGATTTTAGTACTATGCTTTCAAAGGGTATAGATTGCTTTCCAGTTCATGCTCGGAGAGCGCACGCAGGTGCGCGGTTCCGTCTGTTGGGAGCCGTGTGTATGCGCTTCCCAGCAGATGGATGAGAGTTCGAGACGGGAGTCTCGGCGACTCTTTTCGTCGTTTTCTCGTCGGTGAGAAAACGACATCTTTATTCTCCTTTGGAAAGGAGAGAATGTATGCTTTTCTCCTCAGTGAGAAAAGCACACCTTGTTTTATTTCACTTCGTTTTTCGGAGGCTCTCCCCGGAAAAAGGATGCAATGTTCTCCGCTGTCGTTTTCGCGATGTTGTCGAGCGCATCCTCCGTCAAAAATGCCTGATGCGACGTCACAAGCACGTTCGGCATGGAAATAAGACGGGCGAGCACGTCGTCGTCCATGATATGATCGGAGAGATCCTCAAAAAAGATATCGGATTCCTCCTCATATACATCGAGACAGGCGCCGCCGATCTTTTTCTTTTTGATATGCTCGAGAAGTGCTTCCGCGTCGATCAGAGCGCCGCGCGAGGTATTGATGAGAATGACGCCGTCTTTCATTTTTTCGAGACTTTTGCCGTTGATGATATGTGTCGTCTCCGGTGTCAGCGGACAATGGAGAGAGATGACATCGGATTCGGCAAAAAGCCGGTCGAGGGTTACGTATTGAATATCCGAATCTGCGGCGGGATATACGTCGTAGGCGATGACATGCATGCCAAGTCCGCGGCAGATATCGATGAATACGCGGCCGATCCGGCCTGTGCCGACGACGCCGACCGTTTTGCCGTAGAGATTGGTTCCCACAAGCCCCGTCAGACTGAAATTGAAATCTCTTGTGCGCAAATATGCCTTATGCGTTTTCCGAAGAAGCGTTAAGAGCATGGCCAGCGCGTGCTCCGCCACCGCATGAGGGGAATAGCTTGGAACACGGACGACACAAATTTTGCCCGCCGCGGCGCGTATATCGACGTTATTGAAGCCGGCGCACCGCAGAGCAATCAGCCGCACGCCATATGAGCAAAGCCCGTCGATAACCGGCTCCGACAGGTCGTCGTTTACAAACACGCAGACGCCGTCCGAACCGGCGGCGAGTCCTGCCGTATCGATATTCAGCTTGGTTTCAAAATATTTAAACGCAATTCCGTTTTCAGTGCCGTATCTGTCAAGTCCCGTGATATCGTAGGGCTTGACGTCAAAAACCGCTATTTTAATCAAAATGACCTCCCGGAGACTTTCGCCGGTATGGGATTCGACCTGCGAACGCTCTTTTTTATTAGTTTTGCTTTTGAACGCTTTTATATTCATCGTAAAAACGATAATATGGGCAGTTTTCGGCTCTCCCGAGCACAAAGCGTTCAAGCTCGTCCTCGTCAAGATTTACCGTGCAGATGTAGGCGTCAAGCTCGTCGTCATAATCGTAGAAAACACAGGTTTCACAGTTGATTTGGCGTGTTTTTGGGCTTTTTTTCATAACATGAACCTCGGATTTTGTAAAATCTGCTGCGGAGGGAGACAATATGATTTTAACATGACTTTCAGAGGTTGTCAATCATTTCCACCTTTGTGGCTGCCGTGCCTTGACAAGCATTTGTTCGTGTGATATAATAATGGAACATTTTCGAGCTGATGATACGGCGATGTCCGTATTCTGCCGGAGGATTTTATTTTGAAATTGATGAAACATAGACTGACCTATACGCAGATCATCACATTCAGCTTTCTTTTGGTCATTCTCGCGGGCGCCTTTTTGCTGTGTCTGCCGATTTCATCGGCGCAGCGTGAATGGACTCCGTTTTTGGATTCCTTCTTTACCGCGACGAGCGCGACCTGTGTGACCGGACTTGTCGTCGTCGACACATTTACGCATTGGAGCTTTTTCGGACAGCTTGTCATTTTGCTTTTGATTCAAATCGGCGGACTCGGCTTTATGACGGTTATGACGATGTTCGCGATCTTTATGCACCGGCGGATCAGCCTGCATAAAAGAAGACTGCTCATGCAGGCATCCGGAAATTTGCAGCTGAACGGCGTGACGACACTGATTCGGAAAATTATCATCGGAACGGCCTTCTTTGAGGGCGCGGGCACGCTGATCCTCGCCATCCGATTTTGTCCGAAAATGGGCTTTGGGACAGGACTGTGGAACGCGCTTTTCCATTCCGTTTCGGCGTTTTGCAACGCGGGCTTCGATTTGATGGGGAAATACGAGAAATTTTCCTCCTTTACGACGCTGCGTTCCGATGTCGTTGTTCAGCTTACTTTGATGGCGCTGATTGTCATCGGCGGAATCGGTTTTTTTGTTTGGTCGGATCTTATCAAGTGCAAATGGCATGTGAAGCGTTATGCACTGCATACGAAAATCGTTCTTACAACGACGGTTTTTCTGATTTTTGCCGGTTGGCTCGGTTTTTATTTTCTCGAACGGAACGGCGCGCTCGCAGGACTTCATGAGGGAGAAAAGCTTCTTGCTGCTCTGTTTCAGTCGGTGACGACGCGGACGGCGGGCTTCAATACCATCGATCAGGCCGCGCTGACGGACAGCGGCGGGATTCTCTCCATTATCCTCATGCTGATTGGCGGCAGCCCCGGTTCGACGGCTGGCGGCATCAAAACGACTACGGTTCTGATTGTTCTTCTGAATGCCGCGGCTTCTGTCCGCAGCAAGGACAGCATCACGGTCTTTAAACGGAGGATTGGAGACGATACGGTCAAGCAGGCATGCTCCATTGCCACCATATATATTATATTGACCCTTTTTTCTGCGGTGGCGCTGATGGCGCTCGAATCAATCGGACTGGAAGAGGCGCTGTTTGAGACAAGCTCCGCCATCGGGACGGTCGGACTTACGATGGGCGTGACGCCCTCTATCGGAGCGGCTTCCAAAATCATTCTCGCCTTTTTGATGTATGCAGGGCGCGTCGGAGGGCTGTCTCTTGCGCTTGCCTTTTCCACGGAGCGGGAAAGCCCGGATATCCAAAGACCGACGGAAAAGGTTTTGATTGGCTGATACTACTTGGAGAGGGAAACACGGAGGTTTGTTATGAAATCCATACTTGTCATAGGAATGGGAAGATTCGGACGTCATTTGGCAAAGAAGATGCTTGAACTTGGAAATGACGTCATGATTGTGGATAAGGATGCGTCTGTTATCGAGCAGTATTCCACGATGTTTACGGATTCTCAAATCGCAGACTGCACCAATGAGAATGTTTTGCGGGCGCTCGGCGTCAATCATTTCGATATCTGCTTTGTCGCCATCGGTGACGATTTTCAGTCGTCGCTCGTCATTACCGCGCTTTTGAAGGAGCTGAATGCAAAATTCGTCGTGGCCAAGGCGAAGCAGGATATTCAGGCAGACCTGCTCATGCGTATCGGTGCGGACGAGGTCGTCTATCCCGAGAGGGAAATGGCGGAAAAGCTGGCCGTCCGCTATAATGCCACCAATATCTTCGATTTTATCGAGCTTACCAAGGAATATGCCATCTATGAAATCCCCGTGCCGTCGGCGTGGATGGGAAAGACCATTTCGGAAATCAATATCCGCCAGAAATATAAAATCAACATCATTGCCATGAAAATCAACAACGATCTGAAGCTTTTGCCCGGTGCGGATTACCGGTTCACGGAAACGGACCATATGGTCGTCATCGGCAAGGCGACGGATGTTTTTAGGCTGTCCGCGAAGAAATAAGGTGCGATCTGCCTGAAAGGGAACTATGCATATCGACAAGCACCCATATCAATGCGACAAAAAGGGCGAGCACGATGCCGGCTAAAATATAGGTTGCAGGATTGTTGCCAAGCTCGATCATTCTTTTGACGGAGGACGGCGAAGAAACGGAATATCCGGTGGAGGAGGAGATTTATCTTTCCATCCATGAAAATGAAACCGGAACCTTGGCGACGGCGAACGGTCATTTTTACGGCTTCTGTGCCGAGTGAGAAGAAAGGGAAGCATGACAGCTTTCGACAGTTTTCGGCCGATTTGATAGACAAAATAAATCAGCCCGGCAGACCACAAAGAATCTGCCGGGCTTTGTATTGCCGAATTTGCTTTGCTATGATAAGAGCTGTTTTTTCGCTGAAAATTTAGTCCTCTCTGTAACGCGAGTAGTCCCTCTCAAAGAGCCTGTCGCAGATGAGGGGTTTCAGTCTTTCCGGCGGGAGCTTTTCACAAAGCCTGCCGCAGATAAATTTTTTGCTTTTTCCGGCGTAGCGGGGGAGCTTTTCCGTTTTCAGAATATGGGCAAGCTCGTTGCGCCAAAGAAGCTCCGTCTGACGTTCCGTTTTGCATTTCGGATTTTTCGCAGGCTCGCGCAGAACGTCGAAACGGACGCCGTCCCGCACCGTCATCATAACGATGCCCCAGTGCTCCGGAACATGCTCCTTGGCGTGCACGTGCGTGCTGCCCGCGCATAGGAAATTGTAATCGCAGTATTTGTCGTATTCCTTGATTTGATTTTTCAGCCGCTCATAGCTGTCGCTGTGGCTTTTGATTTCAATTCCGACAAGGCCTGTCGGGAGGACGGCAATCATGTCTGCGCGCACTTTTCCGATGTTTTTTTCCTCTAAAAAGCGGATTTTGCCGTATCGGCATTCAAAAAATTCGCACAGTGCGTCGCGCAGGAGGAGGCTGTCCTGTCTTAACTTCCAGTCGTTTTCAAGCATGGATGATTCAGCCTTCCTCTTTGGGAATATAGATGCGCAGATGCACCGAATCCGCTTCTGTCATATCGGTCGTGGAACCGCTATGGGAGAGGTTGAAAGCGCGGTATCGGAAATTTCCCCACCACTTGTCGCTTACAACGACCGCATCTCCCGTCACATTGGCGGGTCTTGCGGCACTTGTGTTTTTCGACGAAAGCGACGTCCAGCCCTCGGGACGGTATTGATAGCCGTCATCGACCGCGATGACGGTTCCATCGGGCAGCTCTTCTTTTGTGAAAATGCGTGATGCGGTAAAATAGGGAAGATTGGAGGCGGTGCTGTTTGCTCTTGATACCAAAGCGGCACTTGCGGTCGAGTTGTAGTAGGCGGCGACCGTCGGCTCCCAGTCGAGCACCTCGAAGCGCTCGGGGTCATAGCCGAGCTTTTGAAGCGTCTCCCTGTCGGCATCGGTTATTTCCAGCGTTTTGACGGGGATTGCCGTGGCAGGCAGCGAGGACTCCGTGACGGAAAGCGGCGTTTTGAGCGCCGCATTCACCGCTTCGCGAATCGCTTCCAGCTTGTCTGAGCGAATCCCGGCGCAGCTTTCCGGCATCCAATCGATATCCTCGACCGGAAGTCCGGTAAGCGCTGCAAACCATGTCAGCGCTGCCGTATATCGGCCGGCATCATAGCTCAGGTGATAGCCGTCGCGCGTCAGCGTGTCGCCGATATAGGAGGTGCGGAGATTCTGAATGGCGGTGCCGCTCGGAATCACACCGGCAATCCTTTCGTGTTTGAAAACCGTGTCGTTTACGGTGTCGACAATCGCATGATACATGGTGAGCTGATTTTTCTCATAATTCGCGAAATCCCCGTGTGAGGAGTCCGACTGATACGCCCACGTCATATGCCAATAGATTTTGGCGTCGGCTTTATGCTCGTGGATATAATCGAGGATATTTTGCAGGTTGCCGTAGGTTTCGGACATGCCGCTGTCACCGCTTGCCTGTTGGACGGTGATGATATCCCAATCCTCCGCTTCCAAAGCGGCGAGAATGCTTTTGGCGTTTTTCGTCGTCCAGTATCCGTAGACGTTTTCATAGTAGGTATAGGCGTTTGCATTCTTCTGTATATTGTCCCAGTGCGTGTCGAGCGAGCAGCCGCCGATATATAAGTTGCCGAGCACAATATCCCCGATGCCGGCGGCGTCGCAGATGTCGTAAAGATATTCCATGGCGTCTGCGCTGAAACTATTGCCAATCGCGAGGATTTTAACGGAGTCGGTCGCCGGAATCATTTTTATTTGATGGATGCCGCATACCGAGCAGGTGAGCTTCGTCATGCCTTCGGTTTTGACACCCGGTTCCACGATGATGTCTTCGATATCGAAAGTATGTACCTCGCAGAACGGGTCGGGCGGCGTCGATGCCGGATAAACCGGCGAGCCGTCGACGCTTGTCATTTCGGCTGGGGGTGTTTTTCCGCAGCCGCAAAAAAGAAAAAGTACCGCGAAAATCATTGCGATGGCAGATACCGTTTTTTTCATGCCGACAGATTCCTTTCAAAGAATATGAAATCGATTTTCCGAGCCGGTGCCGTGCTTTTCTGTGGGGAATGAAATGCGGGCGCCGTTTTTGATAACGGCGCTCGCAAAGCCTTTGTTTTTCTTTTATCTTTGGACACGGCCGGAGCCGTCGCCCATCATCAGCGTCTTGACCTCGTCGACGGAAACATAGTTGAAATCCGTCTCGATGGAATGTTTGAGACAGGAGGCCGCCACGGCAAATTCGATGGTTTTCTGATTGTCGTAGCCGTTCATGAGACCGTAGATAAGTCCCGCGCCGAAGGAGTCGCCGCCGCCCACGCGGTCGACGATATGCACGGCATATTTTTTGGAGAAATACGCTTCTCCGTCCGCATAAAGCATGGCCGCCCAGTTGTTGTCGGAGGCGGAAATGCTCTCGCGCAGCGTGATAGCGACTTTTTCAAAGCCGAAGCGGTCGGAAAGCTTTTTCGCAACGTCGATATAGCCCTCGCGGTTGAGCTTGCCGCCCTCGACGTCGTTGTGGTCCGGCTTGATGCCGAATACCTTCTCGGCGTCCTCCTCATTGGCGATGCAGACGTCGACGTATTCGCAAAGCTCGCCCATGACCGTGCCCGCTTTCTCGCTCGTCCAGAGCTTTTTGCGGAAATTGAGGTCGCAGCTGACCTTAATCCCTTTCTTTTTGCAGACTTTCAGCGCGTCGAGCGTGATTTGCGCCACGTTGTCGCCGAGAGCGGGGGTGATGCCGGTGAAATGGAACCATTCCGCGCCGTCAAGAATCGTTTCCCAGTTGAAATCCTCACGCGACGCCATGCCGATCGAGGAGTATTTGCGGTCGTAGATGACCTTGGACGGACGCTGGGACGCACCTTTTTCGAGAAAATAGATTCCCATTCTCTCGCCGCCGCGCGCGATTTTGTCGACTGCGACGCCCTCGGCACGCAGAGAGCGGACCGCCATATCTCCAATCGAGTGCGACGGGAATTTGGAGACGAACGCCGCGTCCATGCCGAAATGCGCGAGCGACACGGCGACATTTGCCTCGCCGCCGCCGAAGCTTGCTTCAAATTCGTTTGCCTGCTCAAAGCGCAGATAGCCCTCCGGGCAAAGGCGAAGCATCAGTTCTCCGAAACATACAATTTTGCTCATATTCAATTTCCTCCGAAATGATTTATGTGATTTTTGCCGCATCGCGGCAAAGTGGATAACAAAGTGAAAGCTTTAAGATTTTTCGTCAGGCTCCAAATACAGCTTGTCGCAGTCGAAAAGAGCCTCGGCATCAAGCGAGCTTCCGGCGCAGGAAATTTCCTTTTTCCAACCGCATTTTTTGCAGGAGATGCACACACTGTCCCGTTCCTGCTCCACAAGAAAATCGCCGCCGTCGGAGCAGCCGCAGACAATATCCCCCTCCTCGGCGAGGTCGCCGAGCGTAAAGACGATCAGATCGCGGATGTGCTCGTCTCCGTAAAGATTGTCGCCCTCGTTTCCGTCGTGAATCCCCGCCATCTCGGTTTCGTCGATCAGCTCTTCAAGCTCCTTGTCGGATTCTTCGACCGCCCGCAGCACCGCTCCCTTGGCGCCGATAAAAAGGATATCGATGCCGGAATACGCGCAGGGAAAAGTAAACAGCTCCCTTGTCGTGAGCAGTCTGCGGGAAACCAAATACCGGTGCGGCGAGGGACAGAAGACACAGGGAACGGTCAGACGGATTTTGCCGTCGTCCGTGTTTTCGAGGAGGAGCTCCGAGCCGCCGCAGTCGCATTTCAGCTTGATGATATCGCCGGAAAGCGCCAGTGCGCCGACGACGCTCATGACCGTTGTTCCGCATTCCGGACAACGGTAGGCAATGGTTGTATCCTTAGGCTGTAAAATCATGGGTTCCTTTCGTTTCGGCAGTGCCGAGATTTTTTTGTTTTATAAGATATATTTTTTATATAAGAAATGATTTTCACATTTTCCATGCGGGGGAATGTACTTTTCTCCACGGGGAGAAAAGATACCAAAAGAGCCGCCGAGGCGCTTGCCTTTTTCAAAAATGGATTTATGTCTATGCCTTTCTTCCTTTTCAAGTGGAAATTGAATAAAAATCAAATTTTCACTTTCCCGTTTCGCGGTGAAACGCTTCCAGCGCTTCGGAAAAGAAGCGCGCATATGCCTGAGACATGCGGCTGTCTGCGCTTGCAATCTCGTCTGTCGCATGGTCGGCAAGATCATAATAGTATCTCCCGCTTGCGGAATCGACTGATAAGCAGTCCAGGGGGAATCCCTTTTCACGCTTTGGGTGCGGTGTGTCGGTTAACAGAAATTTTCTTCCGGCGGTGCTTTCGTCCATGCGCTCGTAGATGTGCGTGCTGTCCATCACAAGGCAGACGGCGTTGCGATATTGCGCCGTCAGTCCGCGCGGTGTTGCCGAATTACCCTGAAAAACCTTTGATGTCATTCCGAAGCGCGCGGCAAACGCGGCATAATACGCGGTCATTTCCTCATCGGTGAGCGTTTTTCCACCGATTCTGCGGACATGAACGCCCGGCTGTAATGCATCCGGTATTTCATCAAAATAAAGTCCGGTGTCACACGAAAAAACGGGAATATGATAGACCTCATAGTAGGCAAGCGCCTTGATGCGCGCGTTTTGGAGCGCGTCGCTTCCTGCTTCCTCAATGGGCGGCGGAGGCGACGGCATATCGGAAAGGGAAAGCAGTTCTATGGGAAGAGCGGACAGCCGTCGTTTCATGTAGGCAAGCTTTGCCGGATTTCCGGTGCCGTAAAGCAGCTTCATGCGCGTTTTTTCTCCCTTTCCTGCGAGGCTTTTTCCCGTTCATAGTAGAAAAGATACTGCTGGGCGATGCCGGCGTAATCTCCGAGTGTGGCAAGATCGAGTCCGTCCGGATAATATTTGTCGAGCACGCGCCGCATCCATACGTCCACCGGAAATGCTTCGGTTTTGTGCAGACCGTAGAGCATGGTGCAGGCGGCGACTTTTTTCCCTACGCCGCAGATGGCGGTGAGTGCCTCCTCCGCCTGCGCGATATCGGCGTCTTTCAGGGCGTTGAGCCGGGTTTCTCCGTTTCGGCATTTTTCCGCCGCGTCGAGGAGATATCGCGCGCGAAAGCCCATCCGACAGGGCGCAAGTCCCGAAAGTCCGGCGTCCGCAATCGCCCGCGCGGTGGGAAATTTATAATAGGTTTCACCCATTGCGGAAAACGGTTCGCCGAGCGTTCGGCAAAGGGCGGTGATGATTTTTTTGATGCGCGGAATGTTGTTGTTTTGGGATAGGATAAACGAACAGAGTGCCTCCCACGGCTCCTGCCGCAGGAGCCGGATGCCGGACGCGCAGCGCACGGCTTCATAGATGGTATCTCCGTATCTTCCGAAGCGCTCGCAAATGTCCTTTTGAATGGCTTCATAATCCTCGTCGAGCGAAAGGAAGCCCTTCCAAACGGTTTCATAGTCCGAGAGCGTCGAGCCGTAGAGGATTACGTGACCATCCGCCGGTTGAAGAACGCGGAGCGCTCTGCCGTATGCGACGCCTTCATAGCCCCCGTTCGGGCTTTTGTCGAAACGGAAGCACTGGCCGCATTCAAACGTCATTTCCGCGTTGAAGGAAGAAACGCCGGAAAGCTCGACAAAGGGGATTCCGTTTTCCCGTATGATGTCCTCCTTTGCCGTGATTGCCATGTGCCTCTCCCTCTCTTGTGAATATCCGTATCATTCTTTTTTCATTATGCACCAAGGCGCGCGGTTTGTCAAGAAAAATACGTCCGACGGAGCTTGTTTTTATACGCATCGCCGTCGTTGATTTCCTCAGAATGCCGATAGGCCGCCGCATGCATAGTCCCATAGAGCGCGTCGTCGGAAATCAGCGCCGCCGCATGTCGGATCAGCGTCCCGTCGTCGTCCGACAGAAAGCCGCTTTGTCCGTCCTCGACCGCTTCGGCAAGGCCGTCCGTTTTTACGGCGACAACCGGCACGCCGAGTGCGCCGGCCTCCAGGGCGGCAATCGGTAATCCTTCAAATTTTGAGCACATCAGCAGAAAGCGGGCTCCGGCGAGCAGCGTATAGGGATTTTCGAGATAGCCGGGGAAATCGACGTGCTCCGAGATGCCCAGCGCTTTCGCGTATGCCACCGTTTCCGCGAGCATGGAGCCGGAGCCGGCCGCGGCGAAGCGCACATCCGGGCAGCGTTTTAAAATGCCCGCGAAAATCCGCATCAGACGCATGGGGTCCTTTTGCTCCTCGAAGCGTCCGAGATAGACACCGGCATAGGGATGGGGGACGGGAATCGAACCCGCTCTGCCGCGCACCGCGGCGATGTCGATGATATTGGCGAGGTGCTCGCTTTTGTCCGCGACGGCATCCGCAAACGCGAATTCCTCCATGGCGCTCCGGTTTACCCAGAAAATATGGGAGAAGCGCCTTGCCGCCATACGGTAGAGCCGCGCTTTCGGCGTTTTTCTGCGCATGGCGGGCGTGTTGACGTGCATGGTGGAGACGATTTTGCAGGTGCCGGAAAAGCAGGCACAGACGACGCCCGCCCGCACGTCGTGCGCATGGAGAATGTCCGGCCGGTAAGCAGAAATCGCTTTTTTCAAGGTGAAAGGTGTCAGCTTTTTCATCGGGATAAAGCGAATCTCACGCGCACGGAGCGCCTCCGCGATTTCTCCGTCGGGACTGGCATAGGCCATTTCTATGTCCTTGTTCCCGCGGAATCTTTCGATGATGTCACAGACGACGTGCTCCGCTCCGTAAAATTTGCTGCTGCCGAGCACATGGAGCACCCGTACCTGTTTTTCCATCGCGGAGCGGTAGATCCCGTCCATTTTTGCAAGTGTGTTGTCAAGCGAAAACGGCCGGATGCGCTCTCTGTTTTCCGCGCCCAGCTTTTTTCTCCGTTCCGGATTTTCGGTGAGCGTGGCGAGCGCCGCGCCGACGGCGCAATAATCAGAGGGGTGAAAGAGGGAAGCCTGCGCACCATGCAGAAGATCACGGCAGCCGCGCGCGTCCGAGGCGACCACGGGCAGTCCGCATGCCATCGCCTCCATGACCGCCCGCGGCAGGCCCTCCGTTTTGGACAGATGTATGTAGATGTCGGCGGCACACATGAGCGCCGGGATATCGGCTCGGTATCCGAGAAAGCATACGTGTGATTCCATGCCAAGCGCTCGGGCGAGCGTTTCCAGTCGCCGGCGCAGCCGTCCGTCTCCGGCGATGAAAAGCCGTATCGCCGTTTCCGGATGCTTTCGGATGCAGTCGGCGGCCGCCCGTATCGCGGTTTCGTGATTTTTGTTGCGGTCGAGCCTTCCGACGGAAAGCACCATTGTCTCGGAATCCGAAAGTCCGAGTGATTTTCTTGTTTTTTCACGGAGGAGGGCATTCGGCGCATAAGCTTCCGTATCCACGCCGACGCCGGGCACATATTCGATTCTTCCGGCGTGCAGATGATGCTTCGCATATGCGAAGTCCTCCCGATTGATTGTGATAAGGACGTCGGTGAGCTTCGCGCAGTATTTTTCCACCGCTTTGAAAATAACGGAGGGAAAGGGCGGCGCTCCCTTGTAAAAGGCAAAGCCGTGCGCGGTATAGAGAAGCTTCATTCCCCTTTTGCGGCTTTCCCGCGCGGCAAGGCGTGCCAAAACGCCGCCGACCGGCGTATGACAGTGGATGAGCTCGAAATGTTCGCTGTCGATGACGCGCCGAAGCCGGCGGTATGCTTTTATGTTGCGCGGGGACAGGGGCCTGCGGTCAAACGGAATGGGATGGAAAACGTCACAGTACGGAATTTCCGCGCCGCTTCCGTTATCCGCCGCCGCGACATGCGTTTCGTAGCCATGCTCTCTGAACCATTTGAGATACGGCAGGTGAAACGCCTCGATATGCTCTTTTACGACCGTGGCGACAAACAAAACCTTTCGTGAAATGACGGACGCCCCCTCTTGTTTTAGAAATAACGGATTTCGCATCCGGCGGGATAGCGGCAAAATTCGATGCCGGGATAGGCTTCGTTTAACGTTTTGATAAAAAAGGAGGAAAAGGGAATCTCCGTGTGATAATGTCCGGCGGCGATAACGGAAAGTCCGCGCTCGGCCGCGTCGAGCATGTGGTTGTAGCCCGCCTCTCCCGTGACGAGCGCGTCCGCACCGGCGCGGATGGCGGATTCGATGTAATCCTTTCCGGCGCCGCCGAGAACGGCGACGCGGCGAATGGTCTCATTTCCTTTGACGGCGCTCACGGACGGCGCGTTCAATGTATTCTTGACAAAAAGACAAAACTCGTTGAATGTGCAAGGCGCGGGAAGCGTGCCGAGCCGTCCCGTCGTATCTCCGTCGGGACCGAAGGGCTGCGTGTCCGAAAGTCCGAGTGTCTCCGCGAGAATGTCGTTGACGCCGCCCTTTGCCGCGTCAAGGCGGGTATGGAAGCTCATGACGGCGATCTGTTCTTTGATGAGAAGCATGATTTTACGGGCGACGGAGTCGTCCGTATTCATATGGCGAATGCCTTTGAAAATGAGGGGATGATGCGAGATGACAAGGTCCGCACGGATATCCGCGGCGTACTGCGCGACGGCGGGTGTTACGTCAAGCGCAAACAGCACTTTTGAGACATTGCGCGCAGGATTTTCGCAGACCATGAGGCCGTCGTTGTCCCATTCCGCCGACAGGGCGCGGGGCAGAAGCGCATTGAGATAGCTGTAAATTTCATGAACGGAGGCCATAGGTTTCTCCTTTGACTGTTTTAATATCCGTAAGCTCCGCGCGGATGGCGAGGAGCATTTCTTTTTCCGCCGAGGCGTCGTGTCCTCCCCTTTCGAGACCGGCGATTTTTTCACTCAGTACGACAGCCTGCCGCTCGCACAGAGCGGAGAAAAGGGGAATTTCCCGTTTGTGAGCAAGGTTATAGCTGCCGAGCAGCAGCTCGAGCGCGGAAGGATTCCGTTTTATGCCGTCATAGCGGGCACACAGAATCTGATACAGCTTGCCGCTCTCTTCGGTGATCGCTTCCTTTTCCACCAGCCAGCCGGCGGAAAGATAGCGCCGCAGCTCGGGGATATGCTGCATCGGTTGGAGGATGAGACGCAGCTTTGCCGTCCTGATAAAATCGGCGGCGTCGAGAATAGAGGCGATCATAAGCCCGCCCATGCCGGCGATGACGATATCCGTTATGGGATAGCGTTCAAGTCCGGAAAGCCCGTCCGTCAGCACGGTTTCGATTTTGTCGGAAAGTCCGGCCGCACGAATATTCCGCTCGGCGCGCGCAAGCGGCCCCTTTCGGATATCGGATGCGACGGCGCGGCTTATTTTCCCATTCTGCGCGAGATAAATCGGGAGATAGGCGTGATCCGTGCCGATGTCGGCGAGATAGGCGCCGTCTCTCACAAAATTTGCCGCGGCAAGCAGGCGCGCGTCAAGAGATGTCTTCATGACAGGGTTCTCCCATATACAGATTGCCCCTTCGCTTTTCGGAAAAAGCAAAGGGACAGCTCCGTTATTTTGTTTTCAGATAGGCGTTGATTTTTCCGACAAGCTCGTCGGCGTCGGTTCCGTGAACGGCACACGCCATTTCGATGCTTTCTCCGCGGGATGCGGGACAGCCGAGGCAGTGCATGCCGATTTCAAGGAAAAATTTCGCCGTTTCGCCGTCAAAATCGAGAATGTCGCCGATAATGGTATCCTTCGTTACTTCCATGTTGATCCTCCCACCGCACATTGGCAAATTTTTATTTGAATCGCCGGCTTTCCGCCGGCAGTAAAAGAATTGTAAATCATATTGTATATCTCATAATTTTGTATGAATAAATTCCATTACCTTATTATTCTATCACAGAAGATGCGCGCTGTCAACATATTTTCCTCAACCCGGCATTTTTATATTCAGTTTTTGACCTCATTCGACGAAAATATGTATAAATTGCACAAATAATCAAGAGAAAATTCTATTATGATGATACAATAAAAACAAAATTCTCACTTGAATAATCCACATTGAAAAGCTATAATGAAACTGTTAAGTCCGTTTGTGCGGACCGGAAACAGAATACATAGATAAGGAGCATAAATACATGGAAAAGATCCACTCAAGAGATATCCGGAATGTTTGCCTGCTCGGCCACGGCGCGAGCGGCAAGACCTCGCTTGCCGAGGCCATGCTCTATTTGACAAAGGCAACGGACCGGCTCGGCAAACCGACCGACGGAAATACGGTCTGCGATTATGATCCGGAGGAAGTGAAAAGAGGCTTTTCTCTTTCCGCGTCTATTGCGCCGGTCACATATAAGGGAACAAAAATCAACATCATCGACACCCCGGGATATTTGGACTTTATCGGCGAGGCCGTGCAGGCGCTTCGCGTCGCGGGCAGCGCGCTGATCGTCGTGGACGGAAAGGCGGGCGTCGAGGTCGGCACGGAGCTTGCGTGGGATATGGTGTGCGAAGCCAAAATGCCGCGTGCGTTTTTCATCAATAAATGCGACGATCCCGAGGCGAGATTCAAGCGGGTATTCGGACAGATGCACGAAATGTTCGGGCAGTCCGTGTGCCCCGTCATCATTCCCGTTATGGAAGGGGACAAGATTGTGGGACTGCTTGACCTCATCGAGATGAAGGCGGTGGGCTTCGGAAAGAACAGCGCGGGGAAAGAAATCGCAGTCCCCGCGGGGAACGAGGAAAGAATCGAGACCTGCCGGAACATGCTTTACGAGGCGGTCGCTTCCACGAGCGAGGAGCTCATGGAGAAATATTTTAGCGGGGAAACGCTGAGCCGCGAGGAGGTCGTCACGGCGCTCCACGGCGGCATTTTAAGGGGAGATATCGCACCTGTGGTCTGCGGCTCCGCGACGAATTTGTGCGGCATCGATCTTTTGATGGATCTGATTGTCGATACGCTGCCGAGTCCCGTTTATCACAAGGCGGAAATCGTCGTCGACGGAGGGGAAGAAAAGGAAGTCCCGCTGCGCGAGCACGGTCCCGCGTCGATTTTCGTGTTCAAGACCATCGCCGACCCGTTTGTCGGCAAGATGTCGTTTTTCAAGGTGATGGGCGGCGAGCTTTACAGCGATACCACGCTGAAAAACCTGACGACGGAGCAAAATGAGCGGCTTTCTCATATCTATACGATCTGCGGCAAGAAGCAGACGGAGGTGCCCATGCTTTCCATGGGCGATATCGGTATGACGGCAAAGCTTGCGGCGACCAATACGAACGACACGCTTTCCGCGGCGGAGGGCGCGCTGCCGTATAAGAAGATTGTTTATCCCGAATCCTTTTATCAGATGGCGGTCTCACCCAAGGCCAAAGGGGATGAGGACAAGATTTCTCAGGGCATTGCCAAGCTGCTCGAGGAGGATCTGACGCTGAAATATGAAAACAATGCCGAAACCAAGCAGCTTCTCCTTTCGGGGCAGGGCGATATCCACCTTGATGTCGTGGTATCCAAGCTGAAAACGCGGTTTGGCACGTCGGTGGAGCTTTCCGCGCCGAAAATCGCATATAGGGAGACCATCAAAAAGCGTGTCGAAGTCGAGGGCAAACACAAGAAGCAGTCCGGCGGACATGGCCAGTATGGGCATGTCAAGATTACGTTTTCTCCGGGAACGGAGCCGGGACTGGAATTTACACAGTCGGTTGTCGGCGGCTCGGTGCCGAAAAATTATTATCCGGCCGTTGAAAAGGGATTGCTTGAAGCGATGCAGAAGGGTGTGCTTGCCGGCTATCCCGTCGTGAATCTGAAAGCGGATTTGTTCGACGGCTCCTATCATCCGGTGGATTCGTCCGAAATGGCGTTCAAGGTGGCGGCTTCTCTCGCTTATAAGGAAGGGCTTCCGAAAGCGTCTCCTGTTTTGCTCGAACCGGTCGGCAAGCTCTGCGTATATGCGCCCGGCAGTATGCTCGGCGATATCATGGGTGCTATCAACAAGCGCCGCGGAAGGGTTCTCGGCATGAGTCCGACGCATAAGAAGGGTGAGCAGATGATCGAGGCGGAGGCGCCCATGGGGGAAATGACGGATTTTGCCATTCAGTTGCGCGCGCTGACGCAGGGGCGCGGCCGGTATACCTTTTATTTTGAAGGCTATGAGGAGGTTCCCGCGGCCAATGCCCAGAAGATCATTGACGATGCCAAGCGGGAGGCGGAAGCTTAAAAGAGTTGGAGTATCCTCTGTCAAAAATATATATGGAAAAGGAAGGGCGCGGCTTTGCCGCGCTTTTTCCTTTTCTCCTTTCCAAAGGAGAAGAAATGTCGTTTTCTCACCGACGAGAAAACGACGAAAAGAGTCGCCGAGACGGTGTCTCGGACTCTCATCCATCTACTGGGGAGCACATACACACGGCTCGAAAGGTGTTGCAGTGCTCGCGGGGCTCGCACAGACCACCACTCCCCGTGCGGGAAGCACCTGCGACTGGGCAGTCCGCGCCCGCAGGCGCAAGGCGCGCGCCGTGTGAGCGCCTTCCGGCACGGTGCCACTGAAAGGGGCGGCGGCCCGCGGATCACGCGAGCTCCGCGAGCGTGGACGCCGTCTTTTATAGCCGCCACCGAACCGCTGCCGGCCGCACAAACGGTCAAGCCGGAGGCTTGCAGTTCTTTTGATGCTTTTCTTTCTGTAAAGAAAAGCATGCGTTCTCTCCTTTCCAAAGAAGAAGAAATGTCGTTTTCTCACCGACGAGAAAACGACGAAAAGAGTCGCCGAGACGGTGTCTCGGACTCCCATCCATCTGCTGGGAAGCATATACACACGGCTCGAAAGGTGTTGCAGTGCTCGCGGGGCTCGCACAGGCCACCACTCCCCGTGCGGGAAGTTTGTGCGGCTGGGAGCCCGCGCCCGCAGGCGCAAAGCTGCCGACCGCACAAACGGTCAAGCCGGAGGCTTGCGGCTTCTTTTCGTTCTTTTCTTGTCCGACGGGGAAAAGAACATAAAATGTTAATTTTCTTTGAAAAGCACATTTATAAGGGAATTATTTGCAAAATAATATTGCAAATAATTCCGGTTAATGATATACTAACCTTATAAGAATCTTAAATTTAAGAGGTAAAAATATGAACTACAACAAGAAAACCATCGAGGATATCGATGTTGCCGGCAAAAAAGTTCTTGTCAGATGCGATTTCAACGTCCCCCTCAAAGACGGTGTTATCACGAGCGACAAGCGGATTGTCGAAGCGCTTCCCACGATCAAATATCTGCTCGGTAAAGGCTGCAAGGTCATCCTTTGCTCCCATATGGGCAAGCCGCATAACGTGCTGACCGAGGGCTTCGGACTCAACAAAAAGGAGAAAAAGAAAATCGAAGAGCTTCCTGCGGAAAAGCAAGCCGAGGCCAAGGCGGACTTGCTGAAAAAGGCGCTTGGAGACAGAGAAAAATTCTCTTTGAAGCCGGTTGCCGAGAGACTTAACGAATACCTCGGCGGCAAAGTGACATTTGCTTCCGATATCGTCGGAGACGACGCAAAAGCGAAAATTGCCGCGCTGAAAGGCGGCGACGCCGTTCTGATCGAGAACGTGCGATTTGATGCGAGAGAAGAAAAGAACGATGCGGAATTTTCCAAAGAGCTTGCTTCTCTTGCCGAGATTTATGTCAACGATGCGTTCGGTTCCGCTCATCGCGCGCATGCGTCCACGGCGGGCGTGGCCGCTTATCTGCCGGCTGTCTGCGGATATCTTATCCAGAAAGAAATCAGCGTGATGGGTGCGGCTCTGGAAAATCCGAAGCGCCCGTTTGTCGCGATTCTCGGCGGCGCAAAGGTTTCCGACAAGATCGGCGTCATCAACAACCTGATGGAGAAGGTCGATACCCTCATCATCGGCGGCGGTATGGCGTATACCTTCTTTGCCGCGATGGGAAATTCCGTCGGTACTTCTCTTTGTGAGACGGATAAAATCGAGGATGCCAAGGAGATGATGGCCAAGGCGCGCGCCAAGGGCGTCAATTTCCTCATTCCGGTCGATAACGTGGTCGGCCGCGAATATGACGAAAACACCACGCATATGGTGATCTATTCCGATTCCATTCCGGACGGATGGATGGGACTCGACATCGGACCTGTTACCCGTGAGCTTTTCTCCAAGACCATTGAGGGCGCCGGTACCGTCGTTTGGAACGGACCGATGGGCGTTTCCGAATGGGCGAATTTCGCGGCGGGCACCGAATCCGTTGCGAAGGCGGTTGCCGATTCCGGCGCGATTTCCATTATCGGCGGCGGGGATTCCGCGGCTGCGGTGGAGAAACTCGGCTTTGCCGACAAAATGACGCATATTTCGACAGGCGGCGGCGCATCGCTTGAATTTCTCGAGGGCAAGGAGCTTCCCGGAATCGCCTGCCTGCTCGACAAATAATCGGATGTAGGGGGAAGAGACGATGGACAAAGCGAAACGGACTGCCGTTATTGCGGGAAACTGGAAAATGAATATGACGCCTGCGAAAACGACGGCATTTATAAAGGAGCTTGCTCCGAAGGTCGCAGGACTTGACGGCTGTAAAATCGTGCTCTGCGTTCCGTATGTGGATATCGCGGCGGCCGTAGAAGCGGCCAAGGGCACGAATATCGAGATCGGCGCCGAAAACGTTCATATGGAGCCGAAGGGCGCGTATACGGGCGAGATTTCCGGTGAAATGCTCGCGGAATGCGGCGTGAAATATGTCATTGTCGGTCACAGCGAGCGTCGTCAGTATTTCGGAGAAGCCGATGTAACGGTGAACGGCAGACTGAAAGCCGGCCTTGCGAACGGACTGCGCGTGATTCTGTGTGTCGGAGAGACGCTGACGGAGCGCGAGCAGGGCATCACGGCCGAGACGGTATCAAGACAGACGAAAATTGCACTGCTCGGCGTGTCGGCGGAAGAGCTGAAAAACGTCATCATCGCATATGAGCCTGTTTGGGCGATCGGCACCGGCAAAACGGCGACGGCGGCTCAGGCGGAGGAGGTTTGTGCGGCGATCCGCGGTGTGGTCGCATCGCTTTATGGCACGGATGCGGCGGAAGCGACGACGATCCAGTATGGCGGCTCGATGAATGCGGGCAACGCGGCGGAGCTTCTTTCGATGAAAAACATCGACGGAGGCCTTATCGGCGGTGCCTCGCTCAAATCCGATGATTTTACGGTGATCGTGAAAGCGGCGCAGTAACGGAAATGGAATATCGAAAACTCCCCGTCGACAGACGGGGAGTTTTTATAGTGAAAAGCTCGATAAAAAAGCCGCCGGCGGAAGCCGGCGGCTTTTTGAAAAGATGTCTATAAATAAATTTTGTCAGTTCACGCCCATCGTATCGATTTCTTCTCCGTTGAGAAGCTTATGCGTATCGGAGAAGAGCTTGTCGATTGTCGAGGTGCGGATATAGACGCCCTCCGCGGCTCTGTCGGTTTCTGTGCTGAGAAGCTCTTTTTCCCCACCTGAGGAAAGTCTGTAAGTGTTGGTCGTGATGGTCGGTACGACGTACATATAAGTCGGATTCAGCTGTCTTACCGTATTTCCGTTGATATCGGTATATTCGTCGTACAAATCGTAGATCTCGTATTCGTAAATGGTTTCGTCATATTCGCCGGAGGCGTTGTCCGGGAGAAACACCGTCACCTTGACGAGTCCGTTTCCGTCGTCGTCAAAGCCATTCGGCTTTTCAACAGCGTCATTGGAGTCGACGGATTTTAAGAAGAACCGCTTGGCGTCCTCGTCATAAAATGCTCTGTCGTATGTGACCTGCCGCGTTGTTCCGTCCGGAAGTGTCGTTGTGACAACGACGTTGTGGCAGAGAATGTTTCCTCCCTGATCGCGCAGCTGGTTTTCCTTGGTACCGTTTGCACTGTATTTATAATATGAAATACCGTGATCCTTCGGAGCGGTTTTGACGCGGACGATCTTTGCCGGTGAGGAATCGACGCTGGTCATGTCCGTGTCGATTTCCGCATAGAGCGCGAGCTTTCTCGTGATGAGAACGTAGTAAAGATCGCGGAAGATCTCGAACTCCCCTTCATATTGAACGCCGCTGCCTACTTTGGTGTAGGAAGTATCGTATACAAGCGGGATTTTTGTGCCCTCGGCCGTCACTCTGTAAACAATGGCTCCGTTATCGCCGGAGGTAGTGACCTCCACATGACGGTTGCGTTCTTTTCCGGTGATGGTGAAGCGCAGATCAATGCCGTCGCGTTCCGAAATCAGCTCAAAATACTCTGTGCTGGTGAAATACTCAAAGTACATATAAGGATTGGTGAAGTTTGCAACGCTCCACTCAACGAAAGCAAAGCTCTCCGCCTGTACTTTTCCGATCACCTCATAGGATGGTGAATAGACATAATAATATTCAACACCGTCTATATCGGTAAATTTTTTGCTGAAATACAGAAGAGAGGCTTTTTCCGAATAGTTTTCGGAGTCGGGATCGGCGCAGTTGAAGAGCAGAAGGGCATAGTTGTGATCCGTTGCGGTTTCGATGCGCTCCTTATCGATGTCAAGCCCGAATTTTTCATATACCTCGGGATCGTAGACGGATTCACCGTATGCGACAATGCTGTCCGCCGTCACGGAGAGAAGCTGCATTAAAACATCGGAGCCATAAACGTCTTCATTGATGAGATAGGATTTCGGATACAGCATTTGGTAGGTCTGACTGGCAGCGGAGATTCCCTGTTCTTCGACAAGTCCTACCTGGATAATGACCTCGCGTTCTCCTGAGCTGCCGATTCGGGCAAGCGAGAAGTTGGACGTATTGTAAATGTCATTGCCGTAAGCGGGTGCAAGCGTCGTCGAAACAAGGAACGAGCTTTCAGTCAGCACGGTGCTGGAAAGTCCCGATTGAAGGGCATATACGATATCATATTCGGAAACGGTGCCGTCCTCATTTGTGACGGTGTTTTTCCGCCCTTCCAAAATTACATAATAACCTTTTGAGGTGGTCAGCGCGTTTCCGACGTAGATCCGATAGGAGGAGCCGTCGACAAGCGTCACCTCAAACCATGAGGGGTCGGAGGCTTCGTCGAGACCGTAATGGCTGAGGTCCTCCTCTGTCGCTTTTTCATTGACTCTCTCCTGACCTGCCGGAGAATTGGTCACGAGCACTCTGACGTCTCCAAGCAGCGCGGAAACCTGTTCGTTTGAAAGGGCAATGTGTTCGCTTCCGTCGATTGCGAACAGAATGGATCCGTTGGATTCGTATGCGGAAAGCTTGTAATGCTCTTTTTCATTTTTGATTTCGACGGATTTAATTTCCGAACGCTCATATTGGCGAAGGATATAGATGGATTTATTCTGATAAACCTCGCCGTCAAAAAGCGTGGGAACATAATTTTCCTCTGCACGCAGCAGCGGGGCAATCGCCGCGAAATAGACAATCGCGCCTACAAGCACGCAGCAGCCGAGAATGATTGAGATTTTGGCGGTTTTTTGGAGCGAGGTTTTTTCAACGTCGCTCTTGGTAAAAAGCGCCTTGATTTTTTGCCAGAACTTTTTCATGAATGGCGTCTCCTTATATAAACATAGACTCCGAGTCCGGCAACCAGTACCGGAAGAACTACGACGCAGACGATCGTCCAAGCGCTTGCCGCAGAGGTCGATACCGTCAGTGCAGAGCTGTCGAATTCTTTGTAATCTATGCCTTCAAAGGTCGTAACGCTGTCCCACATGAGATTCAGCAGCGCATACATGATGCTTCTGTTGGCACAGGAGCCCTCATATTCGCTGGAAAGAAAATCCGCCGAGCCGAGTGCGACGACATAGCTTACCTCGTTTGCGTTGAGCTCCCATACCATCCGCGAAACGCCGAGCAGCGGGACCGAGCCGGTGGAGGTTTCTCCGTCCGAGGCTCCTCTCGTGCGTGCGGTGTCATAGGTTTGGAGCAGCGCAAAGGAAGAAGCGGAGCCGTTCATTCCTTTCGGGATTTCGCTGTCGTCGAGGATGACGATTTCCTTCGGTGTTGAGAAAATGGTTGTCGGAAGATTGGAAGTGGTTCCGAACATTTTATTCAGAATTTGTGTAGCCATGGAGGGGGAGCTTTCGCTTGGCTTATAGGTCTGCGCATAGTCCGCGATCACCTTGGCCGCGCCGGAAGAAGAAACGGAATGCTTGTCGTCGGTAACGGAGCCGCCGAAGCCGAGTCCCCATTCGGACAGGAGCCCTTCGAGCGCCGGCAGCTTCGGAGTGGATGCATCCTCGACAACAATCATGTTGCCGTAATTGGTCCCGAGGAAAGTCCTGATCTTTTTGACCTCGGAAACCTCCGTTGTCGAGAGCAGATCGTATTTCGGACAGTTGATGATGACGATGCTGTCGTTGCTTGCTCCCTCTACGGGGAAATCCTCGTTTGAAAGGTTGATTTCTTTTACCTCAAAGCCGGCAAGCTCCAATACCTCCTGCCAGTCCGAAGCTTCTGCAAGCGTCGGCTCGCCGTGTCCTTGCAGATAGTAGGCGACGGGCTTTTCCGTTTGCCCTGTGAGCTGCGCTACCGCGGAGAGCAGTCTCGCCTCCGCATTATAGCCGATGTAGCTGCCGCTCGAGGAATCCGCCGTGAAGAAGGATTCGATCGCATATTTTTTCGCGGGAACGTTTTCGAGCGCGTTATGGTTTTCATCACAGAGCTCAAGGACGACATCGGAGAGCGCCGGCGTATCGAGCGCCGTTATCTTGTATTTTTCGGCAAGCTCGGGATGGACCGTCGTATTATAAGCGACAAGCTCTATGTTGTCGAATTCCGCCACCAGTTCCTTTAACGTCCGGTATACCATGGCGGTCAGTGAGTTCATTCCTTTAAAATAGTCCTCCTCCGCCATCAGGACGATATTGAGGTATACAGGCTTTCCGTCCGTCGTCTTAGAAAGCAGCTCTCCCATTTTTTCGGAAAAGGTGTCGGACAGCGAATAAATTCCCGCTGCGGTCATGTCCGTATACCAGCCGTAAACGGAGGAAAGCGAGGTCACGATGATATTCAGAACGATGATAAGCGCGACGAATATGACCGTGACGATGACGGACAGGGAGCCGTATTTCAGATTTCGTTTGTCGGACGGACGCTTTGCTTTAACCGCATCCTTTCCTCTGTTTTTCTCTTTGTTGTTTTCCATGTTTTTCTCCTCCTCTTACGATTTCGACCAGCGGCGCTTTTCAAAGATTCTTACCGTAAGGAAAAGGAACACGGCGGAAAGCGACACAAAATAGATCAGCGCGTCGTAGCTGAAAATACCGTTAGCAAAATACGCGTACCGGCTCGTTATGGAAATACCGGAGAGGATATTCCGAATAAACTCATTGTTGATATAGCTGTTAAGCGAGCTGATGAAAAGCAGCAGCACAATCGCGCCGATGGTACCGAACGCGGAAATAAACTGATTTTCCGTCAGAGAGGAGATGAAAATGCCGATGGAGATAAACGCGCTGCCGACGAGGAATACGCCGATGACACAGCCGACATACATGGCGGTGTTAGGATCTCCGTAAAGGGACAGCGGAATATAGTATACGATGGAAGAGAGGATAAAGGAACCGCCGAACATCGTAAGCGCGGCAAGATATTTGCCGAAAACGATTCCCGCGAGCGTGACGGGCGCCGTCATGATGAGCTGATCGGTCCTCATTTTTCTTTCCTCGCTGACAAGCTTCATCGTAATCAGCGGAATGATGATGACGAACAGGAACAGCAAAATGGAAAAGTAACTGGAAAAGCTGCTGTTGGCGCCCGCCTGAACGGTGTACGTCATGAAAAGAAATGCGCTGACCGCGAAGAAGATCGCACAGAACATATATCCCACCGGGGATGCGAAATAGGCGCGCATTTCGCGCTTATAAATTGCAAGCATGTCGATTTGCCTCCTTACGCCTGTTTTTTGCCGGATTTGGCGGAGGCTTCCTCCGCTTCCGCTTCGTCTACGACGGAGATGAAGATGTCTTCGAGGTTCGCTCCCGCGAATTCAAGCGACAGAATCGGCCATGAATTTTGCGCGAGCATATAGAAAATCGGTTTGCGCACGTCGATGGTGTTTTTGCTTTCGACGATGAAGACTGCGGAGCCGTCCTCGAATTTTTGGGAAATTTCCGCATAAACCACGCCGTTGATTTTCTTGATGGCGGAAAGCACGCTTGCCGCGGGGCCGTCGATGCGGATAACGATTCTTCTGTTCCCGCGCAGGGCTCCCTCGATATTCTCCGTTTTTTCGTCGGCGACGATCTTCCCTTCGTTGATGATGAGAATCCGGTCACAGACCGCCTTTACCTCGGATAAAATATGCGTGCTGAGAATGATGGTCCTTTCGCGCCCAAGCTCGCGGATCAGATTCCGGATGTCGATAATCTGCTTCGGGTCGAGTCCGTTTGTCGGCTCGTCGAAGATGATGACCTCCGGATTGCCGACGATGGCGCCGGCGATTCCGACTCTTTGGCGGTAGCCCTTGGAGAGATTTTTGATCATTCTGTCCATGGTGTCCTCGATTTTGACGACCCGACAGATTTCCGCAATGTGTTCCTTGCGGTTAAGCGTGCATTTTTTCAGATCATAAATGAAATTCAGGTATTCCTTGACCGTCATTTCAAGGTAAAGAGGCGGCATTTCCGGCAGAAAGCCGATTTTTTTCTTGACGGCCATCGGATGCTCCAATATATCGAGTCCGTCGATCATGGCTCTGCCCGATGTGGAGGAAAGATATCCCGTGAGAATGTTCATGGTCGTGGACTTGCCCGCGCCGTTCGGCCCGAGAAAACCGACAATCTCTCCTTTTTTCACCTCAAAGCTGATGTCGTTTACGGCATACCGCTCGCCGTATTTTTTGGTCAGATGCTCAACCTTTATCATAGTATCCGATACCCCTTCCGAGCTTGTCCGGACAGGCCGGACAGCTACCAATAGTATATAATATATATGTAAATAAACCTTGAACCCAATGAAAATGCCCGTTCATATTTGCGTTTATTCGATCACACGGACGCGGCGCGGCAGGCATTTTACCGTAACCTCGGGATAATCGCCGCCGAATTCGCCGTCGAGCGTCCACGGCGCGCTGCCCTCAAAGCGGAACGTGATTTCCTCCGTGGAGAATTTATAGACGAAGTCGTTTTTTATTTTGGGCGTGAGCAGTCCCGAGAGCGCCTGTTGAAGCTCTCCCGGCGTGTCGGGATAGCGTATCATCATGACCTCGAGCCTGCCGTCTCGCAGCTCGTCTGCGGAATTTCCCTCAAAAAAGCGGATTCCTCCGACGGTTTTGGAATTTGCAACCATGCCGTAAATGAAATCGTCGGTAATCTGCTGTCCCTCATAGAGAAAGGAAACGCGGATCGGCGTCAGGGAAAAGAGCCGTTTCGCGGCCTCCGCAATATAGGCGGTGCGTCCGAACGACGCCTTTGTGATTTGGGGCGTGAGATAAGCGACGTCCGTGAACGCGCCGAAAGCCGCCACATAGGAAAAGGGAAGCTCTCCGAGAAGTCCCACATCATATTCAACCGGCGTGCCGGAAACGATTTTCTCGATTGCGCCTTTGATTCCCTTCGGGATTTTATGGCTTGTTGCAAAATCGTTGACCGTCCCCGTCGGAATATACCCGAGCATGGGATTTGTCCCTCCGAGATGAAGACCTCGGATTGTTTCGTTGAGTGTGCCGTCTCCGCCGCAGCAGATTACCGCGTCGTACTCCCCTGATTTTTCGCTGACGACGCGCGCGATGTCTCCCGTCTGCTTTGAAAAATATATCGTCACGAAATCGAAGCGCGTAAGAAGCCCCGCCGTGATGTCATATACCCATCGCTTTGCCTCGCCGTCGCCCGAGTTTGGATTGATGATAAGCAATGCGTTGTTTTCCGTTTCCGCGCACCTCTTTTCATAGCATAATTACAGCATTCCCACAAGATAATGTTAATTATAACCTGTTTTCCCTCAAAAATCAAGTCAATCGCCGTTCAAATTGCCTGAAACCGCGATATTTTTTTCCTCCGTTGACTTTGGCTGCCATATATTGTATAATATTGACCATAATAAAGGACGAAAGAAGTGAAAATTGTGAAGATCCTTTTCGAGGGAGACTCGATTACGGACGGCAACCGGTATAAAAGCCGCGCGTCCGAATGGGATAAAAACCATCAAATCGGGCATAGCTACGCCTATATCATAACGGGACTGCTCGGACTTATGTATCCGCAGCGGCATCTTGAATTTGTCAACCGCGCGGTGGGCGGCAGCCAGACGGGAGCGCTTCTTTCCCGTTGGGAGGAGGATGTGCTCGCGATCGGTCCCGACGTGCTTTCCGTGCTCGTGGGCGTCAACGACTGCATCTATCATGACCGCGATGGGAAATGCGATTATTCCGCCGGCGATTTTGAAAGAAACTACCGAAAGCTGCTCACGCTGTCCAGAGAGAAAAATCCGGCGCTGACGCTCATTCTTCTCGAACCGTTCGCCCATATCCCGGATCAGAAAAACGCGCCCACCACAGATATCGCGCGTGCGGCGACGCTTCGCAGCGAGCAAAAAATCGTCCGTCGTCTTGCGGAGGAATTTGACGCGGTATTCGTGCCGCTTCAAGCGGCGTTTGACGAAGCGATGACGCTTCGTGAGCCGAAATACTGGATTTGGGACGGGACACATCCGACGGAGGCGGGACATGCGCTGATCGCAAGGGAATTTTTGAAGCATACAAAGGATATCTTCGGATATGAACTATAAAAATAACCGCCGCACGGTCGGCGGGCTTTGGAGGGAATTATGAAATTCACGGAAATGCCGTATGTGCGCCCGGATATGGAGCGGGTGCTGGCCGATTTTGATGCGATTGCCGCAAGGCTCGACGCCGCAAAGAGCGCCGAAGAACAGATTGCCGCGTATGAGGCGGCGGATGTGATAAAAAAACGGTTTATGACGGCGGCAGCACTTGCGTCTGTGCGCCATACGATCGATACCCGCGACGAATTTTATACGGCGGAAAACGATTTTATGGATGAAAACGCGCCCGTCGTACAGGAAAAAATTCAGAAAATCCTCGAAAAAATGCTCTCGTCCGCGTTCCGCAGAGAGCTGGAGGCGCACTTCGGGGAGCTTTTCTTCCGCAATCTTGAAATTGCGGCGAGGACGTTCAAGCCTGAGATCATCGGACTTATGCAGGAGGAAAATGCGCTTGTTTCCGAATATCAGGCGCTTTATGCTTCGATGACGGTGAAATTCGACGGGCAAACTCTGCCGATTACAAAGCTTTCCCCCTATAAGCAGAGTACGGACCGTGCCGTAAGGCGCGCTGCCTACACCGCGGAGGGGGAATGCTTCGATGCGCACAGAGAAAAGCTCGACACGCTTTATGATAAGCTTGTGAAAAACCGCACGGCACAGGCGAAGGCGCTCGGCTATGAGAATTATATCGGGCTCGGCTACGACCGTCTCGGTCGGAACTGCTACGACTGTCATGACGTTGCCGCTTTCCGTGACCAGATTGCGGCGGACTTTGTGCCCGTTGTCGCCAAGGTAAAAAAGGCGCAAAGGAAGCGCATCGGCGTCGACCAGCTGAAATTTTACGACGATATTTTCATGTTCCCGGACGGAAATGCGAAGCCTTTCGGCACATCGGAGGAGATTTTGGCTGCCGGACGGAAGATGTATCATGAGCTGTCGCCGGAAACCGCGGAATTTATCGATTTCATGTATGAAAACGGGCTTTTCGACGTGCTGGCGAAGGAGGGAAAGGCGCCGGGCGGTTACTGCACGGAGTTTCCGGATTACGACGCGCCGTTCATCTTTTCCAATTTCAACGGCACCTCGGGGGATGTGGATGTGCTGACGCATGAGGCCGGGCATGCGTTCGCGTTCTATCGTGCGGCAAGGCATGTCGCACTCTCCGACTTTCACAGCCCGACCATCGAGGCGTGCGAATGCCATTCCATGAGCATGGAATTTTTGACGGCGCCGTATCATGCGCTGTTTTTTGGGGACGCCGTGAAAAAGTATGAGCTGTCTCACTGTGAGGATTCCGTTATTTTTATTCCGTATGGCTGCATGGTGGATGAATTTCAGCATAAAATGTATGAAAATCCGGAGCTTTCTCCGGAGCAGCGGAACGAATTTTGGCTGTCGCTTGAAAAAAAGTACCGGCCGTATATCGATTTCGACGGGCTGCCGTTCTATTCCCGCGGTGCGGGCTGGCAGCGCCAGCTGCATATTTATATGTATCCGCTTTATTATATCGATTACTGCATGGCACAGACCGTGGCATTCCAGTTTTGGTTTGCCTCGCTGGAAAACAGGGCAGCAGCATGGCAAAATTATCTCGGCTTTGTCGATAAGGCGGGTACGGAAACGTTCCGCGATCTCGTGAAAGGAGCGGGGCTTCTGCTCCCGTATGAAGCGGGAACGATGAGAAAAATCGGGGAAAAGCTTTCAAATTGGATTGAGAACAATCAGATATAAGAAAAAGGCGGGTATCCGCCTTTTTTCTTTATAAAGAATATGTGCTTTTCTCACTGAGGAGAAAAGCACCAAAAGACTCACCGAGACGGTGTCTCGGACTCTCATCCATCTGCCGGGGAGCGCATACACACGGCTCCCAACAGTTGTTTGCTCTCGCTTCGCTCGGCAAGCCAACATTCGCCGTGCGAAGGCTCTGTGCCACTGGAAAGCCCGCGCCTACGGGCACAAGGCGCGCGCCGCGTGAGCGCCCTCCGGCACGATATTCAAAATAGGGGCGGCGATTGACGGATCACGCGAGCTTCGCGAGCGTGGATGCCGTCTTTCATAGCCGCCACCGAACCGCTGTCGGCCGCACAAACGGTCAAGCCGGAGGCTTGCAGTTCTTTTGATGCTTTTCTTTCTGTAAAGAAAAGCATGCGTTCTCTCCTTTGCCAAAGGAGAAAAAAATGTGCTTTTCTCACTGAGGAGAAAAGCACCAAAAGACTCATTGAGGCTACCGCTTCAAACTCCCATGCTTCTGCTGGGAAAGCGTATACCCACGGCTCCCAACAGACGGAACCGCGCACCTACGTGCGCTCTCCGTCATTCGCCGTGCGAAAACTCTGTGCCACTGGGAAGCCCGCGCCTGCGGGCGCAAAGCTGTCGGAATGCGCTCTCGGCTCGCACAAACGATTGAACGGAACGTTCGCGGTTTCTTTTCGTTCTTTTCTTGTCCGACGGGGAAAAGAACATTTTTTTATTTTTTCGGAATCAGCTTTTCTTTCCCGCCCATATACGGACGGAGCGCGGCGGGCACGTTCACCGAGCCGTCGGCATTCAAATTGTTTTCAAGGAAAGCGATGAGCATTCTCGGCGGGGCGACGACCGTGTTGTTGAGCGTATGCGCGAGATATTTTTTGCCGTCTGCGCCGTTTACGCGGATTTTTAAGCGTCTTGCCTGTGCGTCGCCGAGGTTCGAGCAGCTTCCCACCTCGAAATATTTTTTCTGACGCGGCGACCATGCTTCGACGTCGACCGATTTGACCTTGAGGTCGGCGAGGTCTCCGGAGCAGCATTCGAGCGTGCGCACCGGAATATCCATGGAACGGAACAGGTCGACCGTGTTCTGCCAAAGCTTGTCGAACCACATTTTGCTGTCCTCGGGACGGCATACGACGATCATTTCCTGCTTTTCAAACTGATGGATGCGGTAGACGCCGCGCTCCTCGATGCCGTGCGCGCCTTTTTCCTTGCGGAAGCACGGCGAATAGCTGGTCAGCGTATAGGGCAGGCTCTTTTCATCGAGGATCTGGTCGATGAACTTGCCGATCATGGAATGCTCGCTCGTGCCGATGAGATAGAGGTCCTCCCCTTCGATTTTATACATCATAGCGTCCATTTCGGCAAAGCTCATAACGCCGGTCACGACGTTCGAGCGAATCATGAACGGCGGCACGCAGTAGGTGAAGCCGCGGTCGATCATGAAATCGCGCGCGTAAGTGATGACGGCGGAATGGAGTCTTGCGATATCGCCCATGAGGTAATAAAAGCCGTTTCCGGCGACGCGGCGCGCGGAATCGAGGTCAAGCCCGTCGAACCGCTCCATGATATCGCTGTGGTAGGGAATTTCAAAATCCGGAACAACCGGCTCACCGAACCGCTGCACCTCGACGTTTTCGCTGTCGTCCTTCCCGATCGGGACGGAGGGATCGATGATGTTCGGGATGGTCATCATGATTTTTGTGATTTTTTCGTCCAGCTCCGCTTCCTTGGCTTCCAGCGCGGCAAGCGCCTCGGAATTTTCCGTCACCTGCTTTTTGGCTTCCTCGGCCTCGGCTTTTTTGCCCTGCGCCATGTAAGCGCCGATCAGCTTGGAGACCTTGTTTCGGTTTGCGCGCAGAGCATCCGCCTCGCCTTTTGCCTTGCGGTTTTCCTCATCGAGGGCGATGACTTCGTCGACAAGAGGCAGCTTGGCGTCCTGAAATTTGTTTCGGATATTCTGTTTTACGATTTCGGGATTTTCTCTGAGAAATTTTAAATCCAACATGTTGCTTCTCCTCCGTAAAAAATAAAAAGCCTTCTCCTCCCTCAAAAATGGGACGAAAAGACTCCGTGTTGCCACCCAAATTGCCGTGCCATGGGGCACGACCGCTCAACGGTATGATAAGGGATACCGTCCCGCGGATTTCTCCGCATGCTCCGGAAGCGGACAGACCCAAATCGCACCTACGGCTTGCACCGACCGCCGTCTCTCTTTTCGCGCAGCATTTGGATTGTTTTCCATCCTCGCAAATAAAACAAATAAAATATTATAATTTATTATAAGACTTATCTTCCGAAAAAGCAAGAGATTTTTGAAATATTTTTGATTTCTCTTCCTTTGGGAAAGACACCATCGAAAGTCTTTACAAAAAAGTCATAGTTTATGTGTGGGTTTTCTTGATTTTTGAAAGCTTGCGTGGTATAATTGATTCTGTAAATTGAAGACGTATGCCGAAAACCGAATCGGGCTTTCCCGTATCGGAATGCAACAGGAAGAAAGGCGATTTGTATATGAAAAATGTTGAACGCTTCAATGCCGTCATGAATTTTGAAAAACCGGACCGACTTCCCGTCATGGAATGGGCCGGCTGGTGGGGCGATACGCTGAACCGTTGGTATGACGAAGGGCTGTCCCGCGAAATTCCGTGGGACAGAATCCAAACGCATCTCGGCCTTGATTTCATCCGCCGCATTTGGATGCCGCTTGAAACGCCGGACTGCCCGCGCCCTGCCTCTCACGGCGCGCCGCTGATCTATACCTCGGAGGATTACGACGCCTTTAAAAAATATCTTTATCCAAATGAAACTCACAAAAATTGGCAGAACAAGGTCGGCATCCTGAAAGATTTGAAAGAGGAGCACGACCGCGGCGACGCCGTTTTGTGGTATTCCTATGACGGATTCTTCTGGTTCCCGCGTGTCTTGCTCGGCATTGAGAATCACCTCTATTCTTTCTACGACGAGCCGGAGCTGTATCATCGGATCTGCTCCGACCTCGCGGACTATATCATCAGTCAGCTGCCGGTGATTTACTCGATATGCAGTCCGGAGTTTATGGTGATTTCCGAGGATATGAGCTATAACAACGGACCGATGCTCTCCGAGGAGCTGTTCGATGAATTTCTGCTTCCGTATTATCGGCGCATCATTCCCGAGATCAAAAAATACGGCACCAAGGTCATTATCGATACCGACGGGGACGTTTCCATGATGATTCCGTGGCTCATGCGCGCCGGAATCGACGGCGTGCTTCCGCTGGAAAGGCAGGCGGGCGTCGATATCAACCGTCTGCGCGAGCTGTATCCCGAGTTCCTTTTCATCGGCGGCTTTGACAAAATGACGATGCCGCGGGGCGAGGAGGCGATGCGCGCGGAATTTGAAAGACTGCTTCCCGCGATGCGCTCGGGAGGCTTTGTCCCGTCCTGCGACCATCAGACGCCGCCGAGTGTTTCCCTTGAAAATTATCATATTTACGTGCGCCTGATGAAAGAGTATGCCGAAAAAGCCGTCAAATGAGAAATTGGCGGAACGGCTTGTGTAATTTGTACAAAAAAAAACGAAAAAATTGTAGAATAAGCAGAATCTTCTTGATTAACAAAAGTAAGATTTGATTTATGGAGCATACCGGTGGTATAATATATTCTATCATCTGATTTTATATGGATTTTTGCTTCGCAGTTTTGATAAAATATTTATCGGAGGAACATAGGAGAATGAAAAGAGTATTGGCACTCGTCCTTATGCTGGCCATTTGTGTGGTGTCGGCAGCCGGATGTACAAAGATATCCAAAGACGATCCGGCACAGAGGGGCGCAGAAATTGAAATGTATATGGGGACCAAGGTTATGGATCTCGATCCGGCCGTCGCCTATACGGATGAGAACGCGGTCAAGATTCTGAGCCTGATTTTTGAGGGACTTACGAAGATCGATGAGAATGGCAAGCTCCAAAAGGCGCTCGCCAAGAAATGGGAAATCACGGAGAACCCCAAGACCGGCGCTCAAAGACTTGAAGTCACCATCAAGGACACCTATTGGAGCGACGGTTCCGTGGTTCAGGCGAACGACGTGATATATGCATGGAAGCGGATTCTCGACCCGTCTTTTGATTCTCCGGCGGCCTCGATGCTGTACTGCATTAAGGGCGCAAAGGATGCCAAGATGGGACTGATCTCCATCGACGACATTGAGCTGTATTCCGTATCGAAATCCAAATTTATCATTGAATTTGAGGAAGGCACCGATATCAACGAGTTCCTTTATAATACCGCCAGCCCGGCTTTGGTGCCGCTTCGTGAAAACAAGGTGGCGTCCTATCCGGATTCGTGGTCGAAGAGCGCGACCGACCTTTCCACCAACGGGCCGTTCCGTGTAAAAAAATTCTCGAGCGATCCTACGGAACAGGTTGTGCTTGAACGCTCCTCATATTATTATCTGTCGCAGGAAGTGAAGACCGAGGCGATCGATAAATACGTGACACCTTACAGGATCACCATCCGTTATGATGTTCCGCTTGACAAAACGCTCGTTTATTCCTCTGCGGAGACGGATGTTTTGACGATGTATAACAATAAGGAGCTTTTCTATATCACAGGACTTACGGCGTCTACGGCCGCAGCATACGGAAAATCCGTCAAAACGGAGGCGGAGGCATCTACCTTTGTTTACTACTTTAACCTGAATTCCCGCGATAACGCCAAGCTTTTCCAAAATGCCGCCGTGAGAGAGGCGCTTTCCATGGCGCTTGACCGGAATTATATCGCCGAGCTTGTCGGATGCGGCACGGAGGCGGCAACGGGACTTCTGAACGATCAAGTATTCAATACGAAAAAGGGCACCTCTTTCCGTAAGTCGGGCGGAGAAATCATCAGTGCTGCCGGTGATGTCGAAGGGGCGAAGCAGCTTTTGGCCGACAACGATATTTGGCCTGAGGATTATGACGATATTTATATTCTCGTCCGCATGGATGAGATGAACGACAGCTATCAATCTCAGCAGATGGGCTATATGAGCAAGGAGAAAGCGGTCGCGCAGTATACGAAAACCGTGTGGGAGCAGCTCGGCTTCCACGTCGTGGTGAACGCTGTGGCCTCTTCCACTTATGAAGAGCTTTATGCGGCGGGAGATTACGATGTCATCGGACTTGATTATCAGATGCTTTCCGTTTATCCGATTTATAACCTGACTGCTTTCACAAAGGAATACAACGGACATGTAAAGCTTGTGACCTCCGCCGACAGGGATTTCGACGCATCCCGTGGGGAGACGATGTATTATGAAAGCGTTGCGCATGTGAGCGGATATTACAATGCGGAATATGATGCGCTCATTGCCTCCGCTTTTGCCGAAACGGATGCCAAAAAGCGGGCGGAGATTCTCCATGAGGCCGAAGCGCTTTTGCTGAGTGACGCTGTGGTGGTGCCGCTGCTTTTCAATGCGAACGCCTATGTGGTGTCGAGCGAGCTTTCCAAGGTTTCGACGAATTATTGGGGTGCGCAGATCTTCACTAAGACGGAGCTGAAAAACTATGTTCAGTATTTGTCCTCCGTGAGGGAAGCCGCGAAAAAAGAAGAAGAGAATCAGTAACAGAAAAGGGACGGTACTGCCGTCCCTTTTCTGTTGGATCTTTGATTGCGAAAGGCTCAGAAGATGCCGTCGAGCGTAAAGCTTTCCAGCATTTTCAGCCGTTTCAGTCCGTCGCAGAAGGTCATCCTTGCCACAGCGAAATCATCGCCGTCTCCGTCCCGGTAGCTGATATACATCAATAGGATTGCATCATCCGCACGATTGATGTTGTCGTAGCCGGCGGTGAAAGCGATTCGATTGAAGCTTTCATCCCACATCTGCCACAGGCGTTCCATGTCCTCTTCTAAGGTATCCTTGCCGGCTTCAAACGCATCGGCGTCCGCCGGGAGCGTTTCGGCAATTTCAAGCAGCGCGTCTATCTTTCCGCCGATATAACATGAATTGCAAATGACAAAAGTAAGGACAGCGCTGATCAGAAGAAGAGAGGCAATAAAGGTTTTCATATTTCAACGCTCCTTTTTCACGATTTTGACGGTGTCGCTGTCGTCCACGGTCATTAAAAATACGGTTTTGATATCATGAATATGCCTTTTTTTGAGCTGCTGCTCTACCCATTCCGGACTTTTTCCCGCGTTTTTTACGGCGTAATCCAAAATGTGCCCGTCGATGATCACCGAATGAGAAAGACCGGTGCCGTCGCCTGTCAGGTTTAAATCGGAAAGCGTCACCTGCTTTTCGCTGTCCTTGGGGAATACGGATATTTGTCCGTTCTGTTCGAGGATGGCGTATTCCACCTCGTCCGGGGATGCGATGTTTTTCAGTCTCAGCTCGCAGAGAAGGTCATCCATGCTGAGGCGCATTTTGACCATTTCCTTTTGATTGATCACGCCTTTTCGGATAATAATGCTCGGCTTTCCGTCGAGAATGCTTTTCACGGCGGCGCTTTTGGTGGCGAGGAACGACATGATGATTTCAAGGCAGATGATGACGACAATCGGAACGACCGAATATAAAAAAGGGATATTGGCATTGGTCAGAGGGTGTGATGCGATCTCCGAGAGCAGGAACGTCGTAACAAGCTCCGAGAGCTGGATTTCCCCGATCTGCCTTTTTCCCGACAGACGCATCGCGCCGATGAGAAGAATATAGATCAAAATTGTCCTTACAAAAATGGCTGCCATATGGATTCCTTTCCGCAAAGAGGCGCAAACGTGTTTACTGAATATATTATTTATGGAAAATATAAAAATATTTGTTGAAAAAATTCCCGTTATAGGTTATAATCATCATGTATCATTCTATCAAAACGGCAGCAGAATCCGGAAAGGAGCCGAAAATGGAAAACTATAACGACGAATACGGCGCAGAATACAGCGTGCCATTTGCCTCGATCATAGAAGAATTCAAGCTGGAAGTGATTCATATTCCCGAGGGGAAAAAAGTCAAAATCACGCGCACGGACGTCAACCGTCCCGGACTGGCGCTCGCCGGCTTTTTTGAATGCTTCGACCACAACCGGATTCAGCTGATCGGCAATGCGGAGCATCAGTATCTGGCGTCTCTTTCCAAAAAAGAGCGGTTCTATAAGATGGAGCAACTGGCCGTCCATAATCCGCCGGCAATCATCGTGACGACCGGACTTTCCATTTTCGATGAGGTTTTGGAGGCGGCGAAAAAATACGGCATCGCACTGGCACGCACGCAGGAGAAAACGTCCGCCTTTCAGGCGGCACTGATTGCGTCGCTCAATATCAGCTTGGCGCCGAGAATCACAAGGCACGGCGTGCTTGTGGAGGTTTACGGCGAGGGAATTTTAATTCTCGGAGAAAGCGGCGTCGGCAAAAGCGAGACGGCAATCGAGCTTGTCAAACGCGGACACAGACTGATTGCGGACGACGCGGTGGAGATCAAGCGGGTTTCCGCCAAAACACTCGTCGGTACCGCGCCGGAGATTATCCGCCATTTTGTCGAGCTGCGGGGAATCGGCATCGTGGACGTGCGCCGCATTTTCGGTATGGGCGCCGTCAAGGAAAGCGAAAAAATCGATATGATTATCAAGCTGGAGCCTTGGGATCAGAATAAGGTTTACGACCGGATGGGGCTTGACAGCGAGACGACCGACATTCTCGGCATCAAAATTACGACGACGACGATTCCCGTGCGCCCCGGACGGAATCTCGCGATCATTCTTGAAATTGCGGCGATGAACAACCGTCAGCGAAAGATGGGTTATAATACGGCTGAGGAGTTCAACAAGCGGCTGATGGAGCATATGACGGCCAAAAAGGAGCCGGAGGATGAATAAATCTCCGGGAAAACGGTAAATGGTAAATGAATATGGAACATGAAAATAAAAAATCGTCCGTCAATCTGCGCTCACTGTGGCTTACGATGGCGCTGTGCGCCGTCTTGCTGGCGGCAGCAGCCGACCTTGCATTCGGGACGCAGATCATCGGAATGATTGCCCTTATGGGAGCGGCGGGGATTTTCACGGTAATTCTTTTGACATGTGAGACCTATGTCTCCGTTCTCGACGGTGTGGTTTCCCTTGTGATTTTATATTTTGCGGGCGGTATGACGGTGGTGTTGCCGGCGCTTGGCGCCGTCTTTATCGTATGCGCATTCGTTTTATCGCGTCTTATCAAGAAAAAATGCTCGAAAACGTCCGCGGTGGTCGCGCTTACCATTGTGCTTCTTTTGTACTTTCTCATTCTTGCGGCGGTTTTATACGCGGCGGGCGGACATTCGCTGGCGCCCAAAGACGTGATGCGCGAGCTGAACAGCTTTTTTGATGAAATGAGAAGTGAAGCCGCGGACTGGGGAAGGGCATATGTGGACGAACTTCCGGAGCAGACAATCAAGCTTTATGAAAATCTCGGCGTCGGCACGGAGGAGCTTCGGGAGTCGTATGCGGCAAGTGCCGAGGCGGCTGTAGACGCCGTGCAGATGTTTCTTCCGGGAGAAATTCTGCTTCTTTTGCAGGTGCTCGCTTATCTTGGCGTTTGTTTCTTCGTTCTCGCCGTAAAGCAGGCGAGATATGAGGCGCTGCTTCCGGAGCCGCGATGGGTGCTGTATCCGACGCAGGTGACGTGTATCGTCTTTATGGTGACGACCTTTGTCTATATGATCGCCTCTTTCTTCTCCGGTACGACAGCCTTTGCGGTGGTCTGCGTCAATCTGCTGCTTGCGCTTTGGCCATCCATGGCGGCATGCGGCGTCAGAGGCTTGGTGGTTCGCCTGAAACATCCTGTGCTCAGAGGCCGGACGATTTTTATTCTCGGTCTGTTCGTTTTGTTCGGACTTTTTATGCTGAACCTTATGCTTCCCATTGCGGCTATCCTGCTGGCTTTCCTCGGTGCGAGAGACGTATCCTCGCTTCGCATGGCGGAGGCGGAGGCAAACAAAAAGAAGAAATAACCTCGTCTACCGTTTTCGGGCGGCGGCGTGAATTTTAAAATTTATACCGGAAGGGAGGGATTGCCATGCCGGAGAAGAACAATAAAATCAAAAGTCATTCCGTTCCGGTCGGCGCGATTGTATGTGCCGCTCTCGGACTCATCGCGCTTGCGGTAAGCGTGATCCTCATCGTTTACACGGACTATGAACCGGCCAATATCGTGATAGGCGCGCTCGGCTGCTACGGCGGCGCGGTGGTGCTCACTGCTGTGATAAGCTTTGTCGGCAGAAGAATGGTCGCCGGGGATTTTTCGGAGGTAAAAGGCTCGATATTCGGCACGATTTCCCTTGATTTCATCCAAAAACTGTATCTCCCTGTTCTGATTTGCGACGAAAAAGGAAAAATCGTGTGGTACAATACGGCGCTTTCCTCCAAATTCAAGACGCGCGGCGTCCTGTACGGGAAGTATATCGACAATATTTGCAACGCCACGATTGAGCGAATTATCAAGAGCGATGACGACGGAGCGGAGGTTTCCTTTATTTCCGCAAGCGAGATTGCCGATGACGACACAGAGGTTTTTGTGGCCAAGGGTTATCGCGTCGTGTCGAAAAGCAAAGCATTTTATATCACCATTTTTGAAAATATCACCGAGATCAAAAAGCTGTATGCGAAGCTCAACGACGAGGAAACGCTCATCGCTTACGCGATGATCGACAATCTCGACGAGCTGATGCAGTATGTGCAGGAGCTGTATGCGAATGCCGCAAGCGATGTGGAGGCGATTCTGCGCCGCCATATGGAAAAGGTGGGCGGTGTGCTGCGCGATTACGGACACAATAAATTCATGTGTATGTTTGCAGCCAAGCACCTTGAGGAATTTGAAAAGGAACGCTTCTCCATGCTCGACGAGATTCGCGAGATTCATGTCGGTGATACCACGATGCCGGTTACGATTTCCATGGGGATCGCGACGATTTCGGGCAGCTTATATGAGAAGGAGCGCGCCACGCAGACAGCGCTGGATATGGCGCTTCAACGCGGCGGCGACCAGGTGGTCATCAAGACCGCCGACGGCGTGGAATTTTACGGCGGAAAGACCAAAACCGTCCAAAAGCGCACCAAGGTACGCGCCCGCGTGATTGCAAACGAGCTGATTATGCTGATATCCGCTGCCGACAATGTGCTGGTCATGGGACATAAATTTGCCGATTTCGACGCGTTTGCTTCGTGTATCGCAGTCGTTCGGCTTTGCAAGTTCTGTGGGGTGCAGGCGCTGGTCGTATCGGATAAAAACGACAAAAATCTCGCCGGCTGCTTCAAACGGCTTGAAGGGAACCCCGAATACCGGAACTTGTTTATCGATAAAATCGAAGCGCAGGATATGATTCACAGCGGCACGCTCGCGGTCGTCGTCGATGTGAACAACATCGATTTCTGCGAGGCGCCGGACGTCGTCAATACGGTGCAGAATCTCGTCATTATCGACCATCACCGCAAAACCGCCGAATTCAAAAATACGCCGAAGATCGCCTATATAGAGCCGTCCGCAAGCTCGGCCTCCGAGCTGATGAGCGAGTTTTTGGAGCAGATTCTCCCGCAGGGAACGCTGCCGAAGGTCGAGGCGGACCTTCTGCTCGCCGGTATTCTTCTCGATACCAAGCGGTTTACGCACAATACGGGTGTTCGCACCTTTTCCTCCGCGCTGTATCTGCGCAGCGAGGGTGCAAGTCCGATCGACGCGCAGGATCTTTTCAAAATGGACATCGAGGATTTCCTCTCCGAAGCGAAATTTGAGAGCAACGTCGTCATTTACAAATCCGTCATCGCCATCGCGCTCAACGACAGCGACGAAAACACCTCCATCGGAAGAGTCAACGCCGCGCGCGCCGCAGACCGTCTGCTCGGGGTGGAGGGCGTGCTTGCCGCATTCGCGCTTTGCCGGATCGGGGATACCGTTCATATTTCCGCGCGCTCCCAAGGAAAGATCAACGTCCAGTTGATTTTGGAGAAAATGGGCGGCGGCGGTCACTTCGATTCCGCCGGCGCACAGATGAAAAGCTCATCCGTGGCGAACGCTCTGACGATGCTGCGCACGGCGATTGACGAGTATCTCGCGGAAAACATGTGAAAATAAATACAAAAATCAGAAGAGGTTTTATGGCAACGAAGATTTGGGCGCACAGAGGCGCTTCGGCCTATGCGCCGGAAAATTCTCTGCATGCATTTAACCTTGCCATCGAGATGGGCGCGGACGGTGTGGAGCTCGACATTTATGAAACCGCGGACGGCAGGCTCGTCATCCATCATGACAATGATATCGAGCGCATGACCGGCACGCCTGCAAAGATTTTGGAGACGGATTTCGACGTTCTGCGCTCCTATAATTTCTGCGGCGAATGGGGAGACAAATTCGGATTTGTGAAGATTCCCGAGCTTTGCGAGGTGCTGGAACTGTTCCGGAACACGGATATGACGGTCAACGTCGAGCTAAAAGAAGGCTCGGTGAATTATCTGAAAGCGATCGACGAAACGGTGACGGATTTCGGCATGCAGGAGCGGATTCTCTATTCCTCCTTCGACCATTTCAAGTTATATCATATGAAGAAAATCAATCCTTCCTGCAAAATCGCCGCGCTGTATTCCGAAAACAGAATGTTTCCGTGGGTATCCGGAAAAATGCTGGGGCTTTGGGCGCTGCATCCTCATTACTGCCAGCTCTACCGGCATTTCGATTTGGGAATCGACTATGTGCGGGAGGCGCATCTGTATGGGCTCGAGGTCAACGTTTGGACGGCGGACAAGGAATCGGTGCTTCGCGAGATTGCTCCGTGGGGCATCGACCATATCATAACGGATTATCCCGATGTCGCAATGCGAATCATCGGGGAAGAACGGAAAAACAAAGGGACTTTGTAAAGTCCCTTTTCTTTTTTGCCGGGCGAGATGTGTCATATTTTCAAATTTTTCGTATGAGAACGCCGGATATGCGAAAACTAATGATAGAAAACATCCGAAGAACATGGAGAACCGCTTCACGGTGTCGGATATAAATATTCAGATGGAATCCGTCCGACGGACGGAATGGAGGATATCATGGAAAAAAATATGACAAACGGCGAAATTCCGCTTGGGCTTGGCATGGCGTTCGCACAGAACACGGCGGCGATGGAACGCTTTGCCGCCATGAACGAGCAGGAAAGACAGAATATCATCAGCATGGCGCAAAACGTAGGCTCCAAAGCGGAGATGGCGGCTTTTGTGCAGAAAATCGCCGACGGACATGCCGCAAATTCCTGAGCATGGATTTAAAAATTTTACGGAGGCAGAGCTTGAAAAAGGAATCTCTATGGCATAAGACGGCTGCCGTTCCCGCGTTTTCGCCGCTTTCGGAGGAGCTTCGCACGGACGTCGCCGTTATCGGCGGCGGAATTGCAGGCATTTTGACCGCGTTTGAGCTGACGCGGCGCGGCGTTCGGTGCGCCGTTTTGGAGGCTGGCAGGATATTGAGCGGACAGACGGGGAATACGACCGCCAAAATCACGTCGCAGCACGGGCTCATCTATGATAAGCTGATTGATACACTCGGATTCGAGCATGCGCGCGCATATGCCGCGGCGAATGAAAAGGCGATATCGGACTACGGGCGGATTGCTTCGGAACGGAAAATCGACTGCGAGTTTAAAACGCTTCCTTCCTATGTTTATTCCGCCAAAAACGCGGAGTATCTGAAAAAGGAAGCGGAATCCGCCGCCTCATTGGGGATTGCTTCGTCCTTTGTCACGGACGTCATGCTCCCGTTCCCGACCGCCGGCGCTGTCCGCTTTGAAAATCAGGCGCAGTTCCATCCGTTGAAGTTTTTGACATCGCTTCTGCCCGGACTTGAAATTTACGAAAACACCGAGGTTTTGTCCGCAAAAGGGAACAAAATCAAAACGAACCGCAGCGTCGTGACGGCGGAAAAGCTGGTGTTCGCAACGAATTTTCCGCCGATCAATTTCCCCGGGCTTTATTTTGCGAAAATGCACAGGGAACGCAGCTATGTCGTGGCGCTGGACGGTGCGCCGATGCTGGGCGGCATTTATTATGGCGCCGACGAGGACGGTCTTTCGCTCCGAAATGCGGGGAGTGGGCTGCTGCTTCTCGGCGGTGCGGGGCACCGGACAGGAGAGAATCGGCGCGGCGGACGGTATGCGGCGCTCCATACCGCCGCGGAACGCTTTTTTCCCGGTTCCCGCGTGGTATGTGAGTGGTCGGCACAGGATTGTATGCCGGCCGATTCCGTGCCGTATATCGGACGCTATTCCAAATCCGAACCGGACTGGTACGTCGCGACGGGATTCCAAAAGTGGGGCATGACGAGCGCGATGGTTTCCGCCATGCTTTTGTCGGATTTGATTTGCGGGAAAAAGAATCCGTATGAGGCGGTCTTTTCTCCCGAACGGAAGCTCTCGGGCGCGTCGGTGCCGCAGCTTGTATCCGACGGCGCAAAATCGGCGAAAAGCATCGCGGCACGTATCTTTTATCTGCCCGGGAAGGATTTTCGCGAGATTGCGCCCGGCCATGCCGGAATCGTATGGGTCGGCGGACACAGACGCGGCGTATATCGGGAAATTCTGCCGGACGGGAAAACGAAGCTCCATGTCGTCTCGGTCAAATGCCCGCATCTCGGCTGTGAGCTTGCGTGGAATCCGGACGAGAAAAGCTGGGACTGTCCCTGCCACGGTTCACGCTTCGATATCGACGGGAATTTGCTTGACGGACCGTCCCAAACGGGCATCGGCATAGGCCGAAAGGCATGATATGGGGTATTTCAGCTATCATGCCGTCGCGCGGCGGCTGATAAAGGAAGGGAAGCTTGCGGGATATTACTTTACGGACGATTATAATGGAATATGTCCCGCTTTGGTTTTGCTCTTTGACGACGATATCCATCCCGTCATGCCGATTAGAGAATATCGCTGGGAGGAATATCGGGAGCTGCTTTCCGAAAAAAAGGAACTGCAAAAATAAGACGGCGCGTCCGGCATCGGGAACCGGCACACCGTTTTTCTGTGTGTCCGGCAAAAACGGTTGCAAAACACCGCGTCCGATGGTATAATGATGCTGCGGACAAGAGCTGTCCGCATTGTCGGAAACGGAAATCCGCTTGTCTTAGAAAAAAGCCGCGGCTTTCTTGGATTTCCGATATCCTGTGGAAAAGAAAACAAAATCATCGGAGGAACCATATATGGAATTTACCAAGGAGACCGCGAGAGGCACATTGAGGCTGCCTGAAAAGGAGCTGTGCCGGCTGTTCGGAGAAAGGATAACGGGCGTGTACTGCGCATCCTATCTGTCCCTCTCGACGGGACAGGTTGTCGGCGCTTCCGGACTGCCCTTTTACGCTCCGCTTTCCGAGCGTATCTTGAATTGTCCCGAAACGGCGCGCTATCTTGAAAATTTCCCCGGACAAAGTCATCTTTTTGTGTTCGGAAAAACCGTAAAGCACTACACGGAGCGGGGCGAGCTGCCGCTTCCTCATGATATCGAGGCATCACTGTGGGGGCAGTACGATTTTCTCCTTGGAAGCGCCGGTCTGCTTGACGAAAACGGCGACCATATCCTTGATTTGAAATCGGAGAAAGTCGGCACGCATTTCGATGTCAACCTGCTTATCGGCAACCGGATCGGTTTTCCGTCTCCGCTTCTCACGACGCCAAAGGGCGCGCTCGATTCGCTTGGACGGGGCTCCTTCCGCGGCACCGCGGCAAGACAGGTCACGGCGACGCGCTATAATCTCATTCCGGAGCAGAACGGCGAGCCCTGCAACCGCCAGTTTTATCTTGTCGAAAACGGCGAGCAGATTTTCTATTCCGCCGACGTGAAAACGAATGTGAAATCCGCCGTCTGCCGCCATTCGCAGAATCATTCCGTCATTACCTATGAAACGGAATGCGGCCTGCGCATTATCCGCACTCTCTTTATCCTGCCGCAGGAAAAGGGCATGCCGGAGGCGGTCGAGGCACAGCATGTCACGGTCGAAAATCTGACAGGACGTGAGCGGAAAATCAAGATTGTATTCACCGGTATGTTCGGTCTTGCCACGCCGGAGTCCGTCATGAACGATATCATTTATGCGAGCGTAACATGGGAATCCGGCGTGTGGAAGGTCGACGGAAAGCCGGCGGCGCTTTCCCCGAATCCGCATCCGCAGTATTTGAAGCCGTTCAAGCGCTTTGCCCTGCTTCTTTCGGAGGGCGGCTTTATGGATGAATACGCCGCGAATTACATGGATTTCATCGGCAACGGGACGCTGGAAAAGCCGCAGAACGTCGCGCATCTTGTTTCCTCTCCGGCGACGAAAATCGTTCCGTTCTTTGCCCTCGGCAAAACGCTTGTCCTGCCCGCAGAGAAAGGCGTGTCCGCGGATCTCTTTGTCGGCATGACGATCACATCCGACGGGACGGACGACGCGATACGCGGGATGCTTGACCGCCTGATCGAAACGTATCGGGCGCCCGGCGCGACGGAGGCCGCGCTTGCAAAGGTACTGGCCTTTACCAAAAAGTACGCGGGATATCTTGAAGTCAAAACGGGGGACACCGCCTTTGACGCTTATGTGAATCACAATCTGCCGTTTCAGGTGTATTATCAGTCCTATGTCTCCCGTTCGTTCGCGTGGACGCAGAAGGCCTACCGCGAAATCGGCTTCCGCGAGATTCAGGACATGTTCGCCTCCCTTTACTATATAACCGGCATGGGGGAGGACGGGCTTGCGCGCGACATGCTCGGCGAATGGATCTCGAACGTATATGAGATGGGATATGCCAACCATAATTTCTATCATACCGGCAAGGAGCCGGGCATGTGCTCGGACGACGGGCTTTGGCTTGCGCAGGCGGTCTACCGTTATGTTTCCCTGACGGGGGACACGGCGTTTCTTTCTGCGCCGTATCCGATTGCGGGCACCGATGAGAAGCGCACGGTGATGGAGACGCTCCTTGCGGTCGTGACATACAGCGGGAAAATCTCCGTCGGCGCGCATGGACTTCCGCTTCTCGATAAGGCGGACTGGAACGACTGCTTAAAGCTCGACGACGATTGGATCGACGGTCCCGAGAAGGAGAAGCGGTATTTTGCGCAGCTCCAAGAAACAGGGGAGCGCTATGGCGCGGCGTTCCGAAATTCCTATTCTGAAAGCGTGATGAACGCGTTTTTGCTCAAAATCGCATATGACGAGCTCGCCGTCATGGCGGGACTTTGCGGGAACGCGGCGCTGGAAGCCGAGATGCGCGAGCTGTCCGCCGCGCTGGCGGAGCGGATTCAGACGCATTGCTGGAAGGGCGACTTCTTTGCACGCGCACTGGTGGGCGGCGAACGTGAGGGCGGCTATACCTATCTCGGCGCGGGCGGGGACGGGCTCAGCGCAAACGAGAGTATTTCCGGCACGTATTTTCTCAATTCGTTCAGCTGGTCTGTGCTGGCCGGCGTCGCAAGCGAAGCGCAGATCGGGACGATGCTGAAAAAGATTAAGGAACATCTTGTGACCGACGCGGGCATCAAGCTTTGCACGCCGTGCGATCTTTCCCGTCTTGCCACGGGAACCGCCACCAGCGCCTATTTCCCGGGCGACAGGGAAAACGGCGGCGTTTTCAAGCACGCGGCGATGATGGCGGCATCCGCCTGCTTCAAGGCCGTAAAAACCGTGTCGGATGCGTCCCTTGCGAAAGAGCTTGCCGAGCTTGCCTTTTTTGCCGTGGATACCGTCCTGCCGTATAAAACCTTGGAGCATCCGTTTACGACAAAGGGGAATCCGCGCTTCTGCACGCAGTATAACAACAGCATCACCGGCGAGAATATCGGCCCGATGCTTTCCGGAACGGCAAGCTGGCTGAATCTTACGGTTATGGAGATGCTCGGCGTGGATTATGAGGGCGAGGACATCGTGTTCTCCCCCGTTCTGCCGGAGAATGCCGAAAAGACGGCATACAGGATAACGTCGGGGGATACCGTTTTGGAGGTAAACATCCGGAAGAGGTCCGGCTTTGCCCGTGTGACGGCGAACTCGTCGTTCCGTATGGACGGCGTGCCGTTTGCCGGACGGATAAAACGTCCCGCCGACGGAAAAACGCATGTCATCGAAATCACGGTTTGAGATATTTGATAGAGAAGCCATTCTTTTCCGTCCATGAAAATGGAAAAGCCGCCTGTGTGATTTTTCAAATCACACAGGCGGCATATTTTTGCCGTCCGTTTCAGCCGTTGAGCCCGATGAACCGTTTCACAACATCCTCGATGGAAAGCGTAGTGTTTCCTTTGAGATAGGTGCAGACCGTGTCGTTGAAGCGGTCATACCAGTGCGCGGGGATTTTGTCGAAGCCGATGCAGGCGCCGACAATGCTTCCTACGGTGGCACCGGTGCAGTCGTTGTCAAGCCCCATAGCCACGCAGTTGCTGATGCATTTTGTGAAATCGTTTCCGCCGAGCATGAGCGCGAAAACGATGATGCACATGTTGTTGATGGTGTGGACGGGGTGCATTTTCGGGAATTTCTCATCGATCAGCGCGCGCCCTCTCAGATAGTTCGTCACCTGTGCCTCGCAGGAGAAGGCCCATTCGAGCGCCTGATAGAGCTCGCTTTCCCGCGGGAGCTGCTTCATGCCCTCTCTTACGGCGTCAAGGGGCGTTTTCGCGGTGAAAGCAGCCGCAACAGACGCCGCGCAGAACATCTCGCCGTATATTCCATTTTTACGGTGTGTGAGGTACGCATCGTTGTAGGAAAGCTTTGCTGCGGCTTCCGGATTGCCCGCCTCGGCATATCCGAAAGCATCCGCGCGGATGGCGGCGCCGATCCATTCCACGTAGCCGTTGAAATTGGCGGCATATACGGGCTTTGTTCCCGAACGGAGCTGTTGAAGCGCTTCGTCCTCCGCGGTGCAGGCGTAGGGAAGGATGTCGAGCCAGAGCTCCGCCACATCGTCGACGGTATAGTTCTTGCCGTATTTTTCAAGCAGAAGCAGGTTGAGGATCGTATAGGTGATGTCGTCGTCGACCGGCACTTTGTCGATGTTCTCGATCAGATAATCGGTTCTTTTGTTGACCTGATAGTGGATTTTTTCCGGATTGTCCGTTCCGGTCCAAAAGGTATCGGGTGGATAATTCATGCCGCAGTCGAGTGCGAGCGCCTGCATTCTGGCGACCGAATACATTTCAACCGGAATGCCGAGCACGCAGCCCGCAAAGCGCCCGATCAGCGCGCCTTTCATGCGGTTATATAAGTCCGACGGTTTCTCGGCCGGGTGACGGGCTCCCTCGGGACGCAGCTCGAGGATTTCTTTCAGATCATCCGGCTGGGCGATATCTTGATTTCTGTACATTCTTTTTCTCCGTTTCCATATAAATTCGGATAAATCCGTATGAACGGTTTGCATTATATCATGTAGACGCGATACATGCAAGAACAAATCTGTAATTTCCTGAAAAATTTTCAATTTTAAGGGTATCAATAAAACAAATTTGTTGAACAGGGACTATTTTATAGAGATCGGGTCTTTTCTCTGAGGCGCTGCTATGATAACGGCATCTGCACCGAAGGCTTGAATGTGAACAAAGAAAGCAACGAGGGATTTTGAAAAATCCCTCGCTGCTTGTTGCATACGCCGCCGATGCGGCGGTATGTTTCTATATTTATATAAAGCTGCATTTACAGCGGATATCGATAGCTTTTACTTTTCAGAAGATTCTTTTTGTGTGCTCCGATGCAGATAACGGCATAGGAGCGCGTGACGGTCTCCTTTTTTAGGAGGAGAATGACGATGTTATCTTCTGGAGTTGGACGCAGCAACGCAGATCATGCCGGGGCAACGGTTACAGCACCTACATCCGCATCCGCATCTGTCGGACGTACCGCCGACGTTGTCATCATTGCTGCCGCAGCCGCAGCCGCGTCTGTCGGATGTGCCGCCGACGCTGTCGTTGTCACGGTTTCCGCCGCATCCGCAGCCGCGTCTGTCGGACACGCCGCCGACGCTGTCGTTGTTACGGCTTCCGCCGCATCCGCAGCCGCGTCTGTCGGACACGCCGCCGACGCTGTCGTTGTCACGGTTTCTGCCGCAGCCGCAGCCGCGTCTGTCGGATACGCCGCCGACGCTGTCGTTGTCACGATTTCTGCCGCAGCAGAACCTGCTCATACAGTTTCCTAAACACATTTTTATCACCTCCTTCAATGACATTATATGCCGGATTTGATTTCTGGTCCGTACAAATGGACAAAGAAAAACACCGTCCTCCGATGAGGCGGTGTTTTATCGGACAGGTTAGGCCGGTATGACGGACGCGCCGAACGGCATCAGTGCGAGCTTGGCGAATTTGAAGCATTGCTTTCCGAACGGGATTCCGATGATGGTGATGCACAGGACAAGCCCCACGATTGCTGTCGTGACGGCGAGCTCGATTCCCCCGAAAATGAGCCACAGGATATTGACAAGCAGGGAAAACGCACCGCCTCCGTACACCACGCGCTTCCCGAATGGCGCAAGCATCAGTCCCGCCATTTTGAAGCATTGGAGACCGACCGGAATTCCGACGATCGTGACGCACCATAAAAGACCTGTGAGCGCCCAGCCGAGAAAAAGCCAAAATCCGCACAGAATGATCCATAATATATTTCCAATAAAACGCATAAGTCCCTCCGAAACCATAAAGAATAAGGCGATACATGCTTCCCACCGTATCGTCTCGTATGAATTATATTATAGCAGGATTTATAATATTATCAAGAGAGATAAGAAAAAATTAAGAAAGAGCGCACAGCGGAGCCGTGCGCTCTTTCTTGTTTGGTTTTATGAGGCTTGTTCAAACTGGCTGTTGTAAAGATCGGCATAAAAGCCGCCCTTTTTCATCAGCTCTTCATGATTGCCGCTTTCGATGATATTTCCGTCCTTCATGACGAGGATTTTATCCGCGTTGCGGATGGTGGAAAGCCTGTGGGCAATGACGAAGGATGTCCGGCCTTTCGTCATTTTATCCATCGCCTCCTGAATCAGGATTTCCGTGCGCGTATCGACGGAGCTTGTCGCCTCATCGAGAATGATCATCGGTGCGTTTTCGATCATCGCGCGCGCGATGGTGAGCAGCTGCTTTTGTCCGGCGGAGAGATTCATTTTGTCGTCGATTACGGTATCGTAGCCGTGTGGGAGCGTGCCGACAAAATGATGCAGTCCGACGGCGCGGCAGGCCGCCTCTACCTGCTCATCGCTGATGTTTTTCTTGCCGTAGACGATGTTATCGCGGATGGTACCCTCAAAAAGCCATGTGTCTTGGAGAACCATGCCGAAGAGATCGTGTACATTTTCTCTTGTCAGCTCGCTTATCGGGACGCCGTCGATTTTGATGCTGCCGCCGTTGATATCATAGAATTTCATGAGCAGATTGACCATCGTCGTTTTTCCGGCGCCCGTCGGTCCGACGATAGCGACCTTTTGGCCGGGATAAATGTGTTCGGAAAAGTCATGAATGATGATTTTGTCTTTGTCGTAGCCGAAGCTTACATGCTCAAATTCGACCTCTCCGCGCACATTTTCGAGAGCTGCCGTTTTATCCGATTCGTCCGGCATTTCCTCGGCTTCGAGGAATTCAAATACGCGGTCGGAGGCGGCGGCAGTGGATTGCAGACTTGTCATAGCCTGTGCGATTTGGGAAAGCGGGCTTGAGAAGAGTCTGACATAGATAATGAAGGCGACGATCACACCGAAGTCGATGGTCCCGTTCATGGCAAGCGCCGCACCGACAACGCAGACGGCGACATATCCGAAATTGCCGACAAAGCTCATGACAGGCATCATAAGTCCCGATAAAAACTGGGATTTCCAGTTGCTTTCATACAGCTTTTCATTCATTTCGTTGAATTTCCGACTTTGCTGCTCCTCAGCATTATAGAGACGGACGATGTTGTGTCCGGAATAAACCTCCTCGATATGTCCGTTGATTCTGCCGAGCCATTCCTGCCGAGCCGTGAAATATTTCTGCGAGCTTTTGGTGACGATCATCACAAAAGCGAAGCCGATGAGGGAGGCGGCGATGGCGGTGACTGCCATGATCCAGTTCGTTTTGAACATCATGAAAAGGCAGCCGACAAAGAGCGCCGCCGCGGAAACGATTTGAACAACGCTGCGTTGAAGCGTGTCACCGATGGAGTCCACATCGTTTGTGACGCGGGAGAGCACGTCTCCGAAGCTTGTTTTGTTGTAATAATCGATTGGCAGACGGTTGATTTTCTTGGAGATTGCACCGCGCAGATTTTTGGAGACCTTTTGATTGACTGTCGTCATAATGAGTCCCTGCATAAGACTGAGCAGCCAGCTTGCCGCATAGAAAGCGACGAGCGTATAGCATATGCTTAACACCGCGTCAAAATCGATTCCGGTGAGAAAGCCCTCGCTGATGAGATTGGTAAGATCGCTGACCTTATCCGGACCGATGACCGTGAATACGGCGCCGCCGACGGCGCACAGCATGGCGACGATCACCGCCGGGACAAACGGACGACAGAACGTGATCAGTTTTCCCATTGACTTTTTAAAATTGACGGGTTTTTCCGGACTTCCCGTCCGTGTCTTTTGAACCATTCCTCTGGGGTTTGTCATGCTCCGAGTTCCTCCTTTGAAAGCTGTGAAAGGGCGATCTCGCGGTATACGTCGCAGGACGCCAGCAGCTCGTCATGTGTGCCGATTCCGACGGCGCGTCCGTCGTCGATGACGATGATGCGGTCCGCATCCTTGATTGTGCCGATTCGCTGCGCGACGATGAGACTTGTCACGCCCGAGGTTTCCTTCCTCAGTGCGGAACGCAGCGTCCGGTCCGTTTTGTAGTCGAGCGCGGAGAACGAATCGTCGAAGATGTAGATTTCCGGCTTGCGGCAAATTGCGCGCGCGATGGAAAGCCGCTGCTTCTGACCGCCGGAGAAGTTTGCGCCGCCCTGCGCGACCGCACCATTATAAGTATCTTCAAGGTTTTCCACAAAGTCTGTGCTCTGCGCCGTTTTGACCGCAGCTGCAATCTGTTCTTCATTCGCGGGAGCCTTGCCGTTGTCGCCGAATGCCACATTGGAGGCGACCGTTCCGGAGAAGAGCACCGCCTTTTGCGGGACATAGCCGAGCTTATTATAGAGCTCCGACAGTTTATAATCCTTTACATTGACGCCGTCGACGAGCACCTCCCCCTCCGTCGCGTCGTAAAATCTTGCGACAAGATTGACAATCGTGCTCTTTCCGCTTCCTGTGGCGCCGATGAAAGCGACGGTTTCCCCTTTGTGGGCGGTAAAGCTGATGTTATGCAGCACATATTCGTCCGCATCGGGATATTTGAAGCTGACATTGCGGAATTCCACCTCGCCGCAAAGTCCCGTTTCGCTGCCGTCGGAGGTTCCGTCGAGGATGCTCGGCTTTGTTTCCAAAACTTCGTTGATACGCTTAGCCGATACGGAAGCACGCGGCAGCATGACGAAGATCATGGTGAGCATCATGAACGCCATGATGACCTGCATCGCGTAGGAGGAGAACACGACCATATTGGAGAAGAGCGGGAGCTTGTCGAGCATATCTGCGGCGTCGATGAGATAGGCGCCGATCCAGTAAATGCCAAGGGTGATGCCGTTCATGACAAGACTCATCATGGGGCTCATGACCTGCATGGCGCGTTGTGCTTTCAGGTTGGTGCCGGTAAGCTCTTCGTTTGCCTTTTCAAATTTTTCCTCCTGATATCCTTCGGCGTTGTAAGCGCGCACGACGCGGAGACCCGTGAGATTTTCTCTTGTGACACGGTTAAGGTTGTCGGTGAGTCCCTGTATCCGTTTGAATTTCGGAAGAGCGTATATCATAATGAACAGAATTGTCGCGATCAGGATGATGACCGCGCAGGCGGTGAGCATAGACCATTGCCATGTTCCCTTGTTCTGGATCTTGATGATGGCCATGACCGCCATAATCGGCGCTTTGACGATCATTTGCAGCCCCATAGCTACAATCATTTGGATTTGTGTGATATCGTTGGTCGAACGGGTAATCAAACTGTCCGTTGAAAAGCCTCCGATTTCCTCCATAGAAAAGGATTCGACCTTTTCAAACAGCTCGCGGCGCAGCCTTTTCGAGAGATTCGCCGCGATCTGTGCGGCAAAGAAGCCGACGATGACCGCTGTGACAAGGCTTCCCAGCGCACATAGGAGCATTTTTCCTCCCGCTGTGAGAATCTCCGACATTTGACTTCCTTCGGTTTGGACAAGCGTCGTGATTTCCGTCATGTATTCGGGCAGCCTAAGGTCCAGCCATACCTGTGCGACGATAAACAAAACGCTTATAATGACAAAGCACCATTCCTTTGTTCTCAAATGCTTAAAAATTTTTATCATGTGGTTGATTCCTTTCCGTAGTGCTCTTTTTTGGGTGCATTCGGCTTTGACGCAGCGTTTTCAATGATTCGCTTCGTGATCCGAACATATTCCACAGCGTCCTTTTCACCAAGATCTTTCAGCATTTCGCTGGCGGATTCAAGGACGTGTGCTTTGTGGGCTTCGATATGGGAAGAACCTGTGTCGGTAAGCTTCACGCAGATTTTTCGTTTATCCTTATCGTCCGGCACGCGGGTAATAAAGCCCTTTGATGCAAGTGTAGCCAAGAGCTTCGCCGTGCGGGCGGTGCTGATGTTCAGCTCGTCGCTGATTTCTCCCGGCGAAGCGGCGCCATGACAGGATAAAAAGACCAGCGCGGGCATTTCTCCCCGCACGAAACGGTCGGCATTTTTTTGCATCGGCGCTTTGGAGAACTTCGGCATGTTTTCCAAAAGCTCCCGTGCCAGCTCTTGATAGTCCGTCAAAATGATCCCTCCTTTGCAGATTTTATGTGCCAATTAACTAACGCTGTTAGCAATTTTATAGGACGGACGCCGTCTTGTCAATAGACTTCACAGAAAGTTTTATTTTCTATTACAGTTTATACAAGATTCATGCATGCCCTTCATAAAGCGGATTTCTTTTTATTTTGATAGGAAAGATGGGTTCATAAAAATTTTTTAAAAACAATGAACCAAATGACGAAAGAATACACTATATAAATGTCATGACAACATCATTCAACTGAAACTCTATCGATTTCAACGACATGTTGATTGCTTTTTATCTTGAAAAAATGCTAAAATTGAATTAGAATCCATTTCGAATGCGGAAATCGGCAGTAAGAAATATTGGGATTCAATTTGAGAAAGACTTGGCCGCGGTTTTGTCGGCAGATGGGAGAAAAACAATGGATTACAGAAAAAACATACGCTATTTTAAGAGCTCCGACGTGCATTTCTATGTAGGAATTCCGATTGTCATCATAGGGATCATTCTTTTTGTCGTCGGTCAGTTCTTTTGGATTTATTTTATCCCGTATCAAAGCATGACGGCGCTGCTGGTGATTTTGGTCGGCGCCGCGATCGCATGGATTCCGCGCTGGATGCGCTCGGATGAAAAAGAGATTGACGATTATATCGCCTCCAAAAAGGAGGGCTATGTCGAGAAAGCCACGGAAAAGCTCGGGCTTTCCTCCTCTCTTGTGCCGGGCAGGGACCCGATTGTCATAGGCGGCTTTGATTTCGATTCCGGCAGCGTTTTGTATCGGCGCGGAAAGGATGACAGAAAATACCGTTCGTCTCTGTATACGTCGGCGGTGCTGTTTCTGACAAAGAACGGGCTCTGTGCCGTGAAAAAAAGCTTCTCGCTCACGGAGGATTTGGAGCATGAAACCGTGAAGGAAATTCCGTATTGCGAGATTGACGACGCCAAGGTCGTTTGTGAGGAAAAAACGGTCGGTGCCGATAAAATAAAATATTTTTGTTTTGTCATTACGGCAAACGGGACTGAGCTTCTGCGCGTTCCGGCGGCACAGGACGCCATACTGGAAGGGATCTGCGAGGATATCCGCACGGCCGCCGCAAAGGCGAAGATTTGATTTTTCTTCTTTTGTTTGAATAAAAAATCCCGGCAGGCACAAGCCTGCCGGGATTTTTTATCTTATTTTACATCGCCCGTGATTTCTTCCGTATCGCGTTCGCGGAAAAGCAGTGAAATACACCAAATTCCCGCAAGAGCCACGATCGTATACACGATTCTGCTGACAAGAGCATCCTGTCCGCCGAAGATCCAAGCGACGAAGTCGAAACGGAAAAGACCGATGCTTCCCCAGTTGAGCGCGCCGATGATTGTGAGTATGAGCGCAATTCTGTCGAGCATAATATTAACCTCCGATCATAATTTCAAAACGGCCGTCTGAACGGTGCGTTATTTTTTCATTATTTGAGTAAATATTTTTTATCTTTCGACAGTATGTAGTTTCTCCGAATCCGTCCGTTTTATGCATGGGAATGAAAAAGCATTTGTAAATTGCGCCGATTTTTACCAAAAAAGCCGCATTTTTCACTTGTTTTTTTGCCTAATTTATCATATCATAACAGTATGAAATAAAAAGGTGGTGTTGTCATGACGAGCAAAGAAAGACTTGACGGATATTTAGCGGGAAAAGCAGTGGATAGGAGGCCGAATCTGACGATTGTGGGCAGCGTTGTAACGCAGTACATCGGCATTTCGGTCGATCGGTACTGCCTTGACTGGAAAGCCATGGCGGAATCGGCAGCCAAGGCGGCGGTCGATCTGCGGCTCGATTATATTCAGATTGCGTCGGACCTCGCCCGCGAGGCGGAGGGGTTCGGTTCCGTTTTGGAATTTTCGCCGGAAAAGCTTCCCACGGTGAAAAAGTATGCGATAAGCGATATTTCCGAGGTGTCGCGGCTGAAACCGCTCAAAACGAAGGATGTGCGCCGCATGTCGGAGCTTGTCGAGGCGACCGCCTATGCGCAGACACTTGACACCGATATCTATCCGATGACGCTTGCGGTGGGACCTGCTACCATCGCCGGAAATGTCCGCGGAATCGAGGATCTGCTCGTCGATCTGTATGACGACGAGGACGCCTGCCGGGAGCTTTTCGATATGACGACGGAAACGGCGCTCGACTTTATAAAGGAGCTGTCTTCGGTCGGCGCCAAATATATTTATGTGGCGGATCCGGTCGCGTCTCTTTTGTCGCCGGACCAGTATAGGGAGTATATCCTGCCGCTTCATACAAAAATCTTCTCCGAGATGGCGCGGCTCGGCATCGGCTCGCGGCTTCATATGTGCGGCAATACGGAGCGGATTTTACCGTATTCCTCTCAGTGCGGCGCGAAAATCATCGATATCGACCACGCGGTGGATTTCGCCAAAGCATTGGAGGCCGCCTGCGGAAGATGCGTTCTGAACGGGAACATCGATCCCGTTGCGGATGTGTTCTCCTGCGATGCGGCACACACAAAGACGGCGATTCTTGCGGCGGCGGATTCCGTGTCCCACGCGCGGGCGATGTTCATGCCCGGCTGTGAGCTGCCGACAAAAACGCCGCTCGAAAATGTGAAGGCAATTTCTGAGGCGCTGGACGAAATCGGCGGGTGATTGCCGCAAGGCGGTTGCTTTTTGAATAGGATATGATAAGAACGAGCGAGGGTCCGGCGGCGTGGGGCGGCGTATGCCGCCCCTTTCCGCGCGCAGACGGGTGCGGCGGAAACACGGCTGTGAGGCCAAATGCCGGACTTGGGCATATATGTGGAATTCCCGTCTGCGCGCGGCCCCCGGCCAAGCCGTGGGATTTGCATTTTGTTTTGCGGGTGATTTTTCGGCTTGACCGCGCCGCCGGACGCCATCCTATTTTTTTGTTGCGTTTTCCCGCGGATTGTGTTAAAATACTCCTATAATCATATTGGCGTTTGACGCTAAGAATCGTACATAAGGTAGGGAGCATAGGTATGCGGGTACGAAAACGGAAAAACGGGGAAACGCGCCGCGCGGCATGCGGCAATCTGCTTCTCCCTTTCGATAAAAACGAGCCGGCAGGAATAGAGCCGACGGCACTTTTCCCGGGTAAAAAGCGGTTTCATCTCGAAATCGGATGCGGCAAAGGCGCTTTTATTACGGCGCTTGCGGGGCAGAATCCGGAGGTTGGCTTTCTTGCGGTGGAAAAGGTGGGCGACGTCGTTCTGCTTGCTGCGGAAAAGGCAAGGGATGCGGCGCTTGAAAACGTCAGATTTCTGTGCTGTGACGCGGAATATCTCCCCCGTATGCTTCCCGCACATTTTGCGGAGCGGATTTATCTCAATTTCTGCGATCCGTGGCCGAAGGCACGTCATGCGAAGCGCCGGCTTACGTATCGGGAATCCTTGAAGCGAATCGGCGGCCTGCTTGCGCCGGACGGCGTTGTCGCGTTCAAGACGGACAACCGTGAGCTTTTTGATTTTTCGATTGCGGAATTGGAAGCGGCGGGCTTCTCGCTTCGTCATATCACCTATGATTTGCATGCCAGCGAATGGGCGTGTGACAATATTATGACCGAATATGAGCGCAATTTCTCGGAAAAAGGGTTCAAAATCAATCGTTTGGAGGCCTTTTTGCCGCAATCTGCGGAATTTTCGGAAAATTTTTGAGTGAAAAGAAAAAAAGTCTTGATTTTTTCAAAAAGCTATGCTATAATAATCAGCACTGTGTTATGATGCCTCATAAATGGAGAATAATCTCCGTTTGTTTGAGATAATCCAAAAAATCGAGGGAGGTGCAGGATATGGCAAAATGTATGTACTGCGGAAAGGGCGTTACGTTCGGAAATAACGTTTCCCACTCCAACCGCAAAACCAGCAGAACCTGGAAGCCCAACATCAGAAAGGTCAGCGCCGTTGTGAACGGAACCCATAAAACCGTCACGGTCTGCTCGCGTTGTCTGCGTGCGGGCAAGGTAGAGAGAGCCTGATTTCAGAGTTTGAGGTCGCATGTCGAGTCCTTTCCGTTCGGAAAGGACTTTTCATTTCTGTCTCATTTGCCGAAGGAGGGAGCTTGGCATGGGCCGGTATTATTTCATCAATGAAAATCTGCCGGAGGATATGGTTTCGGCGCTGTCCGAATACGGCTGTTGTGTGCGATTGCCGGCTTTCCCAAAGCTCTCCGAGCCCGTCCTGCGGCATCCCGATATGCTGATTGCGGAGGTAGGCGGCTGCCTGATCGTTCATCGGCATTATATAGAAGGAAGAAAAATTTTGGAGGCGCTCGGCGTTCCGCATCTGCTGTCGGAGGAGGAGCCGGGGCTCGAATACCCGCGGGATATCGCGCTGAACTGTTTTTCGGCGGGCGGCTTTTTCTTTGCCAACCAAAAGTATGTGTCGCGGACGGCTTTGCATGCGGCGAAAAAGGCCGGAGTTGTCCCTGTTCATGTGAAGCAGGGCTATGCGAAATGCGCCTGCGTCGTCGCACATGGTGCGGTCGCAACGGCGGATTCGGGGATTTGCGCGGCGGCTTTGCGGTGCGGGCTTCCCGCCTTGAAGCTGAATCCCGGCGGAATCGGGATCCGGCGGTACGATACCGGCTTTCTCGGCGGTGCGTGCGGTCTTGTTGACCGGGACACGCTCGGCTTTTTCGGAAATGTGGAGGAATACGGTCAGTATGCTGCGCTCCATGCCTTTTTTGAACCGCTGGGCGTCCGGCTTTTGAGCCTTGGAAAAGGGGCGCTGTTCGATTACGGCGGCATGATTACGGTGGAAATCCCGTAAGGAAAGGGCGTATTGCTTGCCGGCCTCCAAAAAAGTGAATGAGAAAAGCCCCCGAAAAAGAACTTCTTTTTCGGGGGCTTATGATTTTGGAAAAACGGATTACAGCGCCGTCACGTCGTTTTCCCATTCGTCGGAGATCGCTTTATAGGCTCTCGTATATTCTTTGAATATGCTGCGGATTTCAAGCAGGTGCTCCATGGTGTCCGCCTCAAAGATCAGGACAAGCTCCGGCAGGTTGGACGATGCACGGATAAGTCCCCAGCCGTGCTCAAACTGAACCCGCGCGCCGTTGATGTCGCACACGCGGCCGGGATAAGCGGCTTTCAGCTTATCGACGATTTCCTCCACGATGCCGTATTTTACGGTGTCGTCACAGTGCGCCTTGATTTCGGGCGATACGACGTAATGCGGGAACGAGTCTATGATTTCGGAGACGGTTTCCTCCTTGTGAGAAAGGAATTCCACGAGCTTGGCCGCGACGAATACGGCGTCGTCGAAGCCGTACCAGTCGTCGCCGGAAATGAATATGTGTCCGCTGCGCTCTCCGGCAAGCTCCGCATTCAGCTCGTGGAGCTTGGATTTGATGTAGGAATGTCCGGTTTTCCACATGACGGGATGTCCGCCGTTCTGCTCGATGACATCGATGAGCGCCTTGGAGCATTTGACGTCGAATACGACCGTAGCGCCCGGCTTCTTTTCGAGAAGCTGCTTGGCGATGAGCGCGAGAACCATATCGCTCCAAATGTTCTGTCCCTTTTCGTCGATGGCGCCGATGCGGTCGCCGTCGCCGTCGAAGGAAAGTCCGATATCCGCGTGGATATACGGATGGAGCACCATGTCGTGCAGGCGCTTCCTGCCGGCGACGTCGGAGGGATTCGGGAAATAATGCGGATAAGAGGTATCGGGGTCGCAGTTGAGCTGGAACGTCATGCAGCCCAGTCTTTGGAATACTTCATAAATGAAAAGTCCCGCGCCGCCGTTCGCAGCGTCGAGCACGACGCGCAGCTTTTTCGGCCCCATGTGGATTCTCGAAACGATGTCGTCGATATAGGCGTCGCGCACGTCGACTTCCGTATAGGCGCCCGTATGAGTGCTTTCCGTCGGCTGGTCGAGCAGGGAAAAGACCTCCTTGATGTCGTCCGGCTCCAAGGTCTTGGAATAGCCGTTTGCAAGCTTAAAGCCGGACCAGCCGTCCGGATTGTGGCTCGCCGTGATCATGACCGCGCCCTCGCATTTCAGGTGATACTGCGCGAAGTAAGCGAGCGGGGAGAGCGCAAGTCCGATGTAAAATACGTCGATGCCCTCCTCCAAAAGCGCATCGACGGCGGATTTTGCAAACGCCGGAGAGCAGGAGCGGTTGTCGTAGCCGACGACCGCGCGCATGATCTTTCTGCGGCGCAGATATTTGGAATATGCTTTTACGATTCTGTATACGTTTTCGGGGCAAAGCTCCTCGTCGCATACTCTTCCGCGGATGTCGTATTCGCGGAACATGCTGCGGAAGGCCTCCGGATATTTGGTATCTGTTATCATTTTTTACTCCTCCATGCCGTCTGCCGGACGGCGAAAAATTTCTGCGGAGCCGGGAGCTCCGCGGTGTGCGGAGGAGAACCGCTGTCTTTCCGCACACATTATAGTATATGAAAAAGCGTTACGCCTCGTCCCAGTTGTGCCAGACGTTCACGATGTCCTCGTTTTCTTCAAGATTTTCCAGCAGCAGATTCATGTGCTTGATGTCGTCCTCGCTTGTCAGGGTGACGTAGGTGGACGGCACCTTTTCGATTTCCGAGGAAAGGAACGTATAGCCCTTTTTGGAGAGATCGTCCGCGACGGCGGAAAGATCGTCCGGCTCGCAGTAGATTTCGTATACATTGTCTTCCTCGACGAAATCCGCGGCGCCCGCTTCGAGCGCTTCCTCCATGAGCTTGTCGCCGTCGACGACGCGGTCGCCCCATTCGTCGAGCGCGGATATCGCGATGACCCCCTTGGTAGAGAACAGGAATCCGACGCAGCCGACCTGCCCGAGGTTGCCGCCGAATTTGTCGAAATAGTGGCGCACGTCGCCCGCCGTGCGGTTCCGGTTGTCCGTCGCTGCCTCGACGATGACCGCTACGCCGGAGGGACCGTAGCCCTCGTAGGTGATTTCCTCATAATCCACGGCATCCGAGCCGGAAGCCTTTTTGATGATGCGTTCGATGTTGTCGTTCGGTACGTTGTTGGATTTCGCTTTCTGAATCAGATCGCGCAGCTTGCCGTTGGAATTCGGGTCTGCGCCGCCTTCCTTGACGGCGATGGCGATCTCCTTTCCGATCTTTGTGAAGACCTTGGCGCGCTGCGCGTCGGTCTTCTCTTTTTTATGCATAATATTTTTCCATTTGCTGTGTCCTGACATACAAAACTCCTTATAGAAAATCGTTCGGATTTATATTTTATCGGGATGCTTCATGCAGATAAGCTCCAACGCGCGTCCGAGAATATCGTGTACGCCGCGCGTGAGCGTCAGGCGGAATGCCCGACGGTCTTTATCCGCGCAGGAAGCGATGGGGCATTCCTGATAGAAGCGGTTGAAAGTGTTGCAGATATCGATGATGTAGCGCGTGACGACGGACGGCTCCATATCGGCAATCGCCGCCGCGGTTTTTTCCGGGAACTGCGCGAGCGTCTTGATAAGCTCCCTCTCGGTCGGATCAAGCAGGGCGACCTCGGTCTGTACGGCAAATCCGCCGGCTTTTTCGAGGATGCTGTTCGTTCTCGCATAGGTGTACTGGGCATAAGGGCCGGTATTGCCGTTGAAGTCGAGCGCGTCATCCATGATAAAGTTGATGTCACGCATGCGGTTGCCGAAGAGATAATAGAAAATGACGGCGCCGATGCCGACCGCCTCGGCCGTTTCGTCCTTGGCTTCAAGCGTCGGATTCTTTTCTGCGATGATGCCGCGGCATTTTTCGGTAGCGGCCGCGAACAGATCGCGCAGAAGAATGACGTTGCCCGTTCGGGTGGCGAGCTTTTCGCCGCCGATGCTGACCGTGCCGTAGGGCACATGGATGAGCTTGTCTGCAAAATCGTAGCCCATCAGCTCCACGACCTTGAACCACTGGGCAAAATGGAGCGATTGGCCGGCGGAGGTGACATAAATGCACTTATCGAAATCGTAGGTGCGCTTGCGGTAGACCGCCGCGGCGATATCGCGCGCCGGATACAGCGTCGAGCCGTCCGATTTGAGAATCAGGCACGGGGGCATGTTGTAGGCCGAAAGGTCGACGAGCGACGCGCCGTTATCCAGCTTCAAAAGTCCCTTTTCCCGCAGAAGCTCCACCTGCTCCGGCATTTTGTCGGTATAGAACGCCTCGCCGTTGTAGCTGTCAAAGGTGATGCCGAGCTGCCGATACGTTTTTTCGTATTCCGCAAGGCTGATTTCCTTGAACCATTTCCAAAGCTCGAGATTTTCCTTGTCGCCGTGCTCGAGCTTTGTGAATTCCGCCCGGGAGGCGTCCGCAAGGGCGGTTGCGCCTGCCTCTTCCTCCGCTTTGATTTCGTTGTTTATCCGTACATAAAGCGCGACAAGCTCGTCGACGCCGCCTTTTTCGACCTGCTCCCTGTCGCCCCATTTGCGATAGGCGACAATGAGCTTCCCGAACTGTGTTCCCCAGTCTCCGAGATGGTTGATGCCCACACAGGTGTAGCCCGCATATTCATGGAGCAGCTTTAACGAATGGCCGATGACGGTCGTGCCGAGATGACCGATGTGGAACGGCTTTGCCACGTTCGGAGAGGAGTAATCGAGCACGACGGTTTTGCCTTTTCCAAAATCATGCGCGCCGAAATCGCGTCCTTTTTCGGCGATTTCCCCAAGAACGGTTCCGGAGAGATAGGCGTCGTCGATGCGGAAATTCAGATATCCGCCGCTGCACGTCACCTCCGATATCCCTTCCGGAGGGGCAAGGGAGAGACGCTCGTAAAGCGCCGACGCGATAGCGGGCGGCCCCATTCGCAGTGCGCGGCTGAGCCGGAAGCAGGGGAAAGCGAGATCTCCCATTGCAGTGTCGGGCGGAACCTCCAATACGGACGCGATCTCGTCGGAGGAAAGTGCGCCGGCACCGTTCCAAATTTCCGCGATGCTGCCGGATATGGAATCGGCAATGTTCTGTTTCAGCTTGTCCATAGCAGATAGCTCCTTTTTGCGGATTTTTCCGGCATTTTGACCGCGCTCGTGCGGAAAAATGCCGCTTACAAAAAATAATACACTCTATTATACAACAAAAAGCGGGGCGGCGCAACAAAAAAATATAAATTTGCGAAAAAAAGAGGGGGAATGCTTGCTTTTTCGGCTGGATATGTCATTTCGCCAAAATTCTTATGGACAGATGAGCATATTTTTGTGAAAAGCTGTTCTTTATGTTATGTTGACATTTTGCAATCGGTACGGTATAATGTTAGTAACCTAACAATTTGCGGCGGGCTTTGGCTTGTCATAAAAGAGCAGGAGCCGTATGACCATGTGTATCAGAGGGTGTTTTTCCCGCTGATACTTTTATATTTTTTGCTGTTTATGAGAGGAAAAATCCTGCCTGTCTATTGTTTCGTTTATGCCAATCAGGAAAGGGAAGCTTTGATAATGGAGGAAAATCGCAGGCTTGGCTTTGAAATCAAAACCTTATCCAATTTGCTCAAAAGGGAAATCGGGAGTTCCAGGGGCGGAAAGTACGTTGCAAACGCGACCGGAACCAATGGTTTTGTCATAGGATATCTTGCGGAGAATGCGGACCGTGATGTATTTCAGCGTGATCTCGAAAAGAAATTCTCCGTGCGCCGCTCTACGATGTCGAACATTATCATGCGCATGGAGAAAAAGGGCTTTCTCGTTCGGGTGCCGGTGGAATACGACGCAAGACTCAAAAAGCTGATTCTGACGGAGAAGGGCTGGGAGATCCACGCTACGATGGAAAGCGCGGTCACGGATGCCGAAAAAAAGCTCACACGCGGTCTTTCGGAAGAGGAAATAGAGTTGCTTTTTTCCCTGCTCGGAAGACTGCGCCGCAACCTTGAGGACGGCAAACGGAACAAAAACGGTTAGGTATCCCGTATGAGGGTAAATTCTCGGGGGAAAGGAACGTCCGCGCGGTCTGAGGCGGGACGTGACGGGTAAATTATGTTAAAACGACTTGCAAAATGCGTCAAGGGGTATACAAAGGAAACCGTTTTGACGCCGGTATTCGTAACATTCGAGGTCATTATTGAGTGTATCATTCCGTTCATTACGGCGAAGCTCGTCAACAATATTCAAGATGACTGCGATATGAATACGATTTTAAAATTCGGATGTATCCTGATTGCGCTGGCTTTCGCATCGCTTATCTGCGGCGCGCTGTCGGGACACTTCTGTGCTGCGGCGACGGCCGGCTTTGCCAAAAATCTGCGCCGCGATCTGTACTATAAGGTGCAGGATTTTTCATTTTCCAATATCGACAAATTTTCGACCTCAAGCCTTGTGACGAGACTGACGACGGACGTGACAAACGTCCAGCAGGCGTTCATGATGATCATTCGCATCGCAGTAAGAGCGCCGCTGATGCTCATTTTTGCGCTGACGATGGCATTTGTCATGAGCGGTCCTATGGCGTTCATTTATGTGGGAATCGTTCCGCTGCTTGCGCTCGGGCTGTTTACAATCATTCGCAAGGTCATGCCGATTTTCAAAAAGGTATTTCATAAGTACGACGCCCTCAACGAATCCGTTCAGGAGAACATCGAGGGAATCCGCGTTGTGAAATCGTTTGTGCGTGAGGAATATGAGACGGAAAAATTCAAGAAAGCATCGGGCGAGGTGGAACGCGGCTTCCGCAGCGCGGAAAAGATTCTTGTGCTCAACAATCCGTTGATGCAGATCGCTTTCAACATGGGTATGCTGCTCGTCAGCCTGTTCGGCACGAGACTGATCGTTTCGACGGGCGGCGAAGCGCTCGGAATCGGAAATTATTCCATGCTGCTCGTATACGGCGTGCAAATGCTTTCCAGTATGATGATGCTGTCGATGATCTTTGTCATGGTCACCATGGCGGCGGAATCCGCGTCGAGAATCACAGAGGTGCTAAGCGAAGAGAGCACAATCACCGATTCCGCTTCTCCCGTATTCGAGGTGCCGGACGGCAGCGTGGATTTTGAGCATGTCAGCTTCAAGTATTCCGCGACGGCGGAGAAAAACGCCCTTTCGGACATCGATCTGCATATCCGTGCGGGGGAGACCATCGGAATCATCGGCGGTACGGGAAGCTCCAAAACCTCGCTTGTGCAGCTCATTCCGCGGCTTTACGATGTGACGCAGGGCGCGGTGAAGGTCGGCGGAATCGACGTGCGTGATTACGACATCGAGGCGCTGCGAAACAGCGTGTCGATGGTGCTTCAAAAGAACGTGCTGTTCTCCGGCACGATCAAGGAAAATCTACGCTGGGGCGATGCGAACGCTTCCGACGAGGAGCTGGTCCGCATTTGTAAGCTTGCCTGCGCGGATGAATTTATCACGGGACTTCCGGACGGTTACGATACCTACATAGAGCGCGGCGGCACAAACGTATCCGGCGGTCAGAAGCAGCGGCTTTGCATCGCGCGCGCACTGCTCAAAAAGCCGAAAATCCTGATTCTCGACGACTCGACTTCCGCCGTCGATACCAAAACGGATGCGATGATTCGGAAAGCGTTCCGGGATGAAATTCCGGGTACGACGAAGTTTATCATCGCGCAGCGGATTTCCTCGGTCGAGGACGCCGACCGCGTCATTGTAATGGACGGCGGCCGTATCGACGCCGTCGGAACGCACGAAGAGCTTCTTGCGTCCAATGCAATCTACCGCGAGGTATACGAATCCCAAAACAGAGCGGGAGGTGACGGCGATGAAAAATAAAAACACTATGCCTCGGACGGCAAAGAAAGGCACGCTGCTCCGGATATTTAAGTTCATAATGAAATATTATAAGGAGTATCTTGCCGTTGTTTTCATCTGTCTTGTGATAAGCGCCGTCGCAAGCTCGGTAAGCTCGCTCTTTATCAATCAGTTTATCACCTATATCGGCGAAGGACTTGAAATTTACGCGGAAAGCGGCAAAGATGCCGCCCTTGCGGTGCTTATGCCGAAGGTGACAAGGGCAGTCCTGTTTTTGGCTGGTATTTATCTTGCCGGTCTTATCTGCAACTTTACGTGGACGAGACTGATGACCTATGTGACGCAGGGAACGCTTCGGAACATCCGGAACACCTTGTTTGCCAATATGCAGAAGCTCCCCATCAAATATTTCGATACGCACCCGCACGGCGATATCATGAGCTATTACACCAACGATACCGAAACGCTGCGTCAGCTGATTTCGGAGAGTATTCCGAGCCTGATTTCGTCCGGCCTTATCGTGCTGGTTTTGCTCAGCATCATGCTGTATTTCAGCGTGTGGCTGACGCTTGTCGTGCTGGTCGGCGCCGCGGCGATGATTATCGTCACAAAGACCGTCGGCGGCAGGAGCGCCAAGCACTTTGTCAAGCAGCAGCGTTCTCTCGGCGAAGAAGAGGGGTATATCGAGGAAATGATGAACGGACAGAAGGTCGTCAAGGTCTTTTGCCATGAGGAAGCCTGCAAAAAGGATTTCGACGCAATCAACGAGCAGCTTTTCCGCGATACGAGAGAAGCGCATAAATTTGCCAATATTCTGATGCCGATTCTCGGCAATATCGGCAATATCCTGTATGTGCTGGTCGTCTTTGTCGGCGGCGCGCTCATTGTCGGCGGAAACGTACAGAATCTTTCGCTCTCAGGCATGGCGTTCGGCGTTGCGATCGTGGTGCCGTTCATCAATATGACACGCCAGTTCGCCATGAACGTCAACCAAGCCTCCCAGCATGTCAATTCGATTGCGATGGCGATGGCGGGCGCATCGAGAATCTTCACGCTGATGGACGAGGTACCGGAGGCGGACGAGGGTTACGTCACGCTCGTCAATGCCGCTTATGATGAAAACGGCAATATCAGGGAATCCGCCGAACGCACCGGCATGTGGGCTTGGAAGCATCCTCACACGGCGGACGGCTCCGTGACCTATACGCCGCTTTGCGGCGACGTGCGCATGTTCAATGTGGATTTCGGATATGTGCCCGAAAAAACGGTTCTGCATGATATCACGCTGTACGCGGAGCCGGGGCAAAAGGTTGCTTTTGTCGGCGCTACCGGCGCGGGAAAGACGACAATCACGAACCTCATCAACCGTTTCTACGATATTGCCGACGGCAAGATCCGATATGACGGCATCAACATCAATAAAATCAAAAAAGCGGATCTGCGCCGTTCACTCGGGATTGTCCTGCAAGATACGAACCTTTTCACCGGCACCGTTATGGACAACATCCGTTACGGCAAGCTGGACGCGACGGATGAGGAGGTCTATGCGGCGGCGAAGCTCGCCAATGCGCACGATTTCATCACGCGGCTTCCGGAAGGGTACAATACCATGTTAAAGGGCAACGGCGCCAATCTCTCACAGGGACAGCGGCAGCTGATTTCTATCGCGCGCGCCGCCGTCGCCGATCCGCCGGTGATGATCCTCGACGAGGCGACCTCGTCGATCGATACCCGCACGGAGGCGCTCGTTCAGAAGGGCATGGATTCACTGATGAAAGGGCGCACGGTATTCGTCATCGCGCATCGCCTTTCGACGGTGCGCAATTCGGATGTCATCATGGTGCTTGAACACGGACGCATCATCGAGCGCGGCTCGCACGAAAAGCTTATTTCCGAGAAAGGCAAATATTATCAGCTTTATACAGGTGCTTTTGAGCTTGAATAATAAATTGCTTTTATAAAACCCGGCACCGATGGGATTCCCGTCGGTGCCGGGTTTTCCTTTTGACTCGGATATCCGTTTTTATTTGTAGACCGTTTTTCGGGAGCGGCGGCATTCATATATCCGATTAAACTATATAAAAATAACAAAATATGAATTTAAAAATACAATATAAAAGAAATATATAGTTCATTTTTGGAATAAATTTAAACAAATTTTGTGATATATCATTGACGTGGAGTTTTTTATGTGATATGATTTAAATGCAAACGTCATATGAATAGGAGTATTTATGTGATGAATATAAAACAAAAAAGCAATTCCGAAGCTTACATGGGCCGTCGGGCTTCCAAACCGATTTATAGCGGTGTCAAAAGAATATTTGATATTGTTTTTTCTTTCATACTCCTTGCTTTTCTGCTTTTACCGCTCCTTGTCATTGCGCTTGCCGTGAAACTGGATTCGGCGGGTCCCGTTTTCTATAAGCAGGAAAGGCTCGGCCTTTTTGGAAAGCCCTTTGTGCTCTTAAAATTCCGCACGATGGTTCCCGATGCGGAGCGGGACGGCCCCGTATGGGCAGAAAGGGAGGATCCGAGACGGACGGGCGTGGGCGTCTTTCTCCGGCGCTTTCATCTGGATGAGCTTCCTCAGCTTTGGAATATTTTTGTGGGGGATATGAGCTTTGTCGGTCCCCGTCCCGAACGGCCGGTATTTTACAGAGAGTTTGGAAAAATCGTGAAAGGCTTTGAAAAACGCCTGCTCGTGAGGCCGGGACTTACCGGACTTGCACAGATCAACGGGGGATACGATCTTACGCCGGCGGAAAAATGGCTCTACGACATGAAATATATACACGATCGCTCCGTGCTTTTGGATATTCAGTGCCTGATTCGGACGGTGCCCGTGATTCTGACGGCGAGAGGCGCCCGATGACGCCGCGTTTTCTTTTTGACGACCGCCATCCCTCCGCCGTCACGGAAACCTATATGCGGATCATTCGGGAGGCCGTATGCGAGGCGGGATTTTTTGCACAAGACCGGAGACTTTGCAAAAGACCGTCCCGAAACGACTATATTGTGACAAATGAAGCGCTTGTCACCGTCCGATATCTGCTGTCGGGCTATCGCAGGCATGTTGTGTGGATGCAGGGCATCGTGCCGGAGGAATCCTATTTGCGCCGCCATTCTCGGCTTCGCCGCGCCGTGCTTTCTTTCGTGGAAAGATTGGTTTTGAAGCGCGCGGACCTGCTGCTGCTCGTTTCCTCCGAAATGCTTATCCATTATGAAACGAAATATGGACTTTCCCTCGCCGGCAAAAGTTTTATCATGCCGTGCTTTTCCGAGACGAAGCCTTATGCCGGCGCTTTCGCCGCCAAGGAGGAGGGAACGTTCGCCTATGTGGGCTCTCTTTCCGCGTGGCAGTGCTTTGCGGATACGGCGGCGCTTTATGCCGAGATTGAACGGCATGCGCCATGCAGGACAAAATTTTTTGTATTCACGGCGGACACGGCGGGGGCGGGACGGCTTCTTACGCAAAGCGGCGCAAAAAATTATGAGATTTCGCACCGCGGGGGCGACGCGCTTTTGGATGCGCTTTCGTCGGTCCGGTACGGCTTTGTTCTGCGCCGCGGGGATTCCGTCAACCGCGTCGCGACCCCGACCAAGCTTTCCGTATATGCCGCATGCGGACTTTCGCCCATCTATTCTCCCGTGCTTGCGGATTTTGCCCGTCGGGCCGTGTCGCTTGATTACGGCATACAGGTGAAGCTTCCGTTTGATTTGCATGATGTTTCCGCCGTTCTGCGGGATATGGAAACGGCGTGGGATTCCCGCCGTATGCGCGATATAAGCTGCCGTCTCTTTGCGGATGATTATCATGCCGCCGGTTATAGGCAAACGCTCGGGCGGCGGTTTTTGCGGCTCGCCGGAAATCCTCCCGCCAAGCGCAGAATTTTGTTTATCGTCGGAAATACGCGCACGGGTGGGATTCCGAATGCGATGTATGCGCTGCTGTGGGAAATTCACGGGCTCTATGATATTTCCCTTTTGGCTGCGGACGGCGGCGCGGACAGGGAAAGGCTCCCGGCGGATATTTCCGTTTTGGCTCCGGACGATATCCTGCGTGCCACCGAAACGCCGCTTGCCGGAATCGGAGCGCTTTCCTTTCCCGCCCGAATTTTCCGGATATTCGGCGCCGCCTTTGCCAAGCTTTTCGGGAAAACGGTTCCGTTCCGGCTGGCTGCCCTTTGCCGGAGGGGAATGCTTGGGGAATATGACGTCGCCGTTTCCTACACGCATCCGACGGAAGCCCGCAGCTTCTGCGGAATCGCCTGTGAGCTCGCGCTTTTCGGCTGTCGGGCATCCCGCCGGCTCGCGTTCATTCATTGTGATTTTGCGGCATACGGTGGAAACACGGCGGCAAACAGACGGCTCCTGCGGCGTTTTGACAGAATCTGCGCCGTATCGGAGGGGGTGGCGGAGCGTTTTCTGTCCGTGCTGCCGCGGGAGGAGGAAACGCTTTCGGTTGTGCGCAACGTGATAGATGCGAAAAGGATTTTCGCGCTTGCGGCGGAGCCGGTCACGGATTTCCCGAGCGACGGCCGCACTAAGATTCTGAGCGTCTGCCGGCTTTCGCCGGAAAAGGGGCTTCTGCGCTGCATTCCGATCATGCGGCGGCTGCGGGACGAGGGCTTTGCTTTTTCGTGGCATATCGTAGGCGACGGGCCGTGCCGGCATGCGATTGAGAGCGCCGCCGCGGAGCTGGGACTTGCGGGGACCGTCGTTTTGCACGGTGAGAAGAAAAATCCGTATGCCTACATGGCGCGCTCGGATTTTCTGCTTCTGCCGTCCTATCACGAGGCGGCGCCGCTTGTGCTGGAGGAGGCATGTTATTTGGGACTTCCGATTCTTGCGACCGATACTGCGTCGGTGGGCGAGCTTACGGGCGGCCGTGCGGTGGTCTGCGGCACGGACGACGCCGCGCTTGCCGGTGCGCTGCGGCAATTTCTTTCGGAGAAAATCTATGAAAAGCTGCGCTGCGCGACGGACAGGGCTTCACTCCTCCGCCTGAACGCGGAGCGAACGGCGGCATCCGTGCGCGCATTTCGGGAGGCCTGCGGGGAGGGACACGCGGATGACACATGTTTTTGACCGGCCGCTCCGCCGCGACAGGCTTGCCCTTTTCTGTGCGGGGCTCGGACTGCTTCTCCTTTGCCGGGATGTTCTGTCTGTTCCGGTGAGCCGCATGCTCTTTCTGCTTGTCGTATGTGCGGCGCTTGTCTGCTTGGATGCGGAGGAAACCCGTCTTTTTGTATTTTTTCTGATGCCGCTTTATGCGGGACTGCCGGGCAACTATATCACGGTGCTGCTGATCGGAAAGCTCCTTTTTCTCGCGCTGTCGGATACGGCGCGCTTCCGCATTTCCGTTCCATGTGCCGTATGCTCGGTGCTGTTTGCCGCGTATGTGTTTATCCAAAATTTCTCGCTCGGTTATGTGAGCACGTACCATTTCGCTTTCTGTGCGGAAATTCTGCTGTTGATGCTGCTTGTCTCGGACGGCTCTCCTGTCCCGCTGCGGCGCATGGCGGAGCTTTATTCGGCGTCGGTGCTGATTTCGGGCATATGTGCGCTGTTTGTCTGTGCGGGAGAAAACTCTTTTTCCGATATTTTGACCGGTGCCGTCCGGTTCGGCGACGTTTACGGTACGGGCGGCATGCGGATGACGCTCGACCCGAATTTTCTCGGCTTTTCCTGCCTTTCCGGCATCGCCGTGCAGGCGGAGCTTCTGCGCCGGCTTTTTGCGGCCGGAAAGGCGAAGGAAAAGCGCCGTGACATTTTTGTCTCATTGTTTTTTATCGTTTCGCTCGGCTTTTTCGGATTGATCGGGTTGTCCCGCACCTTTTTCTTATGTGCCGCGGTTCTGCTGCTTTGTGAGCTGATCGCCTGTGCGCGCACGCCTCGGATGCTTGTGAGATGCTTGATTTTTCTCTCTCTTTTTGCCGTTTTCGCGTTCGCCGCCGTATCGGTCTTTCTGCCGGAGCTTATAAAAACCGCCGTTTCCCGTTTTCAGTCGGCGGATCTTGCCGGCGCGAACGGACGCGTGACCTTGATAAAGGAATGGGGGAACGCATTTATGTCATCTGCGGGCGCCTTGCTGTTCGGCGTGGGACTTTTTCGCACGAACGTTCATTTTACGGCGCTCCAATATGTTTTCGGACTCGGCATCGTCGGCTGCATCCCGGCCTTTTCTCTGTTCGGCTTTTTCGTTCGCGGAATCGGCCTCACTCTGCGGAAAAAAGGGAAGATCCCCGCGTCGATTGCCGCTCTTATGTCGTGCGCGGTTCCCGCGGCGTGCTCGCTTTCCGCGCTGTTTCCTCTTGTTTTTGCTTTGTATGCTTCGGCGGGGCTTGCCCGCTTCCCCGATGACGGATAGAAACAGCGGCCGATTTTGTTTGCTCTATAATTGGGTCTGTTTTCTGAAAAGAACAGCGCCTTCTTCGTCATACTTTTCCGCGGCTGCGTGCTGCTTCTGATATCAAATTCCCCGGAGGTTGTGTTACAAATGAAAAGTCGTTTTTCCCGTGCCGTCGGCAGAGGTCTGTATGCCGCGGCGTCGCATCTGCCGAGCTCCTATTCGAGATGCAGGATAGGACAGAGACGCCTGCGCGCGCTGTGCGCGCGGCTGATTCTGACGTCCTGCGGACATGAGGTGAATATCGAGAAGGGCGCCCGATTCGCATCCGATATAAGGCTTGGGGACTGCTCGTCGATCGGAATCCGCGCCTATATCGAGGAGGGAACCGAAATCGGAGATTTTGTCATGATGGGACCGGATTGCGCCGTTTTTACCCGCAATCACCGATACGACAGAACGGATGTGCCGATCTGCGTGCAGGGCAGAGGGGAACGGAAGCCCGTTCGGATTGGCGACGACGTCTGGATTGGTGCCCGCGTCACGATTTTGCCCGGCGCCGATATCGGAAACGGCGCCGTGATTGGAGCGGGAAGCGTTGTCCGCGGAAAAATCCCTCCTATGGCGGTGGCGCAGGGTAATCCCGCACGGGTCGTCGGCATGAGAGGAAATCTCAAGGGAGAAGCTCCCCTTGAATAAGCGCCGCCGTGCGGCAATGGCCGTCCGTTTTTTGCTTTACGCCGCGGTAAAAGCGGTATGCGGCATGCTTCTCTTTCGGAAGCGCTTTGCGGATATATGGCTTTTTTCGGAGCGGGGCTGCGATGCCTGCGACAACGCATGGGCGCTTTTCCGCTATGTACGGGAGCGGCATCCGGAAAGAAAGGCATATTATATCCTTGACAAAAACGCCGTATGCCGGGAAAAGGTCGAAGGGACGGGCAGGATTTTGAAAAAAGGCTCTCTGCGCCATGCATTTTATTATTTCCTGCCGACGGCAAAGATCAGCACCCATATCCTCGGCGCGTCTCCGGATACGGCGTTGTTTGCCTCGCGTGCGGGAAAACGGTTCCTGCGTGCGCCGGGGATTTCCGTTTTCCTCCAGCACGGCGTAACCAAAGACGACATTCCCGCGCTGTATGCGAAACATACGTCGGTCGATCTCTTTGTCTGCGGCGCCGCGCCGGAATATGAATTCGTAAAAAGCCGTTTCGGTTATCCGGAGGGCGCGGTGCGGTATCTCGGTCTTGCGCGATACGATGCGCTGCATGCGTCCGTTCCGGAGCGCGCGATTTTGTTTATGCCGACATGGCGAGAGACGCTGTCCGCTCTTTCTCCGGCGGATTTCGCAAAAACCGGATATTTCTCGGCGCTTCGGCGGATCCTGTCGGACAAGGAGCTTTCGGCTTTGCTGGAAAAGGAAAACGTGCGGCTTGTATTTGCGCCGCATCCCGAGATGCGGAAGTTTTCGCATTTTTTTCATGCTTCGGGAGACAGGATTTCCGTCTGTATGGAGGATATCGGCGCCGCCGTGCGCGCCTGTGCGGCGCTCATCACGGATTTTTCGAGCGTCATGTTCGATTTTGCTTATGGGGAGCGTCCGGTCGTCTATCTCGCCATGGAAGGTCTTATGCTTCCGAATTATCCCGCCGGATATTTTGACAGGGAACGGGACGGCTTCGGTCCTCTCGCGCGGGACGAGGCGGAGCTGCGGCAAATCCTTGCGGATATAATCCGAAACGATTTCCACATGAAAGCGGAATACAAAGCGCGCGCCGCGGAATTTTTTCCGCTTCGCGACGGGCATAACCGCGCGCGGAATGTGGAAGCGATCGCCGACTGTATTGCAAAAACGAAGCGGCTGTGGTAAAATTATGGGGGAACGGATAAAATTTCCTTTTTTTGCGTATACTTTTTAAGAATGTTTTGCGGGAAAGGCGGCGGCGGATTTGAAAAGGGTGATGCTGGTTTTCGGGACAAGGCCGGAGGCAATCAAAATGTGTCCTCTCGTTTTGGAGCTGAAAAAGAGGGGGACGGTCGAGACGCTTGTCTGCGTGACGGGGCAGCACCGCGAGATGCTGGATTCCGTTTTGCATATCTTCGGCGTCGTGCCGGACTATGACCTTGCGGTCATGAAGGAGGGGCAGACGCTGTTCGACGTCACCTGTGCGGTGCTTTCGGGCATGAAAAAGATTTTGGAGGAAGCCTCTCCCGATGTCGTTCTGGTTCACGGAGACACGACGACGGCGTTTGCCGCCTCACTTGCCTGCTATTATCTGAAAATTCCGGTCGGACATGTGGAGGCGGGACTGCGCACAGGCGACCTTTATGCGCCGTTTCCGGAGGAATTCAACCGCATGGCCGTCGCGTCGCTCGCCGCCTATCATTTTGCGCCGACCCTGTCCGCAAGGGAAAATCTTCTGCGGGAGGGAAAGCCGGAAGAGAGCATTTATGTTACGGGCAATACCGTGACCGACGCCCTGAAAACGACGGTAAGGACGGATTATACGCATCCCGTGCTGGAACGTGCGGCAGGACGCCGCATGCTTCTCATGACGGCGCACCGCAGGGAAAGCCTCGGGACTCCGATGCGGCGGATGTTTTCCGCCGTGCGGGCGCTTTGCGATGCGCATCCCGACGTTTTTCTCGTTTATCCCGTGCATCCCAACCCTGCGGTCGGAGAGGCGGCGCACGCGGCTTTCGACGGCTGTGCGAACGCGGCTTTGATTCCGCCGCTCGACGTCGTCGATTTTCACAATTTTATGGCGCGCGCGTATTTCATTCTCACGGACAGCGGCGGCGCCCAGGAGGAGGCACCCACCCTCGGTGTTCCTGTGCTTGTGATGCGCGATACGACGGAGCGTCCGGAGGGAATTGCTGCGGGCACTGCAAGGCTTGTCGGAACGGATGATGCCGCCATTCTGTCGGCATGTGAGACGCTTCTCTCGTCTCCCACGGAATATGCGAGGATGGCACATGCGGAAAATCCGTATGGCGACGGACACGCCTCGGAGCGGATCGCGGATATCCTTACGGCGGGCGGACGGTGATTTTCGCTTCTCCGGCTGTGGAGTTGTATAATTTGACAGGATAACCGGAAATAAATCCGGAAATATCGTCAATCTCACTCTTGACAAAAAACGAAGAAAACGATATAATAAGGTCGTAAATTTAGAGGATTTCCCGCAACCGACGGAAATGTGGAGCACCACAGGGGAACGGGGGATGATACCGAAGCCGACCGTCTGGGCAATCCTATCGAAAAGGATAGGACTGCCCTTTTTGCGTTTTCGGCTTAGAAAAGAAAAGGAACGGAGTTTGATGATGAAAAAAGTTGCAGTAATCATGGGCAGCGACAGCGATCTTCCGGTTGCGGAAAAAGCGATAAGCACGCTTTCGTCTTACGGTGTACCGGTTGAGGTTCATGTCTTTTCGGCGCACCGCACACCGGAGGAGGCGCGCGCATTTTCCGTATCCGCGAGAGAAAACGGCTTCGGCGCCATCATTGCACTCGCCGGAATGGCGGCGCATCTTGCCGGCGCAATCGCTGCGAATACGACGCTCCCCGTGGTTGGGGTTCCTGTAAAATCCGCAAATTTAGGCGGCATTGACGCTCTTTTATCGACGGTGCAGATGCCGTCCGGAATTCCGGTGGCGACGGTCGCGATCGATGGGGCTGCCAATGCCGCGCTTCTTTGCGTCGAAATGCTTGCCATTGAGGATGCGGCTCTTGCGGAGAAGCTCATGGCGGCAAGAGCGCAGGGCACGGAGAAAGTGCTTGCCAAAAACAAGGCGATCGAGGAAAAATTCAATCGCTGAAATAAAATACGGCATATTTTCCGCCGCAGACGGCGAAGAAAAGGCTTGAAAACAAAATTCAGATACGGAAATCGAAAGGAAGCTTTATCGTTATGGAAAAAAGAGAACAGATTTATGAAGGCAAAGCGAAAAAGGTATTCGCAACGGATGACCCCGCTCTCGTGATCGTTTCGTATAAGGACGACGCGACCGCGCTCGACGGGCTTAAAAAGGGAACGATCAGCGGCAAGGGTGTCATCAACAACCGCATGTCCAACTATCTGATGCAGATTTTGGAGAAGCACGGCGTCCCGACGCATTTTGTAAAGGAGCTTTCCGAACGCGATACGGTGGTGAAAAAGGTTTCCATCGTGCCGCTTGAAGTGATTATCCGCAACATTTCCGCGGGTTCGTTTGCCAAGCGTTACGGCGTGGAGGAGGGAATCGTCTTTGATGAGCCGACCATTGAGTTTTCCTATAAAAACGACGATCTGCACGATCCGCTTATCAACGAATATCACGCGCTTGCATTGAAGCTCGCGACAAAAGAGGAAATCGATACCATTAAAAAGATGGCATTTACGGTGAATCGCGTATTGAAAGAGTATTTTGCGGGACTCGGCGTAAAGCTGGTCGATTTCAAGCTGGAATTCGGCAGACTGTCGGACGGCACTATCGTGCTGGCGGACGAAATCTCGCCCGATACCTGCCGTTTTTGGGATGCCGAAACGAACGAGAAGCTCGACAAGGACCGTTTCCGCCGCGATATGGGTGGCGTCGAGGATGCATACAATGAGATGATGCGCCGCGTCGGTCTGAATTGAAGTCGGAAAGGCGGGCTTTTCGGTCTGCGGTTTTGTTTTGCTTGCGATATGGGCACGGTCAAAGCCGGACAAAGCCCATGTTGTCGAAAGGGATGATCAATCAATGAGTGAAATCAGGGAAGAATGCGGCGTATTCGGCGTTTTCTGCGATGCGCCGTACGATGTCGCGCATATGACCTATTACGGACTTTTTGCCCTCCAACACAGAGGGCAGGAAAGCTGCGGCATCGTGGTGAACGACGACGGCGTTTTTCACACTTATAAGGATATCGGTCTTGTCAACGACGTGTTTACACCGGAGAATCTGCACGAGCTTGGCATGGGCAATATGGCGGTCGGCCATGTGCGCTACGGCACGACCGGCGCGAGCGACCGGAACAACGCGCAGCCTGTCGTCGTCAATCATATCAAAGGACGCATGGCGCTTGCACACAACGGAAATCTTGTCAATTCCTATGAGCTTCGCTCCGAGCTGGAATTGCAGGGCTCGATTTTCCATACCACGAGCGATACGGAGGTCATTTCCTATATCATCACGAAAGAGCGTCTTTCCGCGGGCTCGATCGAAGAGGCCGTGGACCGCGCGATGTACCGTCTTGCCGGCGCATATTCGATGATTGTGATGTCGCCCTCCAAGCTCATCGCCGTGCGGGACGAGCACGGCTTCCGTCCGCTTTGCTACGGCAGGACCGAGGACGGCCGGTATGTCGTCGCCTCGGAGAGCTGTGCGCTCGATTCGGTCGGCGCCGGGTTTGTCCGCGATTTGGAGCCGGGCGAGATTCTCGTTTTTGAAAAGGGCGGCGTGCGCAGCATTCGCACCCACTGCGGCCGTGCGAAAAAATCACTTTGCATTTTTGAATACATCTATTTTGCCCGTCCCGATTCCGTGATCGACGGCTACTCGGTCCATTCGGCGCGCGTGCGCGCCGGCGAGTTTTTGGCGGCACAGCATCCGGTGGATGCGGATATCGTCATCGGCGTGCCCGATTCCGGCTTGGACGCGGCGCTCGGCTATGCGAGAGCGTCCGGCATTCCGTATGGAATCGGCTTTATCAAGAACAAATATATCGGCCGCACCTTTATCGCGCCCGGTCAGCAGAGCCGTGAGGATAAGGTGCGCATCAAGCTCAATCCGATTGCGGATACCGTGCGCGGCAAGCGCGTCGTCATGATCGACGATTCGATTGTGCGCGGCACGACAAGCGCCCGAATCGTAAAGCTTCTGCGCGAGGCGGGCGCCGCGGAAATCCATATGCGTGTGTCCGCGCCGCCGTTTCTCAACCCGTGTTATTACGGAACGGATATCGATTCCTGCGAGAATCTTATCGCATGTCATCATACGGTGGAGGAAATCGCAAAGATTATCGGTGTCGATTCCCTCGGCTTTTTGAGCGTGGAGAACGCGAGAAAGCTTGCGAGCGGAGCTTACAGCGAGGAATACTGCACGGCGTGCTTCGACGGCGGATATCCGACCGAGACGCCCTCGCATACGGAGAAGAACCGCTTTGAAGGGAAAATATCGGCGGGAAATAAATCACAGCCGGTCTGACAGACCGCGGGTTATGAACATGAACGAAAGCAGGAAATCATAAATGGGTGGATTTTTCGGAATATCGTCAAGACGGGATTGCCTTGCGGACGTGTTTTTCGGCACGGACTATCATTCGCATCTCGGAACCCGGCGCGGCGGACTTGCGGCGTACGACAGGAATATCGGTCTGCAAAGGGCGATTCACAACATCGAAAACTCGCCGTTCCGGACGAAATTTGAGCATGTTTTCGAGGAAATGCAGGGTACCTCGGCGATCGGCTGCATCAGCGACAGCGATCCGCAGCCGCTGCTGATCCGCTCGAAGCTCGGCACATATGCCATTTGCATCATCGGCATTGTAAACAATGCGGAGGATTTGACAGAAAAGTTTTTTTCCAATGATGCCGGTCATTTCAACGCGATGACGGGCGGTGCGGTCAATGCGACGGAGCTTGTCGCCGCGCTGATCAGCAGACAGGATAATTTCGCCGACGGCATTCGGTTTGCCCAAGAGGTCATCGAGGGCACGGCCTCGATTCTGATTTTGAAGGACGACGGCGCGCTCATCGCCGCGCGTGACAAGGTGGGGCGTCTGCCGGTGCTGATCGGTAAAAACGAGGACGGCTACGCCGTCACCTTTGAGTCCTTTGCCTATAAGAAGCTCGGTTATGAGGACGAAACGGAGCTTGGCCCCGGAGAGGTTGTGGAAATCACGCCGGAGGGGATAGCGCAGCTTGTTCCCCCGGGCGGGAAAATGAGGATATGCGCTTTTCTGTGGTCGTACTACGGCTATCCGACCTCCGATTATGAGGGGGTCAACGTGGAGACGATGCGTTACCGCAACGGCGAAATCATGGCGGAAAGCGACAAGGCGGCGGGCAACGCCGAGGATATCGACTATGTCGGCGGCGTGCCGGATTCGGGAACGCCCCATGCAATCGGTTATGCGAATAAAAGCGGCGTTCCGTTTGCCCGTCCGTTCATCAAATATACGCCGACGTGGCCGCGCAGCTTCATGCCTCCGAGGCAAACCGAGCGCAACAAGGTCGCAAAAATGAAGCTTGTCCCCGTGCATGAGCTGATTCAGGACAAGAGTCTTTTATTTGTGGACGATTCGATTGTGCGCGGCACGCAGCTGCGGGAAACGGTGGAATTTCTCTACGACAACGGCGCCAAAGCGGTACATATGCGCTCCGCCTGTCCGCCGATTATGTATAGCTGCAAATACCTCAACTTTTCGAGGGGGACAAGCGACATGGAACTGATTGCAAGGCGCGTCATCATGGAGCTTGAAGGGGAAGAGGGCTTTCATCATATCGAAGAATACAGCGACGCCTCGACCGAGCGCGGCAAGAATCTGAGAAAGACGATCTGTGAAAAATTCCACTTCGCATCGCTGGAATTTCAGTCGCTAGACGGGATTATTAAGGCGATCGGCCTTGAACCCTGCAAGCTGTGTACCTATTGTTGGAGCGGAAAAGAATAAAACAGGTGATTCCCCTTTTGGATAGAATCCAAAATCCTCTTTGCCTGTGCATCGGCAAGCAACGACGGGCTTCGGGGAGGAAACAGAGAGGTTACGGTTGTATAATCCGGTAAAATCGGCATTTGCCGGAGCCTCATAGAAAACCATGGCAAACGACAGAAAGCCGCATAAGCGGCAGAATGGAGAGTAGATATGCAGAATTCCAAATCAGAAAGCTACGCCGCGGCAGGCGTCGACATCACCGCCGGCTACCGTGCCGTCGAGCTGATGAAAAAACACATTGCCAAAACCATGACGTCCGGCGTGGTGTCGGATATCGGCGGCTTCGGCGGTCTTTTTGCGCTCGATCTCGGCGAGTTTTCCCATCCGGTGCTCGTCAGCGGCACCGACGGCGTCGGCACGAAGTTAAAGCTTGCGTTTCTCATGGACAAGCATGACACCGTCGGCATCGACTGTGTCGCCATGTGTGTAAACGACATCATTTGCAGCGGTGCGCGTCCGCTTTTCTTCCTCGATTATATCGCCTGCGGCAAGAATGTGCCGGAAAAGATTGCGGCGATTGTCTCCGGCGTGGCGGAGGGCTGTGTGCAGGCCGGCTGCGCGCTCGTCGGCGGCGAAACCGCGGAAATGCCCGGCTTCTATCCCGTGGACGAATACGATCTCGCCGGTTTTTCCGTCGGTGCGGTCAACAAGGAGGATATCATCGACAATAAGACGATGAAAGCGGGCGACGTGATGCTGGCACTTCCGTCCTCCGGGGTGCATTCCAACGGCTTTTCGCTTGTCCGCCGCGTCTTTGACGTGGAAAACGCCGACATCCAGTCGCCGGTCGCCTCACTTGGCGGAAAATCCGTCGGGGAGACGCTTCTCACGCCGACCAAAATTTATGTAAAGCCCGTCATGGCACTTCTTTCCAAGGTTGCCGTTAAGGGTATTTCCCATATCACAGGCGGCGGCTTCTATGAAAATATCCCGCGCAGCATTCCGGACGGGCTCGGTGCGAAAATCGAAAAAAGCGCGGTGCGCGTGCTTCCGATATTCGACCTGATTGCCAAGAAGGGCGGGATTCCGGAGCGCGACATGTTCAACACGTTCAACATGGGTGTCGGCATGAGCGTCGTAGTGGATAAAAACGACGTGGATACGGCGCTTGCCGTTCTGAGGGAGCATGGCGAGGATGCCTATGTGCTCGGCGAAATCGTGGAATCGGACGAAAAGGTAAGCCTATGCTGAGACGGGACATTACTCTCGGCGTAATCGCCGGCATCTTAATCGGCATCGGCGGGAGCGTGTATCTCGCCTGCGACAACAAATATGTCGGCGCGGTCCTGTTTTCGGTGGCGCTGCTCTGCATCTGTATGCGCGGCTTTGCGCTGTTCACAGGCAAGGTCGGTTTTCTCGTCGCATCGCACGGGAAGGCGGATGTTTCGGCGACGCTTCTCTCGCTTCCCGGAAATCTGATTGGAACATTCATCGCCGGTATCGCGGTGCGTTTCGCCTTGCCGGCACTTGGCGAGAAGGCGCTCTCTCTGTGTGAGGGAAAGCTTGCCCAGACCGCACCGGAAACGCTTATCCGCGCCGTGTTCTGCGGAATTCTCATGTATCTCGCCGTTGTGATTTGGCGCGAGAACCGGTCGCCGCTCGGCATTCTTTTCTGCGTGCCGGTCTTTATTCTCAGCGGCTTTGAGCATTCCATCGCCAATATGTTTTATTTTTCGGCGTCCGGTATCGTGAGCTTTGAGGCTTTTCTGTATCTGTGGCTCGTCATTCTCGGCAACGCTGTGGGCGGAATGCTCCTTCCGGCGCTTCTGCTTCTCTGCCGGGAAAAGCCGAAAAGGGCGGCCGTACCGCCGGAATCTGAGGAGCGGGACGATACGGATTCCCTGTCCGTCGGCGCCGCCGTTCATAAGTAAAAACGGAAAGGATTGTGTCTATGGCTTCTCTTGTGAAAATCGCCGTTCTTGTTTCGGGCGGCGGCACCAATCTGCAAGCGCTCATCGACGCGCAGCGGGCGGGAACTCTGCATTCCGGGACGATTTCTCTTGTCATTTCGAGCAAAAAGGGCGTATACGCGCTGGAACGCGCCAAAACGGCGGGGATTCTGTCCTGCGTGGTATCGAAAGCCGCCTGCGGCTCGCAGGAGGCATTTGAAGCGAAAATCAAGCAGGTTCTGCGGGAAAACGGAATCGAGCTTATCATTTTGGCGGGCTTTATGAGCATTCTGTCGGCGGATTTTACCTCCGCTTATCCGAAGCGTATCATCAACGTGCATCCCGCTCTGATTCCGTCGTTCTGCGGCAAGGGCTTTTATGGGCTTCACGTGCATGAAGCGGCGCTCGCTTACGGCGTCAAGGTGACGGGAGCGACGGTGCATTTCGTCAATGAAATTCCCGACGGCGGCGAGATTCTTCTGCAAAAGGCGGTCGAGGTAAAAGAGGGAGATACGCCGGAAAGCTTGCAGCGCCGCGTGATGGAGGAAGCGGAATGGAAGCTGCTTCCCGTGGCGGCGGAAATGGTTTCGGCAAAAATAAAGGAAATGGGAGAGAATTATGAGCATATACGAAATTCATGAAATGGGCGAGGCGGTTCGCGGCAACAGCTATGTCGGACGCGGCATCGTCATCGGGAAAAGCGCGGACGGAAAAAAGGCGGTATTCGCCTATTTTATCATGGGACGCAGTGAAAACAGCCGCAACCGGATTTTTGTGGAAAATGGGGACGAGGTCATCATTCACCCGTTCGACGCCTCCAAGGTGGCGGATCCGTCGCTGATCATTTATTCGCCGGTGAGAAAGCTTGGGGACGAGCTGATCGTCACCAACGGCGACCAAACGGATACGGTCTATGATTTTATCAAGGCGGGCAAGACCTTCGGCGAGGCGCTGGAAACGCGCGAATTTGAGCCGGACGCGCCGAATTTCACGCCCCGTATCAGCGGCATCCTGCATTTTGCGGACGGGGATTTCACTTATGAAATGAGCATCCTCAAAAGCGCGGACGAAAAGGGGAGCGCCTGCAATCGGTATCTGTTCCGCTATCCGGCGCTTGCGGGACTCGGTCACTTCATCCATACCTATAACTGCGACGGCAATCCGATTCCGACGTTTACGGGGGAGCCGGAGCGCGTTGCGATTCCGGACGATATCGATGAGCTGACGGATTCTCTGTGGAATAATCTTGATGAGAACAACAAAATTTCCTTGTATGTGCGCTATACCGATCTTGCGGACGGCTCCGTCGAGAATCGCATGATCAACAAAAACCAATAATTCCGGAGGATAAACGATGAAAGAATTTGAACTCAAATATGGCTGCAATCCCAATCAGAAGCCGGCGAAAATCTATATGAAAGACGGCAGCGAGCTGCCCATTGAAATCCTCTCGGGCAGACCCGGTTATATCAACTTTCTCGACGCGTTCAATTCATGGCAGCTTGTAAAGGAGCTTTCCGAAGCGACCGGCATGGTCTCGGCTACCTCTTTCAAGCATGTAAGCCCGACCTCCGCGGCCGTCGGTCTGCCCCTTTCCAAGGAGCTGAAAGCCGCCTGCTTTGTGGATGATATCGCGGGACTGGACGATTCGCCGCTCGCCTGTGCGTATGCGAGAGCGCGCGGAACCGACAGAATGTCATCCTTCGGCGATTGGATTGCGCTTTCGGATGTCTGTGATGCGACCACGGCGGCGCTCATCAAGCGCGAGGTTTCGGACGGCATCATCGCGCCCGGCTATACGCCCGAGGCGCTGGAAATTCTCAAAACCAAGAGAAAAGGCAGCTATAATATCGTGAAGATCGATAAGTCCTATGTCCCCGCGCCTGTGGAGACAAAGGAGGTCTTCGGCATCACGTTCGAGCAGGGACGCAACAATTTCGAGATCGGTGACGCGCTGCTTTCCAACATCGTGACCGAAAATAAAAATTTGCCGGAGAGCGCGAAGCGCGACCTTATCATTTCGCTTATCACGCTGAAATACACGCAGTCCAATTCGGTCTGCTATGCCGTGGACGGACAGGCGATCGGCGTCGGCGCCGGACAGCAGTCGCGCATTCACTGCACGCGCCTTGCCGGAAACAAGGCGGACACGTGGCAGCTTCGCCGCCATGAGAAGGTGCTGGCTCTGCCGTTCCTGCCCACACTCGGCCGTCCCGACCGCGACAACGTCATCGACGGCTACATCAACAAAAATGAAGAGGACGTCTGCGCCGACGGCGTATGGCAGAAATACTTCACCCGCCGTCCCGAGCCGCTGACGGAGAAAGAGGCTGCGGATTATCTTAGCTCCATCTCCGGCGTCGCGCTCGGCTCCGATGCGTTTTTCCCGTTTTCCGATAACATCGAGCGCGCGAAAAAGAGCGGTGTTTCCTATATCGCGGAGCCGGGCGGCTCGGTGCGCGACGACCTTGTCATCGAATGCTGCAACAAATACGGCATCGCGATGGCGTTCACGGGAATGCGCCTTTTCCACCATTGATATGAGCGGTACGCCGGCTGAAAGATCGCCGGCGCTCTGCCGTTTTAGAGAAACAGGATACGGAGGGGAAAATCTATGATTCGTCATATCGTTATGTTCCGTTTGAAAGGAGAAATCCCGAAGGATATTCTGCCCGAGGTGAGCGCGCGCGCACTTTCCCTGCGGGAGCAAATTCCGTTTATCCGGAGCATGGAGGTGCATACGGGAGCGGTCGGTGCGCCGGAGGGCAACTATGATATCGCCCTTATCTGCGATTTTGATGATATCGCGGCGCTTGACGTGTACCGCGACCATCCGGCACATGTCGCATTCCGCGGGTATATCACGCCCCTGCGGGAGCTGCGAGCCTGCTTTGATTTTGAATGTTAAACCGGCGCAGACGGCCGGTTTGAAATCGACGATCGGAAAGAAAGGAGCATCGTTATGAAGCTCATGGTAGTGGGCGGCGGCGGCCGCGAACATGCGATTATCAAAAAATTAAAAGAAAATCCGTCGGTCGAGGTGATTTATGCGCTTCCCGGCAACGGCGGCATCGCCGCGGACGCGGTCTGCGTCGATATCGGCGCAAAGGATATCGACGGAATCGTCGCCTTTGCAAAGGAAAAGAAGATCGATTTTGCCGTCGTGGCGCCGGACGATCCGCTCGTGCTCGGCGCGGTGGACGCGTTGGAGGCAGCGGGAATCCGCAGCTTCGGTCCGAAGAAGAACGCCGCAATCATCGAGGGCAGCAAGGTTTTTGCCAAGAATCTGATGAAAAAATACGGGATTCCGACAGCCGCATACGAGGTATTCGAGGATATGGACGCGGCGCTTGCATATCTTGAAACCGCGCCGGTTCCGACGGTCATCAAGGCGGACGGTCTTGCGCTCGGAAAGGGCGTCATCATCGCCGAAACACGGGAAGAAGCGAGGGCGGCGGTGCGCTCTATGATGGAGGATAAAATCTTCGGCGCGTCCGGCGCGCGCATCGTCATCGAGGAATTTTTGACGGGTCCCGAGGTTTCCGTGCTTTCCTTTACGGACGGAAATATCGTCGTTCCGATGGTGTCCTCCATGGACCACAAGCGCGCCGGAGACGGCGACACGGGACTCAATACCGGCGGCATGGGGACGGTTGCGCCGAATCCGTATTATACGCAGGAAGTTGCCGAGCTTTGCATGAAAACGATTTTCGTGCCGACCATAGAAGCGATGAAAAAAGAGGGACGCGAGTTCCGCGGATGCCTCTATTTCGGGCTTATGCTTACCCCGGCGGGACCGCGCGTCATCGAATACAACTGCCGCTTTGGCGATCCGGAAACACAGGTCGTCCTGCCGCTTTTGGAGAGCGATCTCCTTACCATTATGATGGCGACCTCGGAGGGCAGACTTTCCGAGGTTCCCGTGAAATTCAGCGATAAATCCGCGTGCTGCGTGATTATTGCGTCCAAGGGATATCCGGTGAAATATGAGAGCGGCTGTCCGCTTGCGCTTCCCGCGGACGGGGAGGACGGCGTCATTTATGTCGCGGGTGCGAAAAGGACGGAGGCCGGACTTGTCAGCGCGGGCGGCCGTGTGCTCGGCGTCACGGCGACGGCGGATACTTTGAGGGAAGCCGTCGATGCGGCATATGCAAAGGCTGCAAAAGTAAGATTTGACAACGGTTTTTATCGGAAGGATATCGGAGCGCGGGCGCTTGCCGCGAAAGAATAAGGAGAAAATCATGGTTTACAGAGTATACGTTGAGAAGAAAAAGGAGCTTGCGCACGAGGCCGCGTCTCTGCTTGCCGATCTTCGCGGTCTTATCGGCGTCACGTCGCTCGACGGGCTTCGGATTTTGAACCGCTACGACGTGGAAAATATCAGCGCGGAGCTGTTTGAAGCCTGCAAGAAAACCGTCTTTTCGGAGCCGCAGGTCGATAAGGTGAGCAGTAAGATCGACGCGGACGGCGCTTATGTGTTCGCAGTGGAATATCTGCCGGGACAGTTCGACCAGCGGGCGGATTCCGCGGCACAGTGCATTCAGATTCTGTCCGAGGGCGACCGTCCGACCGTTCGCACGGCGAAGCTGTATCTGCTGTCGGGCGCTCTTTCCGATGCGGACAAGGCCAAAATCAAAAAATATGTGATCAATCCCGTGGAGTGCCGAGAGGCTTCTCTTGAACTTCCCGAAACGCTTGCGCCGGACTATCGGATTCCGGATTCGGTCGAGGTTTTGGAGGGCTTCACGGAGCTTGACGACGCGGGGCTGGACGCATTTATCCGTGCGCGCGGTCTTGCTATGGACGAGGGCGATATTCGCTTCTGCCGCGATTATTTTAAGGGCGAGGGCAGAAATCCCACCATTACGGAAATCAAAATGATCGATACCTATTGGTCGGATCACTGCCGTCATACGACGTTTCTCACGACCATCGACCGTGTCGAACTTGAGGATGATGAGCTTTCCGCGGCATATGACGAGTATATCCGCACAAGAGAGGCACTCGGCAGAACGAAGCCGCAGAATCTAATGGATATCGCGACGATCGCCGCGAAAGCGCTGAAAAAATCGGGAAAGCTCACAAAGCTCGACGAATCCGACGAAATCAACGCCTGCACGGTAAAAATCACGGTCGAGGTCGACGGCAAAAAGGAGCCGTGGCTCCTGCTTTTCAAGAATGAAACGCACAACCATCCGACGGAAATTGAGCCGTTCGGCGGCGCTGCGACCTGTATCGGCGGCGCGATCCGCGACCCGCTGTCGGGACGCTCCTATGTTTACGCGGCGATGCGTGTGACCGGCGCCGCGAATCCGACGGTTCCGGTTTCCGAAACCATTCCGGGCAAGCTCCCGCAGCGCAAGATTGTGACGACGGCCGCGGCCGGCTATTCCTCCTACGGCAACCAGATCGGTCTTGCCACGGGCCAGGTCGATGAAATCTATCACGACGGCTATGTCGCGAAGCATATGGAGATCGGCGCGGTGGTCGGTGCGGCGCCGGAGAAAAATGTCCGCCGCGAATGTCCCGCACCGGGCGATGTGGTCATCCTGCTCGGCGGACGCACGGGACGCGACGGTTGCGGCGGCGCTACGGGCTCGTCCAAATCCCACAATCTTTCCTCGCTGGAAAGCTGCGGCGCGGAGGTACAGAAGGGCAATGCGCCGGAGGAACGCAAGCTTCAACGGCTTTTCCGCAATCCCGAGGCATGCCGCATGATCAAGCGGTGCAACGATTTCGGCGCGGGCGGCGTGTCCGTCGCCATCGGCGAGCTTGCGGACGGTCTTTTCATCGACCTTAACGCGGTGCCCAAAAAGTACGAGGGACTCGACGGAACCGAGCTTGCGATCAGCGAATCGCAGGAGCGCATGGCGGTTGTCGTTTCCGCCGAGGACGCGGACCGTTTCCGTGCACTTGCGGATGGTGAAAACTTAGAGGCGACCGTCGTGGCAAGGGTCACGGCGGAACCACGGCTTGTCATGCGCTGGAACGGCGTCGATATCGTGAATATTTCCCGTGAATTTTTAAATTCCAACGGCGCGGAAAAGCATATTGAAATCACACCCGATGCTCCTCTGAGCTTTGAAAAGGAGGTTGGAACGGATTTTGACGCGGCCTATGGCGCTCTTGCGCGTGACCTCAATGTCTGTTCCCGTCGGGGTCTTGCCGAACGCTTCGATTCGACCATCGGTGCGGGCACGGTTCTGATGCCCTTCGGCGGGAAAAATCAGCTGACGCCGATTCAGGCGATGGCGCACAAAATTCCGGTGGAAAAGGGGCATACGGACGACTGCTCCGTTATGGCGTGGGGCTATAATCCGATGATTTCGGAAAAGAGCCCGTATCACGGCGCGTATCTGGCCGTTGTGGAATCCATCTCAAAGCTGATTGCGTCGGGTGCGAAATTCGAGGACGTCTATCTGACCTTCCAGGAATATTTTGAAAAACCCATGCGCGACGGCCGCCGCTGGGGCAAACCGCTCGCCGCTCTGCTCGGCGCATTCAAAGCGCAGATGGAGCTTGGCGCGGCGTCGATCGGCGGAAAGGATTCCATGAGCGGTTCCTTCGAGAAAATCGACGTTCCGCCGACGCTTGTATCCTTCGCCGTGACGATGGAAAAGACGGAGCATATCCTTTCCGGTGAGTTTAAGGGCGCCGGACATAAGGTCGTATGGCTGCGTCCCGAATACGATAAGAACGGACTGCCGGTGACGGCCTCTCTTTTGAAGAATTTCGATACGGTGACGGCTCTCATGAGAGAGGGAAAGGTGCTTGCCGCCTATACGCCGACCTACGGCGGCGTGGCGGAGGCCGTCATGAAAATGTGCTTCGGAAACGGAATCGGCTTTGCGTATGACAGTGCGAGGTCGATGAAAGAGCTTTTTGGATACAGCTACGGTTCGTTTATCCTCGAGCTTGCCGAGGCTGTCGATGTCGGAGCTCCGCTCGGCGAGACGATATCCGAGGAGGTCATTTCCTATCACGGCGGCAATCTTGCGCTCGGCAATCTGCTCCGTGCCTATGAATCCGTATTGGAATCGGTTTATCCGTGCAACATTCCGCCGGAGGACGGCAAGATTCCTGCATTCACATATGAGGCAGGCGTTAAGGCCGCCCCTGCCGTGAGGACGGCAAAGCCGCGCGTGCTGATTCCCGTATTCCCGGGTACAAACTGTGAATACGACAGCGCGAAAGCGTTTGCCGATGCCGGTGCACAGCCGGAGCTTGTGGTCATCAACAACCTGACGGCGGCGGGCATTTCCCGTTCGGCGGAGGATTTTGCAAGGAAAATCGGAGAATCGCAGATCATCTTCATTCCCGGCGGCTTTTCCGGCGGAGACGAGCCGGACGGCTCCGGCAAATTCATCACCGCATTTTTCCGCAATGCGGGCGTAAAAGAGGCGACGATGGAACTGCTCGACCGCCGAGGCGGACTGATGGCAGGCATCTGCAACGGCTTCCAAGCGCTCATCAAGCTCGGACTGGTTCCGTACGGGAAGATCGTTGATGCGGAGGAAGCCGCGCCGACGCTGACTTATAACGTCATCGGACGTCACCAGTCGCGCCTTGTCAGGACGAGAATCTGCTCAAATCTTTCGCCGTGGCTTTCCGAGGTACAGGTGGGGGATATCGTCACCGTGCCGATCTCTCACGGGGAGGGACGCTTCCTCGCCTCCGATGCCGTGGTGCGCGGTCTTGCGGAAAACGGTCAGATCGCGACGCAGTATGTGGATGAAAACGGAAATCCGACATATGACGTGCATTTCAATCCCAACGGCTCCGTTTGTGCGATCGAGGGAATCACGTCGCCGGACGGAAGAGTTTTTGGCAAGATGGGACATTCCGAGCGCGTCGGGAACGGACTTTACAAAAATGTCGAGGGCAACTTCGACATCGGCATGTTCCGTGCGGCGGTGAAATTTTTCCGATAAACAATCATAAGAAGCCCTCTCCGGTACCGGAGAGGGCTTCGCTTGTGTCCGCCCGGCGTGCGGGTACACCCGCCGCCTGCCCGCAGGGGCAAGCTGCGGTGATACCGGGGAATGCCGGTGAGTGCGTGTTCCTCTGTGTGACGGGCATTTGTCGTGCTCCCTGCGGGCGGAGCTGCAGGCACGCCGCGGGGATTTTCTCTGAAATACATGCCGGAATTGTACGCGGCGTGCCTGACGCCGGGCGGACTTGCCGGTGCGATGTTATTTCTCAAAAAGAATCAATGCCGGGGCGAGATAGACTATGCTTCCGTCGCGGTATATTCCGGCGAAAAGAGCTTTTCAAGATTGTATTCGAGAAGCCCGCCGTCCGTTTTGGACATGAGAAGCTTTATCGCCTTGTTTTTGGATGTGAATTCTTCTATCATCGGACGAAATCCATCAAAAAGCTCCGCGCCGCCCGGTTCTTCGGTAAAACGAACGGTGATTTTGCGATTGCGGAAAAAGAACTTGATGTGACGGACGGAGGTCGTTTCAAGAAAATAGATGGAAAGCTTTAAAACCGGAATGTCGTCCTCGTTTTTCGTCATTCTGCCGATGGCGGCCGCGGAGAACGTTTCTCCGTTTTCCGTGAAATCGAAATAAAACGCGGTGCCGTCGGCGGCAAATGGAATGGCGACGGTTTCCGTTCCTTTTTCAAACAGCGCTGTGACGACGTTTCCGTCAGGACGAAAGGAGATTTTTTTGATTCCGACCGGGAAATTGTTGTGCATCACGCAGAGTGTCACCGGTAGGAGAGATGTGTTTTGCGTATCGACGGCATAGCTTTTGCCGAGGATGGCGGCAAGCGCACCGAGCTTTCTGCATCTCTCGCTACGCCTCATGACAGGCGGCAGACTGAGCAGTTTTCTTTCCGACAAAAGAGCGTATGATGTTTTCCGTGAGGGTTTGAGCGGCGCGCCGGGGAAGAAGCCGTCGCCGAAATACTTGCCGATGAGGGAAACATATTCCGATTTCGGAAAAAACTCCGTATTGCCGCAATAGGTCGCGATGACCATCCGAATATCGGGGAAAATGATGAGATTTTGACCGAGCATGCCGTTGAACTGATAGGAATCCTTGCGAATGCTGCGCCAAATGTGATAGCCGTAGCCGTAATCGTTCATAGCGGGACTCGACTCAATCTGCTTTGCCGACGCCTCACGGAGCCATTCCTCGGATACGATTCTTTGTCCCTGCCACATGCCGGCATCGAGAAACAGCTTGCCGAATTTCATGAGATCCTCAATCTTCATATAGAGGCCCCAGCCGCCTTTTGTGATGCCGCGGGGACATTTTTCCCAATAAACCTCGGTAATTCCCATCGGTGTAAAGACGCGATCCGTGAGGATATCGAACATATCTCTGCCGGTCAGCTCCTTGATGGCTGCGGAGAGCATATAGGAGTTCATGCTGTTGTATAGGAATTGGGTGCCGGGCGCAAATTTCACGCCGGCGCTGAAAAATCCCTCCGCCCAATCCTCATAGGTCACGCTGCCGAGCTCGTTGAAGGCGACGCCGGCGCTCATGGTGAGCAGATGGCGGACGGTGATATCCTTTTGTCTGACGAAATCAAAGCTGAAAGCGCGCTTTGAAAAAATGTCCGTGATTTTGTCGTCCAGCTTCATGATGCCGTCGTCGATCATGATGCCGACGGCGATCGCCGTAATGCTTTTGCAAAGCGAATGGCTGACATGCCAAATATCCGCGCGATAAGGATAAAATTCACATTCGAGGATGATTTTGTCGTCTTTCGCAATCATGAGCGAGTGCGGATGAAGCTCTGTGTGCTTGGAAAGCTCGCAGAGAAAGGCGAGCATCCTCTCTCCGGATATGCCGACCGATTCGGGGGTTGCTCTTTCAAAGGGGTAGAGGAGCGGCGAGCAGGACGGCCGTTCCGTTTTTGAGTGGGTTTTGCCGATATAATCGATGTCTCCTCGGTTTCCATATAGCTTGGAGATGAAATCCAAGGCCTTTTTATACATAATAATATCCATAAGGACTTCCTTTTTTTGTTTGATTGTGTTATACTATTATTATATGAGAATGTGACAGGTAAATCAAGGAAAAGTAAAAATTTAATTTTGGAAGCCGAAAGGAGAATATTTTGAGCGAAAGAACGGACAGACTGAATGCGCTTGCGAGAAAAGAGAAATCGGAGGGGCTTTCCGCGGAGGAAAAAGCGGAACAGCAGCGGCTGCGGGACGAGTTCCGCGCTGCTTTCCGAAAGAATTTTGAAGCGCAGCTGGAAAATACAGTGATCGAGACGCCGGAGGGTAAAATCCGCCGTCTGGAAAAGAAAAGCGAAAAATAGACCTTTGGGAGAACGATCGGTGCGTGTGCTCCTTTATGGTATTCGGATGATGAAAAAAGGCGCTTATTTGAACTTCAAATAAGCGCCTTTTTACATACTTTGCCAAGAAAACCGAATCAAATCACCTTGTAAAATCCGTCGAGATCCTCATCCTCATGCTTGCATTGGAGATAAGCATACAATCTGTCCGGGAACAGCTTTTTTCTAAAAATGATCTGCTTTGTGCTGCGATTCATAAAGAAAACAAAGAGAATGGAGGTGAACTGCGACCAAGTCATTTCATATTTGCCGCATTCGATCATGGAAAGGCGGATACGGGAGATCCCTGTTCTGTTTCCAAACTCCGTCTGGGACAGATAGAGCATCTTGCGCAGTGCGACAAGATTGTCTGCAAGAGTCTCTTTGAACTCTTTGATTTCCTCTTTGGTGAGGACAACCATGTTTGCATCGTATTTCATTTTCAGTCTCCTAACATAAAATATATAATTTCCTCTCATATTTTAACATAAGATTGAGTTAAATGTCAATATGTCCTTGAAATAAAAAGTACATAAAAGCAGAGGAAATATTATAAAATTGTAAATTTTTGTATGAATATAAAATATAGGCAAAAATAAAACGGCTTACAACAAATTTTCCGAGTCTTTCAAAAGATTTTTATATGCTTTGTCAAAAAGCTCCCGGATGCGCCCGTCGTCTCCCGTAATGTGCAGATAACCGAATACGGCTTCCAGCCCTGTCGAGCGGCTGTATTCCGCCGCGGTCGCATTTTTCGGCTTGCCGGAGGCGTGGTGATTGCGTCCCAGCCTATATGCGGCCTCCTCTTTTTCGGAAAGCTCCGGGAGAAGCATGTCCGCGATGGCGCTTTGTGTTTTGGCGCATACCAGCTTCTGCGCCGCTGCCGAAAGCCTGCCGGTATCGGAAATGCCGGAATCTGTCAGCGCCTCGCGGATCAGAAGCTCGATGACGGCGTCGCCGATATAGGCGAGCGTCGCGCCGTTGTAATCATGGATGTTCCGTGTCGTCATGCCGGCTGTCCTCCGAGATTTTGTGATTGAAAACGAGAAGCTTGCTCGTGATATAATTGATGATGATGACAAGGACGGAGATAATCAGCTTCGCGAGAAATTCGTTCATTTTCATAAGGCCCGTGAGCAGAAAATCACCCGCCAAAGACAGGATGAGCGTGAGCACTCTTGAACCGACGAATTTGAAAAACTGCACGGAGCCTTCCTTTTTGGCGGTTTCAAAAACGAAATATTTGCTTGCCCAGTAGGCGAAGAGGACTGCGGCCGCCCATGCCGCCGTGTATTCGATGGCATTGGGGAACCGATCGAAGAACGGCAGGGAAGAGAGGTCGGGCAGGAGAAAGACAAGCAGCGTGAAAACAACCCAGTCGATAACGGTCGTGCCGCCTCCGACGACGAGATACATAATCTGTTCCTTATATTTGGAGAGATGCAGAAAGTTCAGCACGGAATCGATAATGCGGTTGAGAAATTTGACGACGGCTCCGCCGGAACCGCTTTTTTGGCCGGGATTTTGCAAAACTTCATTCCTCCGTCTGCATATGGATTTTTGCCGCTTCGAGAGCGGATGCGAATTCGGTTTCGGTGACGAGCATGTTGATTGCCGCAAGGAGCGCGTTCGACGATAGGTTATCTGGGAGCGCCAGCGCATGTGCGAGCTGCGTCCGGAGCCGTGCGCTGTCATGACGGCCGGAAAGTCCGAGCGAGTAAAACTCCGGTTTGGTGAGATTCATTTGATTTTCCGCCGTGCCGTCGTCGGCAAACGGCGCGAGCAGCTTTTGAAGCATGTCCGCGTCGATTCCCTCGACGCCGAGATAGCCTTCCTTTGAGGGCGCGCTTTTGCGCCGTTCCCGCCCCTTAATCTGCGGGATATAGAGATGAATGAGCTTGTCGGCGGGAATCAGATTTTTGAGGTAATTTCGGATGACAAGTCCCGCGCCGTCGCTGTCCGTCAGCGCGATGACGCCTCTTTTTTCGGCAAGTCTGCGAAGAAGCTGCGCCTTTTCGGCGTCGGAAAAAATGCCGAAGCCGTCCGTCGTGATGATATTGGCCCTCACAATGGAGGAAAGCTTGATTTTGTCGTATTTTCCCTCGACAATGATCGGTTTGGAGATCGAAAGCATCGGCAGCCTCCGGATTTAAGTGCGCCGCAGCGATTTCGGCGCGTAGATTTTGACGATCAGCTCGTCGAGCAGTACCCATGGATCCGACGGCAGGCTTTTGAGTCTGCGGTCGGTCTCATAGGCGAGTGCGGCCGCATTTTCGATCACGTCCACCGGCACTTTGGCAATCGAGGACAGATACTTTCCGACGCGGAAATCCTTCATTTTCATGTCCTTGGCGATCTCCGCGGCGCTCATGGCCTCCGCCGCCGCGGTTTTGATGAGAAGCATATCGAGATAGATGCGGGAAAGCCTTGCCAGAACCGCCACCGGCTCCTCTCTCTGTTCGCGCGCGGCGTCCATGACGGCGCGCATCTCGGAGAGCTTCCAGCTTTGAGCGGCGGTGAGCATCGCAAACGGCACCTCGTCCGGACTGCTTGCGGCGGCGATTCTTTTGACGTCGTCCTCATCGATGACGGGAGGTTTTTCTCCCTCCTTGCCGTATTTTGCATAGCAGATGAGCTTTTGAATCTCGCCCGACAGCGGCATCATGCGTCCCGCACAGAGATCGACGAGCAGTCCCACGGCTTCGTCGGAAATCAGAACGGATTCCTTTGTGAAGTGCCGTTTTGTCCATGCGATGAGCTTTCCTCTCGATTGAAGGTCAAACCGCACCATTTTTGCGCAGGAGGATAGCTTTTTGTATACCGTGCTCGCTTCGAGCTTATAGTCCGTTTCCAGCTCGTCCGCCCGGCAATAAAGGATGACGACCGTATCGTCCGATTTTTCCGCGAGCGAGAGCGAGCCGCACAGGGCTTCCAATAAATCCTTGGGCAGTCCCGCGGGCGCAAGGTCGGAGACGACAATAAGCTTCTTGTCCTGCATCATCGGGACGGCATTCACCGCGTCCGCAAGCCGTGTCATCGCGGTTTCGCGCGAGCCGGCGGCGGGAGAGAAGGAGACCGCGAAATAATTGAAAGTTTCCATCCCCTCCGTCATGATGCTCCGATAGATTTCGTCGCGGTAGTGGCTTTTCAGGTAGTCCTCGTCCCCGAAAAAGACAAACGCGCCGCAGATTCCTTTTTTTATCACGTCGGAAAGCTCCTCCGGGCGCATCGGGCCATTGCGTTTTTCCGGCATGGCCGCCTCCTGTTCTTTCCATAAAACCATGCGATATGGAAAAATTTGTAATTTTCAACAATTTCCACAGGGTTTTCCACAAAAACCCTTTTCGGTGCTAAAAGCGGCAGCCGATCAACCTTTTTCGACGGCGAAAGTCAACATTTCAAGCGCCGATACGACGGTTTGCAGGCGAATCTGCAATCTGTTTCCCTCAAACAGATTTTTTTGGCACGCGATATCACCGTTTTTCGAGGATGCCGCGATATAAACAAGCCCCACAGGCTTTTCGGGAGACCCGCCGCCGGGGCCGGCGATACCGGTCACGGAGACGGCGAGTTCGGTCCCGAGGGCGGAAACGGCACCGCGCGCCATTTCCTTTGCGGTTTGCTCGGAAACGGCGCCGTATGTTTCGAGTGTCTGCTTGCGCACGCCGAGGAGCCTCTCCTTGATGCTGTTGTCATAGGAGACGATTCCGCCGAAAAATGCGGCGGAGGCGCCGGGGATGTCCGTCACGGAAGCGGCGATAAGCCCTCCGGTGCAGCTTTCCGCCGTACCGAAGGTGACGCCTCTTGCCGTGCAAAGCGACACGAGCTTTGACGACAGCTCTTTGATTTTTAGTTGTAAAGCGGATATTTCGCACATAATTTCGTCACTTCCGCACGGACCTCGTCCGCGCTGGCCTCGAAATCCTTGGCGGTAAGACCGATGAGGTGACCGACGACGGCCATATCCTCCTCTTTCAGCCCTCTCGAGGTCGCGGCGGGCGTGCCGACGCGGATACCGCTTGTGATGAACGGGCTTTGCGGATCGTCGGGAATTGCGTTTTTGTTGACGGTGATATAAACCTCGTCGAGTCTGTGTTCAAGCTCTTTGCCGGTGATATTCATCGGACGCAGATCGACGAGCAGCAGGTGATTGTCCGTGCCGCCGGAAACGAGGTCGAAGCCCTCGGCGAGCAGGGACTTTTCGAGCGCTTTCGCATTTTTCAGAATCTGCTCCTGATAGGTTTTGAATTCGGGTTTCAGCGCTTCGCCGAAGCAGACGGCTTTTGCGGCGATGATGTGCATGAGCGGACCGCCCTGCGTGCCGGGGAAGATCGCCTTGTCAATCTGCTTTGCCAACTCCTCGCGGCAAAGGATCATGCCGCCGCGCGGACCGCGGAGCGTTTTGTGCGTGGTCGTGGTGACGACGTCGGCATATGGGACGGGGCTCGGATGCAGTCCCGCCGCGACAAGTCCCGCGATGTGCGCCATATCGACCATGAAGTAAGCGCCGACTTCCTTGGCGACCGCGGCGATTTTCTCAAAATCGATGATGCGGGGATAGGCGGAAGCGCCGGCTACGATGAGCTTCGGCTTTGCTTCGAGCGCGATTTCGCGGAGCTTTTCATAGTTGATGCGTCCGGTTTCGGAATCCACGCCGTAGGGGACAAAATGGAAATAGGAACCGGACATGTTGACGGGCGAGCCGTGCGTGAGATGCCCGCCGTGCGCGAGATTCATGCCGAGCACGGTGTCGCCGGGCTTCAACAGCGCGAAATAGACCGCCATATTCGCCTGCGCGCCGCTGTGCGGCTGAACGTTGGCATGCTCCGCGCCGAAGAGCTTGCAGGCGCGCTCACGTGCGATATTTTCCACGACGTCCACACATTCGCAGCCGCCGTAGTAGCGCTTACCGGGATAGCCCTCGGCATATTTATTGGTGAGGATGCTGCCCATGGCCGCCATGACCGGTTCGGAAACGAAGTTTTCCGACGCGATAAGCTCGATGCCGCGGCGCTGACGCGCAAGCTCGGCGCCCATAGCAGCTCCGAGCTCGGGATCGTAATCTGTGATAAAGCCGATGTTTTTATCTACCATAGTATTCTCCGTTCTGCCGCAGACCGCGGCAATATAAAATTCAATAAAATAGAGAAAGATAGGAAATCCGAAAATTTATCCTATAATAAAACATTATATCATATGTAAGGTTTTCCTGCAAGAGTTAATTTCATTCTTCTGTGGGGACAGCGCCATTTTCGCCGTGTTTTTGCAGAACATCGAGCGTATGATTGGAAATTCCGACAAGCTCGGCGTGCTCGCAGACGGCAAAATGATCGTTTAAGTAAAGCGTATAGGTTTCGTCGTCCATCGCCTCCACCGTGCCGGCTATGTATCTTGTGAACAAATCCGCGCCGACAAGATGCAGGCGGCGCACGGGAAGCGCCTCGTCAAAGGCGTCGATGTCCTCTTTGCGGTACAAGACAAACACCTCCTCGGGGGGGTAGAGGAAAGACGAAAGGTTTTCCTATCGACAAGCCTTTTTTTATTTCTGTTCCGTTCAGGAGATTTCCTCTCATAAAGCCGTATTGAATCACGGTCGCATCATTCATACAATAGGCGACAAACAGGATTCCCCCCGGCTTTGTTACACGCACCGCTTCCGAGAGCGCCCGCTTCTTTTCCTCTTCGGTGAACAGATGATACATGGGACCGAGCAGGAGTGTGATATCATAGGCATGGTCGGCATAGGCGGAAAGGTCGGTCGCATTTCCCTCGGCAACGGTGATTTTTTCGTCCGGCAGGGTGTTCCCGCGAAAAATCTCAATGTTGTGCGGGACCAGCTCCACCGCGTCGACCTCGTATCCTTGGCGGGCAAAATAGTGGGAATAACGTCCGGTGCCGGCGCCGATTTCGAGAATTTTCATACCGGCTTTGAGGTATTTCCCGATGTATCGGACGGTTGTGAGAAATTCCACCTGCCCGCGCTTGGGGGAAAGGCGCGCGTCCTCGTCATGAGTGTTGTAGTATTCGTTCAGATAGTTGAAGGTGTTCATGGTGTCTCCTTTCCTCAGAAAACAAAAACGGCTTCGGCGACAGACAGAAATGAGGAAAATTCTGTATGTTCGGACCGAAGCCGCTCTTATTTGCTGAATTTGAAACGGTTACTTTTTCAAATGGAAGCATAGCAAAACGGACGCGTCCGAATGAGTCCCTCCGAAGGACCAATTCCCCGCGCCGTCATATCCGGTTCCCGATATCACAAGACCGATCATGCCCGCTTGCTCCGTTTTGAAAAATTTTCGTCATTCTATCACAAGAGAACGCTTTTGTCAAGCCTTTTTGGGCAAAACAAAAAATACCCGGTTTACGGGTATTTTTTGCAATTTCCAATATCAGGCTTTGCATCCGGAATCGGACTTCTCTTCCGGAAGTTCGCCGCCCATACAAATTGCCGGCACCGGAGGTGCGGCAAGCGGCGCCGCGGCGATGGCGAGGAGCTTTACAAGGTTGTCGTCGGCCGCGATACGGTTGGAACGGAGTGCGCCGCATTTCTGACAGCGATGGATGATCGCCCATTCGCCGCCGCGTCGGGACCAAACGGCAATCGGCTCCATTCGTCCGCCGCAGGCGGAGGCACGGTCGCCGGGGATTGTATCCAGATGCAGACTGTGGAGACAATAAGGACAGTGGTTCCGGTGACGGCTGCCGGCACCCTCCGGCGTCACCCGCCTGCCGCATACCTCACAGAGAAAGCTGTTTTCCGATGTGCTGTGATTTGTCGTTTTATGCTGTGGATATGATTTTTGTTTCATGATATTTCCTCCGGAAAGCGATTTCAGTCGACCTTTTGGGAGGAATGCGGCGTTACCTTTCGCAAACCTCCCGGTCTGCGACACGCTCCGATGCGTATGATGTTTTCATGAAGCTCTCCTTTTTGTGTGATTACGGAGACTTTTTTTCTCCGCCGCTTTCAGAATATCATAAAAACGGACGGCTGTCAAGCGAAGCAAGACGGCCGTCCGCTGTATTTTAGGTTTGGTTTTGTATCAGAAGCTGCACTCTTTCGCTTGTAACGACCTCGTGGTCCTCTACTGCGTTGATGCAGGATACGTCGACGGTATAGATGAGAGCGGCGCTTCCGTCCTCCAAAAGCGTCAATTTTGTATCGAGGATTTCATATTCCACGCTGTCATATCTTTCAAGGACGCCGCCGTAAATCGCGTATAGCTTGCCGGAAACGGAGACCTCGGCTTTTGTCATATCAAAGTCGTTGACAGTTTCCGTTGAAATTCTGCCAAGCATTGTCGAGGAATAGCTGTAAAGCTCGCCGGACGCCGCAACGGTAACTGTGGCGCGGTCGGTCGTTTTACAGGACCCAATATATTTGGTAAATTCGATCTCATAGAGTCCGTCCGCCTCATGAAACAGAACATCGACCTGATAGGAGGAAAGCTCGGCATACGGGCGAAGAAACGCTTTTGCGATTTCAAGGCATTCTTCCTGCGAGCAGGTTCCTCCGGTTGTTTGAAGCCCTGAGGAGCCCCAAAAATACGATGTCAGAAGTCCCCTGTCGTCGACCTCAAAGAGTTTTTGATTCTGATCCAAATAGCGAGCGGTGGCAAAGGTATTGTAGGTCTCGTAATCGGAATCGACATAGCTTCCGGTGCAGACCATGCCGCCGACGCTCATTCTCTTTGTCTTTGCCGCGCCGGAGTCGGTGAATCGGTCACGGCTCCAATACGTATATTCCATGGTGTGAAGAGTGCCGGATACGGAATCGGAATATCCGAATTCCAGTACCGAATAAGGACTGGATTCCGTCGGCGCGGAAAGTACGGTTCGCGTTCTGTCCGGCTTTCCCTCCGAGCCGGCTGTCGTTTCCTGCGGTCCGTTCCCGCGGGTACATCCGGCAAGCGACACTGCGGCAAGGCAAAGGGCGAGCGATAAAGACAATATTTTTTTCATGCGTATCTATCCTTTCTGAAATAGTATTTTTTCATTCATGGTAGGAAAACAAGTGTCAGCCCCATGGAATCAGTATATATGATGAATCGCCGTCAATTTGGGCACTTTTTAATCCAGATTCAGCAGTACTTTTGGATTTAGCATAAGCTACAGATTCTTGAACTGTGTAACCCATGGAGAGGTAAAAGTAAAAATCTTCTGTCCATTTGTTAGCATTGCTACATAAGATATTTTCTGAAAAACCAACAGCAGTTTTAGCTCCATGATTTACGATTTGAAAAGGAAGATTATTTGTTGTTCCATATGATGTTTCACAACCAATAAGCAGTGCTAAGTCAAGCTGACTAAAATTATCGGTACTACAAATATATTCTTCACTTGTCATGCTTGAATTCCATATATCACTATAAAAGCCAATAGTCTGATAAGTCGAATCATTTAACGCGATTCCAGTTGCTGCTGCTAATGTAGAGTTGGCATAAAGAACAACTTGACCATGACATCTAATTGTAAAAAGTGCGGATTCTTTTAAATCTTTTTTACTGACACTTGGCGAAATGGCACCTGTTTTTAACACGGGGTTTACGCTGTATCCATCGCTGTTCAGGGAAGTTATTACATTATTTAATGCACTTTGATGATCATGCCCCGTATTTGTTATACCATAAAAAGTGTAAGGGACTGCTTCTAAGATCCATTCATCTTTGTAGTTACTATCATTTGTGTATGTTCTTGATTTAATGTCTAGACCATTTCCGGTAGCACCGAATAAAGCATCATTTACACAAAGAACTCTGTTATCTGAAATTCCGCAGGCAGGAGAAATTTTATATCTTCCATTTGAAGTTTCTTCAATTTTCCAAAATTGACCTGCTCCCCCGTTATAGCTTGAAAGAATTATGTCGGCATCATTTGCAGTTGAATTATTTTTAACAGTCATAAATAACTTTGTGCCTTCATATATATCCGATTTAATTGTATAATAACCGGCATATGTTCCCGATGGAACATATGTAAAAGTCCATCTTTGATTAGCTAAACCACTAAAATCCCATTGTTCAAGTTTACTATTTGCATAGGAAGAAGCATCATTGTCAATATCGATATATCTTCCAGTTTGTGGGTTTTTGAGAAAAGTATTTCCCTCCTTCTATTGGCCTTGTGGTGCCAGTATTCAATGACTCTACTAATCCTGCTAACAATATTGTATTACAGAGTGAAAAAAGCATTCCAACAAAAATAATGATACATATTAAACTTTTCCATTTTTCTTTTTTGTCAATTTTCATTGTGAGTTCTCCTATTTCATTGAATTTTTCCATTATATGAATAATACTCATCTCTAAAATCATATTACCATAAATTACATGAATTGTCAACTTGTTTTGCTGATTTTATATAACAAAGAAAATTTATGGTAAATCTATTGTTCCCACATAAAAATTTTCTTGAAAAGTAACAGGGCGTGTGATATAATATTTTTCAATATCAGTTGGAATATTTATATAGAAAATATAGAGGATATTTGGTTTTCCGGAGGAACTATGACAAGACAGGAGAAGATCCGCAATTTTTCGATCATTGCCCATATCGACCACGGCAAAAGCACGCTGGCCGACCGCATTTTGGAGGCGACAAAGAGCGTCTCCTCCCGCGAGATGGAGGAGCAGCTGCTCGACAATATGGAGATCGAACGCGAACGCGGCATCACGATCAAGGCGCGCGCCGTCAAGCTGAATTATGAGGCAAAGGACGGCGAGGTCTATGAATTCAATCTCATCGACACGCCCGGACATGTGGACTTCAACTATGAGGTTTCCCGTTCGCTCGGCGCCTGTGAGGGCGCGCTGCTCGTGGTGGATGCGACGCAGGGCATCGAGGCGCAGACGCTCGCCAACACCTATCTCGCGCTGGAAAACGATCTCGAAATCATTCCTGTCGTCAACAAAATCGACTTGCCGAGCGCGGATATCGAGGGTGTGCGCCATGAGATCGAGGAGATCATCGGGATTCCCGCCGAGGATTGTCCGGCGGTTTCCGCCAAGACGGGACTCAATATCGGCGATGTGCTCGAAAAGATCGTGACGGATATTCCCGCGCCGCACGGCGACGAGGAAGCGCCGCTTAAAGCGCTGATCTTTGATTCCTATTACGATTCTTACCGCGGCGTCGTGGTGTATGTCCGTGTGAGGGACGGACGTGTGCGCGCCGGCTCGAAAATCCGGATGATGAATACCGGCGCGGAATTTGACGTCGTCGAGGTTGGCTATATGTCCGCCTTTGGGCTTGTGCCGGCGGCGGAGCTTGCGGCGGGCGAGGTCGGCTATATCACGGCGAGCATCAAGAGCGTCGCGGATACGCGCGTCGGCGATACCGTGACCGACGCGGAAGCTCCGACGGACGAGCCGTTCCCCGGCTTCAAGCAGGCGCTGCCGATGGTGTTCGCAGGCATCTATCCTGCGGATGGGGCGAAGTATCCCGACCTGCGCGATGCGCTCGAAAAGCTGCGCCTCAACGATGCGGCGCTGACGTTCGATCCGGAAACGAGCATCGCGCTCGGTTTCGGCTTCCGGTGCGGCTTCCTCGGTCTTCTGCATATGGAAATCATCGCGGAGCGGCTGGAGCGGGAGTTCGGCCTCGATCTCGTTACGACGGCGCCGAGCGTTATTTACAAGGTGACGTATAAGAACGGCGAGGTGAAATATATCGACAATCCCGCGAATTACCCGCCGCCGGACGAGATCGCCTCGGCGGAGGAGCCGATTGTGAAAGGAAATATCATCACGCCGACGGATTATATGGGCGGCATCATGGAGCTTTGCAAGGAGCGCCGCGGAATCTTCGTCGATATGAAATATCTCGATAAAACAAGGGTAGAGCTGCATTATATCCTGCCGCTGAATGAAATCATCTACGACTTCTTCGACGCGCTCAAAAGCCGCAGCAAGGGCTATGCCTCTCTCGACTACGAGCTGGACGGCTATCGGGAGAGCAAGCTTGTGAAGCTCGATATCTTACTCAATATGGAGCTTGTGGACGCGCTGTCCTTTATCGTCCACGCCGACAAGGCATATGCGCGCGGACGAAAGATTGCGGAGGCGCTGAAAGACAACATTCCGCGTCAGCTTTTCGAGGTGCCGATTCAGGCGGCGGTCGGCGGCCGCGTCATCGCGCGCGAAACGGTCAAGGCCATGCGCAAGGATGTGCTCGCCAAGTGCTACGGCGGCGACATCACGAGAAAGAAAAAGCTGCTCGAAAAGCAGAAAGAGGGCAAGAAGAAAATGCGGAAGCTCGGTTCGGTCGAGGTGCCGCCGGAGACCTTTATGGCGGTGCTGAGGCTCGACGACGAATAAGGAAAACCCCGATTTTTCCGCCGCACCCGGCGGATGGGAGGTAATATGAACAGTCTCGGAATCTATATCCACATTCCGTTTTGTGCGAAAAAATGTGCCTACTGCGATTTTTATTCCGTCACGGATACGGAAAAATACGGCGCTTATGCCGATGCGCTGATTGCCCAGATCAAAAGCTTTAAGCAGGCGGGCAAAAATCATGTGGTGGACAGCATTTATATCGGCGGCGGAACGCCGTCGGTGCTCGCCGCAGAGGACATTCAGAGGATTCTCGCGGCGCTTCGGTCGTCGTTCCATGTTTCGGACGAAGCGGAAATCACCATCGAGGCGAATCCCGGCACGCTTGACGTCGGCAAGCTTTCCGCTTACCGCGAGGCCGGTATCGACAGGCTCAGCATGGGACTTCAAAGTGCGGACGATGAGGAATTGAAGCGGCTTTCCCGCATCCATACCAGAGAGGAATTTGAGAGCTCGTTTCTGCTCGCGCGGCTGGAGGGCTTTGAAAACATCAGCGTGGACGTCATGTATGCGCTTCCCGGGCAGTCGAAGGAGACGCTGGCGGGGACGCTCGATTATGTTCTTGCATTGGAACCGGAGCATATCTCGTTTTACGGACTCAAAATCGAGCCGAACACGCCGTTCGGCAATGATCCGGAGATCACGGCTGCGATCCCCGGCGAGGACTTGCAGTATGAGATGTATCTCGATTCCGCGAAGAAGCTGGAAGCCGCGGGCTATCTGCAATATGAGATCAGCAATTTCGCCAAGCTCGGTTCGGAATGCCGGCATAATCTGAAATACTGGAAATGTGAGGAATATCTCGGCTTCGGTCCGGGCGCGCATTCCTTTTTCGGCGGCAGGATGTTTTCCTATTCAAAGGATATCGACCGTTTTATCGCGATGCCGGAGGACAGCCGCGCGCTTTTCGATGAAAACTATGCGCCGACGGAAGAAGAGCTTGCCACGCAGTACGTGATGCTCGGCTTCCGTTTGAAGCAGGGAATCGATATCGTCGAATACGGCGAGCGCTTCGGAGACGATTTTGAAGCGCGCTACAAAGCGAGGATGAAGCCGTTCCTGCTGAAAAAATACATTCTGAAAACGAAATCGGGTTATCGGCTCTCCAAGCGCGGGATGTTGATTTCCAATTATATTTTGAGTGAAATTTTGGAGTTTTGAGGGCGTTTATGAAAAGCAGAAAAGAATTGTTTGAGGAAACGACCGGAAAACAGCTCCGGACGACGAGAAAAATCCTGCTTCTCGTATACGGAATCATCGGAGCCGTCTTTCTCATCGCCGCGCTTGTTTTGTTTCTCCTTGATGTGCGCGATCCGGAAAACGGACTTCCGCTTGCCGTCATTTTCGCGCCGATCGGCGGCTTTTTCCTCCTGCTGGGCATCCTTCTGTATGCGGTGATGCCGCGGAAGATGAATTATGAAAAATACGAGAAGCGGTGTGAAAAATACGGTGTGCAGAACGTATATGCTATCTCGGCGGAGCTTTCGCTTCTGCGCGAGCAGGTGAGAGAGCTGGAAGAAAAGCTGGCAGAGCTGGAGCACCGATGATGCGGAGATACATGGATAGCAGATAACGGGTGGGAAATCCTTCCGAATAAAATATTGAATTTTCGCCGCCCCAGCGGCAGATAGGAGCTTTATATGAACATGACTTTGAGATGGTACGGTACCGGCTTCGATACCGTAACCTTAAAACAGATCCGCCAGATTCCGGGTGTCACGGGCGTCATCACGACGCTTTACGATTCCGTTCCCGGCGAGGCGTGGGAGACGGAGAAAATCCTTTCCCTTAAAAAGGAGGTCGAGGACGCGGGACTTCTCATCCACGGTATCGAGAGCGTCAACGTCAGCGACGCCATCAAGGTCGGCACATCCGACCGCGACCGTCATATCGAAAACTACATCACAACGCTGGAACGGCTCGGACGTGCGGACATCCACATGGTCTGCTATAACTTCATGCCCGTTTTCGACTGGACCCGCACCGAGCTTGCGAGAAAGCGCCCCGACGGCTCGACGGTGCTTGCCTATACGCAGGCGGCGGTGGACAGACTCAATCCCGAGGATATGTTCAACTCCATTTCCTCCGACATGAACGGCACGGTCATGCCCGGCTGGGAGCCGGAGCGCATGGCGAAGGTTAAGGAGCTGTTCGCGCTGTACCGCGATGTGGACGACGAAAAGCTTTTTGCCAATCTCAAATATTTTCTCGAAGCGATTATGCCCGTGTGCGACAAATACGACATCAACATGGCGATTCATCCGGACGACCCGGCATGGAGCGTATTCGGGCTGCCGCGCATTATCATCAACAAGGAAAATATCCTGCGCATGACGAAAATGGTGGACAATCCGCACAACGGTGTGACATTCTGCTCCGGCTCCTACGGTACGAATCTCCGCAACAACTTGCCGGATATGATCCGTTCGCTGAAAGGACGTATCCATTTCGCGCATGTGCGCAACCTGAAATTCAATTCGCCGACCGACTTTGAGGAAGCGGCCCACCTTTCCTCCGACGGCACGTTCGACATGTATGAGATTATGAAGGCGCTTTACGACATCGGCTTCGACGGCCCGATCCGTCCCGACCACGGACGCATGATTTGGGACGAGGTCGCGATGCCCGGCTACGGACTTTATGACCGTGCGCTCGGCGCGACGTATCTCAATGGTCTTTGGGAAGCGATCGTCAAATCCAACCGAAAATGATAAAAAGGCGGACTTTTGTCCGCCTTTTTCCGTCATTCGCGGTTTGTGGGGTGGATTTTCAGGCGATTTTCGGTTATGATAACGGGGAAAAATCGGTTGAGAAAGGCGATGGAACAATGAATCAGAAAAAGGTTGGGGCGTTTATCGCTTCTTTGCGAAAGGAAAAGGGTATGACGCAGGAGGCGCTCGGAGAACGTTTGGGCGTTACGAACAAAACGGTTTCCCGTTGGGAGAGGGGCAATTATATGCCCGATATCGGACTTTTGCTGCCGCTTGCCGAGGCGCTCGGCACGAGCGTCAACGAGCTGCTCTCCGGCGAGCGGCTCACGGAGGCGGCGTATCGGGAAAAGGCGGAGGAAAATCTTGTGGAGGTCTTGCAAAAGAGCGCATTTTCCGTGCGGGAGAGAACGGTGTATTTCACAAAGAAATGGAACCGCGAGCACAGATTTGAGATGATTCTTTGGGCGGCTCTGTATCTTGCGGCAGGGGTACTCGCGTGGATTTTTGATCAATCATGGATTGCGCCGGTTCTCGGTCCCGCGGCGGTTGTTATCGTGATTTGGATGAAAAACAGGCGGTCATGCTATGTGGAGGGAAAGCTATACGGCTCCGCGCCGGAGCCGGTGCGGAAAAAGGACACATGAATTTCCCGTTTGATGTTGACATTCCGTTTGCCATCCATTAAAATAGGGTTGAATTTTGAGGCTTAAAGGAGGATTTCCGTTTATGTACGATTTTCCGATCGGAGCGATTGTGGATTCGTTCCGCTGTGATACGAGGGAAGCCGTCAAAAAGGCGGCGGCAATCGGCATCAAGGGCATTCAGATGTACTGCACGCGCGGTGCGCATGCCCCTGAAAACTTCGGCAGGGAGGCGCGCCGCGAGCTTTTGCATTTTGTGAAGGACAACGGGATGGTGTTCTCCGCCATCTGCGGCGATCTCGGGCGCGGCTTCGGCGATCCCGTTCGCAATCCGGAGCTTATCGAGCAGTCCAAGCGCATTCTGGACATGGCAAAGGATTTTGAGACGGACATCGTGACGACCCATATCGGCGTGGTTCCGGCGGATAAAAATCATGATCGGTATAAAATTATGCAGGAGGCATGCTGTGAGCTTGCCCGTTATGCCGACAGCATCGGCTCCCATTTTGCCGTAGAGACGGGACCGGAGCCGTCCGCCGTGCTGGCGGAGTTCCTCGATTCGCTGGATTCGACCGGCGTCGCGGTCAATCTCGACCCGGCAAATCTCGTCATGGTGACGGGCGACGATCCCGTGCAGGCGGTTTACAATCTGCGCCGTTATATCGTCCATACGCATGCGAAGGACGGGATAAAGCTCGCCGACGGCAATCCGGAATATATCTACCGCGTGGTTCATCCGATTCCGGAGGAGGTGCAGGGGATCCGGTACTTCAAGGAAGTGCCGCTCGGCACGGGAAGCGTGGATTTTAAGAGGTATCTTGCGGCGCTCGACGACATCGGCTATCGCGGCTTTCTCACCATCGAACGCGAGGTCGGAGACGATCCCTCGCGCGATATCAAAGTCGCTTATGACCATTTGGAAAGCATCATTCGGGCATAAAAGGAGATTTGGAAATGGGAAACAGGTTAAAAATCGGCATCATCGGCGCGGGCGGCATTTCCTGCTCGCATATCGAGGCTTATCGGAAGCATCCCGACGTCGAGCTTTATGCGTTCTGCGATATCAACGCGGATCGCCTGCGTTATATGGGAGAACGGTACGGCGTCACAAGGCTCTATACGGATATGAATGCGCTTTTGGCGCTTCCGGAGCTTGACGCGGTGAGCGTTTGCACATGGAACAACGGACATGCGCCCTGCACCATCGCCGCGCTGAATGCGGGCAAGCATGTGCTTTGCGAGAAGCCGATGTGCATCACGGTCGAGGACGCGGAGGCGATGAAGGCGGCCGCCGAGAAAAACGGCAAGCTGCTCATGATCGGATTTGTGCGCCGCTTCGGACCCGATATGAAAATCCTGCGCGAGCTTTATGAAAAAGATTATTTCGGGGAAATTTACTATTCCAAGGTGCAGTATCTGCGACGCAACGGCAATCCGGGCGGCTGGTTCGGCGACCGCTCCCGTTCCGGCGGCGGACCGCTCATCGACCTCGGCGTGCATGTCATCGATTTTGCCCGCTATCTGAAAGGCAAGCCCAAAGCGGTTTCCGTATACGGCGCGACTTTCCAAAAGCTTTATGACCGGAAGAGCATCCGCTCGCAAAAGGCGTACCGCTCGGCCGGCGCGACCGACCATGATATCTGTGACGTCGAGGATTTGGCGGCGGCGCTCATTCGGTTCGAGGACGGCTCCGTCCTCAGCGTCGAGGCGAGCTTCAGCCTGAATATCAAGAACGACGAGGGCAAAATGATTTTCTGCGGCACAAAGGCGGGAGCCGCCCTAAATCCGGAGCTGGAGCTTTACGGCGAGCTTGACGGCTATATGACCGATGTTTCACTGAAAGCGGAAACGACGATGAATCTCGGCGATATGTTCCGCCAAGAAATTTTTCATTTCGTCGACTGCATCGAGAACGGCACGGAATGCCTGAGTCCTGCCGAGGACGGCGTCGAAATGATGAGGATTCTGAACGCGATTTATGAATCGGCGAGATGCGGACATGAGGTTTTGCTGAAATAAAAAGGGACTCGCTTCCCATGGGAAGCGAGCCTTTATTTTTTATGAAAAAACAAGTGAAAAACGGCTTGAATTGAAAACGGATTCGTAAAGAGCATCAAAAAGTCCGGTGATGTGACCGCCATGCCGAAGCATGGCGGCGATGATGCTTTTCAGTATTCCACCACGCCCTCATAAACGAGGTTGGCATCTCCGTCGAGCGTGATACCGTCGTCCGAGCAGCGCACATGCAGGTCGCCGCCGCGCAGCTTGACGGTGATATCCGTGTCCTTTTTGCAGTAGCCGCAGAGAACCGCGGCATAGGCCGCTGCGCATGCGCCCGTTCCGCAGGCGGCAGTCTCTCCGTTGCCGCGCTCCCAGACGCGCATTTTGATTGTCGTTTCATTCACGACGCGGATAAATTCCGTGTTGATGCGCTGTGGGAAAAACGGGGCATATTCAAATTTGGGGCCGATTTTCCCGATATCCACCGCGTCCACGCGGTCGCAGAAAACGACGCAGTGCGGATTGCCGACGGAAAGACAGGTGATCTCATAGGTTTCGCCGTCGATTGCCACGGGATGGCGAATGAGCGTGTCCGCATCCAGCGTGCAGGGCAGATTTTTGGCCGAAAGGTCGGCGTGCCCCATCTCCACACTCACATAGGTCACCTTGCCGCCGCTCGTATACAGCGTGAGCGTTTTGATTCCGCTTGCGGTTTCCACCGTGATCTTCTCGGTATTCACATAGCCGCCGTCGTACAGGTATTTTCCGGCGCAGCGGATGCTGTTGCCCGCCATTTTGCCCTCGCTGCCGTCGCGGTTGAAAATCCGCATTTTCGCATCCGCGACGGAGGATTTCTCAATCAGCACGATTCCGTCGCCGCCGATGCCGCGCGAACGGTCGCACATTTCGACCGCCAGCGCCTCGGGACAGGTGATATTTCCGTCGAAATTGGCAAAGAAAATATAATCGTTGCCGGATCCCTGCATTTTGGAGAAAGGAAGCTTCATAGGCTCCTTTCGCATATGGTTGATATCGACAAGCTCCGTGTTGTCCTCGCGGAAGCGTCCCGCGAGGATATCCGCGAGCGCGTTCGCGGTGTCAAGGGAGGTCAGACACACGATGCCGAGCGAGAGCGCCTTGCGGTGGAGCGCGATATAATCGTCCAGCGTCCGGTCGAAAAGCGCGCCGGTGTAAACGATATAGCCGATTTTTCCCGATTCGAGCAGGGAAAAGGTCGCCGTTTTGTCCGTCATACCGGGCACTTCTGTAACATCGATGCCAAGCGCCCGTATCGTCTCTGCGGTATCGGGGGTGGCGTAAAGGTTCATGCCGATGTCATCGAGCTTTTTTGCGAGGGAAACGACCTCGGGGAGATCTTCATTTTCCACGCTGAGGAAAACGCCGGTTTCATGACCGCGTGTTCCGATTCGGTAGCCCGCCGCGGTGAAGCCCTTGAACATCGCTTCCGCGAGTGTCCGTCCGACGCCGAGCACCTCGCCCGTCGATTTCATCTCCGGTCCGAGATAGGAGTTGACGTCCGTGAGCTTCTCAAAAGAGAACACCGGTACCTTGACCGCGAAATACGGCGGCGTTTTATATAGTCCCGTCCCGTATCCGAGGGCGGAAAGCGGCGCGCCCAGCATGACACGCGAGGCGATATCCACCATCGGCACGCCGGTCACCTTGCTGATATAAGGCACCGTGCGCGACGCGCGCGGATTGACCTCGATGACGTAAAGCTCGCCGCCGTATATCAGATATTGAATGTTGACAAGCCCTTTTGTTCCGAGCGCAAGCGCGAGCTTTTCGGAGCAGTCCACGATTTTCGCCGTCATTTTGTCGTTGATGCCGTAGGGCGGATAGACGGCGATTGAATCGCCGCTGTGGACGCCGGCGCGTTCGATATGCTGCATGATGCCGGGGATGAGAACGTCGCGTCCGTCGGAGATGACGTCCACCTCCAGCTCCGGCCCCATCATATATTTGTCGACGAGCACCGGATTTTCGATGCCGCCGGCGAGAATCCGCTCCATATAGCGGAGGGCTTCGGCGTCGTTTCTCACGATCTGCATGTTTTGCCCGCCGATGACGTAGGAGGGGCGCAGAAGCACCGGATAACCGAGGTCCCTTGCTGCGGCGAGCGCCTCGTCCGCCGTGCGCACGGCCGTCCCGCGCGGACGCCGGAAGCCGAATTTTTCCAGCAGTGCGTCGAATTTTTCCCGGTCCTCCGCGGTATCGATCCCCTCGGCGGAGGTGCCGAGAATCGGGATTCCCTTCCGGTGCAGAAATTCCGTCAGACGAATCGCCGTCTGTCCGCCGAAAGCGACGACGACGCCCACGGGATTTTCCACGCGGATGACGTTCATCACGTCCTCCGGCGTGAGCGGCTCGAAATAGAGCCTGTCGGCCGTGTCGTAATCCGTCGAGACGGTTTCGGGGTTGTTGTTGACGATAACCACGTCGTATCCGAGCTTTTTGAGGGTCATGACGCAGTGCACGGAGGAATAGTCGAACTCGATGCCCTGACCGATTCGGATGGGGCCGGAGCCGAGGACGAGGATCGTCTCTTTTTTTCGGTTTTTGATAAATTCGCGCGCCTCGCAGACGCTGTCATAGGTGGCGTAGAAATACGGCGTTTCCGCGTCGAATTCCGCGCCGCAGGTGTCGACCATTTTATAAGAGGCGGCGAGAGCGGGAAGCGTTTCCTTGCCGGAAATCCGGCGGATGGCGGCGTCCGGATAGCCGAGCGATTTCGCTTTTTTATAGAGAGTGTCCGTCATCGGAGAAACGGCAAGCTCTTTTTCAAAGTCTGCGAGCTTTTGCAGCTTCGCGAGGAAGAATTTGTCGATTTTTGTGATTTTATGGATTTCGTCGACGGAATATCCCGCTTTCAGCGCCTCGAAAACCGTGAACAGCCGGCGGTCGTCCGCGCGGTGCAGGCGCTCGGAAAGGGGAGCGCTGTCGATGGGCGCGGCATTCAGCGTGTCAAGGGAGATTTCCGCGCCGCGGACGGCTTTCATGAGCGCCGCCTCAAACGACGTACCAATCGCCATGACCTCGCCTGTCGCTTTCATCTGCGTGCCGAGCGTGCGGGAGGCGCCTGCGAATTTGTCGAACGGCCATTTCGGGAATTTCACGACGACATAATCGAGCGCGGGCTCGAAGCAGGCGCAGGTCTTGCCGGTGATGTCGTTTTTGATTTCGTCGAGCGTGTATCCGAGCGCAATTTTCGCCGTGACCTTTGCAATCGGGTAGCCCGTCGCCTTGGAGGCGAGCGCGGAGGAACGCGAAACGCGGGGATTGACCTCGATGACCGCATATTCAAAGCTGTCGGGGCAGAGCGCGAACTGGCAGTTGCAGCCGCCGACGATGTTCAGCGATGAAATGATGTGGAGCGCCGCGCTGCGGAGCATCTGATATTCGCGGTCGGCGAGCGTCAGCGCGGGCGCGACGACGATGCTGTCGCCGGTATGAATGCCGACAGGGTCGAAATTCTCCATCGAGCAGACGGCGATGACGTTTCCCGCGGCGTCGCGGATCGTCTCGAACTCGATTTCTTTCCAGCCGGCGATGTATTTTTCCACCAAAATCTGTGTGATTGGGGAGGCGTCAAGGCCGGCTTTTGCCGCCTCGCGCATCTCCTGCTCGGAATATGCCACGCCGCCGCCCGTGCCGCCGAGCGTGAACGCCGGACGAATGATGACGGGATAGCCGATTTTTTCGGCGATGGCGAGCGCGTCCTCCACGGTTTCCGCGATTCCGGAGGGAATCGTCGGCTCGCCGATTTGCTCCATGGTCTGCTTGAAGAGCTTCCTGTCCTCCGCCTTGTCGATGGCTTCTGTGTTCGTCCCGATGAGACGAACGCCGTGCGCGTCGAGAAAGCCGTCCTTAGCAAGCTCCATAGCGAGCGTGAGCCCGGTTTGGCCGCCGAGACCGGCGAGCAGGCTGTCCGGCTTTTCCTTTTCGATGATGCGCCGCAGCGTTTCCACGGTCAGCGGTTCGAGATAGATTTCATCCGCGAACGCGCGGTCGGTCATGATGGTCGCGGGATTGGAGTTGACGAGCACGACGTTCACGCCCGCTTCCTTTAAAACGCGGCAGCCCTGTGTGCCGGCGTAGTCGAATTCCGCCGCCTGCCCGATGACAATGGGGCCGGAACCGATGACGAGCGTTTTTTTGACGGTTTTATCGAGCGGCATCGGAGGTTCTCCTTTCTTCCATCATGGAGAGGAATCGGTCGAAGAGGAACGACGTGTCGCGCGGACCGCCGCATGCCTCCGGATGGAACTGCACGGAGAAGGCGGAAAGCGCCGGATAGTCGATTCCCTCGCAGGTGCCGTCGTTGGCGTTGACATAGCGCAGAACGCCCGTTTTGAGGCTTTCCGGCACGACGGCATAGCCGTGATTCTGGCTTGTGATGTAGGTGCGGGTGCCCATGACGTCGCGCACCGGCTGATTCGCGCCGCGGTGCCCGTATTTTAATTTTTCCGTCTCGGCGCCCGTGGCGAGCGCCATGAGCTGATGACCGAGGCAGATGCCGAACACGGGGACCTTCCCGAGCAGCGCGCGAAGTGCTTCGATTTCCGCCTTATTTTCCGCAGGGTCGCCGGGACCGTTCGATAGCATGACGCCGTCGGGCGCGCCGGCGAGGATTTCCGCAGCCGAGGTTCCCGCCGGAACAGCCGTGACCCTGCATCCCCGGCGGACAAGCTCGCGGACGATATTGGCTTTCGCGCCGTAATCGATGAGCGTGACGCGGTATCGCTCCGTTTCGGGAGAGAATACCGCAGGCACATCCCGCGTCACGCTTCCCACGGCGTTTTGAATGACGTATCCCTTGATTTTTTGAAGCTCTGCGGGGATTTCATCCGCAATCATGGCGTTCATGACGCCGCGCTCGCGGATTTTTTTGGTCAGCTCGCGGGTGTCGACGCCCATGATGCCGGGCACGCCGTTCCGTTTCAGAAATTCGTCCAGCGTATATTCGCAGCGGAAATTGGAGGGCGCGTCGCATGCCTCGCGCACGACATAGCCGGAAACGGCGCATTTCCCCTCGAAATCCGCCTCGGTGATACCGTAATTTCCGATGAGAGGGAAAGTCTGCAAAACAATCTGCCCGAAATAGCTCGGATCGGTCAGCGTTTCCGTATAGCCGCACATTCCCGTCGTGAAAACAAGCTCGCCGACGCATGTGCGGTCGGCGCCGAGGGCGGCGCCCTCATAGACGGCGCCGTCCTCCAAAATCAAATATCTTTTTTTCATAGTTTTTATAAGGTTGCCGCCATGACGGCCTTGATTGTGTGCATCCGGTTTTCCGCCTCGTCAAAGACGATGGACTGCGCGCTCTCGAATACCTCGTCGGTGACCTCCATGCAGGTAAGACCGAATTTTTCGCCCATTTCCCGGCCGACGGAGGTTTTAAGGTCATGGAAAGCGGGCAGACAGTGCATGAATACCGCGCGCTCTTCCGCGTTCTTCATAATATCCGCGTTCACCTGATACGGCGAAAGCTCGCGGATTCTCTCCTCCCACACGCCGACCGGCTCGCCCATCGAAACCCAAACGTCGGTATAGATGACGTCGGCGTCCTTTGTCGCCGTGATGGGGTCCTCGCAGAAATTCAGAACGGCTCCCGTCTTTTCGGCGATTTCCCGACAGGTTTCAATCAGAGCGGCGTCGGGGAAATACTTCTTCGGCGCGCACGCCGTGAAGCTCATGCCCATTTTCGCACAGCCGACCATGAGGGAATTGCCCATATTGTATCGCGCATCGCCCATGTAAACGAGACGGATGCCGCCGAGATGTCCGAAATGCTCGCGAATGGTCAGAAAATCCGCCAGAATCTGCGTCGGATGAAATTCATTGGTGAGGCCGTTCCAAACGGGTACGCCGGCATATTCGGCAAGCTCTTCGACGATTTTTTGTCCGTGACCGCGGTACTCGATCCCATCGTACATGCGGCCGAGGACGCGCGCCGTGTCGGCGATGCTCTCTTTTTTGCCGATCTGGGAGGCGGTCGGATCGAGATAGGTCGTATTCATGCCGAGATCATATGCCGCGACCTCGAAGCTGCATCTGGTGCGCGTGCTGGTTTTCTCGAAAATGAGCGCGATGTTCTTGCCCTCACAGAGCTTGTGCGGCACGCCGGCTTTCTTCTGCGCTTTCAGCTTTGCGGCAAGGTCGAGAAGCCCTGTGATTTCCTCGGGCGTGAAATCGAGCAGCTTCAAGAAGTTCTTTCCTTTGAGATTCATGGGTGTGTCCATCCTTTCTTTCAGTCGGCGCAGGCCGCTTTGATGACGGAAACCGCTTTTTCGAGCAGCTCCCACGGGATATTCAGGGGCGGCAGCAGGCGCACCTTGCTCTTGGCCTTGATGACGAGCACGCCGCCCTCCCGGCAGCGGTCGATGACCTCTCCCGCCGGCTTTTCCGTTTCGATGCCGATCATAAGCCCCAGCCCCGTGACGCTTTTCACGCCGGCGGCGCCTGTGAGCGATTCAAAGATATACGCGGACTTTTTCCGTACCTCGGCGAGCAGGTTGTCGTCGATGCGGGATAGGATATTCAAAGCCCCCGCGCATACGGCGGGATTCCCGCCGAAAGTTGAGCCGTGTGAGCCTGCCCCCAGCGTGTCCTTTACCTTTTCCCCGAGCAGGCAGGCGCCGATCGGGAGCCCGCCGCCGAGTCCCTTGGCGGTGGTAACGATATCCGGCGTGATGCCGTAATTCATGTAGCCGTAAAGCATACCGGTGCGGCCGTTTCCGGTCTGCACCTCGTCCGCCATGAGAAGGATATCCTTTTCCGCGGCGATTTTGGCAAGTCCTGTGACAAATTCCTTTTCCAGCGGCATGACGCCGCCCTCGCCCTGCACCGGCTCGAAGAGAATCGCCGCGATTTTATGCTCTGCGACAAGCTTTTCGACGCTTGCGAGATCGTTCGGCTCCGCATAGACGAAGCCCTCGGTAAGCGGGGTAAAATCCTCGTGGAATACGTCCTGCCCCGTTGCGGCGAGCGTCGTGACGGTGCGGCCGTGGAAGCTGTTTTTCAGCGTGATGACGGTGTAAGTATCCTTACCCTTTTTCTCGGCGGCGTATTTGCGCGCGGTTTTGATGGCACATTCATTCGCTTCGGCGCCGGAATTGCCGAAAAACACCTTTTTCATACCCGTGCGCTCACAGAGCGTTTTCGCGAGCAGCGCGCACGGCTCCGAATAGTAGAGATTCGAGGTATGCTGGCATTTTCCGAGCTGTGCGGTGACGGCGGCGGTCCACTCGTCGTCCGCATAGCCGAACGTGTTGACGGCGATGCCGGCGCCGAGGTCGATATATTCCTTTCCGTTCTCGTCCTTTATGAGCGCACCCTTGCCGCAGGCAAGCTGGACGGGGAAGCGCGCATAGGTGCCGGCGATATATTCTTTGTCGATCTGCTTGATATCCATATTTCATTCCTTCTTTCCGGCTGCTAAACAGCGTTTTTGTCCGCGACGACCATGGTTCCGGCGCCCTCGTCGGTCAGCATTTCAATGAGGATCGCGTGCGGAACCCGCCCGTCCATGATGATGACTTTTTTGACGCCGCACCGGATGGCGTCGATGCTGCATTCCACTTTCGGAATCATACCGCCGGAGATGATGCCCTCACGAAAGAGTGTTTCCGCGTCCCCGATGTCGATGAGCGGAATCAGGGAGGAGGGATTGTCGCGGTCGCGCAGGATTCCGGCGATATCCGTCATGGAGATGAGGCTTTCCGCTTTCATCGCGCCGGCAATCTGCGCCGCGGCGGTATCGGCGTTGATGTTGTAGACGTTTCCGCTTTTGTCGCAGCCGACGGTGGAAACGACGGGGATATAGCCCTTTTCGAGCAGGTCGGTGATCGGCTCCACGTTGACGTTTGTGATTTTTCCGACAAAGCCGAGTTTTTCGTCTTTTGCTTCGGCTTCAATCATGTGGCCGTCGATGCCGGAAATACCCATAGCCTTGCCGCCTTTCATTTCAAGCAGGTTGACAAGGCTCTTGTTTATTTTTCCGGCGAGCACCATCTGCACGACGTCCACGGTTTCCTTGTCCGTCACCCGCAGTCCGTCGACAAATTCGGATTTTTTGCCGATTTTTCCGAGCAGCTCGGTGATTTCGGGGCCTCCGCCGTGTACGAGCACGATTTTGACGCCGATGAGGTAAAGCAAAGCGATGTCCTCCATGACCTGCTGCTTTAAGTCCTCGCTCGTCATGGCGTTTCCACCGTATTTGACGACGACGATTTTGCCGTTGTATTTTTGGATATACGGCAGCGCCTGCGTCAGGATTTCAGCGCGCTGCGCGTTGGTTACGTTGGGTGCCATAGGTTCTCCTTTATGTGCGGTAATCTCCGTTGATTTTGACGTAGTCGTAAGTCAGGTCGCAGCCCCATGCGACGGCGGAGCCGTTTCCGTCTCCAAGCCCGATGAGGATGTCGATTTCCTTTTCGGTGAGGATTTTTTTCGCCGCTTCCTCCGAAAAATCGATGCCGGCGCCGTTTTCACATACCTTGACGGTTCCCGCGGCGGAGGAAAACGCCACGTCCACCTTTGTCACGTCGACATCCGCGCCGCTGTATCCGATGGCGCAGAGAATGCGTCCCCAGTTGGCGTCCGCACCGAACATGGCAGCTTTGGTGAGGGACGAGCAGATGACGCTTTTCGCGACGGTCTTCGCTGTTTTCTCGGAATCCGCGCCGGACACCCTGCATTCGAGGAGCTTTGTCGCGCCCTCGCCGTCGCCGGCGATTTTGCGGCAGAGATAAACCGTCACGGTGTTGAGCGCTTTCATAAAGCTGTCGAACGCCTCGCCCTCGCCCGTGATTTCCGGATTTCCGGCCATACCGTTTGCGAGGATTGTCACCATGTCGTTGGTGGAGGTGTCGCCGTCCACGCTCACCATGTTGAAGGTGGACTGGATATCGGTCGAGAGCGCCTTTCCGAGCATTTCCGGTGAGATAGCGGCGTCCGTCGTGAGAAAGACGAGCATCGTCGCCATATTCGGATGGATCATGCCGGACCCTTTGGCGATGCCGCCGATGGTGCAGGCTACACCGTCTATCTCAAACGAGACGGCGATTTCCTTTTTCTCGGTGTCGGTGGTCATGATGCCCTCGGCGGCGTCCGCGCTGTTCGCGCCGAGCCCTGCGACGAGCGGGTTCATACCGGCCTCGATCGGGGCGATATCGAGCGGCTGTCCGATGACGCCGGTCGAGGCGACGACGACGTCGGAAGCGGGAATACTCAGCTTATCCGAGACGAGCGCGCACATTTTCTCGGCGATTTCGATGCCGTTCGCGTTGCAGGTATTGGCGTTGCCGCTGTTGCAGATGACCGCCTGCGCATATCCGTCGGCAAGGTGCGCTTTTGTCACCGTAAGCGGCGCGCCCTTGACGAGATTGGTGGTGTAGACCGCCGCGGCGGCCGCCCGTTTTTCGCTGTATATGAGGGACAAATCCTTTTTCTGTTTGTTTTTGCGGATTCCGCAGTGGATTCCGCTCGCTGTAAAGCCCTTTGCGGCGCATACGCCGCCTGCTACTGTTTTCATGTCAGATTTCCGTTCCGCCGGACGTGCCGGCTGTCATTTTATCGATTTTCCGCTATCGCGGTGTTGTTTTCCGAATTTATAGGACAAGACCTGTCGTTCTGTCGCAGTCCATGACGAGATTGAGACATTCCACGGCGGCGCCGGACGCGCCCTTGCCGAGGTTGTCGTATCTTGCGACAAGCAGAATCCGCTCCTCATTTCCGAGCACGGAGATTTCCATGCCGTCGCGTCCCGAAAGCCCTGCCGCCGAAAGAAAGCCCGCCTCGTCCGGCGCTTCTTTGTAACGGACGATGGGCGTGTCGTAACATTTCTTGTATATTTCTCTGATATCGGCCATGCCGCCGGCGAGTTCTCCCGCGAAAAGCGGCACCGTGACGACCATGCCGCTGTAAAAGTCCGCCACGATCGGGCAGAAGATCGGAGCTTCGGCAAGTCCCGTGAGCGCTTTCATCTCTTTTAAATGCTTGTGCTCCTGCGTGAGCGCATACTGCCGCGGTGCAAAGAGCAGGGGATCCCGCTCCTCGGATTCATAATCCGCAATCATTTTTTTGCCGCCGCCGCTGTATCCTGTGACGGAGTGGCAGGTGAGACGCGCCGTGTGCGGCAGCACGCCGCTTTGGATGAGGGGATACACAAGCGCAATAAAGCCGCTGGCATGACAGCCCGGAACGGCGATGCGCTTGGATGTTTTGATTTTTTCTTCAAATTCCGGCGAAAGCTCCGGAAAGCCGTAGGCGAAATCCGGTGCCGTGCGGTGCGCGGTCGAGGTGTCGATGACGACGGTATCGGGGTTTTGAACCATGCCGACCGCCTCGCGCGCCGCGTCGTCCGGCAGGCAGAGAAACGCGACATCCGCGCTGCTTAGCGCTTCGCGGCGGGCATTTTCGTCCTTGCGAGATGCCTCGGGCAGCGTGATAAGACCGATATCCGTTCTTTCCGCGAGCCGTTCGCGGATGCGAAGCCCCGTTGTGCCGGCGCTGCCGTCAATGAATACGTGTTTCATGCCGTTTCTCCCGCCTTTTCGAGAAATTCTGCGACGTACCGCAGCTGCGCCGTGACGGAAGCTGGTCCGGGTCCGCCCTCGGAGACGCGCTTTTTCACGCAGGTTTCAAGGGAAATATCCTCATAGAGGTCCGCTTCAAAAAGCTCGCTGTACGTCCTGTACTCTGCAAGCGGAAGCGTTTCGAGCGTTACACCGCGCGCGATGCAGCTTGCAACGATTTCTCCGACGAGCTTATATGCGCTGCGGAAAGGCATGCCTTTTTTCGTGAGATAGTCGGCAAGGTCGGTGGCGTTGATAAAGCCGCGTCCCGCCGCCTCTTTCATATTGTCCTTTTTCACCCGCATGGTGGCGACCATCGGTGCGAATACGGAAAGACACAGCTTCACGGTTTCACAGCCGTCGAAAATCGCCTCCTTGTCCTCCTGCATATCCTTGTTGTAGGCGAGCGGGAGTCCTTTGAGCACGGTCAGCGTGCCGATAAGGTCGCCGTACAGGCGCCCCGTTTTGCCGCGGACAAGCTCCGCCATGTCGGAATTTTTCTTCTGCGGCATGATGCTCGAACCGGTCGTATAAGCGTCGTCAAGCTCGACGAAGCCGAATTCCCACGACGACCAAAGGATGATTTCCTCGGAGAAGCGGGAAAGGTGCATCATGATAATCGAGAACGCCGAGAGCAGCTCCACACAGAAATCGCGGTCGGAAACGCCGTCCATGCTGTTGAGGGCGATGCCGTCGAAGCCGAGCGCTTTCGCCGTCATCCGTCGGTCGATGGGATAGGTCGTACCTGCGAGCGCGCAGGAGCCGAGCGGGGAGACGTTCATTCGCTTTGCGGCGTCGGAAAGCCTGCCTGCATCGCGGATGAACATCATGGCATAAGCGAGCAGATGGTGCGCGAACGTGACGGGCTGCGCGCGCTGGAGATGTGTGTATCCCGGCAGAATGGTATCGGTGTTCTCCGAGGCTTTCTCATAAATTGCCGCAATCAGCCCGTTCAAAAGCGAGCCGATTTTTGCCGCCTCCTCCCGCAGGTAGAGGCGCAGGTCGGTAGCCACCTGATCGTTGCGGGAACGGGCGGTGTGCAGCCGCTTTCCGACCTCGCCGATGCGGCGGATCAGCTCGGTCTCGACAAACGTGTGGACGTCCTCCGCGCTCATGTCGACGGGGAGTGCGCCGGATTCGATGTCCGCGAGAATCCCCGCAAGTCCCTCTATGATTTTGTCGCTGTCGTCCGCGGCGATGATGCCCTGCGCCGAGAGCATCGCCGCGTGCGCCATGGAGCCTGTAATATCCTCTTTTATCATCTTGGAATCGAAGGCGATCGAGGCGTTGATGTCGTTTGCCGCGGGATCGAGCGCGCCGGCCGATCTTCCCGCCCATAATTTTTCCATATCAAAAATCCTTTTTATCTGTCAATTATTTGTTTTTCCCTGCGTTTTGTTCGTTGACCTGAGCCTGCACCTTGATCGGAAGTCCGAACAGGTTGATAAAGCCCGCCGCGTCCGCCTGATTGTAGACGTGGTCCTCGCCGAAGGTGGCGATCTCCTCGGAATAGAGGGAGTAGTCGCTCCATGCGCCGGCTTTGATCATATTGCCCTTGTAAAGCTTGATTTTGACCTTGCCGGTGACGTTTTCCTGCGTTTTATCGACGAAGGCGGAGAGCGCCTCGCGCAGCGGGGTGAACCATTGTCCGTTGTAAACAAGCTCCGCAAAGGTGACGGAAAGCTCCTGCTTTTTGTGAGCGGTCATTTTGTCAAGGCAGAGCGTTTCGAGATAATTGTGTGCGAAGTAGAGAATGGCGCCGCCGGGCGTCTCATAAACGCCGCGGCATTTCATGCCGACAAGCCGGTTTTCGACGATGTCGAGAAGCCCGATTCCGTTTTCGCCGCCGAGCTTGTTGAGGGCGAGAATGATCTCCTTTGCGCTCATTTTTTTGCCGTCGAGCGCCGTCGGGATGCCTTTGACGAAATCCAGCGTGATGTAGGTAGGCTTGTCGGGGGCGTCCATCGGGGAAACGCCCATTTCGAGGAAGCCCTTTTTCTCGTACTGCGGCTCGTTTCCGGCGTCCTCGAGGTCGAGTCCCTCATGGGAGAGGTGCCACAGGTTTTTATCCTTGGAGTAGTTGGTTTCGCGATTGATTTTCAGCGGCACGTTGTGCGCTTCGGCGTATTCGATCTCCTCCTCGCGGGATTTGATGTTCCATTCGCGCCACGGTGCGATGATCGGCATATCCGGCGCAAACGCCTTGATGGCGAGCTCGAAGCGCACCTGATCGTTGCCCTTGCCGGTGCAGCCGTGACAGATGGCGTCCGCGCCCTCGGCCTTTGCGATTTCGACGATGCGTTTCGCGATGACGGGACGGGCAAACGACGTGCCGAGCATGTATTCCTCATACAGCGCGCCCGCCTTAACGGTCGGAATGATAAAATCGTCGACGAACTCGTCTGTCAGATCCTCGACATAGAGCTTGGAGGCGCCGGTTTTGAGCGCTTTTTCTTCAAGTCCGTCAAGCTCGTCGGCCTGCCCGACATTGCCGGATACGGCGATGACTTCACAGTTATTGTAATTCTCTTTGAGCCACGGAATGATGATGGAGGTATCGAGTCCTCCGGAATAAGCGAGCACGACTTTTTTGATATCGGTTTTATTCATAGCGTTTTCTCCTTTTATCTTGCGGAATTATTTTTGAATAATTATACATCAGCATGAATAAAAATGCAACGGTTTTTTCAAAAATTTATGATTTTTATTGATTTAAGATAGGATAGGGAAGCTTTGCCATGCCTGATTTGTGCATTGTGCTGTAAACATAAAGAAAAAAGACGGATGCAACATCGATAGGGCAGGCTTTTATATGCATATTTGACTGAATATTTGCATGCTGTATTCATGGAAGTTTTTGTGCGGATTAAGAGACTTTCATCGGAAAATCGGCGCGGAATGTGATTTTTTTCGGAAAACCGGTTGACATGAACGCTTCCGTGTGATAGAATAACGCCGATACAATCATATATTTGCAGATCATGATAGAGGCGCATCGCGCAATCAGTAGCTTTTCCGGATAAGGCTGTCGTCGGCCGTCGGAGGGGGGAAAGGTGCCGGTGCCGAAAGCGTGCGGCGGACGATGCCGCGCCGCTTGGTTTGGCGGATAAGATCCGTCCGACTGTCGTTTATACGGAGAGCTATCGGGATTCACTTATGCGGAAAATATTCGCATGCGATTTTTCGGTAGCTGGTAACTTCGTTATCAGCTTTATTTTTTGCATGGAACGGCTCGGACGTTTGATTTTCACAGGACTGCATATTATAAATATGAAAAAATATTTGACGGAGGAAACCATGAAAAAACCGATTTTCAAAGGTGCCGCGACCGCGCTCATCACGCCGTTCCGGAACGGTACTGTCGATTACGAGGCGTTTGGCGCCATCATCGATTCACAGCTTGAGGCCGGAATCGACGCGCTTGTCGTGTGCGGAACCACGGGGGAGGCCGCAACGATGACGGACAGCGAGCAGATCGACACCATCGCATTTGCCGTGCGCCGTGTCGGAGGACGTGTTCCGGTGATTGCAGGTGCCGGAAGCAACAATACGGCGCATGCCGTCGAGCTCTGCCGTGCCTCCTGCGCCGTCGGTGCGGATGCGCTGCTCGTCGTGACGCCTTATTACAACAAAACTTCCCAGCAGGGACTTATCCGAATGTATACGGAAATCGCGGACAACGCGGAAAAGCCGCTGATTCTCTACAATGTGCCGTCCCGAACGGGCGTGAACATCGAGCCTGCGACCTATGCCGCGCTTGCGGAGCATCCGAATATTGCGGGAATCAAGGAGGCGGGCGGAAATTTCTCTAAAATCGCGGAGACGGTGCATCTTGTCGGCGACAGGCTCGCGCTTTACTGCGGAAACGACGATCAGACCGTTCCGATGCTGGCGCTGGGCGCCTGCGGCGTGATTTCGGTGCTTTCCAATGTCCTGCCGGCCGAAACCGTAAAGATGTGCAGGCTTTTCTTTGACGGAAAGATAAGCGAGAGCGCGGCGATGCAGTGTGATTTTGTGCCGCTTATCTCGGCGCTTTTCTCGGATGTCAATCCGATTCCGGTCAAGGAAGCGATGGCGATGCTCGGATATTGCACGGATGAGATGCGTCTGCCGCTCGTGGGGCTTGACGCGGCGAAGAAGGAAGCGCTTCGGGCGAGACTTTGCGAGGCGGGACTGCATCCCGTACTGTAACGAAAAAGATTGCCGGAGACGGAGTTCTTTCTTCGGCGGGGAGGTTTATATGAAGGTCATTTTAAACGGAGCGCGCGGAAAAATGGGCTCCGAGGTGTGGAAAATGCTGGAAGAGGGCAAGCGCGGTATGGAAATCGCGGCGGGAATCGATCCCACAGCCGACGGCTCCGATGCGCGGATTTTAAAAAATCTTTCCGATTATAAAGGAGATGCGGACGTCATTATCGATTTTTCCAATCACGTCTGCACAAAAGCGCTGATGGAATACGCCGTGTCACGCGGGCTTCCGTGCGTCGTCGCGACGACGGGGCAGGTCGCGGCGGAGCTGGAGCTGATTCATGCGGCGGCGGAGAAGATACCGGTGTTCCTCTCGGCGAATATGTCGCTCGGCGTGGCGCTGCTTGCGGATTTCGCAAGGCGTGCCGCGGCGCTTCTGCCGGATGCGGATATCGAAATCGTCGAGAAGCATCACAACACAAAGCTCGATGCGCCGAGCGGTACGGCGCTGATGCTGGCGAATGAAATCAAAAAATCGAGAGAGGACGCGTGCTTTGTCTGCGGCAGATACGGACACCAGCTGCGCGCGAAGAACGAAATCGGAATCCATGCGCTGCGCATGGGCGGGGTCATCGGCGAGCATGAGGTGATCCTCGCCAGCGGAACCGAGACCATTTCCCTAAAACATGAGGCGCACAGCCGCACGCTCTTTGCGGACGGGGCTCTTTCCGCGGCGGAATTTCTCATCGGAAAGCCTGCGGGACTGTACGATATGCACGCCTTGGTGGGCGGCGCCACGTCTGCCGTCGGCTGACAGAGAACGGAGGGAACCATGCGGATTCATTTTACCAAAATGCACGGCTGTGCCAATGATTATATCTATGTAAACTGCCTTGACGGCATCCCGTTTGAGCCGGGCAGGCTTTCGGCGCTTATGTCGCCGCGCCATTTTTCCGTCGGCGCGGATGGTCTTGTCCTCATCTGCCGCTCGGAGACGGCGGATGCAAAAATGCGGATGTTCAATCTCGACGGCAGCGAGGGAAAGATGTGCGGCAATGCCATCCGCTGCGTCGGGAAGTATCTCTATGACAACGGGCTCACGGACAAAACGGAGCTCGACATCGAAACGCTCAGCGGAATCAAGCATCTTTCGCTGTCCGTCACGGAGGGAAAGGCGAGCCTTGTGACGGTGGATATGGGCTATGCCGTGCTTCGGGCGGCAGAGATTCCGGTCGTCTCGGAATCGGAAACCGTGATAGGTTCTCCGCTTTCCGTCTGCGGGACGGAATACCGGATTACCTGTGTTTCGATGGGCAATCCGCACGCGGTGACGTTCGTGCCCGACACGGATACGCTGGATTTGGAGAAAATCGGTCCCGTTTTCGAGCACCATCCGATGTTTCCGGAGAGAGTGAATACGGAATTTATCGAGATTCTGGACAGGAGCAATCTGAAAATGCGCGTGTGGGAACGCGGAAGCGGCGAAACATGGGCGTGCGGCACAGGCGCCTGCGCCGCGGTCACGGCCGCCGTTGTCAACGGATACTGCGACGCGGAAAAGCCCGTGACGGTGCACCTGATCGGCGGCAGGCTCACCATCACGGTGAGCAAGGATTTCCGTGTGCGGATGACCGGCGGGGCGACAAAAGTATATGAGGGGGTATATGAATATGAAAATCAAACTGAATGAGAATTACAAGAACCTGAAAAAGAGCTATCTTTTTTCCGAAATCGCAAAGCGCGTGAAGGCGTACGGCGCGGAAAATCCGGATAAGAAAATCATACGGCTCGGCATCGGCGACGTCACGCTTCCGCTGACGAAATCCGTGACGGATGCGATGACGGCGGCCGTCGCGGAAATGGGGAAAAAGGAAACCTTCCGCGGATATGCGCCGGAGTACGGCTACGATTTCCTCAGAGAAGCGATCTCGCGTTACTATAAGCGCTTCGGCACCGATGTCCCCGCGGAGGAGATTTTCGTTTCCGACGGCGCGAAAAGCGATGTCGGAAACATCACGGAAATATTCGGCGACAATCCGGTGCTGATTCCCGATCCCGTGTATCCGGTTTATTTCGACAGCAACGTCATGAGCGGACGGGACGTCACTTTCATCCGCGCGGACGAGAAAAACGGCTTTCTGCCGACGCCGGCGGGACTTTCCGGCGAGGGCTATATCATTTATCTGTGCTCGCCGAACAATCCGACGGGGGCGGTCTACGACCACGAGGGGCTTGCCGAATGGGTGAATTTCGCCCTTTCCACAGGCTCGCTCGTCATCTATGATTCGGCGTACGAAGCGTATATCAACGGAAACTACCCCCATACGATCTATGAAATCGAGGGCGCGAGAGCGTGCGCCATCGAGATTTGCAGCTTCTCAAAGACCGCGGGCTTTACCGGAACGCGCTGCTCGTGGACGGTCGTTCCGTCCGAGCTTTCTGCGGACGACATGTCGCTGCGCGAGATGTGGGAGCGCCGTCAGGCGACGAAATTCAACGGCGTGCCGTATGTGGTGCAGAGAGGCGCCGAGGCGGCGCTTTCGGGCACCGGCATTGCCGAGTGCCATGCGCTTGTCACGTATTATATGGAAAACGCGGCGATGATTGCGGGTGTTTTGCGTGAGAAAGGGATTTTCTTCACGGGCGGAACCTCCTCTCCCTATATTTGGATGCGCTGCACAGGCGGCATGGATTCGTGGAGCTTCTTTGACGCGCTTTTGCACGGCGTTCAGGTCGTCGGCACCCCCGGTGCGGGCTTCGGCGCCTGCGGAGAAGGGTATTTCCGGCTCACCTCCTTTGCTTCCCGCGAGGCGACGGCGGAAGCGGTCGAGAGACTGCGCGCCTTTCTCTGATATTTTCATTTAGGAGAGATAAAACAATGGTTGCGGAACAAAAATTGCTTCATACAAATCTTACGGTGGATGAAAACGGACATCTTTTATTTGCCGGCGCGGATACCGTCGCGCTGGCGGAAAAATACGGCACGCCGCTCTTCCTCATCGACGACGAACGGGTGCGCGAGCGCTGCCGCGAATATAAAATCGCCATGAAAAAATATTTCGGCGAGGGCTCCCTTCCGCTTTATGCCTCCAAGGCGCTCAGCTTCAAGGAGATTTACCGGATTATGGCAGACGAGGGCATGGGCACCGATATCGTTTCCTCCGGAGAACTTTTCACGGCGGTGTCCGCGGGCTTTCCGATGGAACGCGCCTTTTTCCACGGCAACAATAAGACGGATTTCGACATCGAATACGCCATAAAGAGCGGAATCGGATACTTTATCGTGGACGGCATGGAGGAGCTGGAACGCATCGACGAGTACGCCGGCCGCGCCGGCATCCGTCAGAAGATTCTTCTGCGCATCACGCCCGGCATCGATCCGCACACACATAAGAAAATCAGCACCGGCGGGGTGGATTCCAAATTCGGCTCCGCCATCGAAACGGGGCTTGCGTCGAAAATCACGAGGGAGGCTCTCTCGAAACAGAATGTCGAGCTTGTGGGTTTCCACTGCCATATCGGCTCGCAGATTTTCGACATCGAGCCGTATACGACCGCGGCCGACATTATGATTGCTTTTATCGCGGATATGCGCGACCGATACGGCTTTGAGGCCGAAATCTTGAATCTCGGCGGCGGCTTCGGCGTGCGTTATGTCGAGAGCGACCCCGAAATCGACATCACGGCGAATATCAAGGATATTTCCGAGCACATTAAGGCAAGATGCAGGGAGCATGAGGTGAAGCTGCCGCGGATTCTGCTCGAACCCGGCAGAAGCATCGTTGCCGACGCCGGTATCACGCTTTATACGGTCGGCAGCGTCAAGGAAATCCCGGGCTTTAAAAATTATGTGTCGATCGACGGCGGGATGACGGATAATCCCCGCTATACGCTCTATCAGTCGTCCTACACGGTGCTGGTTGCCAATAAGATGGACGAGCCTGCGGATTTCGTATGCACCGTCGGCGGCAGATGCTGCGAGAGCGGCGATTTGATTCAGGAAAACGTGAGGATTCCGAAGCCAACGAGAGGCGATATCCTCGCTGTGCTTGTGACGGGCGCGTACAATTATTCGATGGCGTCCAATTATAACAGGGTTGGCAGACCGCCTGTCGTCGTGCTTCGCGGCGGACGCGACATTCTCGCCGTCAGACGCGAACGCTTCGAGGACATCGTGGCCTGTGACCTATAACGACGTTTTGACGGAGAATGAGAAACATATGATAGTGACAAAATTCGGCGGGAGCTCGCTTGCGGATTCCGCGCAGTTCAGAAAAGTTAAAGAAATTATAGACGCGGACTCCCGCCGCTGCGTCGTCGTAGTCTCGGCGCCGGGGAAACGGGGGGCGGACGACAACAAAATCACCGATCTTTTGTATACGCTGGATGGGCATCTGCGCTACGGGGTGCCGGACGATAAAATTTGGGATTCCATCGCGGGACGGTATACGGAGATTGCAAAATCTCTCGGACTTTCGATCGATATCGACGCCGAGCTGCGGGCATTTGCAAAGACGCTCGGGAAGAATACGGATCAAAGCCTGCTTGTCAGCCGCGGCGAATATTTCTGCGCAAGACTGATGAGCGCCTACCTCGGCTTTGCTTTTGTCGATGCGGCGGATGTCATCCGGTTTTCTTTTGACGGCAGGCTCGACTTGGAGACGAGTGCAAGGCTTGTCCGCGAGGCGTTTGACTCGCATGGAAGCCTTGTTGTGCCGGGCTTTTACGGCGCCTACCCCAATGGGGACATTCATCTGTTTTCACGCGGCGGGTCGGACATCACAGGCTCTTATCTTGCAAGATTTTTGAATGCGGAGATTTATGAGAACTGGACGGATGTTTCCGGCATTTATTCGGCGGACCCGAGACTGGCGAAAAATCCGAAGCCGATCGAACGCATCACCTATGAAGAGCTGCGCGAGCTTTCCTATATGGGGGCGAACGTGCTCCATGAGGACAGCATTCTGCCTGTGCAGGACTGCGGAATCGCCATCAATATCCGCAACACCAACGAGCCGGACAACGACGGCACCGTGATTACGCGGGATGCCGGAGAGGGTACGCCGGTCACGGGAATTGCCGGCAAAAAAGGCTTTATTTCCTTTGTCATCCACAAGAAGCATATGTCGGGCGAGATCGGCTTTTTGAGAAAGGTTTTGACCGTATTTGAGGGATACGGCATCAATGTCGAGCATATCCCGACCGGCATGGACGTCATCAGCGTCATTGTGCTGGAAGAACAGGCGGCAAGACATGTGCATGCAATCATTTCGGAAATTGAAAGCACGCTCGGGGCGCAGGTCACGGTCGACCGGAATCTTTCGCTGATTGCGATTGTCGGGCGGAATATGGCGGGGCGTTACGGAATCAGCGCGTCGGTATTCGGGATTTTCGGACAAAACGGCATCAATATCAAGGTGATTGTGCAGTCGCCGGATGAGCTGAATATCATCGTAGGCATCGACGCAGAGCATCATGAAAGGGCGATCGGATGTCTCTATGACGGGCTTTGCACCGCCGGACTTTTGTGAACGGCGGTCGGAAAAAAGCATATAATACATCAAACGAATACGGGGCGATATGACAGACGCTCCGAGGGGAGTGGCTTTTATGAAAGAATACAACGTTGCCGTTCTCGGCGCGACAGGCGCCGTCGGGCGGGAAATGGTGAAAATATTGGAGGAGCGGAAATTTCCCGTCAAGAATCTGATTCCGCTTGCCAGTGCAAGGAGCGCGGGCACAGTGATCGGGTTTCATGGGGAAGATGTCACGGTGAGAGAGGTATGTCCGACCTCCTTTGAGGGGGTGGATATCGTTCTCGGCGCGGCGCCGAACAAGCTGGCGCGTGAATATGCGCCCCATATCACGGCGGCAGGCGCGGTGTTTGTCGACAATTCCAGCGCATTCCGCATGGATGCGGATGTGCCGCTTGTCATTCCGGAAATCAATCCGGAGGATGCGGTCCGTCATCATGGCATCATCTCCAATCCGAACTGCTCGACGATTGTCACGCTTGTGGCGGTGAACGCAATCGGAAAGCTGTCTCCGATCAAAGCGATGACGGTATCCACCTATCAGGCGGTTTCCGGTGCGGGTGCGGGCGGTCCCGTCGAGCTGGAAGCGGAGATTGCGGCGATTTCCGCCGGAGAGCGTTATGAGCCCTCGGTTTTTCCGTACCAAATCGCATATAATCTGATTCCGCAGATCGGGGATTTTCTGGAAAACGGCTATACCGCCGAGGAAATGAAAATGCAGAATGAGGGCAGAAAGATTCTGCATTTACCGGAGCTTCGCGTCGGATGTACCTGCGTTCGCGTTCCGGTAGTGAGAAGTCATTCGATTTCCGTGTCCTTGATGACGGAGCGTCGGGTGTCGCCCAACGAGGCGCGTGCCGCGGTGGCGGCGGCTCCGGGATGTCGGCTTGTCGATGATCCGGCGGGGAAAAAATATCCGATGCCGCTCGACACATCCGATCAGGATCTCGTCTATGTCGGACGGATTCGTCAGGACATCGCAAATGAGAACGGACTTTCGCTTTGGTGCTGCGGCGATCAGGTGCGCAAGGGAGCCGCGACCAATACCGTGCAGATTGCGGAATTGCTGATATAGTAAAAAGAGCGGTCGAAGGACCGCTTTTTTTATTGAGGTTTTCCTTTTGCCAAAGGAGGAGGGTATGTCGTTTTCTCCCCGACGAGAAAACGACGAAAAGAGCAAAGTATAAGTTTGAAATGATCTATACCCATTTAAAGTGTAGCAATAAGTTCAAGTTACGGTGCTATGCAATGCTCCCGCATTGCAGGGCAACATTGAGGCTACCGCCTCAAACTCCCAAGCTTCTGCTGGGAAGCGTATACCCACGGCTCGAAAGGTGTTGCAGTGCTCGCAGGGCTCGCACAGGCCACCAGTATAAACTGGGAAGCGATCTATACCCTTTTAAAGTGCAGTGCTAAAATCAATCGTATCACAATGCAATGCTTCGCATTGCAGGGCAACCTCGCCGTGCGGGAAGCAACTGCCACTGGAAAGCCCGCGCCCGCAGGCGCAAGGCGCGCGCCGCGTGAGCGCCCTCCGGAATGATACCCACGAAACCGGCGGCGATTGACGAATCACGCGAGCACTGCGAGCGTGGATGCCGTCTTTTATAGCCGCCACCGAACCGCTGCCGGCCGCACAAACGGTCAAGCCGAAGGCTTGCGGCTTCTTTTCGTTCTTTTCTTGTCCGTACAAGAAAAGGACATGATTCTCTCTTTTGCCAAAGGAGAAGGATATGTGCTTTTCTCACTGAGGAGAAAAGCACCAAAAGACTCATTGAGGCTACCGCCTCAAACTCCCAAGCTTCTGCTGGGAAGTGTATACTCACGGCTCCCAACAGACGGAGCCGCGCACCTATGTGCGCTCTCCGTCATTCGCCGTGCGGAAAGCAACTGCCACTGGAAAGCCCGCGCCCGCAGGCGCAAGGCGCGCGCCGCGTGAGCGCCCTCCGGAATGATACCCACGAAACCGGCGGCGATTGACGGATCACGCGAGCTTCGCGAGCGTGGATGCCGTCTTTTATAGCCGCCACCGAACCGTTGCCGGCCGCACAAACGGTCAAGCCGAAGGCTTGCAGTTCTTTTGATGCTTTTCTTTCTGTAAAGAAAAGCATGCGTTCTCTCCTTTCCAAAGGAGAAGAAATGTGCTTTTCTCACTGAGGAGAAAAGCACCAAAAGACTCACCGAGACGCTGTCTCGGACTCTTATCCATCTGCTGGGAAGTACATACTCACGGCTCCCAACAGACGGAACCGCGCACCTACGTGCGCTCTCCGTCATTCGCCGTGCGGGAAGTTTATGCCACTGGAAAGTCCGCGCCCGCAGGGGCAAGGCGCGCGCCGCGTGAGCGCCCTCCGGAATGATACCCACGAAACCGGCGGCGATTGACGGATCACGCGAGCTTCGCGAGCGTGGATGCCGTCTTTTATAGCCGCCATCGAACCGCTGCCGGCCGCACAAACGGTCAAGCCGAAGGCTTGCGGCTTCTTTTCGTTCTTTTCTTGTCCGAACAAGAAAAGAACGCGTTTTTCCTTTCCAAAGGAGAAAAAATCTTCAAAAAACAAAAAACGGCGATATCGCCGTTTTTTGTTTTATCCATAAGCCGATCGTCCTGTAAGCCGGGTTCTGTCGAGAACAATCATCTATCTTTGCCGTATGTTGCCATACGGCTCGCAGAGAAACTCTGCTGCCACCTCGCATAGAGCAGTCATGCTCGGCCGGGCAAGCCAAAATCTGCGGGGTGTTGCTTCGGATAGGGTTTACATGGCACGCACGGTTACCCGCACGTCGGTGAGCTCTTACCTCGCCTTTCCATCCTTACCGCTTGCGCGGCGGTTTCTTTCTGTTGCACTTTCCCGGGAGTCGCCTCCGGCGGACGTTATCCGTTATCCTGCCCTATGAAGCCCGGACTTTCCTCATGATAATACCTTTCGGCGCCATATCACGCGATTGTTCGGTACGGTCGGCTTATATTCAATTTTGGGTTGATGTTTCCTTTGCGTCGATGTGAATGAGTCCATCCGTGACTGTGGAAGAAACCTCCTTTTTATACGTGTAATTTTCAAGCTCGGAGGTGCTTCTGTAAACAAGCAGCGGATAGGCAAAGGTTTCGCTGTTGAAGTTTACATCGTTTTCATAGTACATATCGAGATAGAGATAAGTGATCTCATTGCCCTTGGCAGAATTGGCCCCCTTGTAAATATCGGAGGGGTTATTTACCTCCGGGACAGGATATGCATGCGAGGGCGATGCTTTTTCGTCGCCGAATAGATCCACGTTTTCAAATACGATGCGCAGGTATTGATATACATTTTTTTCATCGGAAAGATAGCTGTAACTTGTATAAACCTTGCCGTAATTGTCGCGCAGAATGAAGATAAACGGCTGCTCGGAAAGGGCGATTTCAATCGGGTTTTCTTCGACGGAGGCTTCATATTCCGCCTCGACGAGCGGTTCCAATACGGTATTGGACGCATCCGGATTTTCTTCTTTCAGCCTTGCAAGAATTTCGGCTTTTCGTGCTTCCGTTTCTTTTGCGTAAAGCTCGTCGTACAGCTTGTCCCTTGAGCTGTTGTTGTAGCGAACGGTGAGTTGGAGTTCATTGGTCGCCGGAATATAACGGATATCGTAAATCCCGAAATAGCCATCCTGTGCGACATGCTCTGCCGGCTCTTGGGAGTAAACCGTCATGCTGCCGCCCGATTCCGTGTAGGCCGCGAGCATCTGCTCCGTCCAAACCAGCTTTGAAAGATTTTTCGGCGGCTTGCCTGAGCAGAGCCGAAAGAATAAAATGCCGTAGACAAAAAGAATCAAAAAGACACCGATCGTTTTGAGAACGGTTTTCAGGGTTCTCCAGCTGAAGAACTTTCCAAGCTTGGATTTGCTTTGATAGACGAGCTCTTCTGAGTAATCGCCGTAATCGTTATAATTCTCCGCCAAAGAATCACCTCCCCGAAAAATCATTTTCTTTCTGTATATTATAGTATATAGTATCTGCCGGATAAAGTCAAGATTTTCAAATTTTTTGCGAAAATCCGTGAATTTTTGTTTTCTGCATCGATTGCCGGAAACAAGTTTCCCGTCAAAGCCCGTCTATAAACAAAAAATCCCGCTTAAAAGGCGAGATTCCATGATGTTATGGTGACCCGGACGAGAATCGAACTCGTGTTACCGCCGTGAAAGGGCGGTGTCTTAGCCGCTTGACCACCGGGCCGAATCGACGGCCGATTTTTCGACCGTCTTGGTAGCGGAAGTTGGATTTGAACCCACGACCCTCCGGGTATGAACCGAATGCTCTAGCCAACTGAGCTATTCCGCCACAAAACTTAAAAAATCACGCATAATCGGGAACTCTTCGCGTGATGCTCAAATATTATAGCACAAGCATCAAGGTTTGTCAATAGTTTTATAAAAAATATGTGAGGAAAACTGCCTCAAAATTTTAAAAACCGGTGAAAAATTTTAAAAAAAGTGTTGACAAGCGCAGCGCAATATGGTATACTAAACACCGTCGCAAGGGCAAAGCCTTTGTCGAAACGGTCGGTGTGGGAGCATAGCTCAGCTGGGAGAGCATCTGCCTTACAAGCAGAGGGTCATAGGTTCGAGCCCTATTGTTCCCACCAGAAAATCGTCTTTCGATTTTCTTTTGGCCCGGTAGTTCAGTTGGTTAGAACGCTAGCCTGTCACGCTAGAGGTCGTGGGTTCGAGTCCCATCCGGGTCGCCATTTTACAGGTTTTTGTTGTAGCCTGTGAAATTCGCCTACAAGAAAGACGGCCGGCGGTCGGTTTTTGTCTTGCGGCATGCCTCTGTAGCTCAGTTGGTAGAGCAGGGGACTGAAAATCCCCGTGTCGTTGGTTCGATTCCGATCGGAGGCACCACAAAATGCGGATTTAGCTCATTTGGTAGAGCGCGACCTTGCCAAGGTCGAGGTGGCGGGTTCGAGCCCCGTAATCCGCTCCAAATTTTGTTGGAGCGTGGCTCCGAAACGCGAAAAGCAAGAAAGTCCATCAAGGTTTTTGAGGACGGTTTTGCTTTTCGTTTTTTTTATGCCATAGGGCTATCCGACTGGTCGGACGAGAAGAAAGCTTTTCTCGGTTTTGCCTGAGGGTGTGATCGGAGAACGGGTCAAAGCTTTGGAGACTGCTTTGGCAATTTTGGCAAACGAAAATTTATGGCTGCCCTATATGGCAATCGTCTTGATGAAGCATAATTGTATTGTCGGCGGTGAATGTATGATAATTGCTGCTCACAAAATTTGACAGCTATTTTTAAATTTTGTATTGACAAGAATTCTAAATTCTGCTATACTACAAATAGCGGCTCCGAAAATTTAAGAGAAATTGCAGCGGATATTCAGTTTCCGTCTCATGCTTCAAAAATAATTTCGCAGCCTTTATTTTTCAATATTTCGGCACCATAGCCAAGCGGTAAGGCAGAGGTCTGCAAAACCTTTATTCCCCAGTTCGATTCTGGGTGGTGCCTCCAAGTCTTCTGGTCTTAAAAAATGCCAGAAAAAAAGTCCGGGAACCACAAAGGTTTTCGGACTTTTTTCTATCAATTTTTGTTTGAAAAATGAAAGATGTCAAATGCCGATTTCGACCTACTGCACGGAATCTGACTGGTGGAATTGACTTTTTATTGAAACTTTGCTACGATGCTTTTGTTTGGAAATAAAGAAAGGGGTTGAGGCAAAAGCCTGAAACATTGTTTTTGTGCTTTTTCGTGCCTATTGCTCCTTACTGTTCACAAAATCCGTTTACGAGCTTTGGGAAAATCAGCGATTGCGAATCGTGGAGAAATAAAAAAAAGAAGCCGAAGCGAAAAGCTTCGGCTTCTTTAATAAGACTCTCATTTTCCCAGCTCTCGGAACGTGTAATACTCATGATTTGCGAATGTCTCAGCGTAAGTTCCCTTGCGCGCGATGATGGTCAGGTACCGCAGCTGATACGAGGAGGTGGAATTTCCCGAGGAATCCGTTGAGGAGACAAGCTTGGCGAATGCCTCCTTGGAAATATATTCGACGCTGGATGGAATGGTCACGGTCGAAATCTCGGTCGTGACCGATGCAAACCGATAGTCCGGGATCCGTTTTACTGTTTCCGGTATGGTGATGTTCGCGGAATCGCCGGTATAGGCAGTGAGCACGCCGTCTCCGACGACGACAAATTCATCGTCTATATTTCTGAGCCAGCGTGTGCCGGAAAAGGTATCGGCGCCGACATAGACAACGCTTTTCGGAATGTCGATCTGAATCAGCCTGCTGCATCTGGAGAATGCGCCGTCGCCGATCGTTTTAAGTGCTGTGGGAAGGGAAAGCGTGATGAGCTTCGCGCAGGAAGCAAAGGCTCCGGAATCGATATGCTCTATGGAATCCGGAAGCGTCACGCTTTGCAGAGAAACGCAGCTTGCAAAGGCGGATGCGCCTATCATTTTGATGCTGTCCGGAATCACGACCTCCGTGATTGCATCGCAGCCATAATAGGTGCCGGCGCCGATTTCGGTATCTTCGGTGCCGATGATTACGCCCTCAAGCGCGCGGCAGCCGGCGAACGCCGTGGCCGCCACATGCTTCACGGACTGAGACTCTTTCAGTACGCTTGTCAGGAGCACGCAGTCGGAAAAGGCGCCGGTCGATATGACCTCTAAGGTGTCGGGCAGATCGACATATGTGAGCTTTTTGCATCCGTCGAAGAAGGAGACGGGGAGCACCCTCAGCGGCGCTTCAATCGTCACCCTTGCCACGGAGGAGGAATAAAACACGCCGATGCCGAGCTTTTCTACGGTTGCCGGAATGGTCATCTCCGTGAGCGCGCCGCATTTTGCGAATGCATAATCGCCGATGGCTGTTACGCTTTCGGGGATTTTGAAATCGGAGAGCATGTCACAGCTCAAAAATGCATAATTGCCGATTTTTGTGATGGAATCGGAAAAGGTCAGCTCCGTCAAAAGCGAGCAGCCGCTGAAAAGATAAGCGGGGATCTCGCCTGCCGAGCGGATATCCGCTTTGGAAAGCTTGGAGCAGGCTTGAAAAGCGAAAGCGCCGATTTCAGTCGCCATGGAGGCGTCGATTTCGGTAAGAGAAGCACAGTTTCGGAAAGCATAGGATTTGATGGTTTTCACACCCGCGGGAAGCTGTATGGATTTCAGCGAGGTGCAGTAGTTGAAAGCGAACTGTCCGATTTCGGTGATGCCGGAGGGAAGCGCAATATTTTCAAGCGCGGCACAGGAGTCGAACATACCGTCCGGGATTTCCGTCATGGAGGAGGGCAGCTTCACATTTTTCAGACTGATGCAGCCCCGGAAAATGAAGGTGCCGATGTCCGTCAGGCTTTCCGGCAGAAGAACCTCTTCCAGCTTTTCGCAGTTTAAAAACGCATAGCTTCCGAGGCTGACGAGGGAATCCGGCAGGGTTACGGTTTTCAGATTATATGCGCTGTAAAAAGCGCTGCCTCCGATTTCGGTGACGCCCTGCGGAACGACGATGCTTTCAAGAGGAGCACCGGCAAATGCGCCGCCGGAAATCGTTTTGACCGAGGAGGGAACTGTGAACGTGCTTCCGCTCCGTGCGGGCGGGTATAGTTCAAGAACCGTTCCGTCTTTGTTGTAGAGGATTCCGTCTATCGAGGAAAAGGCGGGATTTGACGCTGAAATATCGAATGCGCGGATATTGAGGCAGCCATAAAAAGCGCCGTATCCGATGTCGGTCAGATTTTGGGGAAGCGTGACTGTGACGTTTTCCGAGGCTCCGGTGCCGCAGAAGGAGAACGCATAATCGCCGATGACTTCCAGACCGGTCGCTTCGTCAAAGATGATGGCGGCTGCCGTGCAGTCGCGGAACGCCTCGTCTCCGATGGTTTTCAGCGAGGCCGGAAGCTGGAAGCCGGAGAGCTTGGTGCAGCCGGTGAAAGCGCCCTGCCCGATCGTCTCCAATGTGGAATTTGGACGCAGCGTGACGGTTGTGAGGCTGGTGCAGCCGTAAAAGGCCTCTTTGCCGATGGTCTTTACCGAAGCGTAAAGCTCGACGGAGACGAGATTTTCGTTGCCGGCGAACGCGCCCTCCGCGATTCCGACGATTGCATATTTTCCGTCAATCCGGTTGATGATGATATTGGACTCTGTGCCGGAATAGCTGAGAATCGTCGCCTTCTTGTTTTCATCGAGCGTATATCGGTAAAGTGAGTTGTTGCTGACGTATACGGTGCCGTCGCTGTCCGCACTTACCGTAAAGACAAGTGCTGCCGCCATGACGGCAACCGTCATAATCAAAGCGGTTATCCATTTTAATTTTCTCATGAATCTACCTTTTTCCTCCTGATTTTATCCTTAATTTCAGCCGATTTTGCGTCATGCCTGAAAAAGACGGAATACGAGACGGATTTTTGGAAAATTCCCGCACCGGTGTATACGGAAATCCTTTTCATGTTGTATTTCACAGTATACCATATCATGCAGAATTTTGCAATATCAAGCATGGAATAACTTTCCGTCGGAATTGTAACTATTTTTTGACCTTTGTAAAAAAGGTTTTGAGCCCGCTTGCCGCCAGCATGACGCCGAACGCCTTCTGAATGAGGGAGCTTCCGATTTTTTCGGCGAGCACGGAGCCGAGTACGGAGCCGGACGCGCCGAGCACGCCGATGAGCAGCATGAGCGGAAAATTCAGATGGCGCTTGCGGATATGAATGAGGAGGGAGGCGACGGCTCCGGCGATGAAAAACGCGATGTTGATGCCTTGGGCTTTCAGCTGTTCCATGTCCTTGACAAGGGTCAGATAGATCACGAGAAGTCCCCCGCCGCCGACGCCGGTTCCGGCGAGCGCCGAGGTGATAAGAGCGATGATAAAATCCAGCATAGATGTTCCTTTCGCCGCGGAGATTCGATTGAGAGCGGGCGCTTTATCGGAAAATGAGCGTGATTCCGGCGTAAACGACAAGCACCGCGAAGATCTTTTTCATCAGGGCGGCGTTGAGCCGGTCGAGCAGAATGGCGCCGATGATCCCGCCGACGGCGGCGGGCAGAAGGTATGGCAGCGTGTCGTTCCGGCTGATGGCTCCGCCTTTTACATACATGCCGAGAGAGGCCGCCGACATGATGAGAACGCTGCCGACCGTCATGGCAAAGACGTCTTTTGTATGATACTCGTCGGATTCGGCATATAATTTGGAAAGCAGATATACAATGATAATGCCGCCGCCGGTTCCGAAAAGACCGTTTACAACGCCGGAGACAAGACCGGTTATTACGACGGCAAAGAAGATTCCCGCGTATTTTTTATAGTTGTTTTTCATAAAATTTTACCGTGAAGCTTAAATATGGATGAAAATATTGTTTTTTCAAATTTTTTATGCTATAATTATCATATTATTATTTTGTACCGGCCGTCGGTTCTTATACCGTCCGCGGACAAAAGCGTTTTGCCGCGGGGCGGCTTGACGCACAGAAAATTTATGATAATTCGGCGGAATAGGAGGGCATTTTGACCTTACTGGAAGCTGTCGTCTGCGGAATCATACAGGGACTTACGGAGTTTCTTCCGGTTTCAAGCTCGGGACATTTGGCGATTGCGCATTCGCTTTTCGGCATGGAGACGTCCGAATCGTATCTGACGTTCGACATTCTCCTGCATCTTGCAACGCTCATCGTCGTTTTCGTTGTCTATTATAAGGAAATTTTTTCGCTGGTTCCCGCGTTTTTCACGATGCTCGGAAAGGTTTTCCGCGGAAAATTCTCCCTTGCGGCCTATACGAAGCCGGAACGGTGCGTCATTCTGCTCATCATCGCAACGTTTCCGCTTGCCGCCGCATTTTTCATCGAGGATAAGGTCGCGGCTGTGGCGGGATACACGCGCGCGGTCGGCATCATACTCGTTCTCAACGGAATCCTGCTCTGGCTTTCCGACCGTTTTGCAAAAAAGGGGCGCCGTGAGGAGCTTACTCCCGCGGGCGCTTTGGGCGTCGGACTTTTTCAGCTGGCCGCGATTTTTCCGGGACTGTCGCGCTCCGGCTCGACGATATCGGGCGGGATGCTTTTCGGGCTTGACAGAGAAGAAGCGGTGAAGTTTTCGTTTATTCTGTCGGTACCGGCCATACTGGGAGCGAATATCTTCAACATTCCGGAAGCGCTGTCGTCGGAGATCCCGAAGAACGAGCTGTGGTGTTATCTTGCCGGAATGGTATGTGCGATGATCTGCGGACTTATCGCCATGAAGCTGCTTTTATACATCTCGAAAAAATCAAAATTCGGATTTTTCGCATATTACTGCATGATCGTCGGGGTTCTCGCGGCGGTTCTCGGATAAGACCGTTTGGCGGGACGTGGGATCACTTTATAAAGAAAGGAAGAGAAAAGTGTCGGAAGCAAAGAAAAATCAGTCAAAAAAACAAAGTCGGAATACTGCAAAGGACGATTTTTACGATTATGACGACTCGGATACCGTAAAATCCGGTAAAAAAAGAAAAACGGAACAAACGGGAAAGGACGCGAAAACGGATAAGCCGAAAAAGGAGCCGAACCCTTCGTCCGTCGGCAATCAGCTTGCGATCGTGCTTCTCTCCGTGATTTCCGTTTTTATTGTGATTTGTTATGCGTTCGTCGATAAGGTGGGGATTGTCGGCGCCGCTCTGCGCAACGGACTGTTCGGCATCTTCGGCGTCGCGGCCTTTGCCGTGCCGTTCCTGCTGTTCCAGATGGCGATTTTCTGGCGTCGGGACGTGAGGACCGGCGCGGTGAAGTACAAATACATCGTGGCGATCTTCTTCCTTGTTTTTCTATCCGTCATCGTTCATGCGATTTACGGCTTGTCCGTCGGCGAGGAAATCACATCGGCGAGCCTGAATTGGAGCAACTTCAAAGACCTGTATCCCGAGGGGAAGGCCTATCAGGGCGGCGGATTTGTCGGCGGCATCATCGCTTTGGCCTTTATCTGTGCGCTCGGTTATCCCGGCACGCTGATTTTCTCCGTTTTGTTCCTTATCGGATTTGGAATGGCGCTTTTCGGACTTACGCCGAGCGAATGCTTCCAGCGCTTCATGTTCTATCGCCAGCGCAGCCGCGGCGTGCGCCGTGACCGCCGCGAGGCGGCGGAAAAGAAGAGGGCGGAGCGTGCCGAGCAGGCTCGTGCGCAGCAGGCTGCGCGTACCACCGAGGTCGCGGTGAAAAAGCGCGCGTCGGGAATCGACAGCAGCATTTTCGAGGATGACGCGGAAATCGGCGGCACGGGGGACGAAACGGTGTCCGAGGTTCTGTATCCGGTCGGGACGACGGAGGATGACAGCCGTGTGAAGCTCGACGACATCTTCGACAAGAAGGACGACGACGCGGTGCTTTCGCATTATGTCGGCGAATCGGATAGTTACGAGGATTTGACAGAGGATATCCCGAAAAAATCCGCGCAGATGGAGCTTGTGGTCGAGAAAAAGCCGATTTCCCCGAAGAAAACGGCGCCGAGAGCCACGGCTCCCGCGGCGGCGCCCGTATCCGCATCACCTGCCGCGGCAAAACCCGCGGCGCAGGAAAGACCGCGCGCACCGTATGTGTTCCCGCCGATCACGCTTCTGAAAATCGAGGCGGCAAAAAAGAATACGGACGTTTCCTCCGAGCTGCGTGAGAACGCGGATAAGATCATTCAGACGCTCGACAGCTTCAATGTCCATGTCAAGATATCCAATGTGTCGAGAGGGCCTACCATTACGCGCTATGAGGTGGAGCCTGCGGCAGGAACGAGAGTCCGTTCGATTATCAACCTTCTCGACGACATCGCACTTTCGCTTGCTTCCAGCGGCGTGCGCAGCGACGGCATTATCGCCGGAAAGAGCGCCATCGGCATCGAGGTCCCGAATAAAACCGTCAATACGGTCTACGTGCGCGAGCTTATCGAGGACGAGCAGTTCGCGGAGGCGAAAAGCAAGCTCACCACCTCGCTTGGCAAGGACGTTTCCGGCTCGCCTGTCTATCTCGATATCGCGAAAATGCCCCATTTGCTGATTGCCGGTGCCACCGGTATGGGTAAATCCGTATGTATCAACAGCCTGCTCGTCAGTCTGCTTTACAAGGCGCGTCCGGACGAGGTAAAGCTGATTCTCATTGACCCGAAAAAGGTCGAGCTCAATATTTACAACGGGATTCCGCACCTGCTGGTTCCGGTCGTCTTTGACCCGAAAAAGGCGGCGGGCTCTCTCCATTGGGCGGTGACGGAAATGGAGCGGCGCTTCGAGCTTATTGAGGCGCAGAATACGAGAAACATCGCGCAGTATAACGCGGCGGTCGCAAGCGATCCCACAAAGGAGCTTTTGCCGCAGATTGTCATCATCATCGACGAGCTTGCCGACCTCATGATGAGCGCGCCGGACGACGTCGAGGCATCGATCTGCCGTCTTGCTCAGAAAGCGCGTGCGGCGGGCATGCATCTCATCATCGGTACGCAGCGTCCGTCCGTCGACGTTATCACCGGTCTTATCAAGGCAAATATCCCGTCGAGAATCGCATTTACCGTTGCTTCTCAAATCGACTCGCGCACCATTATCGATATGCAGGGCGCGGAAAAGCTGATTGGACGCGGCGACATGCTGTATGCGCCGGTCGGCTCGTCGAAGCCGATCCGTGTGCAGGGCTCGTTCGTTTCCGAAAAGGAAATCGAGGAAATCGTAGATTTCATCAAGGCGCATTCTCAGGACTGCGCATATTCGAGCGAGGTAATCGAACAGATCGACCGCGCGGCGGAGGTCTGCGGGCAGAAGAAGGGCAAGGGCGGCGGTGGAGCATCCGCCGACGACGGCGACGACGGCGAGGACACCGATCCGATGCTGGACAGCGCCATCGAGCTTGCGGTGGAATCCGGCAAGATCTCGACGTCGCTGATTCAAAGACGCCTGTCGCTTGGCTACGGCAGAGCGGCGAAGCTCATCGACGTCATGGAGCGCCGCGGCATTGTGAGCGCGCCGGACGGGCAAAAGCCCCGCGCCGTTTTGATTACGCGCGAGCAGTATTTGGAAATGAAAATGAATCAGACGGACGCTCCCTCTCATTCCGATGACGACGATGACGGAGAGGCTCCGTTCTGATAACGGACCCCGGAGGTTTTATGGGAAAACTGATTGTAATTGAGGGGCTGGACGGCTCCGGCAAATCGACGCAGACGCCGATTCTCGAGGCGGAGCTGAAAAATCAGGGCAGGGAGGTGCTTACCGTTTCCTTCCCGAATTATGAAAGCGACTCCTCGGCGCTTGTCCGCATGTATCTTTCGGGAACATTCGGGACACGTCCGACGGATGTGAATGCCTATGCCGCGTCTTCGTTTTACGCGGTAGACCGTTATGCCTCTTATATGACCGGCTGGAAGGGTTTTTATGAGAAATCCGACAGCGTCGTTCTCGCCACCCGTTACACCTCGTCCAATGAAATCCACCAGCTGGCAAAGCTGGAACGGGACGATTGGGACGCTTTCATCCGATGGGCGGAGGATTATGAGTATGAAAAGCTCGGAATCCCGCGTCCGGACGCGGTTTTATACCTCGATATGAAATATGAGATTGCGGCGGCGCTCGTCGGGCGGCGGAGCGAGGCGACCGGACAGGAAAAGGACATTCACGAGCTTGATACCGCCTATATGGAGCGGTGTCACAAGGCGGCCGCCTATGCCGCGGACAGGCTCGGCTGGCACAGCATCATGTGCTATGAGGGCAGGGAGCCTCTTTCCAAAGAGGAAATCGCCGCAAAAATTCTTGAAAAGGTGACAAGACTGCTCGATATGTCGGAGGAGGAAGGATAACATGAAAAAAGCGGTATTGTTTTTTGCCGACGGAACGGAAGAGGTCGAGGCGCTCACGGCGGTCGATATCCTGCGCCGCGCGGGCGCGGAGGTCGTAATCGCCGGTGTCGGCGGTGTCCGTCTTACGGGTTCGCACGGAATCAAAATCACGGCGGATCTTCCGGCCGAGGAAATCCGTCCGGCGGATTATGATATGGTGATTCTTCCGGGCGGCATGCCGGGCACGAAGAATCTGGACGCTTCGGCGGCGGTTGACGGCTGTCTTCGCGAGACAGCGGAAAAAGGCGGGCTTCTCGCCGCAATCTGCGCCGCGCCGATGATTCTCGGGGAGCGCGGATATCTTGCGGGGAAAACGGCCACCTGCTATCCGGGCTTTGAAGCCCATTTGAAAGGCGCATTGCTTTCGCAGAACAAGGTCTGCCGTGACGGAAACGTGATTACGGCAGCCGGTGCGGGCGCCGCGATGGAATTTGCGCTGACGCTTGTCTGCGTTCTCTTTGGAGAGGAAAAATCGGAGGAAATCCGCCGTTCCGTGCTGGCGTAAAAGAAAAATTCCCCTCCCGAACGAATATCACAGCGCATGTCTGCGGAGTTATCCGATATATGCGGGTTAGGATTGGATATGTATGAAATCAGAAAACACAAAATAGAGCTTCGCAGAAAGTATTTGGCGCGCCGCGCGGCGCTTGCCCCTGAGGAGCGTGCCGCGATGGACGAACGGATTTGCCGCAATATCCTTGCGTCGGCTGCCTATCGCTATGCCGACATCCTTTTGCTGTTTTATCCGGTAAAGGACGAGGTGGACGTTCTGCCGATCGCCCGTGCGGCGAGAGCCGCCGGAAAACGGGTTGCGTTTCCGAGGTGCCGGGCGGAGGACCATTCGATGACGTTCCATTTCGCCGATTCCGAGGAGGATTTGGAGGACGGCATGTATCATCTCAAAGAACCGAAGGCGGAGCTTCCCGTATTCAACCCCTCGGACCCGGCTTCCGGAAATGTTCTTTGCATCGTGCCTGCCGTGGTATATGACAGGCGGGGATACCGGGTCGGATATGGCGGCGGCTATTATGACCGGTATTTCGGAAAATTCAAGCCGACGTCCGTCGGCGTCGCTTATGAGGAATTTATTTTGGACAGTGTGCCGCACGGCAGATTCGACATATCGGTCGATGTCGTCATCAGCGAAAGAGGCATTTATGCCGGCAAATAACAGACGGAAAAATCCGTTTCTTTTGGCGCCGGTGCTTGTTTTTGTCATGCTGATTTTTCTTATCCTCATCGGTTTTATCGATTTCGGCGTGAAAAACAGGCTTTTGGCATACCTTGTCACGGCGCTTTTGACGCTTGCCGTTTTCGGGATTCCGACGGGGATTTATCTTTTCTGCCGCGGTACCCGCGCCATGTCGGGGCTGGAATTTCGGCGCTTGTCGGGACGGCAGCTCTCCGTATCGGCGGCCGGATGTGCCGTGATGATTTTTCAGAGCTGTATCCTGCGGCTCGGTATTTTCCCTTCGTCTGCCGGTGATTCTACATATGCTTTATACGGGTCGTCGCTTTCCGTCTCCTCCGTATGGGAGCTTTTGCCGGCGATGCTCTCGCTTGTGCTCCTGCCTGCCCTTTGTGAGGAGGTGTTTTTCCGCGGCATTGTCGCGTATGAATATCGGTTCGGCGGCGTCACCGGCGCGGCACTGATGTCCTCGCTTCTGTTTGCCGTCATTCATTTGGAGTTCGGACAGCTGCCGATTTGTTTTTTGAACGGTCTTTTGCTGTTTTTCGTCGGCTTTTTGACGGGAAATCTTGTCTGTCCGATTCTCGTGCATGCTTTGTATAACCTGTTCGCCTTGTTCGGTGCGCGCTATGTGTATTTGCTGTCGTCGGGGGCGGACAGCAAGGTGCTTTTTTGGCTTTTGCTGATTGCTTTCTATCTGACAAGTCTCGTTCTCTTGCTTTTGGCGGCCGCAGGACAGCTGCGCTCCCGCGCCGCGGCGGCGGATTCGCCGCCGGTTCGTGTTCCGCGGGGAAAGCGTCCCGTCGTGATATACGACATGCTTTCGGCACCGCTTTTTCTGCTTGACCTCGGTTGTTTTCTCATTTTTGCGGTTGTGAATCTGTTTATTTGAATGAAAATCCGGCTTTCGGAACAAAATAAGGCAAAAAGCGCGGTTTTTCGCGCCTCTTTGATTTTGTTTTGATTGCCGGTCTCTTGCGCTGTAAGCGGTGTTTTATGCTTCGGCGGGCGGCGGAGAGGGGACTTTATATGAAAAAAAGCGGCGCGTCGCATGCGTTTCGTATCGTGGGGATTTCGTTTCTTATATCGGTGCTTCTGTCGGCGGCGGTGATTTTTGTTGCGAACGACGTTTTTGCCTTTGTTGCGGAATCCGGCGGGAGGACTGTGGTGATTCCGGAAAACGCGACGACGGCGCAGGTGTCTTCAATCCTCGGGAAAAACGGACTCATTCGGTTTCCGCTCGTTTATCGTTTCTATGCTTATATGCGTTCGTGGAATGAGAATTATCTTGCGGGAGAATTCGAGCTGGACGCTGCCATGAGCTATGATGAGCTGCGGTATGCACTGACCCCGAAAAAGGGTGTGCGCTCTCAAATCAAGGTGACAATCCCCGAGGGCTATACGACGGACGAAATTATCGCGCTTTTCGTCTCGCTCGGAATCGGCTCCCCCGAGGGCTTTGCCGATGTGATAGAGAACGGCGGCAGCTTCGGATATGATTTCGTTTCCGATATTCCGGAGGATACGGGACGGACATATCGGCTGGACGGCTATCTGTTTCCGGACACTTATTTTGTCTATGCCGATTCCAGCGAAACCGAGATTATTACAAAGCTGCTCGCCAATTTCGGAAGAAAGTTCGACGAGCGCCTGCGGGCGGACGCCGCGGCGGGCGGCTATTCGGTCGATGAGATTGTGCGGCTCGCTTCCGTCATTGAAAGCGAGGCCTATTTCGGAAGCGATATGCCGGGGATCGCCTCGGTTTTCCGGAACAGACTGGCGAACAGCCGGTATTCCTTCCTTGAAAGCGATGCGACCGTGAAATATGCCAAGGAACTGGGTGGGGACGATGCCATGCTGACCTCGGACGATATCCGGTCGCTGGAAAGTCCCTATAACACCTACAAAAACAAGGGACTGCCGCCGGGGGCGATCTGCTCGCCCGGACTTGCCGCGATTACGGCGGCAATCTATCCCGCCGACACGGATTATTATTATTTTGTGTCCGCCAAGGACAAAACCACGATTTTTTCCCGAACCTATGAGGAGCATATGCGCGCGGTTTCGGGATTGCGGTGAGCTTTTCGGGCCTGCCGCATATGGAATGAAAGGAGCGCTTATGGTCGAGCTGTTATCCCCCGCGGGGAATTTTGAGAAAATGAAGATGGCGTTTTTATACGGCGCGGACGCTGTTTATCTCGCGGGCGAGCGCTTCGGTATGCGCGCCGCGGCGGATAATTTTACGAATGAGGAGCTTTGCCGTGCGGTGGAATTTGCCCATCGTCTCGGCAAAAGAATTTATCTTACGCTCAACACCATGCCGCGCGAGCCGGAATATCCGGCGCTGCGGGAGTTTTTGGCCGCGCTTGCCGCCATGCCGTCCGGCGCGCCGGACGCCGTCATCGCCGCCGATATCGGCGTTATGCATCTTGTGCGGGAATATCTGCCCGAGACGGCGCTCCACATCTCCACGCAGGCAGGCGTCGTCAGCTCCGCGGACGCTATCGCATGGCATTCGCTCGGCGCCTCCCGCGTCGTGCTGGCGCGCGAGCTTTCCCTTGCGGAAATCAGGGAAATACGCGATAGGCTTCCGGGGGATGTGGAGCTTGAGGCGTTTGTTCACGGCTCCATGTGCGTTTCTTTTTCCGGCAGATGTCTGCTTTCCAATGCGCTTGTCGGCAGGGATGCGAACCGCGGCGCCTGCGCTCAGCCCTGCCGCTGGAATTATACCATTCGGGAGGAGAAGCGGCCGGATATGCCTTTTCCGATCGAGGAAACGCCGGACGGAACCTTTATCATGAGTTCAAAGGATATGTGTATGATCGAGCATATGCCGGCGCTTATCGAGGCGGGCATTACGTCCTTTAAAATTGAAGGGCGCATGAAAAGCGCCTATTATACGGCGGTCGTGACGAATGCTTACCGCGCTGTCATCGATTCCTACATAAAGGATAAGGAGCATTATGTTTTTGATTCCTGCTGGCTGCGGGAGCTTGATTCGGTCAGCCACCGCGAATACTGCACGGGCTATTATTTCGATTTGCCGTCGGAGAATGCGCAGACCTGTACGATGCCGGGATATCTGCGGGAGAAATCCTATCTTGCGGTATGCTGTGGATATGACGGTGCAAGCGGACTTGCCAAATTCGTGCAGCGCAACAAGGTAAAGATCGGCGATCCGGTCGAGATCATCTCGCCGGGACTTCCGGGGCGGGGATTTACGGTGGAGAGAATGACGGATTCGCAGGGGAATCCGGTGGAATCGGCGCCGCATCCGTTTATGGAGTTTTTCATTCCCGTGCCGTTTGCCGTCGGGGAGGGCGATATCCTGCGCAGCGCGGAACGGGGATAAAGAATATTGCGGATGACGAAGCTTTCAAAAAGTTGTGAAAACGGTAAATCCCCAAACGGCGGCAAGAGATTTTCTCCTTGCCGCCGTTTTGGGATGAAAGGCATGCTGCCTATGAGATATCCGGAATGGATGCAAAAATGATACTTTGCGGATTCCGGCTTCGTTAGAATCATCTTTTAGGAATTTATAAAGGAGGTCACACGGTATCCGGATTGCAGGACCAGCCAGCCCTGTGTAAACGGACGCATCGCGTTCCAGACGCCCGCTCCGACAAAGCCGTATTCGGGGATCAGTGCGAGCTTGGCAGCCCAGCTTCGGGCGTCCTCAAACCAAACCTCATGCGGATTTCCGTTTTCGGAGTAGTTGAAATACGGCGTTGCCGACGCTTCGTCGTATCGGATTTCCGCACCGTATCTTCGGGCGATTTCGATTGCCTCCTCGTTTCCGATGAGCCGTGCGCGCGTTTCTCCCTGCTTGTATGGCAGCGTCCAATCATAGCCGTAGTTCGGGATGCCCATATAGATTTTATTTGCCGGTATCTCCGATACCGCGAAATCGAGCACGCGGCGAACGGATGCGAGCGGCGCCACCGCCATCGGATGGCCGTATGTGTATCCCCATTCATCGGACTATCCATGATAACAACTTGTAAAAAGCCTTATATTTTCAGTATAATTTCCAATGTGAAATCCGTGGTCCCATGTGTGTTTTGTACGGGAGATGGCTTATAAAGGATCTTCTTGACCGCAGCTTTCAGAAAATCGTTTTTTGTTTTTGCGTCTAAGGAATCATCTTTCAGTGCGGAAATCGCATTTTTAAGCCTCATGATGGTGTCTGCATAGTCTTTGATTTCGGGAATACTCTTCTTTGCTTCTGATAACTGCGCTTCGCACAATTCCATTTTTTCACGCAGAGCAGCGTTTCTTCTGTCGAACAGCTCTTGCGTATATTTTTTTGTCTCCAACAGCTCATATTGCGTTTCCTCTTGCTCTTTATATTCGGCAAGCTGGTTTTCGAGACGTTTTATAAGCTGCTTTTGAATCTCCAAAGAATCTTCCGGAGCGTTTTTTAATTTTGTTTCGAGTTCGGGAAGTTCTGCGGTTTCAAGAGCAAGGATAACGGCGTTCATGACATCTTGGAGACGGGCGGATTTTCCATGCGGGGTAGATGCTATTTGGGCGCAGACCAGTCTATCAGCCTTGGATTTCTGTATGTTCAAAACCATCGCATGGCCGCACGTCCCGCAAACCAACACACCGGCAAGCGGATTTCTTAGTGTGGTGCCATGTTTGCATTTGGGATTCTTTTTGCTTGCGATCATAGCTTGTGCTTTGTTCCATGTGTCCATATCGATGATGGCCGGATGTTTTCCTTCCACAACGATGATGTTTTCTTTGCTGTTCGGCGTTCTCTTTTGCATGCGTTGCCCATCCTCCATGACGACGATATTGCTTCTACGGTTATAAACGATTTTTCCGATGTAATGTTGATTATTCAACAAATAAGCGACGCTGGATCTACCCCATTCTCCTCCTCGGAAATTCGAGATTCCTCTTTCATTCAGTATGCGTGCAATTTTGCTGGGTGTTATGCCTTTATTGACATACAAATCAAAGACAAGCCGTACAATGTCCGCATTTTCATTAGGGGTGAGGGTGTAATCCTTACCGATCTTAACTCTATCATAACCGTAAGGCGGAACGGAGGAAACATAGCACCCGCGTTTTGCGGATGCCACTCTTCCTCGCCATAGAATTTCTTTCGTATATTCCAAATAATCTCTGCCGCGGAGCAGTTCATCCTGAAAGAATCGGCGTTCCATTTTATTGCTCATATCATAAGTCATCATCGGCGTGAGCACAAGGGTATTCGTCCATTTTAACGCATTGATGAGACGGCCGCAATCCTCGAGATCACCTCTTGACAGTCGCTGCGGATCGACAACGAGAACCCCTATGACGTCGGCATTTTCCATGCGGAGCAACACTTTTTTGATTTCAATTCGATCTTCTATGGATTCACCGGAGACGACCTCGCGATAGATGCAATCGGATGGGATCGTATGACCCAGTTCTCTCTGCGCATATTCTTGTAATATGAGTTCATGCTTTGCAAGCACTTCCTCCACGCTTTCATCGGGATTATCCTGACGCGATTTGCGCAGATAGATAAGATAAGTCGAGGCCATAAGCTCCTCCTTTCGGGGATGAATGTTAGTGAAAGTTAATCAAAACGACTAACAAAAATATTGACAAACAAGGAAACAGGGGATATAATATAAACAAAGAGGGAGTTACCGATGACGGTCGCTTTCCAAAATATTGGTTTTAAGAAATAACCGTTAAGTTGGTAGCTGGGCGGTTATTTCTTTTTTTGTGCTTGTATGTACTGCGCATAGAGAACGAGAAAAGCGAGAATCGCAATCAAGTCCGAAAGCGTAAGATACACCGGCATCACCCCCTCTCATCGAGGGAGCAAAAGAAACTGTCTCCCTCAGAGTGAGGGAGCAACCGCCACCGTTATGGTAACTCCATGAAAAGTATACCATTTGCGGGATTGCTTATCAATCCTGCTATTTTCTTTTTTAAATATCTGCGTCAAATCACGTATGAAATAGCTATTACATTTTTCTTATTCTTTATCTGTATATACATCTTCCCGCGCTCCTGGTCTTTCACAACAAGTTCGCATTCCATCAACATGCTCATATAAATCTGGTTTTACTCGCATCCACAGTGGATCCAGGATAAAATCAATTCCTTCCCTGCGAGCATGTTTTGCCGCTGGAACAAAATCACTATCACCAGATATTAATATAATTTGATTCACTTGCTTTTTATATGATAGAGATGATATATCCAACCCTATTTTCATGTCAACGCCTTTTTGAGTTATGTCTAACACCAAATCTTCATCAGTCAAATTATCAACTGTAATTTCTTTACGGCATATCTTTTTAAATGTATCATATTTCAGACTATAATTTGTCTGCCGGTCTGAAAGTTCTCCCAATCTCAAAGCTAATTTTCGTTTTGTTTTTAAACATTCATGAAATATTGTCGCCCATTTATATGTATCAGTATTTTTTAAATTTATCGTTCGATTCGTCAAAGGATTATATACTTCTTTCTGAGCTGGTGGACAATCATAATAAAATATCCTGTATAATTCCGAATATTCATTATGCCAATTTAAATGCTTCATACAATAATCAAACAATTCATCAGCCCGTTCCTTAGGATTTTTCTCTCCCCACAATTTTTTGCACGTTTTAAATAAAAACCACCATCCACTAATATAGCCGTTTTAATCACTACGCTTGTCCTCCTAATAAAAAACTAAAAACCCTTGCTTTCAGCAACTCCCGGATGTTGGGGTACCTACTCACAAGGGCGAATACACAACATTTAATGTTGTAATAATATTATACTACAAAATCGCCCAAAAGTATACAGTTAATTTTCACAAATATGTCTGTCAAAATGTTGTTAAAAATGCACAAAATGCAAGATTGCCGGATAAAGTTATCGGCATTTCTTTGCTTGCGAGATACAAAGTTATACGCTGATTGTTATCAGGGAATTATATTGCAATCATATGAAAGAATATGAAAAAACAGTAAAAGAACCGTTTCCTCCCTTGACGAAAGGGGGGATTTGTGTTATATTGTAATAAACAATCGTTCAGAACAAAAAGAGAACAGAAAGCGAAACCCAGCGAAAAAGTGTACGTTATCTTGCTATGATTCCTGTTTATGACAAAATGAAACAGCAGGAAGAAATTCCCTCCGGAGAAATTTTCAATTTTTTGCAGATTTCGACATTCAAATTACGTGTTAGTATATAGATTAAAATTTTCTCAAATTATATATACATTACATGTTTTGTGTATATAGTTTTCAATATCCATAAATTAGTAGAAAAAATTGCGTTACCTTTTTCGACTTTTTTTGGTTATATATGATGAAAAGGAAGTTTTTATCACAAATTTATTGAAAGAGTACCTACATATGAGAAAAGACCAAGAAGTCAAAATCGCTGAAATTTATGCGCAATCATCTGTTAAGCAATCGTCGGGTGTCTATAAACTCATTTTAATTTTGAGAGATACTCCAAATATTCCAATGCTTGCGGAAGCTTGTCTTCGGGAATTTGAACAAACCTTTCCACACATGCCAAAATCTGATCTATCTGATCCTCAGGAAGGTCAGATAATAAAGCCATAATATTTTCAAATGGCACCTTTTGCTCACCGGTAACTGCGGTGGGCTTTTCTTTTTGGTCGGTTTTATCTGTCAGGTAATCTGATGTAGTGTTGAGTTTATCAGCAATAAGCGAGAGCTCATGTGCATCCATACGATCTATTCCATTTTTAACGTTTGCAAAAAATACACGCCCGTTTTTGCCAAGGTATGAACATAAATATTTCATTGACAAACCTTGCTCTTTCGCAAGGCTTTTTATTTTACCGATATTGACGTAAGGGACATTAGGAAAATTACCCAAAAATATGTCCTCCTTTTTGTGCAAATAATAGATTTAACAAAAGTTAAGCATTCGGCATTGACATCTTAACAAAAGTAAATTATAATGTAATCACGATAACACAAGCAAGTGATCCTGCCAAGAAAAAAGGCAGACAATAAAGCCTGCCTTTTTATCAGGTAAAAACATTGGCAGGATGACGTTCCCTGCATCTCCAAATAAAGGCGACGGCTGCCCGTTCCGTCCTCAATGTTTCTAATAATGTAAGCAAGGCGTGTAAAGCATCAGTTGGCGATTTCGCGTTGCAAATATTCAGCTCCTTTGTTTTGAAAATCTTCTAAACGAGTAAACACCTTGTCTGCAGTATTGATGATTTGAGATTGATAAAACTTATTTAAAGAAAGCAAATCTTCACTAACTATCAAACTGCGGTAATTGATTTTTTGAGTGATGAAAGTCAAACAAGAAATTACAACTTTTGATGCTTTGGTATCATCTTTTACTGCGAATAAATATATTGGTTTTTTTATAGGAATGACATAGTCAACAGTTAAATCCGAGTTTGGTAACGGTTTGTGATCTTTTTCTATTTGATAGTTTTTTAGATGTTCATCAATGTAATTATCCAACAACTCATAGAAGTAGGATTTAACATTTTCTTTACTGATAATATCCATCGTGCATACTTTGGATATGGTTTGGACGAATTGATAAATGGCTCCCTCAAACTGTTTGGGCAGAATATCTAAATAGATCGTTCCATTTTTGAACTTGCATCTATTTTGAAGGATAATTCCTTCCAAAATTTCTTGCTTATGGTCTGTGTCAAATTCGAAATTATAAGAGAGTTTCATCATGGTTAGACCATAATCTGAAATTCTGATATAATCATTGATTTCTTCGATAAAAACATCATACATGTCTCCATCTTCATGGAAAAAGGGCAGTAAAACTTTAAAAATACCAGGACGTTTTTCTCTAAAATCAATAATATTAAATTGCCTCTTTAATTCATCAAGGTTAAGCATATATAATCCTCATTCAAAACAACGCACATTGTTCATTTGGTTCAGGTAATTCTATGTATTTTTCTAAATTGATTATACCACATTTTTTAATGAAATACAATAATGCCTGATCATAAGAATGAAATTTATCTGTTATTTCTCTATTTGAGGGTTTTTGATAACGTCTATTGGCTATATCTTCGATGGTTATGGTGTGAGTATGATAACTATGATGGGTATCCGAATCCAAAGGCTGTTTTCCATCATGTGGTCCTTGACAACGTAAAAGTATAATGGATTTTGAGATATTGATATGCTCATTGGCGTTTGTCCAAATAAGGCCTATTGAAAAGTCCTCGATAAATTCATCAGATTTACGCATGAACATTTTATATTGATATTTCCCATCTATGGAAGTGAGTGCAATATTATTTTTGTAATGGCGGTTTTCTAACAATAGTTTTTTTCTTTCAGCTTTTAGAGGCTTTTTAGGGCATGAGATAAGTTCTTGTATAAAATCGTCTGATAACATAGTATCCCTTTATCCTTTCACTTATTTACCTCAGGATTATTAGTACGACCGAGAAGAAAGTCCACGGAACAATCGAGATAGTCAGCGATGCGGGCAAGGCTATCAAAAGCCATCGTTTTTCCATGAAGAAGATGGGACATAGCATTGCTTCCGATGCCGCAATCTTCAAGCATTTGTTTAAGTGAAATGTTTTTTGATTTTGCTAATAACTTGATTTTGGTCGCCACATCTGGCGAATTGTACAAATTTTTATCTAAGTTTTGTGCATTCATACGAAATCTCCAAATTTGGCGATGAATTGTTGACAATCGCCCGAAATGGCGATATAATGTAATCACGATAACATACTGGCTGATTATCAAGTGGTTATGAGATTTTGAGCATTTGCAATTAAACTATATAGTTTGTCTCTATCCCATAATAAAACACCATTTGCTTGCGCAAGGATGGCGGCATTTTGGGTGAAATAATTGTTTGTCAAAACAATACCTACATGACAATTATATTGTTTCATACCCGCGGTCACTTCTTGAATAGGCTTGATGTTCAACTTATTGGTGTGACATTTACACTGTATTGCGTAGCGAAGATTATCCGTGTCCGTAGCAATGATATTGATATTGTTATTATCGGAATCAGGCATAACATCGGCGGAAATAAAGCCGTTTTTAAGAAGCAGTTCTGCGACTAAGCGTTCAAATGCCCATTTGTCGTTTGGAGCAGCATCAATTTGAGCAAGAATTTCTTTTATATAATCGTTTGGATTGGGCTGTTTATAACAGGGTACACCATCATAATAGTAATGATCGATTTCCAGTCGTCCGGCATCCAGCATAAGTTGAATAAAGCGCTCGGCGGTATCTTCGTTGCATCCGATTTTCTGAACAATCAAGTGATTGCTGATTTTAGAATCGGCATCGAAGTGTTGCCAAACAAGATCAATCAAAGCATTGTCATCAAGCGTAGCGAGTTCTGCTTCTTTTTCTCGGCGTGCGCGCTCCTTTTCTGCTTCTTGACGTTTGCTCTTGTTTTCTTCTTCAATAGCATCAAGGATAGTACGGGACAAAAGGAGCCTTTCTTCTTTTTTTTGTTCATCTTCGGCGGTAACGGGGTCTAAAAGTCGTCCTTTTTCTTTTGCTTGCTTGGAAATTTCTTGATATTGCGTTGTGCGCTTATTTTTCATGGTGATGTAACGAGTGAGGGATTTGGGGGCAAGTTCGGGAAGAAATTCTCTGATCCAGTCAAAATCATCTTTGTTTTTCTCGCGTGTTTGGATTTCTTCTTGCCGTTGGTTAAAAAGTACCTTTTCTTCCGGAGTTCTATCGTCTATATATGGGCGATTGCAATACCTTATAACAGCAGAAAGAGAAGCAAATGTTTTTTCAGGATTATAACTGAGTATATAGTGTTGATAGTCAAATTCATCGAAAAGCGCAATCGCTTGAAAACCTATATCACAATGTTTGTGAATGTACATTTTACGAAGCTCATCCGGAAATTTGGGAAACCGAGAATCCCATCCGTACACACTGTAAATCCGACCTCGGTATTTGCTGCATTCGGCACAGGTTTTACCTCTTGCGGTGCAAAAGGTGGATACCAAATCGGATTTATGTTCAGTCATCAAAAACTGAGAATATTGGGTATTCATATATTTGTCAATCGCATTTGGGTCATCGGCATATTGAGGAATGCTATATTCCCAAAAATAAGGTTTATAATTCGCTTCTATAAAAGCTTTTTCTGCTCGCGCTTCCTCGAATCTGCCAGCATCTTTTAAGCATTCGACAACTTTCAAATATACATATTCTTTTTGTTTATAATATCCGTTTGGGTAAATTTCATTTGCTTTACGAAAGCAAGCAATAGCTAAATCCATTCTGCCGGCTTTTTTATGCTCATAGGCTTTTAAATCCAAGTAATATTCGAGACTGCCCATGCGGATATATTCATAATGCTTGTATTTGGGGGAGTTATAATCGGGAACGGGAATGCTTTTAATTCCCTCTATCGAATTGAAGTCGTATTGCTTTTCGTAATAGGCTTGTCGTTTATCAATAATTTTTTGCTCGCGTTCACGTTCTTTTTCATAGTCATTTGCTGTTTGGGGAGGCTTTTCAGACATATCATCATCCATGCCTAAACGCTTATACAATGCAAATTTTTTCGCAAGCTCCCATAGCAATCTTGCCACCACCGAGGCAATTATGGCAACAATTAAATTGCTTATAGAAAATCCACGAAAAAGAAAAGTATCAAGGCAACATACCGCAACAATGATGCTTACCCCATACCGACAAGGCATAATATTATCTTTTTGTCGATTTTCTTCATGATTATACCTCAAAAAGCAATATTAAAATTTTATCACTAATAACACATGCGAATTTATCACTTGTTTATTTCAGGCTTGTCCGTTCTGCCTACGAGATAATCGATGCTGACATCGAGATAATCGGCAATTTTAATCAGCGTTTCGCCATTAGGGAGCGTGCCTTCCGTTTTCCACTTTGTAATAACACCGGAAGATACACCGATTTCTTTTGCGACGGGATTCGGTTTTGTGCCTTTTGCGATGCACATATTATAAAAGCGTTCCCAAAACAAAAATAATGCCTCCTTTTTGCGCAATCTGCTGAATCTCAAAAAAATGAGAAAAACTTGTTGACAATCTCATTACAATGAGATAAAATGTAACCATAATAACACGTGTTAAACATCCGGCAAAGAAAGGGGCTGGTGCCATATCGTATGTCGGGAGCGGTTGTTCACTCCCGATATACGCCGATTTTGTTTACCCGACATGCACCGTATCACTTTGGCGGTTCTGGTTCCGCACGTTTCAGCCACGCACGGGCGCTTGCGGTCGGGAGCAGGCAAAGTCAAAAGTTTGGTCAAAAGACCAGCTCCTTTCTTTGCCGGATGGCATATGACTGTTACAAAGGTAACAATCAAGCACATTATATCATGCTGAAAAGTAGAATGTCAACAAAATTCAACAAAAAAGGAGGAAAAATATGTCAATCAGAGAACGAGAACAGACAACAGTCCGCCTGCCGGTGGATTTGAAAGAGGAAATCCAAAGGCAGGCGGATGAGATGGGGATCAGTTTTAATGCAATGCTTATTATTCTTGCTCGTCGAGGTTTACAGGGATAGGACCATGTTCTTTTTCATAATTCTCGATATAAACATTGAGGGCGTGTTCAATCTGCATATTCATGGAACGCCGTTCTTTATAAGCAAGAAATCTTACCTTTTCAATCGTGATTTCCGGCAATCTCAACATTGTGGGTTTTTTATCGGTAGCCATCGCCAAATCCTCCTTGGTTGCATTGTGAAATCATTATATAATCTTTTTTCAAAAAAATCAAGATTACATATTGACATCATTTTGAAATTGTGATATAGTGATATCGGTGATATCACTATGAAGTTAAAGGAGGAAATTAATATGGCGAAAATAATGACGGTCAGACCACCGGAAAATCTGCATTTGTGGTTGAAAGATGCAGCTTGCGAGATGGGTATTCCATTAAATTCTCTTATTCTCAAAATCTTATGGGAATGGGCAGAGCAAGAAAAACAACAGAAGAATGAAACAACAAAATCTAAGGAGGGAAATATGTCAAAAGCGGAAGTCAAACAATTCAGCGGAAAGAAACTCGGAATAATCCGCAAGAAAAAAGGATACACCCAGCTACAGCTTGCAGATGTCACCGGCATTTCGCGTACACGGCTCGCCCAGTTTGAGATGGGCGATTGTCCGAATTTCAATCAAGCGTTGGTGCTTGCGGACGAGCTTGAATGCGATATCTATGATTTTTGTCAATGAGGTGCCAAGCTGCATAAAATGGAGCGAGAGGAGGGCGGATATGGACAATGAATGGAAAATCGTAGAAATGGACGGGCGCCAATACCGCGAGATGACGAGAACGGAGAAAGCCGAATCAGGCGGGGTCGTCACCCTCAAAATCTGCCGTCCGATTTTGACGGATGAAGAATTTGAACGACAGAAAGCCGCGCTTCTTGACGCGTTACAACAATTAGGCAAATCGGCAATCGATCAAGGTATTCACATAGCAAAGGAGGAAAGAGCATGATTACATACAAATGCGAACACGGGCACGTGTTCTTTGAAAATGAGATGGTACAGGTTCGCGTGATGGAGGGCGAGTACCTGCGCGAGCGGTACGTCTGCCCCGACTGCGGGACGGAGGATTTTGAGGAGGCGAGACCGTGCTCGGAGTGCGGAGATTATTTTACCGAGACGGAATTGGAGGATAATCTGTGTGAGAAGTGCCGCGATGCAGTGAACGACGAGGTACGTGCATTTTCTCGTACTTTCAAAGGCGACAGACGGGAGTATGCGCGCCACAACTGGGATGAAAGAGAGGGTGTATTTGCATGAGCGAAAAAAACTATTTTGAACAGCTGAATGCAGTCAATGTAAATGAGCACACCGAAAAGAAAAATGGTTTGACTTATTTAAGTTGGAGCTACGCATGGGGCGAACTGAAAAAGCGTTTCCCGATGTCTTTCTATACGATTTATGAAGACGCGAGAGGACTGAACTATTTTACAGATGGCAAAACTGCCTATGTGAAAACGGGCGTGACGGCGGTTATGGATGAAACGTCGATTGAGCATATTGAATATCTTCCGGTTATGGACTACAAGAACCAGTCGATTCCTTTTGAGAGAATTACATCTTTTGATGTCAATAAGGCGATTCAAAGAAGTCTTACCAAAGCGGTAGCAAGGCATGGCTTAGGATTGTATATCTATGCCGGTGAGGATTTGCCGGAGGAGGAAGCGGCGGAAAAGAAACCGTCAGCACCGATTCTTAAAAAATCATTTGTGACGGAAGTACAGCAGCCCAAGATGGACAAGCCGTCCATTCCTGTCATGCAAGCGGACAAGCTATCGGATGAGAAGCTATCGGAAGAGCAAATGCAAAAGATTATAGAAGCGTTTGAAGTGAAATACGGCAAATGCGAGAAAGGCAATCTTGCGACGGCGAAATTCAGAGGTTTTCTTTCCGAATACGGGGCCAAAAAGCTTGGAGATTTGTCCGCCTCTTTGTATGAGGATGTGCTGACAAGAATAAAAGGTGCATGAAAGGCCGTATCGTAAGCTTTGCCGTCCAGCCGAGAAGCCGTCGCGGACTGGTTACATTTGAGCTTGACGGCGATTTCGGGGAAATATATGACGAGCTCAAAGACGTCGATATTGACCTTATCGTGAAGAAGTGGAAGAAAAGGAAAAGCCGTGATGCCAACGCCTATTATTGGGTGCTGTGCGGCAAACTTTCTCACAAAATCGGTATTTCTCCGATTGAAGTGTATCGGGAGCATATCCGAAATATCGGCGGAAATTATCGTGTTTCTTGCCTGAAAGAGGAAGATGCCGAATGGATGTGTAATGCATGGGAGCACAAAGGGCTTGGATGGGTGACAGACACAATGCCATCCAAAATAGACGGATGCATCAACGTGTTGTTTTACTGCGGCTCGTCTATGTACAATTCTGAGCAGATGTCACATCTTATCGATCAAGTTGTGCAGGATTGTAAGGAGCAAAATATTGAAACCATGTCTCCTGCGGAGCTGGCATCCTTAAAGGAGGCGTGGAAATAAAAAAGGCGGAGAAATATAGTACAACAATAATTTTGAACGAATGTAAGGAGGAAGTATGGCAGCACTCAACAAGGTCATCCTGATCGGGTATATGACCGCCGATCCGGAGCCGAAACAAACACCGAACGGTGTTTCCGTCTGTTCGTTTTCCATCGGGGTGAATCGAAAATACACCAAGGAGGGCGAGACACCGCAGACGGATTTCATCAACATCGTCGCATGGAGAACGACAGCGGAGTTCGTCGCAAAACATTTTCACAAGGGAGATGCGATATGCATCTGCGGGTCGATTCAGACGCGTTCATGGACGGCACAGGACGGCGGAAAGCGATACGCGACCGAAGTGATTGCCGATGAGGTCGGCTTCGTAGAGCGCCGCAAAACGGACGAGAGAAGCATACCGGCATATGGCGCACCGGCACCGCAGTTTGAAGAATATTCCGGTGATGAAGATTTGCCGTTTTAGGAGGACATATGAAAGGAAAAGATTTTGCGGTGTGCCTGCTCATGTTCTTTCTGCTGCTGTTTGCGGCGGGAATGATCGTCTGCATTGTGGCGATGTTCATCGGGAATGAGACGGTCGGCGGCTACGGGTACATCGGCGCTGTGAGTTCATTGTTTCTTGCACTGTCCACGATGCTTGTGTCGGGTCTGTGTGAGGATATAAAGTAGTACATAACAAAAAGGAGCGGTTTCCCGCTCCCATATGGTTATATGAACTTTTTCATCACTTTCATATAATCTCGTTTCGTATGAAAAATGGATACGATATGCGCGATATTTTCCCCGGCATCGTACAAATAGAAGATTAGGTATTCCTTGTGAACCAAAAATCGATAACCGGCGCTCTTTAAAACTCTGTCTTTGGGCAGGGAACCGCTTTCGGGAAACTGTTCAAGAATTTTGCATTTTTCCCTGAGCTCGCTTACAAAGCGAATCGCAATATTTTTGTCCTTGGCATTCTCGGCGATGTAAAAAGCGATTTCCCGCAAATCGGATTTTGCCGTGTCGGTAAATTTTATATGACAGCTCATATATCGAGGTTCTCCAATTCGCCGAGAATATCAGCAAAAGCAGCATCCGCATCTTGGGTCCTTCCGAGTTTGATGTCATCCATTGCTTCGGCAAGATGTGCATACACGGCAAGCTTGGCTTCAAGCTCCGTAATATAGCGCTGCTGTGCTTGGAAGTCCTCGTGGCTGACGAGCACGGTGTCTTCTTTGCCGTTTACTGTGATTGCGACAGGGTTTTCTCTTGTCAGTGCGGAAATTCCGGCATAATTTGTGCGAATATCTTTTGACGGTCTGATCGAAATTGAGCGATCCATAAAAGCACCTCCTTTGCATAGTAGTCATATTATACTGTAATTGTGCTACCATGTCAAGCGGGTTATGCGACTTTTATAAAATTTATACGTCAATAAACTCTATAATATCTCCTGGCTGACAATGAAGCAATGTGCAAATTGTTTCTATTGCTTTCCATGATACCAATTCGCCGTTTCGGATTTGTGTCATATATGATTCTCCGAGAAGTTTTTCACGCCGGAGCCTCGTTGAGCTATATCCTGCTTTTTTTAACTCATTCATGACATCGATTTTGTATTTTATTGGCATTACTTCCTCCTTTAAGGGAACTATCCCAAGTTCACTTTGTATGAATATATTATACTGCAATTAGACACTAAAATCAAGTGTGAAAATTGCACAAAAACAACACTGAAAGTTTGTGTAATATGTATGTTGACAACACTGAAATCAAGTGGTATAATAGAATCACAAGGTTGAGGGAAGGCAGACGGGTAACGCCAAGAGTGCAACATAAGAGTGGGAACGGATAAGAGAGATTGAGATTGCCAAGAGCATAGATGTTTAATGCCACCCACCTCTCAAACCTAAAAAATACAAGGTAAGGGAAAGCAGACGAAAGTAGGCGAAAGCCGAAATCAAGAAGGCAACGTAAGAGCGGAAGCGGATGCGGAAGTAGCAGTATAGATTACAGACGCCGCAAAGCCCTCCGCCTCTTACCTAAAACAGAGAGGAGCATACCAATGAGTACGAGTGAGATCACAAGCAAAGTCAGAGAGTTGAAGGAACTCAAAGCCATGTTGGAGGAGATTGAAGCCGAGATTGCCACGATTGAGGACGAAATCAAGGCGGAAATGACAGCGAGAAACACCGAGGAAATGTCCGTTGACGTTTACAAGGTCAGATGGACAAAAGTCACAAGTTCACGCTTTGACACTTCCGCATTTAAGAAAACCCATGCCGAGTTGTATAGTCAATACACGAAGCAGACGGAAACACGCCGTTTCTCGGTTGCATGAGAAAAGCTCCGTATAGCGCCACGATCAAATAAACGCTATACAGAGCCACAAAACCGCCGGAGCGGGTATATTCAGTATATCATGCCCGCTCCGAAAAGTCAAGAAAGGAATTTTAACATGGATTTATGTAAGCTGTATTTCGATATTAGCAATGATTTCAAAATTGATAACCCGTTTGAAACCAGAAAGAACAATGAGTTATTTGACAAAATTTGTGACAAGCATTTTGGCAGAAGTGAGGAATATAACGACGATTTTGAGGAAGCATGGGAAGATTTATGCGCGCTGGTATCAGAGGAAAGAGAAAACGCCTTTATCGTCGGCTATAAAACCGCTTTGTCATTGATTCTTGCGGGCACGCTGTGAGGTACATATGGCAGAACGAAGGATGTTTGCTAAAACAATAGTCTTATCTGATGCTTTTCTTGATATGCCACTATCTGCAAGGTGCCTTTATTTTACCTTTGGAATGTTAGCAGATGATGATGGATTTGTCAATTCGCCGAAAAGCATTATGAGACAGTCCGGTGCATCAAACGATGACTTGAATCTTCTTATTGCAAAGAAATTCATATTAACTTTTGATAGTGGTGTAATCGTCATTAAGCATTGGCGGATCAACAATTATTTGCGTAACGACCGATATAAAGAGACTACATATCTTGAAGAGAAAAATGCGCTTGTAATAAAAGAGAACGGGGTTTATGATGCTGGTATACCAAATGGTATACCAGCGGTATACCCAAGTGGTATACCCAGTATAGGTAAGGATAGGTTAGATAAGGTTAGTATAGGTAAGGATAGTATATATATATCTGCGCAGAACTCCGAGGCGGCAGAACCGCCATCGGACACCGCGCCGAAAGAGGATAACACAAACGTCATTGCCTTTTTGCCTCTTGTCACCGGCGAGGAATACGGCATAACGGCAGAGGACTTTGACACATGGCAAAGTGCTTATCCTGCTGTCGATGTTTTAGGCGACCTGAAAAAGATGCGGGCATGGTTGGACGCGAATCCTACTCGACGAAAAACGGCAAGAGGAATCAAGCGCTTTATTGTGGGCTGGCTTGAACGCTCTCAAAACAGCGCGCCACGGCAGGGGACAAGCACGGGCGAACAGTCAAACAATGTGTTTATGCAAATTTATGAGGAGCGATACGGAGGAAAATCATGACGCAGGAAGAAGTCATCAAGTGCCTGAGCGTATTAAAAATCAATTATTCCACCTTTGCAAAAGGGTTGTCACAAAAGGATGCCGACAATTTAATTGAGCTTTGGATGGTGTCTTTTGCAGATTATCCGTATGAGGTAGTATCGCGAGCTGTTTATGACCTGATCGGGACAAAAAAAGATTTTGCTCCGGATATTGCTACCGTTAAAGAGAGAGTACGGGAATTATGCGCTGTTGCGACAGGAGAACCGACGAATACGGATTTGTGGCATCTGCTCTGTCGGGCAGCATCCAATTCTACATACAATTCAGAATCGGAATATCGCAAATTGCCGGATATTTTGAAGCGTTATGTGGGATCGCCGTCTGCGCTTCGAGAGATGGCGATGATTGAAGCAGATGTATTTAACACGGTGACAAAAGGAACGTTTTTTAGGACGATTGATTCGACGAGGGAACGGGTTGAATTTGAGGAACGGGTTTCGCCGGAGACATTGCGATTGTTTTCTTCATTTGCAAGACCGTTAAAATCGCAAGAAGATGAAACAAAGTCTTTGCAAGAATGGAACGAACGGCGCAATCAAATACTGGACGCATTGGATGGAGGCGCACATGAATCATGAAGAATTTAGAGAAAAGAAAATCAAAACGGAGCTATACCATGACAATTTTCAAAGCTATAAGCGGTATGGAATCCCCAAAGCGCAGCTTGTGATTGCGGATATACCATATAACCTCGCAGGAAATGCTTATGCGTCGAATCCGGAATGGTATGTAGGAGGAGACAACAAAAACGGGGAATCAGGGAAAGCAAAGAAATCTTTTTTCAACGGCGACGGCGAGTTCAATCTCAACGAATATTTCCACTTCTGTGGCAAGCTCTTGAAAAAAGAACTGAAGGAAAAGGGGCAAGCGCCATGTATGGTTGTGTTCTGCTCCTTCGAGCAAATGGCGCCGCTCATTCAAATTGCTAAGACACATTGTTATGACAATACTGATGATTTATGCGAATGTTGTCCTGCAAAACAATATTGCGATTTTTCGGAGGAAAGAAGTATATGAGATCTGTATTACTTAGTATACATCCGAAGTGGTGTGAGCTTATAGCAAGTGGCAAAAAGACCATTGAGATTAGAAAAACAAGACCGAAGCTGGAACCGCCGTTTAAATGTTACATATACTGCACAAATAAAAAACCTTATCTTGTATGGGGAGATGTGTTTAGGGGAAATTGGGAGACAGAATTTACACATCTCAGCGGATATAATCGCAACGATGCCGAAAGGATATGGGACGTATTCAACGGTAAAGTTATCGGTGAATTTGTGTGTGATGAAATTATTATAGATAAATGTGGAGAAAATTCTGATATTTTTGCCCAAAAAGGATGTTTGATTTTTGACGAATTGAAAACTTATAGTCCCAAGGGAATACTTTATGGCTGGCACATCTCCGATCTCATCATCTACGGCAAGCCGCGGGAGCTGCGGGAGTTTTATCGCATTTGCCCAGAGTGGGACAAAGAAGAATTTACGAAGAAATGTCATTCTTGCGAGCATTTTTATTCCTGCGATTATGAAACAGTGTATGGTTGCGATATTGACGGCGAGATGATGCTCACACGTCCCCCTCAGTCATGGTGTTATGTAGAATCTCTCTCGCAATTACCACACATCTTGTGAAAATGATAGGAGGGACAAAATCATGATTCAGGACAGCGGTTCCCGAACGGAATTTGAAACCGGCGCGGTGCGGGACATGAGCGAGGGCAAGGGGGACATGATCTCCCTGCCGTGGCGTGCGATTCTGCGGCTTTCCCGCCATTATGAGAACGGTGCAAAGAAGTACGGACGATTCAATTATCAGAAAGGCATACCGGTGTCGTCCTTTATCGATTCCGCGTGCCGGCATCTTGCGAAGTACCAATGCGGATGCGACGACGAGGACCACTTGGCAGCGGCGGCATTCAATGTGCTCGGCGCTATGCTGATGGAGGCGGAGCATCCCGAGCTTGTCGATCTTCCGGCGAGGGCGGGGAAAAACAAATTTGAATATTTTGCCGACAATGGCACGGAGGCGCTTTCATGAAGCACTATGAATCGGCCTCTGTCCTGTGTCCGTTCTACCACAGCGAAACCGCACAGGCAATTCACTGTGAAGGGACGGAATCCGGCAACGTCATTCATTTGATTTTTTGGGAGCCCCAAAGAAAAGCAGACTATAAACGGCGATTCTGCTGCGGGGAATATAAAAGCTGTCCGCTTCATGCGGCCTTGCTGAAAAAATACGAGGCGATGATATGACGGAAAGCTTTGTGATTCCCTATCCGAAAACAGACGCCGGAAAAAAGCTGTGGAGCAGGGAATACGGGCTCAATGCCTATTATGCCGGAAAGCATTGGGCAAAGAGGAGAGCGGACGCCGACATGTGGCACAGGCTTGTCGCCTATGAGATGGAGCGGCAGAAGGTGCGCCGGACGCCGATGAAAAACGCCGTGATTCTGACGTTTTACTGGAATGACCGGCTCGACCTCTCCAATCATGCGGCAATGGCGAAGATGATCGAGGACGCGATGAAGGGACGCATCATCAAGGACGACAGCCGCCGCTTTGTGCGCGGCATCGAGCATTATTTCCATGATGAGGACTACATACGGGTGGTCGCGCGGGAGGTGTGAAAAAATACGACCGAATACCATCGTATACGGTCGTGTTGTAAATGCTTGCCTGTGCTTTGGCAGCTCGCTAATATGATTTCCGGTTTTATGTGCGAATCGTCCTCTCTGAGGAAATTCCTTTCTCATAAAGATATTCAGGCGCGATATCAATATCGCCGTCATTCCAAACAGGAACACCGTAATCGATATAAACCGAATCGAAAACGGCTTTGTCTTTCAATGGGGAAAATGCGGGAGAATCGAGAAGACTGGTAAAATCAAAAACTTTTGATTCTCCATTGTTAAATCTGACCCACAGCTTATAATCGGCAAGAGGCCGCACACCGCTGATTTTAAGCGGCAGCTCCGGTTTGCCTGCATAGGCGATACCGTCTTTTATATACATTGATTTTCCCTCCTTATCTTAAAGGTTCGATTTTGCCGAAAGGAATGTTTCTTACTGCATTGTTCCAAGCGGCATAAAGTTCATCTTCGTGTATGACCGCCCAAGCCTGAACCAGCTTTAATTGTTTGACAGGCAAACTTCCGGCCAATAATTCCCCGTCTATTCCGACGGAGGCTTCATATTCCGCATAATAAACATGGAAATGCGGCTTATGGTGCTTTTCGTTGTCGTTATAAATCATTTTAATGATAATATTAAAGAATCGACAAAGCTCTGGCATCGAGTTCAACTCCTTTGCTGTAAAAATATTATAGCATATTTTTTGTAAAGTATCAAGTGCGATAGAAAGAACGAAAAATGACATCCTCTTGCATGATATCTACCGATCGGAAATGTGTAACTCTTTTTTTAATGCGTTTTGCAGGATTTGAGAGAAATTGATGTTTGCTTTTTCCGCTTCATAGCAGAGCCAGCTTGGCAGTGTGCAGTTTTTTTTGACGGTGTGCAGGTCGTGCTGTCTGCGATATTCGGCGAAGTTGACATCGACAAGGGTCAAGATATCCTCTGCGTTTTCTTTTTTTAACGCCGTGATCGTTGACGGTGCGGGGAGGGGCTTACCGTCGTCTTCCATGTCAATTCCCATAAGTCCGATTGCATCCCTTGCCATTTCGATGGCTTCCGTTAAGCTGTCGCCTTCGGTATTGATTTGAAAATCCGGTATAAACACCACATATCCGCCATCTGCCGGCGTCAGTATAATCGGGTATGAATTTTTCATTTTGTTTCCTCCTGTGAGAATATATTTTGGCAGAGACATATTATTGCAAATCCCGTCTTTTCATATGGTTGCCCTCCTGACATTTATATTATGCGCCCTTAATGCGTATTTGTCAAGTGAAATAAAATCTTGAAAGAATATTTGCAGGGGGTGGCTTTTCTATTTCGTATTGCGCAATGTATAATAAAGACAACGACAATGCTTGTATAAGGGATGGTGGTTGTGGCAGGGCGTCTTACAGATAGGCAAAGGAAAAAGATCATCGCAGACTATGCGGACGGGGCATCGATTCGACAGCTTGCGAAAAAATACGGTGTTTCCTCGACAACGATTCACCGGACGTTGAAAGGCGATCCGGAGACGGAACGTTTGGTAACACAGAAAAAAGAGGAAAACACGGCGGATATTTTGGCATATATGGAGACCAAAAGGGATGTGGTTAATAAAATTATTGACCGTTATCTTATCGCCCTTTTGGAGGAAGAGCGAATTGCAAAAGCGACGCCGGCGCAGCTGACGACCGCGCTCGGTACGCTGATTGACAAATTCACGGCGCAGGGAAAGGATACGGCGGACATCGAAAATCTCACGCCGCTTGCGGAGCTGCTCAAATGACGAAATCACAGACAATCGCATGGTCCCCGTTTTCGGACAAGCATAAAACATATATTAGGCGCGCGCTCGCCAACAAAATGAACGTCGCGGAAGGCGCGATTCGTTCGGGCAAGACAATCGACCACTGCATCATCGCCGCGGCATATCTCGAAATCTGCCCCGATAAAATCCATCTTGCGAGCGGTTCGTCGATGCCGAACGCCAAGCTCAACATCGGCGCGTGCAACGGCTTCGGGCTGGAAAACCTGTTCCGCGGGCGCTGCAAATGGGGCAAATACAAGGGCAATGAAGCGTTGTTTCTCCAAACCAAGACCGGAGAGAAAATCGTCATTTTCGCGGGCGGCGGCAAGGCGGACAGCTACAAGAAGATTCTCGGAAACTCCTATGGTCTGTGGATTGCAACGGAGATCAACGAGCACTACGACAGCGACGACAGCCGCGAGAGCTTCATCAAGGTCGCATTCGGACGTCAGGCCGCGGCGGTAAAGCCGCTCATCCTGTGGGACCTCAACCCGTGCAGCCCGAAGCACGCAATCTACGAACAGTACATCGACAAATACAAGGAAGGCTTTCTCGGCGGGTATCAGTATGAGCATTTCACGATGGACGACAACCTCTCCATCGGGGAGGCACGGAAAGCCGAGATTAAGTCGCAGTATGATATCGGCTCCGTATGGTACCGGCGCGATATCCTCGGTGAACGATGCGTGGCGGAGGGCCTTATCTATGAGCGATTCGCAAACGACGAGGACGCCTATTTCATCGACGATGTGCCGCGCGATACCCGCGGAAGGCACATCCTTAAAAAAATCAATATCGGTGTGGACTTCGGTGGAAACGGCTCGAATCATGCGTTTGTGGCGACCGGCTTTGACGAGGGCTGGGAGAACGTATACGTCCTTGCCTCCCGTTCGATACCGGCAAGAGGAATTGATGCCGACGCGCTGACGCGGAAATTTCTCGATTTTGCCGACGGCATCAAAAAGAAATACGGCTTTGTGAACAGCGTCTATGCGGACAGCGCGGAGCAGGTGCTCATCAACACGCTGCGCAGAACCGACTACAACGTAAACAACAGCATCAAAAATGAGATTGTCGACCGTATCCGGTGTGAAAACCTGCTGCTTGCTACGAACCGAATCAAGCTTATCCGCTCGGAAAATGCGGCGCTTGCGGAGGGACTGCGGTATGCGGTATGGAAGCCGGAGGAGCAGGACGATATCCGGCTCGACGACGGCACGAGCGATATCGACGTGCTCGACGCATTTGAATACAGCTTCGAGGGATATATTTCGAGAATCATACGAAAGTGAGGAAATATGTGGGAAAGAATCAAATCGCTCATTCTGCGCCTGTTCGGGCATAAGCCGCTGACAACGGACAGGGAAGCGGAGGCGGCGGCGCTCGATATGGAGGCATATCGGGACACCGCAAAAACCAATATCATCGCGATTGCCTGCAATAAATTTGCGACACTGTCGATGGCGGATGCGACGTTTTCCGTGACAGAGCCATCCGGCGGGGAAACAAGGCGCACCGAAGCGCTTTCCGAGTTTCTCATGCGGCTCACCGCCAAGGCGCGCGGCATCGTTTCGATGGGGCTTGGCTCGGGCATTGTCTATGTCATTCCGTATAACGTCGGAGATAAAATCTATTTCGATACCGCGGCCAAGGACCGCGCATTCATCACCGCGACGCAGGGGAACGACATCATCGGGCTTTCGGTGCTTGCGGATGAGCAGCTCATCGATCACACGCTCTATCAGCGGTGGACGGATTACGCCTTGTCGGGCGGACGGTACATCATCACGCAAAAGGTCACGCGTGACGGACAGCCGCTCTCGGGCGGGCTTTCCCGTATCGAGGAATGGCGGGATATCCCCGAGGTCGTGGCCATCGAGGGTGTGGAGCGGCTTCCCGTCGGCATTTTTCGCTGTCCGACATGCGGCAGACGGCCGGAGGCAATCGACGGCGTACCGCTGTGCTATGGGACGGAAGAAAATATCAATCGCATCGCGGAAACGCTCTATCAGATTCGGCGGGAGTTCGAGCTGAAACAAACCTTTGTCGGCGCGGAAAACAATATGTTCGACGACAAAGGCAAGCTCCCGAAGGATGGGCTTTTCAAAACGTTCAACGCAGAGCGCAAGCTTGGCTCCGACAGCTTTTGGGAGGTTTATGACCCCGCCTATCGCGACAGCTCGCTCTATAACCGGCTCGACCATGAATTTGCACTGTTTGAGAAAGCCATCGGCGCATCAAAGGGAATCCTCACCGAGCTTGACACTGCGAATGCCACGGCGACACAGGTGCGCCGCGCGACCATCGATACCGCGATGATCGTTTCCGGCATTTGGACGGCATTCGACGAAATGCTTGAAGGTGCGCTCTACGGCGCGAATATGCTTTGCAATTATACCGGCAGCACGCCGCAGAGCGAATACAAGCTCACAAGCGATTACAGCTACATTCTGACGGAAGACCCCGAGGGCGATTTTGCAAGGCTGAAAGACGGCAAGGCGATGGGCGTCATCGAGGATGTCGAGCTGCGCCAGTGGCTCCGTCCGAACGAGACGGCAGAGGAAGCCAAAGAGGCCATCGAGCGCATCAAGAGAGAGAACCCGAGCATGCGCGACCTTGTGGGAGAATAACCGGTGAATCAGGACAAAGCGGAGGCTGCGGTCGAACGGCTCGTGCGGCGCATCGAAGAGGTAAACGGCAAATTCTTGGAAATGATGGGAGCACGCATCAAAGATGTGGGCGAAATGTCCGTGACCGACGCGCACAGGCTCATTGGGATGCGGGAATACGGCGCGGACGTGGATGAGCTGACGCGGGAGCTTGCGAGAATCACGGATAAAAACACCGACGAGATTCACGAGCTTTACGAAGCAATGGCGAAGCAGGATTACGATTTTGCCGAGCGGTTCTATCAGGCGCGCGGAAAGACACATATCCCCTTTGAGGAGAATGAGACGCTCCGCCGGTTCGTCGATACCGTTGCGGAAACGACTGCGGCGACCTACCGGAATATGTCCCGTTCCACGGCGTTTCAGATACCGGACGGCAAGGGCGGTATGAAGCTTTCTTCTCTTGCCGAGGTATACAACGAGGTCATGGACAAAGCGGTGACGGCGGTCACGATGGGGCATAACGATTATTTCTCCGAGATGCGGGACGTCATGACGGCGCTTGCCGACAGCGGCATCCGCACGGTGTATACCGAGGGGCGTGGCGGTCTTGCGGCGGATTACGCCTCCGGCTATTCGCGCAGGCTCGACACGGCGGTGCGGCAGAACCTCCTTTGGGGCGTCAAGCAGTGTGCCGTCGGAACGCAGGAGCGCATCGCGGCGGATATCGGCGCGGACGGCTACGAGGTGGATTATCACCGCAATCCGCGTCCGAGCCACGCACCGATGGGCGGCATGATGTTCGCCATCGGAGAGGCGCGCGAGGTGAACGGCAAATGGTACGAGAGCTTCGAGGAAAAGGCGCTGCCGTTCTTGGAGGAGTACGGATGCCTGCACTTTGCGACGGCGGTCGTGCTCGGTGTTTCGGAACCTCGCTACGACGAGGAAGAGCTTGCGAAGTGGAAAGCGGAGGATGCCAAGACCTTTACCTTTGAGGGCAAGGAATACAACGGATATGAGGCGACGCAGGCGCAGCGCAAGCTCGAAGCGAGAATCCGCAACCGCAAGGACCGCGTGAAAATGGCGGAATCGGCGGGGGATGTGGAAAAAGCAAGGGTCGAGCAGATGAGACTGAATCAGACCGTGCAGAAATACGGCGAGTTCAGTAAAGCGGCGGGGCTGCGCACCAAATACGAGCGCATGTATGTTGCGGGATATCGTCCGATGAATGTCGGTCGATTGACAAAGGCAGAAACAAAAGATATAATAAATAAAAAAATATCCTCCGGCGAGTACAGCACAAAACTCAGTGTACAACAGTGCGATAAGCATATCGAAGGAACAGCACAGTTTGAGGCGTACAAGACATCGCGTTTGGAAAAGGGCGGAAATCCGCAGAGTATTCTCACGATCACACCGGAGAAGGCACAGGAAATTATCCTGCAAAAGCATGGAACCGGAAATCTGCATCTCGCAAAAAACGGGAAAATAAAGGATTCCGAAATGATAGTATGCGATGAGATTATTGGAAAGTATTATGGCGGCGGCTCCTATCATGACACCAAATATGCAGACATTCATTATGGGAAAAAAGCCTCGCATCTTGTGCCGATAAAAGGAGATAAAGACGATGATTAACGTGTGGAAATATCAGGATGTAAAACGTCTTGAAATTACGGATACGGACGGAAAAGTCTGGCGGGGAAAATTCCTTGAAATTGTGGACAGTGAAGAACAATCCGACCTTGCGGAAAAGGATGAGGACAGCATCGTGATACAATGTGATGGACAATGCATTTCTTTTTACGCAAGCGAAATTAAATCTATCCGCATATTGGAGTAAGCCTATGATTAAAAACGGGTGGTACTGCTGTCCGCACTGCGGGCGCAAGCTGTTTCCGGTGGATGCGGGAACGATGATCCGCAATCTGCGCTATATGTGCAAGCATTGCAAAGCAAAAATCAATATCAGTATTTGAGCCATGAGCCGCGAGCCACGAGCCGAACAGAGGGAAAAACTCTCTCTCTGTCCGGCTCGTTTTGTTTTCGGTAAAACGCGGGGCGGGAGACCGCACGCTTTTATAAAATATTGTCCGGAACGACGTAAAACTATCAATGCGAGTGGAACGAACCACGTAAAAAAACGGTATGCAGAAAGGGAGACACATGAAACGAAAGGATTTGGAGGCGCTTGGAATCACCGATGAAGCGCTCATCGGAAAGATCATGGATTTGAACGGCGCCGACATCAACGAAGCCAAGGGCAAAGCCGACGAGTACAAGGCGAAGCTCGATGCTGCGGGGAAAACCATCGCGGAGCTGGAAAAGCACAAGGGCGATGCGGAAGCCCTGCAAAAGAAGCTCGACGAATACAAGGCTGCCGAGGAAAAGCGGGCGGCGGAGGAGAAGAAAGCCGCCGAGGAAAAGGCCTTTTCCGAACGCTTTGATACGGTGAGCGGCGGACGCAAATTCCTCAACGAGTACACAAAAAAGGGGATTGCCGCGGAGTTCCGTGCGGCGCTGGATGCGACAGAAAACAAGGGCAAGAGCGACAAGGAAATCCTCGATGCGCTTGTGAGGGACCGCGAGGGGCTTTTTGAAAACCCGAACAAGCCGGCGGATGTTCCGGGACTTGGCACCGTCAGCGCAGACAAACAAAAAGAAAATGATGCACGCCGCATCATGGGATTACCGATTAAAGATTAAAAACAAAGGAGAATCACACAATGGCAAATTCAATCGCACTATTTCAAAAATATATTGCACTGCTCGACGAGGTGTATAAGCTGTCGTCTCTTTCGGGAGACCTCGACGGCGACAGCACGCTTGTCAGACAGGGCGCAAACACCAATGAAATCATCATTCCGAAGCTTTCGATGGACGGTCTTGCGGATTACAGCCGCAACGGCGGTTATGTCAGAGGCGACGTTTCGCTTGAATTTGAAACGGTAAAATTCAATTACGACCGCGGTCGGCAGTTCGTTGTCGATGCGATGGACGATGAGGAAACCGCGGGACTGGCTTTCGGCAGACTTGCCTCCGAGTTCCTGCGTACCCGCGTGGTGCCGGAGCTTGACGCATTCCGCTTCGCTACCTATGCGGGCGTGGACGGCATTTCGGGAGCGCAGGGAACGCTGACCGACGGGGAATCCGTTTTGGCCGCTCTTTTGGATGCGGTAAACAGGATGGATGAGGACGAGGTGCCGCAGGAGCAGAGACTTCTGTATATCACGCCGACGCTTCACAACCTGATTTATGCCATCGACAGCTACAAATCCAAGGAAGTCCTTGCGGGCTTCTCCAAGACCGTCAAGGTGCCGCAGACGCGCTTCTATACGGCAATCGACCTGAAAAACGGCACGAGCGCGGGCGAGACGGCGGGCGGCTTCATGAAATCTCCGCTCCGTTATGAGAAGTGTCAGGCATCCGATGAGGGCGCGCTCAAAGTGGTGGAGGACAGCGCCACACCGGCTGCGGGCGAAATCAAGCTGTCGGAGGTCACGCCGGTCGCAGATCCCACATATACACCGGCTGCGGGCGATTATGTGAAAGCGGCTGCCGGAAAGGAAATCAATTTCATGATTATCCACAAGCCGGCGATTTTGCAGTATCAGAAGCACGTCGTCAGCCGTCCGTTCACTCCGAGCGAGCAGTGGGTATCCGACGGCTGGATTTACAATTACCGTGCCTACGGTCTTGCGGACGTCTATGAGAACAAGCTCGCGGGCATCTACTGCCACAGCAAGGCATAAGGGGCAACCGCATGAAAACCGTAGGACGTACCTTTCCGGCAAAAAAGCCGGCACCGATGCGGGAGCCGCAGGGCAGCGCCGGCACAGAGGCGGCGAAGGCCTCCGGGGCGGAGCCGAAGCCGAAAACGCCCAAAAAGGGCACATAAAACACGCGAAAGAGGGCGGAATATGTACTTGACGCACGAAGAATACAAAGAGAAAGGTGGCTGTATGACATCTTCCGCTTTTCTCATATTGGAATCAAGGGCGAGAAAGAAGCTCGACCTTTATACACAGAACCGGCTGCAAAAGCTGACGGAGATACCGGAGGATATCAAAACCCTCATGTTTCTGCTTGTCGGTAAATTGAAGTCACACGAGGAGCGCGATACGGGCGGTATTTCGAGCGTTTCCAACGACGGATATGCGGTTTCCTATGAAAAGGGAACGGAGGCGGAGGACGCCTTGGAGAGCGTCATGCTCTCTCTCATCCGTGAGTATGCGGCGCCGTGGTGCTTCCGCGGCATCGATGGGAGGTGCGGCGGATGAAATCCCCGTTTTGGAATAAGACGCTGACCGTCTATACGAAGTATTTCGATGAGGAAACGAAAACGGCGACTTGGTATCGGTACGTTCTTACGGACTGCTTTTTTGCGCGGACGAACAAGGCGCGTTTTGCCTCTCCGGAGCTGTATCGGGAATCGGAGAATCTCGCACGCATTCCGGCACAGGAGAATTATGTGCCGTATGCCGAGTGGTGCGCGATGTCCGATGAAGAACGGACGGCGAGCTTTTCGGTGGCGCCGGAGAAAAGCATCGTTTTCCTCGGGGAAATCGGGGAGGATATCACCGACGGACGCGGGACGGCGCTGCGGAAGAAATATCCCGAGAGCTTTGCCGTCGGCGAGTTCCGCGACAATACCGCATTCGCGCTCAGTCACTACTATGCGGAGGGCACATAAATGGCAATCGAGGTCACTTGTAGGACGACGGCACATCTCGACGAAAGGCTTTCGGGACTTATCGACGACAGCGTGCGGCTCTATGCGCAGCAGGCATATCATCGGCTGATGAAACCTTACATTCCGAGGAGAACCGGCACGCTGATGGAGAACGTCATCATCACCAAGGACGGCGTGCGGTTCGTATCGCCCTACGCATGTTATCTGTATCACGGAAAGGTGATGGTCGACCCCGATACGAAAAAGGCGGGCTGGTTTGACCCGAAAAAGGGGCGCTGGCGCAGTCGTTGGCATGTGAAAAAGGTGCAGAGCGACAGGGATTTGCAGTTTAATCGGGAACTGAATCCCTATGCCTGTGCCTATTGGGACAAGGCGGCGATGGTGCGGCGTGGCGAATCGTTCGTGCGGGAAATCACGGGATATATCATCAGAAAGGCGAATCAAAATGGCAGATAAGCATACGGCGGTTTGGGAATGGATACGGGGCTATCCGCATTTCGGCAGACTGCATTACAATTTCGGGGAGGCGGGCGACGAGAACGAAACCCTCATCCCGATGCCGGGCGACCGGCTCGTGCGCGAGGACGTTCTCGGCAACAAATGGAAACATTATGATTTCGCGGTGATGTTTTTCTCCGATTACGACGTCGACCCGGAATCGGAGGGGAACCGCATCGATTTTGCCGAGATGCAGCGCTTCATTGATTGGGTAGAGGAGCAGAACGACGCGGAGCGCTTTCCCGAGCTGGGTGAGCGGTGTGTCGTGGAAAGCGTCCACTCTCTGCAAAACATCCCGCAGACGGCGGGGGCGGGCGAGGATACGGTGCAGTACATGGTGCAGTGCCGCATCGCCTATATGGAATATGCACACTGAAAGAAAGGAAGAAAGCGAAAATGACAGACGCACAGATCAAAACGTTTTTGGATGGATTTACGATTACGAAGGACGGCGACGCGAAGCGCAAAACGCTTGCGCATTACGTCAATATCGGCACGGAGGCGGCGCCGGAATGGGAACTGCTCGGCTACAAGGTGGAGGACAGCTCGATTGAATATAACTGGGAGATTGAGACGGTCACGGATATCCGCGGTGTCACCTCGTCCGACGTACAGAAGAGCGAGCCGTCGCAGAGCATGGACGGTTCGGTGATGAATAAGAACAGCGAATTTTTGCAGGAGCTGAACCGCATCGCCATCCGCGGGGCATATGAGGAGCTGACGCTCTTTGAGATGATGACCGTATACGGCTTTATGCGCAACGAAGCGGACGCATGCCTTGCGGTGCGTGAGAAAAACTGCACGATTACGCCCGACAGCATCGGCGGTTCGGGCACGGTCGGATTCCCGTATACCATCAATTACAGCAATGACAAGACCTATGGCACGGTGCCGGAGATTACGGCAAATCCGACCTTTACGGAAGGGACGGCGGGCGCATAAGCCCGCCGCTGTGAGGTGAAACGATGGCAGAAATCAAAAGCATTCGGTTTGACGACGGCCGCGTGCCGTATGCGATAAACGGCGACCGCGACCGGCTCATTTACATCCATCCCACGGATACGAACCTGCCGAAGCGGTATCATGACGCCTGTGAGCGCATCCGCGGATATGCGGCGGAGCTGAAAGAGAAATACGGCATTTCCGACCTTGACAGCATTGCGGCGGAGGGAACCGGCGACACGGAAAAGGACATCGAGCTGATTTATGGCGCAGATGCCTTTGTGAAATCGCAAATCAATCATATTTTCGGCTATGACGTATGCGCCGTGGCATTCGGTGAGGCCTCCTGCCTTTCCGTGTCGCGGGATACGGGACTGCCGCTTTATGTCGGCTTTCTCGATGCACTGACGGGCATCATCAAAGAGGAGTTCGGTGCGGCGGCGGAGAAATTCAAGGCCGCGATGAACAGTCCGCGCGTCAAGGGATACACGGACCAATACCAATGATAAGCAGGAATCCGAAAACGCTCAGGGTGGGCGGCGCGGACGTCCCGATTCGCTGGGACATGTGGGCGGCCCTCGACATCATCCGCGCGCTGGGCGACCCGAATCTCTCGCCGGAGGAAAAGAATCTTGTCATGCTCATGATTCTGTATCCCGAGTATGGGGCGCTTTCCGACATCGGAGAGGCGCTGACAAAAGCCACGTGGTTTCTCGACTGCGGGCGGGAGCATGAGGAAAGGCGCCGTCCTGCGCTCATGGACTGGGATAAGGATTTCGAGCTTATTGTGCCGGCGGTCAATGAGGTGGTCGGCTATGACGTATGCGAGCGCGAGGATGTGCATTGGTGGACGTTCGTGCGTGCGTATATGCAGATATTCAGCCGTGAGGGGAACCTATTCGCCGGTGTCATCGGCATCCGCGAGAAGCTGAAACGCGGCAAGAAGCTCGAAAAGAACGAAAGAGCGTTTTACAACGAGAACCGCGCGATAATCGATTTGCCGGTGCGCATCAGCGACGAGGACCAGGCGTTTTTCGATTCGATTATGAATGGGGGTGAATAAATGGCGGACGAGAAAAAAGAGCTCATATTATCGGTGGGATTTGACCTCGACCGTGCCGAGGAGCGTAAGCTCAAAGCGAATCTCGACAAGGCGACGGGGGAGCTGGAAAAGCAGCAGAGAGAGGCAAAGCAGCTTTCACAGACGCTGGATGAGCTGAATAAAAAACGAGAACAGCTTGACAAGAAACATATTGAGAGAAGTCAAGAAATTAAAGCGAATAATGCCAGCAGAGAGAACTATAAAGCTGAAATCGACCGGGCAAACGAACTGCGAAAAGAAGTTGTAAAATTGACTTCTGAGCTTAAATCCATGCCGGATTATGATTTATTTGAAGCAGATAAAGAAAAAGTAAAAGCCTTAAAAGATGAATTGAAATCCATGTCAAAGGATTCTCCTCAATATGATGTGTTTAAACAACAAGTGGAGGCGGTGACGGCAGATTTTGAAAAAAAGTATGAGCTTTATATCCAAAAAGATATGGAGCTGGAAAAAAAGAAACAAGCATATAACGAGGCTGACCGTACAATCGTTTCACATTTTAATAGCGAAAATATCAACACGGGAGATTTGAAACAACTCGAATCCGAGCTTGACGAGGTGAACACCAAAATCGGGGAAACCGAGAAAAAGCTGGGGGACGTCAACGCAAAAATAAACGTCACCACGGCGAATGTCGAGGTGGCGCGGGAAAAGCTGAAAAAGGCGCATACGCCCAAAATTCCCAAGACAATCAAAAGCTCCGCAAACGAGCTTGACCGGTTCGGCAAGCGAATCAAAGGGCTTGTCAAGCAGGCGTTTATCTTCGGCGTAATTGCAAAGGGGCTTCGCACGATGGTCGGCTATATGGGGGAACTGCTCAAAAGCACGCCGGAATATGCGGAGCAGCTCTCACAAATCAAGGGTAACCTCATGGTAACGGCATCGTCTTTGTGGACGGCGCTGGAACCGGCAATCTCGTGGCTGCTCTCGGCGCTGAATTATCTCACGCAAGTGCTCGCCGTCGGCGTTTCTACGATGCTCGGGCAGACGCGAGAAGAAGCCATTGAAGCGGCAAAGGCTTTCGATAGGCTGACAAAATCCTCGAAAAAGAGCACCGCATCGCTCGATACGCTCCATAAGCTCGGGGACAGCAGCATCATGGCGTCCTATGAGGCGCTTGAAAACATCGATGAGGACAAATGGGCGGAGCTTGCGGAGACGTTTAATACGATTATGCGTTACGTTATCATAATCGGCGGCGCTATGCTGGCTTGGAAAATAGGCAGCACGGTATTAGGATTTTTCTCAAATTTGCAGTCGCTTGGATTCAAAAACGGATTGACGGCTTTGACACTTACGCTGTCGGTTGATCTTCTTTTGAGTGGTATCAAAGATTTAATGGATGATGATCCTGACAACGATTCAACGGCAGCGCTTAAAAATACTGCCGGAGGGGCTTTGGGGGCCGCTACGATTGCGAAGATGGTCGGAGCTTCTGCCGGGACCGCATTGGGAATTGCACTTCCGGTTGGAACGCTGACGGCAGCTATGTTGGATTATGCTTTTTCTTCGGAACGCAAAGAGGCGGCAGAAAAGATTGATGATATTTTTGAACAGATTGATGAGAAGTACGAAGATAAAGAAGATAATTTTGTGAATAAGGTTGACAAGTTCAATGAGAAAGCCGGCACCGCTTTGATGGAATCATCGATTGGAGTTGTAGATTGGGCTTTGAATAAATTTGATGAAACCGTCACAAACCGAAATAAAGCATTTGAAAAACTTGCGATGGATGAAAATGGGAATATAGGAAAAGGAACATTAGCTGATAATACTTATCAAGAAGCTGCCAAAGGTCTCACGCAATCCAATGAAGATTTGACCGATGCGGTCGCTGCTGCCACTGCCGCCATGGAACGATTGAATCGTTTTGCTCCGCTTTCCGTACCCCACATCCCCAAGCTCGCCACCGGAACCATCATTCCGCCGAACAATCCCTATCTTGCGGTCGTGGGCGATCAGAGAAGCGGGACGAACGTCGAAGCGCCGCTCGAAACCATCGTCGAGGCGATGCGGATTGCGCTGCGTGAGCAGGGCAGCGGACGGGATATCACCGTGGTTATGGAATATGACGGGCGCGAGTTCGGTCGAGCGGTCTATCATGCGAACAACGAGGAAACACAGCGCGTCGGCGTAAGGCTGGCGAAGGCGTAAGGAGGAAATATGGGACTTATCATAAACGGGACGGAATACAACGTCAGAGTGAGCAATTTGAAGCGATACGCGCAGATTCAGGACGGCGGCAACGCAGGACGCACCATGACGGGCAAAATGGAGCGAGACCCGCGCGGCACGCTGTATTCCTATTCGATGGACATCGATGCGGCGGGCACCGCGCTTGCCGAATATGACGCGCTCTATGAGCTTCTGTCCGAACCGGTAGACAGCTACACCATCACCATGCCATATGGACAGACGACAAAGACATTTGACGCCTACATCACCGATGTGAACGATGAGCTTGCATGGCAGCGGTTCGGCAGGACCAAATGGAGCGGGCTGACGGTCAAATTCGTGGCAATCGACCTTTTGAAGGTGCCGGAATGAGCCGTCTGCGATTGATTTTCGGAACGGTCAGCTATTACAACGATGTCATCAAATCCTGCTCGCTCACGCAGGAGATATCCGGCATCTCGGAGGAGCTGTCCGTCGATTATTTCGACTGTACGCTGTATCTCGACAACGCGGCGATTGTGACGAAGCATGAAAAGGTTCAGGTGTGGTTCGGGCTTACCTATCTCGGAACATATTACCGCACCGATTTCAAGCAAATCGATGAGAATCTGTACTCGCTGAAATTTCAGTCCGTGCTCGGCGTAATCGATAAAAAGAAATTCGCGGGCGCGATGTATTCCGCGGCGCCGCTTGCCGATGTGGTCGCGGACATCACGGGAACGAATCCGCTCGACCCGTGGTATGTGCACATCGACGATTCCTATGCAAATATAACAGTGACAGGATACATTCCCGCATGCACATGGCGTGAGGCGTTGCAGCAGGTCGCATTTGCCGTCGGCGCGTGTGTATCCAGCTCGCAGACCAGCGGAATCGAGATGTTCCCGCCGAAAACGGAGGGGAAAGCAATCACGCGGGCGGAAATTTTCAACACGCTTGACATTACGGAATATCAGCCGGTGACGGCGGTGAAAATCGCCTCTCACAGTTACACGGAAACCGAGGAAACGAGCGGGGAGGGCGTATTCGAGTTTGACGGCAAGCATTATCTTCACACGGTGACGTATCAGACCGTGACCAATGACGATGCCGTGGATGCCGATGAAAACGTCATCACCGTCGAGGAGGCGACGCTTGTCAACGACGGCAACGCTTCCGCAGTCCTCGCGCGGCTGGCTTCCCATTATTTTGGGCGCGTGACGTGGAAAAATAAAATCGTCACGGGGACGTTTGCCGTGGGCGACCTTGTGACCGTTCCGGCGTTTTCGGGGACTTCCGTTTCCGGCCATATTGGGCGGATGCAGTACCGCGACATCGGCTACAAGCTTTTTTCCGAGATTGAGCTTGACGGGCATTATACGAATGTCTGCACGCTGACCGTGGTTTATACCGACGATACGGGAGCCGTGCTCGAAACCTATGCGAGAAATTACGCGGCAGGCAGCTCGTACAGCATCGGATTGACGGCGGTTGAGAGGGACGCGGACGGAAAGCGGTACATATATCTGCCGCCGTATGAGACGCTGTCCGGCACGATAAACGCCGACAAAACGGAAACGGTCGTATGCATCACGGCGGCCGTGCAGGACGGGGAAACGCTTTCCCTGTACGCGGTGGACGATGCTGCGGCGGATAACGATACTCTTGTGATGGAGTGAAAGGAGAAAGCATGGCAAATATCAAAATCAAAATCGGCGGTGTTGATAAAAGCTTTTCGGGCATCGCGGTCCTGCGTGTCCCGACGCTTGCGGGCGGCACGGCGGATTATTCCGAGGGCGGCGGAGGTGCCGCCACCGGCTTTCCGATCGAGGTCGCGACAGAAACGGAGATGGATTCCGTTCTTGTAAATGCGACGGCGGCGGATGTCGGGAAAATCTACAAATATACGGGGACGACCGGCACGTATACACAGGGCGAGCTGTATATTTTGCAGGAGGGATGAGGATATGGCACGAAATTTGCTTCGTCTTTATGACCGCGGCGCGGTGGAAATGCCGACAATTCTGTATACCCCGAATATGGACTACAAAAAATATTTGATTTTACATTCGAGAAGCAATTATGACGCCGATGCGCCGAAAGACCGATACTATATCCTGTGGTTTCGGGACGATGCCGACCCCGTGACGACTTATACGAACAGCAGCTATATGCAGGTGCAGTTTGTCAACAGCGATACGGCGAATCCGGTGTTTTACTGCTCGTCGTCCTATTACACCACCTCGGCGCTTGCGAAAGAAGCAATGCAGAAATCGACGACAGGTTATTCCGTGCCGAGCCTTGTGAGGATATTTAAACTTCAAACGGGAACATCGAGCACTTCAATATCCTTGCTCGGTTATTATGTGAACAGCAATTCGACGCTGCGGCTTGCCATATCCGGCACCAAAACAAGAGATACGATTACGGGGCTCAATTACAGCAACGTGACCCTTACGCACGCTTTTTCAAGCGAAACGGTAAGAGCGACAGGGACGCCGGCGAGCTCTTTCGTGTTCCATTGGCTCTCCACCGAGCAGGAGCAGCTGACAAAGCCGGTTTTGACGGACTTATCTACCGAAACCCAGTGCATATTCAGCTTTCCGAACGATCCGCGCGCATATGCGTATAAGATATTCGTCGATGGGGCAGAGCAGCCGTATCCGCTGAAATGGACGGCTACACTCACGGACGGAATATATACTGTGACGATTGCCGACAGCGTTTTCACGGGTGAGGGAGAGTATGAGATTACGGCGCAGGCTTACGTGATGAACGGAAGCTATGCGGATTCAGACATGTCGGACGTGCTCATCTTCACAAAGAGCAAGCCGAAGCTTGCGGCGCCGGTGATTGTGCTGACAATCCCAGCACACGGCTCCGGAGAAAACGCCGGCGGTGGGACAATAAAATGAGGAGGTGAGAATATGGCAATAGGTGGAGGCTATGTAACGATTCAATCAAATGACGGTTCAACAACACTATATGAGAATGTCGATGATTTTTCAAGTATGTCCGTTACCGTCACGTCAACGGGTGCGACGATATCTTCCGAGTATGTTAACGACACATATACATACACCGGCGATAAAAACTTTTTGGGTTTGGCAGTGACAGCCAATGCGACAAGCCCCGATTATGCAATCGGAGACACTGCAGGCGATGGTACGTATTATATTGTCGAATCCGCATCCGTTCGGGCAAATATCATTACCGGTGACGCCGTACCGAACGCGACGGACTATGCGCTGTATGAGAAAAGCGGCACGGCGTATACGCTGAAAGCAACTGCAAATGAAATCAGTTTTGACCTTACAACGCTCGGATTGTCCGCCGGTTCTCACATCTTTGCGGTAAAAGCAACGGCGGACGGTTATACCGACAGCGACTATTCAAACGAGGTGACGTATGTGCAGGAGCAGCTGACAAAGCCGGTTTTGGTAGACCTTTCAACTTCGACAGAGTGTGCATTCAGCTTTCGGAATGACACGCGTGCCTATGCATATAAAATCTTTGTGAACGGCGTGGAAATGGGATATCCGTTGTATTGGTCGGCGACGCTTGACGAGGAGTTTTACACTGTGACGATGAAAGACGATGCTTTTCCGAGCGCAGGAACGTACAGCATTACGGCACAAGCATATGTCACGGACGGCAGCTATGCGGATAGCGAGGTGTCCGCGCCGATCACCTTTACGAAAGCCGCGAGTGGATATACGGTGTATATTAGCGACAGTTTTGTATGGGCGGACGCGAATCCGCCGGAGGATGTCCCGACAATTCATTTTGTCTATTCAGACGGTACGAGTGCATCTGTTTCTTGTAATAGCTTAGCCGCATCTTATTCAAACGTGAAATCGTTTACTGTTTCAGGGGAATCGATGCAAGACATTACATATACAGAAAAGGGAACCTCTCATACGGTAGGAACCGGCATGACCTTGACGGCGGATATAACGATTACGAGAATTGAAATCTATTGTCTCGCCGGTGACACGCTCATCACAATGGCGGACGGCACGGAGCGCCGCATTGACAGCCTTGCCGTCGGCGACGAGGTACTCTCATATAATCCCGTCACGATGGAGCTGGAAGCGGACCGAATCACCTATTCCGACGCCGGTGCCAATAAGACGTATAATTACTACGATATATGGGAATTTTCCGACGGCCGGATTCTGAAAACCGTCCATCGGCATAGGCTCTACAACGTCGAAAGTCAGGGAATGGTCAATATGGACGAGTGGCAGCTCGGCGAGCATGCCCTGACGCGTGACGGCTGCGCGGCGCTTGTGAAGCATACGCATGTGAGCGAAACCGTGAATCACTATACCATTTTCACGGGGAATCAGAACTATTTCGCAAACGGTCTGCTTGCGGGCAACAAATATACGCCCGACATGGAGCTTTGCAGCTTATGCGGATAAGATTCGGAACGAACAGAATGGTCCTCCTCGTTGGGGAGCATGCGTACAAGCTGCCGATCGGCATCAGAGGGCTTCGAGCGAACGCGGCGGAATACCGGAATGCCAAGGGGTGTCCGCTTGTGGCAAAGACCGAAAAGCGATGGTACGGCTTAAAGCAGGAACGCCTCTATGACACCGTGATTCTGCCGTATGAGGACACCGGAGCCGGTATCCCCGCGGAATGGCGGGCGTTGTGGGGCATAAAGCTGCACAACCGGTTCCAAATCGGACGGGACAGGCACGGCACATGGAAAATCTTCGACTATGAGGATGTCAAATACAAAGCGGAATAGGAGGAAAGTATGGCCTGCGAGAACAAACAGCTGCGGCTTATTGTCGGCGATCAGTTCACGCTGAACGTCGACGTCGAGAACATCGACCGGAGCCTTATCAAAACCGTGTGGTTCACCTCGAACGCGCTCGGCGTTCAAAAGGAGCTAAGCCCGCCCGCGGAGGGCAATCGGTGGCTTCTGTATCTGTCAAGCGAGGCGACAAGGGCATTTGCAACGGGGATTGCGCTGTTCGATATCACGGTGGAGCTTGCGGACGGAAACTATGTCACACCGATAAACGGCGGCTCCGTCTTGATTGAGAAAAAGACGAACGAGGTGGTGAGAGGTGAATAACACGATACGTGTGGCGATTTCGCAGCCGGTCATATCGGCGAGGATAGGTCAGCTGTGCATTACGGCGAAAACCTCTTCCGGAATTACGCTCACGCAAAGCTATCCCGAGCTTCAAAACCTGCCGCAAATCGGCGGGATAACGCTTGTGGGAGACAAGAGCGCGGCGGAGCTGTCGCTATTGTCCTCCCGTGCGGAGGATTATGAGCGCGCGCCGCTGTATCTTGTGAAAGATACGCATTACGTGCTCGCCCTCGGTGAGACAAATGTCAGGGTGCCGCTCTCATCGCTTGCGGGCACGAAAATCACGACGGTAAATGAAGTCCCCTCCGACATGGAAACCGGAGACTATATATTTTTAAAAAAAGGAGAGTAAAACATGGCGACCACAACAAACAAGTATCAAATCATACAGAAGGTGAACGACACCGACAGCGTCATTCTGCATCCCGAAACCGAGGCGGACATTGTCACCTATGACAATACCGCAAGCGGACTGAATGCGACGGACGTAAAGGCGGCAATCGACGAGCTGAAAAGCGATATGAGTGCAATCACGGGCGGCGGTGTCGTGACCGGTGTCAAGGGTTCGGCGGAAAGTACATACCGCACGGGACAGGTGAACATAACCAAGGCGAACGTCGGCCTTTCCAATGTCGACAACACCGCGGATGCGGACAAGCCTGTTTCCACGGCACAGCAGACGGCAATCGACAATGCCGTTGATGCGGCGAAAACCGATGCGGCAGGCAAATATATTCCGCTGACGCAGAAAGGAGTGGCTTCCGGTGTGGCAAGCCTCGGCACGGACGGAAAGGTGCCGGCCTCGCAGCTGCCATCCTATGTCGACGACGTTCTCGAATATGCGAACCTTGCCGGCTTTCCGACGACAGGCGAGACAGGCAAAATCTACATCGCCAAGGACACGAACAAGACCTATCGCTGGTCGGGCACGGCGTATGTGGAGATATCCGCGTCCCTCGCGCTCGGTGAGACGGCGAGCACCGCTTATGCGGGCGACAAGGGAAAAGCGAACGCGGACGCGATTGCGGCTCTCCAAGCCGCACAGGGAAATTATCAGACTAAGACGGACAGTACGCTCACGACGACGGCAAAAACGGTCGTCGGCGCGATTGGGGAGGTCAAAACCACAGCGGACAGTGCGGCAAGCACGGCCGGCACAAATGCCGCGAACATCACGAAGCTGACGGACGGAACGACGGCCGCAGGCAAGGCGACAAAGCTTGCCACGGCGCGCACAATCAGCCTTGCGGGAGATGCGACGGGCTCCGCTTCCTTTGACGGCTCGGCAAATGTCACAATTACGGCGACGCTGAAAGCGAGCGGTGTCACGGCAGGCACATACAGTGCGGTGCAGGTGAATGCGAAAGGGCTTGTGACAGCCGGCGCGCAGGTCATCGAGGTGGGGGCATCGGGGCAGACGGCTCCCTCCGCGAGCCTTGCAAGCGGGGGACTGTTCTTTAAGCTGCTGTGATTTTTCCTTTGAAAAGGAAAGAAACGTGTCCTTTTCTTGTCCGTACAAGAAAAGAACGAAAAGAAACCGCAAGCGTGCCGCTTGACCGTTTGTGCGAGCCGAAAATGTATTTCATCGGCTCCCGACACGTGTTTGCACTCGTAAACTCGTGCAATCCACGGCGGAACACGCCGAACGGGCATCGAGTGCGCTCCGTTGGCCTTGCGCCTGCGGGCGCGAGCTTTCCAGCCGTACACACTCTCCGCACGGCGAAGTTGCCCTGCAATGCGGTAGCATTGCATTGTGATACGATTGATTTTAGTACTATGCTTTCAAAGGGTATAGATTGCTTTCCAGTTCATGCTCGGAGAGCGCACGTAGGTGCGCGGTTCCGTCTGTTGGGAGCCGTGGGTATGTGTTTCCCAGCAGATGGATGGGAGTTTGAGGCGGAAGCCTCAATGAGTCTTTTCGTCCTTTTCTCCTCAGTGAGAAAAGGACAAGAAAGCTTCCTCCTGCCAAAAGGAGGAATGAAAGGAGATTGTCATGTCTTACAGACCACAATACAAAAACGCGGTGGGGACGGTCATCGACCTCCCCCTTGATGCGGAGACCGTGCAGGGCGTGGATGTCGTTGCCATGCTTGCCGGCGCCTCCGGTGCTCAATTTGCCGCCGGCAGCTATGTCGGAACGGGGACCTACGGAACAGGCAGCAGGACATCGCTGACATTCGATTTCGTCCCGAAGCTGCTGATTGTTCAGCGCACATCTATTGGGAGTGCTGCGACGGCATCCTTTTCCAATGATACGCTGATATGGTCAGGCGGCGGCAATTACGGGCGCCGTGGCTCGGGCAGCATGGCATATGCCGACATGGGTTATGTTACGGTGAGCGGGAAGACCGTTTCTTGGTATAACACCAGCGGCGCGGAAAGACAGATGAACACGTCAAATGCCACCTATTACTATATCGCACTCGGATAATAAGGGGGAAGTATATGAGAATCGTGGAGATTGCGGCGCTTGAAAATGGTGCGCACAGAAATCAGACCGGCGCCTTTTCGGAGATTCCCGAGGGCTGGGCGGTGATTCCCGAGGATATGGCGCTGCCTGACACCTTTCCGTTTGTTTCACTTGCAGCGGAAAACGGTATCATCACGCATATGAGCGCCGGTGCCGTGCCGGATGCACCTGTCACGGTGGAACGAACCATTCAGGATGAAATGGATTCTATTCTTGTCGATCATGAATATCGGCTTACTTTGCTGGAATTGGGGGTGATGTGAATGCTATACAGAACGCTGAAACGGATGATTGAGCGCGGTAATGTCGAGGGCATGGAGGAAAAGCTCGATATCTTTTTCGCCGCGGACAAAATCACGGAGACACAGTATACCGAGCTTTTGACGATGCTTGAAAACACCGGCGTTTGAAAAGCAAGAAAAAACCCGAACGGATAAACGTTCGGGTATCGCTTAAAACAGATCGCTGTGGGTGCCGGTGCGGATCAATTTCAAAATGAGTTTTTCCTGTGCAATTTTGTAAACAAGGAGCCAATCCGGTTGTATATGACATTCTCTCATGCCTCGATAGTTTCTTGAATCGGTAAGGGCATGGTCTTTATATGCTGCCGGCAGAGGCTGCTCGCTACATAAGATAGAGACTACCTCTTCCAATTTTTTCGGATCGCATCCTCTTTTAAGAGCGAGCTTGTAATCCCTTTTGAATTGCCCTGAAAATTCCGGTTTAAGCATTGAGCGCCTCCATTAGATCAGCCACGCTGTCAAACGGACCATACATATCTTCTCCCTTTTCTGCGGCTTCCATAGCCGCACGTGTCTCTGCGTTCGGTACCTCTGCATTGATGGTAAAGGGAATTGCATTTTCACGAATCATTTGTTTTAGAAAAACATTGACTGCGGTGGATAAATCCATGCCGAACTCCGCAAGCAAAGCCTGCGCTTTGGCTTTTGTATCCGCATCGATGCTGATATTGGTCGATACTTTCGCCATATAATCACCTTCTTTCATTGTTATTATAGCAGAAATAAAACTTGTTGTCAATATATTATGTGAATTTTAATGTGTATTATGCGCATAAATTAACAAAATCACAAATCATGAAAAGGAGAATAAAAAAGCATGAGTGAACAAAAATCCCTCGGCGCGATCTTTTCTCCGCCGGATGTGCGGGACTATCGGATTGCCTGTGCTGCGGCGCCGGTCGAGTTTCCCGCGGAATTTGAGTTGCCGATGCCGGAGGTGAAAAACCAAGGGCAGGTATGTTCGTGTGTTGCACATGCACTTGCGACGACGGTGGAATATTTCAGCCGCATGCAGGGCGACGACAACAGGGAAATGTCCGTCGGATACATATACGGGAACCGGCGCAATACGGCACACACGGGAACGGGTATGGTCACAAGAGACGCAATCGCTGTGACCTGTGATTATGGTGACGTGGTGAAAACGCTGTTCCCCGAAAATGAAGAGGTGCCGGCGGTCATCGAACGGTTTGAAAAGCATGTAAATGAATTTTTCCCGAAAGGCTATCCGAACCGGTTTACCTCATATTATCGCTGCGCCGGCGAAGCAGAGATGAAGACGGCGCTGACGAAAGGCTCGCCGGTCATCTTTGCAATGCAGTGGCATAGCGGGAATTATGTGGACGGGGACGGCATTCTCGTTGAGCAGGGCGAGGAAAGCAGCGGGCACTGTATGGTGATCTACGGCTGGAATGCGCGCGGCTGGAAGTTCCAGAACAGCTGGGGCACGACATGGGGAAAAGAGGGACGAGCCATTCTCCCGTACACCTCGACGATCCGCGAGGCATGGGGTGTCGTCGATGAGATATCCGAGAATCAGAGAAAAGCACGCATCGCGGAGCTGGAAGCATCGAATGCGGCGCTTGCGGAAAAGGTCGAGGAACTGACCTTGGAGATTGAGGGACTTCTTGCGCAGCTCGATCTTCTTAAAGAGGAAACCGCAAACAGCGAAGAGAATCAACGGCTGATGGAAGCGCTTTCGGATTCCCTTGTGACGGCAACGAAAGAATTAAGCTCGGCAAAGGAAACAATCGAACGGCAAAAGGCGGAAATCGAGCGTCTGACAGAGGCGCTGACGACGGTTAAAAAGCCGTATGACACGAAGCTCGGACGATTCTTTGCAAAGCTCATCAATGCCATTCTTGGCGGCTTGAATTGGCTATTAAACAGATTCAGAAAGTGAGGATAAGAACATGAAGGAATTTATCATGAACAATCTTTCAAACATCATTACGGCAGTTCTGTTTGTCGCGCTCATCGTTGTGCTGTGGTTCGCATGGCGCGGCAAGTACCGCGACAAGGCAAAGCAGATGCTGCTCTCGCTCGTCATCGCAGCAGAGGAGAAATACGGCGGCGGTACGGGCGAGCTGAAATTCGCATATGTGGCGGAGCGGCTTTATGAGGTGATGCCCGGCATCTTTCAGGTGTTTTTCACCGCGGAGGACATCGCCGGATGGATCGAGGAAGCCGTCGCGAAGATGAAGGAGTATTTGTCCGAAAATGAAAGCGTGGCGGCGCTGATGGGAGGGAAAGAATGACGGAGACGATTCTTTCTGCGATTATATCGGCGGCAGCGGCGATTGTTGTTTGTCTACTCAACAGCAATTTTCAGAACCGGAAAACGCAGGCGAAGCAAGCTGAAACGGTGAAACTGATCGAGTACAAGATTGAGGAGCTGCGGGGGCAGGTTGAGAAGCACAACAAGGTTATTGAGCGCACCTGTATCTTGGAAGGACAGATGCAGGAAGTACAGCATGAAATCCGGGACTTGAAGGGGAGATAGAGAAAGGGAGAGCGTCGCTCTCCCTTTGCATTTAATACTTATTTTATTCCGGCCATTCTTCTTCTAAGAAACCGCAATTTGTACATATAAACCATCTACCGTATTCACCGCATTTAGTACAGTGAAAATCATCTTGTGCGAGCTCTTGTTTTCCACAGGCGGGACACCACATATACGGAATTGCATTTTCACTGCGAAATTTATTAGATTTATGCAAGAAGTAGTGATACATTTTCATTTTTATCTTACTCAAACATGTAAATATTTTCATTAAAATACATATGTTGACAGAATATGAAAGATGTGATAAGATATATTTGTTTGATGCTCGAGTGTGTAAAAGGCAGAGGGGGCTCATGAGACATCTGATTAGGATACTTGTGAGATGAACTGAACTCATAATTGATACCAGGTCATTCTTTATTCGATCATACAACTATTATTTTTATCTCATTTGTATTGAAAAATATAGTTTTTTATGCTACAATTAAAATGTAGGAGGCTATTTTGGAAATGTATCAATTTCGGGATCCTGTTCATGGCTTTATTGAAGTCTCAGAGGATGAGCGAAAAATCATAGATTCCACTCCATTTCAACGATTGAGAAATATCCGTCAGTTGGCTACTACATATTTGGTGTATCATGGAGCAGAGCATACAAGATTTGGTCATTCCTTAGGAGTTATGCATTTAGTAACAAGGGCTTTTGATTCTGTGGTGTCTAAAAATCCGCTGTTGTTTAGTAAAGACGAAAAAGAAAATGAAAATAAGGTGGCATGGTATCGCCAAATATTAAGGTTAATTGCCTTGACTCATGATTTAGGACACTCTCCTTTTTCTCATTCGGGGGAAGAATTATTTCCTAATGGTTTGAAGCATGAGGACTATACAAAAAAGATTTTGATAGAGACAGAAATCGCGGGATATATCCACGATATTGGCAAAAAGTTTCAAGAGAAATATGGGGCTGAATATCCGATTGATTCTGAGCTTCTTTGGTTAATATATGAGGGGAAAGCTGTTTCATCTGAACGATTTATTTGTCCTGATTTTTTGTTTTTAAAGAGTTTCATGGATGGCGATTTGGACTGCGACAAGATGGATTATTTATTAAGAGATTCTCTATATTGTGGCGTATCATATGGGAAATATGATTTGGAAAGACTAATCCAGACATTAACCGCATATAAATCAGAAGAAGAGAATAGCTTACAATTAGCAGTGGAACGTGGTGGTGCCCAGGCATTTGAGGAATTTATATTAGCTCGTTATTTTATGTTCATTCAAGTTTATTTTCACAAAACAAGAAGATATTTAGATAAAGTTTTGGCAAGAGATTTGGCCAAGCTTCTGAAAGATGGTAAATACCCAACGGAAGTAAATGAATATCTTACATGGAATGATAATGTTGTTCTGATGAAGTTGAACAGTTCGACAAAGTATGTTTTCCCTAAAAGACAAATTATGACTTGTGTTCATGAATCCTCTTCTCATGCTGAAAAATATGAAAAAGCTAATGCGTTTTTAATTTATAATGTTTTACAAAAACAATATAAAAACCATTTGCTCTTTGATGAAGTTGATAAAGAAGCTCATAAAATGCAACCGATATTATCAAGATCAAAAGACGATAGTGGAAAGGAAATACCGGTATTAAACGAAATCACAAAAGAAACTCAAAATATAATGGATATATCCGTAATATTGCAATCTTTATGTAGACCAATCAGTATTCAGCGTATTTACGCAGATAAAAAAGTTGAATCAAGAGTGCGTGAAGAAATAAAAAAGCTATTGACAAAAGATACAAAAGATTTAATGTAAAATATTGGGAGAGAAGTATGGTAAATAAAGATGCTGTTGTGGCAATTGTAAAAAAGATAACAGAGAAAAAGGGGGCTCCTTGCAAAAAAACACTCCAAAAAATGGTTTACTTGATTGAAGCTAAAGGCGTTGATTTAGGATGTGATTATGGTATTCATTTTTATGGACCATATAGTGCAGATTTAGATTATACTGTGCGTTCGTTAGATGACGAGGGGATTCTCTCAATTTCCTATTCGGAAATGGGACACAATATTTCAGTTGCAGATGATTCTATATGCGAAAAGTATGAAAATAATTTAGTAAATCAAATTATAGAGGAATTTGGCGAGGATACTCCAAGTGAGTTGGAACTGTTGACGACGACTTTGTATGTGTATAAGCAACAAAAAAATGATGGAAAAACTGTAGATGGCGTCATAAAAATCAAAGGCTCAAAGTATACTAATTCGCATATTTGGCAAGCTCTAAAGCGTTTGAGAGAACAAAAATATATTTCATAAAAGCACTGATATTTGTTGCACATGACAGAGATGTTCTATATATTATGTATATAAAGAGAGAACCTAACTCGTAGGTTCTCTTTTTTATAAAAATATAATTTGCTCTTATGGTAGTATCATTTTCATCCCCATTCATATGTCATGACGAAAACTTCATTTGCGGCGGCGCCGATCAGCGCATAGTCATGTCCCTCGTAAAACTGTCCCGGCTGATCGCGCGAGGTCTTGGGAGCCAGTGCGGCAATGACCGGATATCCCTCCGCATTCAGGCGGATCCTTGCTTTTTCAATGAACCGCGCATAAGCGGCGGCGTCGCTTGGATATATAAATTCAAAATCGATGTCGAGTCCGTAATAATCCTTGGCACGGAGATTTTCGAGTATATTCGTGATGAGCGTATCCGCCGCCTGCTCGTCGGCAAAAATCGCGGAGGCAAGCTCATTGGAGAAGGTTCCCGCCTCCGTAAGCGTCGATAAATGCATGAGTGCCGCGGAGCCGTAGCTGATGGCGGAGGTGATGAGCCGTTCGTCGTCGAGCGGGATCAGCTCTCCCTGCGGCGTAAAGCCATAGGTGAACGGAGCCAAAAACGTGAGGTAGGGAAGTGTGCCGTAAAGCGCTTCATCCGTGATGAACGGATAAGCGTAAGCATTGGTCTTCATGGTATAGGCTTTTTCCTCTTCAAATCCGAGAACAAGGGTCTGCCCTTCAAAAATCGGAATTAGTCCGCCGTCGAGATTCGGATTGTTGGCAAAAAGCTCTCTTGCCGAAATTCCGAAGCGTCTTGCGATGGAGGCCACCGTATCGCCTGCGCGCACGGTATAGACGCCGGCCGGCGTCAGAATCAGAATCGCCTGTCCGACGACGAGCGCATACGGCTCGGACAATGCGTTCCATATGGCGAGCAGGTCTTCGGATACTCCGTAAGTGGCGGCGATACCGGAGAGCGTATCGCCCGGCTTTACTACATGAATTGTCATAATAAAAATCCCTTCATACAATGCTTTTGCTTTCATTGTATGAGGGGATTTTTGATTTGGTACCGATATCAGTCGATATAATTGATTGTGGTGAGATTGTCGCATCCTGCGAAAATCGTGTCGATGCTGCCCTCAAATGCGCGGGGAAGCGTCACACTTTTTAAGCCTGTGCAATCGGCAAATGCATTGCTTCCGATGGTTTTTACAGTGGAAGGAATCGTCAGCGTTTCGAGAGAGGTGCAGCCCCAAAATGCCATTTCACCGATTTCTTCAAGACCTTCGGAAAGATTCAGCGTCGTGAGCGCGGTGCAGAAGTTAAACGCGACCTTTGAAATTGTCCGAACGCTTCCGGGAATCGTAACGGATTTGAGCTGCTTTTGGAAGTTGAGAACGCCCTGTCCTACGCCGACCTGAAGAACCGGATAGGTCACGCCGTCGAGAACGTATTCGCTGTCGAACGTAATGCTGTCGGAGGCTTTATTTTCTTTCCATGTGAAAACCGCAACGCCGACCGTTTTGTTGTCGTCGTCCTTAATGAGTCTGATGATATAATCGTAATCAAGGCTGTCGATGATGTTCTGGTCGACAAAAACATGGGTGGTTTCCGGCGCTGTCGTTACCTCGGGCGTGGAAGCGTTGGTGGAATCGCTGCCGGCTGTGGTTTCTCCTCCGCCGGTGGTTTCCGACGGATTATCGTCGCCCTTACAGGATACAAAAATAAATGCGCTTATGCAAACAACAAGAAGCAAAGCCAAAAGTTTTTTCATAATTGAAACTCCATTCTGCCGACTGTCCGCGGACGCTTTGGGTCTGCGGCGGCGCAAACATAATTGACTCCCGCCATGCGGGTACCGGACGGAATCGATTTGCCATGCCGGTTCCGTTTTCCGGTGCTGAATAAATGAACTTACCCTTACATAAAATAAATCATATCATAAATGATTCGGTTTGTCAAGGTGATTTCTGACAAGTCCTGATTTTTTGGAAATGGCCGTGCCGGACCGGGACCGGAGACTGAATATGCAATTTCTTCCGGAAGAGCCGTACCGCCGGACGGTTTATATCGTGTTTTATAGTTTGCTCGGGATTTTTGCGGTTTATGTTTTTGCAAAGTATATCTTTCCCATCGTGCTGCCGTTTGTGATTGCCTTTGCGGCGGCGACTCTCCTGCGCCGTCCTGCTGCGGCCGTATCGCGAAAAACAGGGATTTCGCAGAGAGTGGTATCGGTGGTGTTTGTCATTTTGTTTTTGACCGTGGGGCTCGGACTCCTTTTTGTCGCGGTTATGGAAGCGGTCGAGCAGCTCGGTGCGCTTGCACGCAGCATCGTCGTCGGGGAGAATGCGATTCTCTCCAATCTGACGGCTATGCTCGACAGGCTCGGCACATTTGCCGCCGGACTGCCGTTTTTTTCGGGAGAGAACGCGGAAGCCCTGCGGGAGCGCATCGGAGAGGCGCTCACCGATATGATGAAGAACGCCGTTTTTTCCTTTGCCGCCAAAATTCCGGGATATGCGGGACGGCTGGTGTCCGCTGTTCCGCAGGCATTGATTTTTTCCATTGTGACCGTGTTCTCGGCGGTCTATTTCTGCGCGGATTACGAAAAAATCATATCTTTTATCAAAAGCCATCTGCGCGGCCGTCCCCGTGATGCGCTGCGTGAAATGTATGGGCAGACAGGACGGACGCTTGCCAAATATTTTAAATCCTACGTCATAATTTTCCTTTTCACCTTTGCGGAATTGTTCACAGGCTTTGTCATTCTCAAACAGAAATATGCGTTTTTGCTCGCACTTGTGACGGCTCTTGTGGATATTCTGCCGGTGCTTGGCACCGGCACCGTTCTGATTCCGTGGGCGGTCTATCTGTTTGCCGCAGGAGATATTCGGACGGCCGTGGGGCTTTTGATTTTGTATGCGGTCATCTCGGTTCTGCGTCAGATTTTGGAGCCGAGGATCGTCGGAGCGGGCATCGGCATGCATCCGCTGCTCGCGCTTGCTTCCATGTATGTGGGACTCCGGCTCTTCGGCTTTTTCGGTATGCTGCTTGTACCGCTTGTCGCCGTGATTGTCAAAAATACGATAGCGGCGTTCCGGAAATCCCCGGCAAAGGAGGAAAGCCCATGAAACGCGGCAGAATTCATTTTCATATTCATCCCTTTGCCGCGGCCGGACTGTTTCTGCTTTTTGCCGCCATGCCGCGTGCCTATGCGTTTGCGGCGGTATCCTCCGTATTGCTGCATGAAGCAGGACACATGCTCGCCGCACTCCTGCTCGACAAGCGGGTGACGGAGATTCGGCTGATGCCCGTGGGCATCAGCATCGGACTTTCCGCCGCTGCCTCCTATCGTGAGGAATTTTTCATCGCCGCGGCCGGCCCCTTTATGAGCCTTCTGTATGCGGGAGCGGCCTTTTTTTGGCTGCCGCAGGAGGTCGGGATTTCCGCATGCTCGCTTTCTCTTTCCTTAGCCGTACTCAATTTGCTGCCGCTGAAAACGCTCGACGGCGGACGGATGGCGGGGGCGCTCTTGTCCCGGTTTTTCGGCGAGGAAGCGTCGGACAGAGTGCTGTACGTCACGACCTGTGCATGCCTTGCCGTGCTGTGGATGCTGTCGCTTTACATATTCTTTTACAGCGGCGTCAATTTTACGCTTCTTCTGTTCTGTGCCTATCTTTTTTCGTATCTGATTGTGAAAAAGCTGTGAGGTTTTGCGGCGTTTGATAGATTGGCTTCACAAACGCGGAAGCGTTTGTGCTTCACGAAATAAAGCGTATAGAAAAATGAAAAAGGGCATAGATTTTTGTAAAATTTATGGTATAATAAAGAAAAAACAAAAAGCGCCGGTCTCGGCGCGGGAGGACATATGACAAAGGCAGTCATGGAAATGGAAAACGGCGGCGTGATGACGCTTGAGCTTTATCCGGAAGCGGCGCCGATTACGGTGGAGAATTTTGTAAAGCTTGCAAAGGACGGCTTTTATAACGGACTTATCTTTCACAGGGTCATCGAGGGCTTTATGATACAGGGCGGCGACCCGACCGGCACCGGCATGGGAGGTCCCGGCTATCAAATCAAGGGAGAATTTGCATCGAACGGTGTGAAAAACCCCTTGAAGCATACGCGCGGCGTCATTTCAATGGCGCGCTCGGCGCGACCGGATTCCGCAGGCTCGCAGTTTTTCATTATGCACCGCGATGCGCCGCATCTCGACGGCCAGTATGCCGCATTCGGGAAGCTGACGGACGGCTTCGAGGTGCTGGACGAGATCGCCTCGGTCGATACGGACTATTCGGATAAGCCGGTGAAGGAGCAAAAAATCAAAACGGTCACGATCGTCGATGCCTGATCGACGGGAAAAGCGGTATCTGCGTTTCGTAGAGAAAACGGACGCATGCCGCTTCTTTTTCTCTCGCAAGCGTAGGTGGACAAGGGCGTGTTTTCCATGATACAATAAGGGCAGCCAATCACAAGGGAGGAAAATGAAATGGACGAAAAAAGAATCGGAGAGCGAATCGCAAAGCTTCGCACGGCGGCGAATCTGACGCAGGCAGCCCTCGCGGAAAAGCTCGGTGTGAGCGACAAGACCATATCCAAATGGGAGGTGGGCGGCGGGTATCCCGATATCACATTTTTCCCGCAGCTGGCGGATCTTTTCAGCGTGAGCTGCGATTATCTGCTCCGCGGCACACCGCGCAAGCTTCAAAAGGTGGTCGCCGAACCTCCGTATGGTTCCAATAGAGGAAAAGAAAATATCGATAAACTCAATGATTATTTGAATGCCGGATGGCGTGTGGTGCAGTCCGCGCTTTCGGTTTCGGATGAAAGCGCATGTATCATGCTGGTGATTGAAAAGGAAGTATACGACGAATAAAAAGGGACGGGCAGCCGTCCCTTTTTTATCATACCGCTTGCGGCGGTTATCCTATAATGATTTTGTCGAAGAGAGGAATATCGTAATGCCGGCCGTTTACGGACAGATAGGCGAAATTGAATATGGCATCTGCTATCACAAGAGCAAGCAGCCCCCAGAAAAGTCCGTTTAGAAGTCTCGGCTTTATTTTGCCGATCGCATGAAAGAGGGGATGGAAGAGGAAGCGCATAAAGACGGTGATGGCAATCCCCCAAAAGAGAGAGGGAAGAAGTGAGATAAATTCGGAAAAGCTGTCCGTCAGAAAAGCATAGCTCCAAAGCTTGATTCCGAACATAGACTGAAAAAAGGTCGCGGTGACAAGCTCGATTGCTGTGGAAAGAAGGGCAGCGGCGAGAAAATAGGACAGATATCGCAAAACCGGCTTGCTGCGAAGAACCGGATGTCCGAGAAGCCGCATGTCGGCAGGTGTTCCGAACAGCAGATAAACGAGGATGAGAGCGAATCCGTAGATCGGACAGATCGGAAGAAGAAGAAATCCTCTGTCGTTTGGACTTCGCAGAAAAAAAGAGAATATGGTTTCCCAAAGCCAGCCAAGGAAAGAAAGAACGACGCCGGTCAAGAAAAGCATTTGGGTTAGTCTCCACTTTGAATGGAGCTTTTCAGTTGAGCTCATAATATTGTACCTCTGAGATTTTCATGTGGCGGCATCGGTTTTCTTGAATCCCTTGTCGGCTCTTTGGAGGATTCGGACAGAAATGATTACCGGATTGTTTATATTATTATTCATTTGAGCAGAAAATAATGTAAATTCGACAAAAAAATTTTGAATCTATCATGTTTCGACATTATAACATGCAAAAATGAACAAAATATGACTTTGAATTGAATAATTATAAAATAAAGGCTATATATGAAATAAAATGTTGATTTTTATTTCATATATATCATATATAGAGAAAGACCGACGTTTTACGTCGGCCCTTCTGCTGGTTGTCTCCGGAACTTGCTTTTTTATTTTTTATCACTGTTTTTTTCCCAAACGCAGGCGTTTTTCACTTTTTTGACGGCTGCACCGGTCGTCTTTTCGTCATAGACAAACAGAGAAAACTGCCAGTCCTCGGGGTAGGTATCCAAATATTCAAATATGCGGTCACAAACGGCATCGGTGTCGTCGATGTCGGCATCCTTTTCAAATTCCAGCACGAATACGCTGGAAAAGAAGTCGTCCGAAATGATTTTCCGAACCAAGTAGATCCGGCGTATCACATCTTGGCCGGTTTTTTGCATGAACGTCAGGATGTTTGGCAGCATCTCTCCGGGGAGATGCTCCTCGCATAGCCTGTCGGAGCTTTTAAGGGAAGACGCATGCCCGTAAAGATCCTGCTCTTTTTGGGAAAGCTCGACGGCACGCCTGCGGTATTTTTCAAGGTCGTCCGGAAGCCCCATCAGACAGCAGAAGGTTCCGATTTCATCGAGTCCCTCTTCGATATAATTATGATTGATTTCGATGGCGCGGTAAAGATGCTCGATTCCGTCCCGGTCATAACGGTGCAGCATGAGCCTGCCTTTGAAGAAATGCGCCTGCGCGGTGGCGTATACGTTGGCGCTTTCCGCGATGATTCTGTCGCATACCGCCTCTGTTTCATCATATCGGCCGAGCCCTTCGAGCGCCTCCAAGAGCGCCTTTGATTCCTCTGCGACAATGGGTTTCCCGGCGGCCTCCCATGCTTCGACGGTATGAAGCGGCTTCAGGTAGTTTTCCTCTCTGTCGTGCTCATAGCTTTCGCTTCTCGATTCCGCGACCACACGGTTCAGCCATTCGACGGCAGACCGGCATTCCGCCCGAAAAGCGCCGCTTTCCTCGGGTATTTTCACGGTATATTCCGATACGCCGAGCGCCGCCAGCCGATTGCGCAGGATGGGATGAGAGGCGCTTCGCGGCTCGATTTGCACTTCGATTAAATGATCCCAAAACGCTTGGCGTTCCGGCACCGCCCGGCGGAAAGCGCCGGCGAGAAAAGAGGCATGGTCCGGACGGACGGTTTCCGGCTTGTAATAGGATTCGCCGACATGGGAAGAAAATTCGTAATCAAAGAAATCGTGATATGCGGTTTTGGCAAGCGCGCCGGCGGCAATCTGCGGATCTCCGTACTTTGCGATGGCCTTATCCGCTTCCGCTTCTTTTACGATGGAGGCGGTCGCCCGATAGATCATATATTCTTTGGCAAAGAGAAGAAACGGAAAAGAAAACAGCAGATGATAAAAAATGAGAAATCCTGCGGTGTTCGTCTGCTGAACCGAGAAGAACAGCCGGCTTTCGCGCTCATCTCCGTTTCCGGCGTCGGCAACGTGTGCGAACTCATGAAGCAGAATCTGATAAAGCTCCTCTTCCGTCAGGATATCCAAGAGAAAGACGCCGAGCTGCAGGGAATAGGTATTTCCGATTACGGCGATTCCCGCGTTGCAGTCCGGGGTCAGATCGATGCGCACGGTGCCTTTTCGGTTCAGCTGCGCCGCCGCCCGATAGGCCGTTTGATGGAGCACCGGATATTCGTCGGGGTTCGTATAGGCGGAAAAATCAAAGCGCTTTGTGTCCGATTGCCCTCGGGAAAGGGTGCCGTATATAAAATAGAAAGAGAACAGCAGAAAAACAAACGGCATATCAAAGCCGCACGCAAAGGCGAGATAAAGCGCCATGAGAAAGATAAAACAGGAATAGGCTGCGATTCCGCGGCGCAGGGACGCGATTTTCCGTGCGACGCGGTCAAAATCCTTTATCGCGGCTTCTTTGCGGGAAAGAAGAAAATTCTGCCATTCCTCCACGCTTTTCCGATCTTTTTGAATCCGCCGTCCACCGATGAAATTCAAAAGAAACAGGAGCAAAAACAAAGCGAAAACGGCATATGCGGCGACGCTTATTCCGATTACCGCCTGCTCGGATAGGTGAAGCTTCGCTTCGACGCCGAGGATAAACATGATGAGCGTAATTGCAAAAGAAAGAAAGATGCGAAGCGCGACGGAGACGAATGCTTTGAAGTTCATGGCGTATTTCCTTTCCGTATGTTTCCCGGCGTTTTAAGTGATAATCAGAGAACGCCCAAATGTTCGAGAAGAATTTTGATTCCCATGAGAATCAGCACGACGCCGCCGAAAAGCTCCGCTTTGGATTTGTATTTCGCGCCGAACACATTGCCGACCTTGAGGCCTATCGCGGAGAGAATGAACGTGATGGAGCCGATGACGGCGATGGCGATCCAGATGTTCACCTCCTGAATGGCAAAGGTGACGCCGACCGCGAGTGCGTCGATGCTGGTTGAGACCGCGAGCGGCAGCATGGCGCGCACGCCAAAGGAGGCATTCATCTTTTCCCCCTTGTCTCTGGATTCCCAAATCATGCTGATTCCGATCAGAATAAGCAGGGCAAAGGCGACCCAGTGGTCGATTTTTTCGATGTATTCCTTAAAGCCCGCGCCGAGAAAATACCCGATCATGGGCATCAGTGCCTGAAATCCGCCGAAATATGCTCCCACGGTAAGCGCGCGGCCGAGCGTGGCCTTTTCGACCGACAGCCCCTTGCATATCGATACCGCGAAAGCGTCCATGGAAAGTCCGACGGCGATGACGATGAGTTCCCACATATGTTTTGATTCTCCTCTTGATTGAGATTGACAGATAAAAAAAGACCTATCTGCCGCGTGAACAGATAAGTCTCGTCATTTCATGCGGGGCCAGAACAGCGCGTGTTCAGTGTGTTGGCCGCGCAGCGCCGAGGCGCCGACTACTCCCTTATGCTTTCGCACATTGTATCACCTTTCGCGCGTTTTGTCAACTGAGAATTGCGCGGTTTTCGGGCGATTTTATGTTGACAGAAAAATGGGGGATATGTTATACTTCAATATACGAAATATATTAGGGAAATATGTCGAATCCCTCTTATGACGGAGCGTGACGCCTATGACTTATCGTGAGCTTCTTCTTTCTCTGCGCCGCCGTGTGCTGCCCATTCTGCTGGCCTCGGTTCTGTGCGGTGCCGTGGCCTTTTCCGTGACGGCGTTTCTTCTGCCCAAGCGGTATGCCGCCTCCACGGTTTTCTGTGTCAGAAACCGCGCCGGATATGAGGAGGGCATCACCAGTGCCGACCTTGCGGCGTGCGAATCGCTGACCGCTCCGTGCATCGCGCTGATGACGGGCTCGGAGATCATGGGCCTTGCGTCGGAATCCCTTGGCGGGATGACGGAGAGCGCCCTTAAAAGCAGGCTTTCGTTTGAAAATATGGGTGCCGGCGTGTTCCGGATGTCGGTTACGGACGGCGATGCCGAGCGGGCAAGGGCTGCCGCCTTGGCGATTGCCGAGGCTTCGGTGTCGCGGATTCCCGCGGTCATCGATGCGGGCACGCTCAGCGTCATCGACGGGGTATCGGTAACGCCGCTTGCGCGTCCTGCCGGGCGGAATGCCGTCATCGGCTTTGCCGCAGGGCTTGCCGTATCGGTGTGTTTCGTTATTTTTTTGGAGGCGCGCGGAAAAAAAGCGCGCGCTGCTCGTTCTGTATGAAGGAAAGGACGGTAACTGAATTTGTTTGAAATCGATCGAATACCGGCGCAGATATACGCCGTGCTTGCCGATAAAGGTGTCAGGACGGAGGATATCCTGCTTGCCGCTTACTGCGACAGGGACAGGAATCATACGCCGTGCGACACCTATCTTTTTGCAACGGCGGAGGAGCTGCTGGTGCTTTCCGGTCTGTTCTCCCGTGAGACGGACACGCGCCGCCGCTGCTCTGCTAAAATTTGGAATGAGACGGAATATACGGTCTATTCCCTGAAAAGCCTAACGGGCTTCAAAATCGAGGAGCTGATTTCCAGCGCGAGATTTACGGCCGAGGATGATAACGGAGAACCGGTTTTTCTTGCGGCTATGACGAATTTCTGCCGCACCTCCATGATCGTCTTTAAAAAATATATCGATAAAATCAAGCGTGACGGCGCCTTTGAGGTGGATCCCGACGATGATCCGAAATCGAACCGATGTCCAAAGTGCGGGAGCCGCTATCCGGAGAAAAACAGAAAAATCTGCCCGAAATGTATGGATAAGGGCAAGCTTTTCCGCAGGATTGCGGGCTTTTTCCTGAAATACAAGCTCTATCTCGTCCTGTCGCTTGTCTCTCTCGTGTGCATGACGGCGCTCAGCATTCTCGCCTCCTATTTTTCCGCCGGCTTTTTCTACCGTGAGGTGTTGGAGGAGGACGGAAGCTTTTACGGCATGATTGCTTTCGTGCTTGTGTTGGTCGTCGGTGCAAAGCTGCTGACGACGGGCTCCACGATCGTCAACAACTACATGACCTCCATCATCGCGGCAAAGGTGAATTTTGACTTAAAGAAAACGATTTTCGGCGCGATAGAGCGTCTTTCCCTCGGCTTTTTCACGAGCCGTCAGACGGGCGGACTCATGACGCAGATTAACAACGATTCCAACACGATTTACGACTTTTTCTGCAATATCCTTCCGTATTTTATTATCAACGTGGTCAAGGTAGCGGTGCTTGTCGTGCTGCTGCTCCTTATCGACCCGCTGCTTTCACTCTTGTCTTTGATGGTGATTCCCGTTTCTTTTATCGTAATGCGAATCGGCTATGCCAAGAACCGCAAGCTGCATGCCAAACGGTATTCGAGCCAGCGGTCGATGACCTCTTTTCTTTCCGACGAGCTTTCCGGAATGAGGGTCGTCAAAGCTTTTTCCAAGGAAAAGGAGGAGATTGAACGGTTCGACGCGCGCTCGGCCCGTCTTGCGGAAGCGGATATCCGCCGCGGCGTGTTCAATACGTTTTTCTCTCCCTTATCCGGATTCATTCTCTATACGCTCGGCAATCTCGTCGCGCTCGGCGTCGGCGGCTGGTTTGTGATACAGGGCAGACTGGATTATGCCGACCTCATGATGTTCACGACTTATATGAACATGATTTACGCGCCGCTGTTTTTTTTCAGCGAAATGTCGGAAATGACGGCGGACTGCTCCAACTCCCTGCAAAGACTTTTTGAAATCATGGATTCCCAGCCGGAGGTCTGCGAGGCGGAAAATCCCGTGCGCTGCGACATGTTTCAGGGTGACGTGCGTTTTGATAACGTGTCGTTCTCCTATATCAAGAACCACAAGGTCATCGACAATGTGAGCTTTTCGGTCGAGGCAGGCAGGACGCTCGGCATCGTCGGCCATACGGGCGCCGGAAAGAGCACGCTTGCCAATCTTCTGATTCGGCTTTATGATCCGGAAAGCGGCACGGTCACCATCGACGGCACCGATATCAAGAAGCTCGCGTTTGCCGATCTTTACCGCAATATCGCGATCGTTTCGCAGGAGACCTATCTGTTTATGGGCACGATTCTCGAAAATATCCGCTATGCGCGTTCCGACGCGAGCTATGACGAGGTCATCGCGGCGGCGAGGGCTGCCGGCGCGCACGATTTCATCGTGAAGCTGCCGGACGCTTATGATACGAAAATCGGCTTCGGCTATAAGGATTTGTCCGGCGGCGAGCGTCAGCGCCTTTCCATTGCGAGGGCGATTCTGCGCAATCCGAAGATTCTGATTCTCGACGAGGCGACGGCGGCGATGGATACCGAGACCGAGCGGAAAATCCAATCGGCGCTCACCGAGCTTGTGAAGGGCAAAACCACCATCATGATTGCGCACCGGCTCTCGACACTGCGCGACGCCGACAGTCTCATCGTCATTGAGAACGGCAAGGTGGCGGAGTCCGGCACGCACGACGAGCTGATGGCAAGGGACGGCGTCTATCACAAGCTTTACAGTCTCCAAATCGAGGCGCTGAAAAACGCGGGCATCGCGTGAGCTGCGGACAGGCGGTATATGCCGATTTGGAAATTAAAATTTATAAAAGAGGTTGCGGAAAGCGGGCTGTCTTTGGCGGGTTGTTCTCGCGGCTCCTTTCAATAAAAATATTCAGCATAAAGAGGAAATATATATGGATCAAAACAGAATGGGCGGCAGACGCCGTCCGCCCGAGGGCGGCGCGCCCGGCAGAAAACCGACGGCGGAAAATCCGAACACGCCGGAAATCACGAGAGAAAACGCTTCTTTTCTCATGCGCGGCGGCTTTCTGTATATGAAGCATCCAAAGGATGCGGAGCCGGTGCGGGTGATGCTGCATCGGGATTTCCCGTTTGAATTTCTTTGGGAATACATATCGGTGCTCGATGTCGACGGCTATGAGCTGGCGTCGATTCGGAAACTCGACGATTTTTCCGGCGAGGAGCGGGAGCTGCTTGTCCGCGAGCTGGAAAGAAAATATTATTCTCCGGTAATCCGGAAAATCTATTCGGTCAAGGAGCGCTTCGGCTTTTCCTACTGGGACGCGGAAACCTCCGCGGGACGGCTGACCTTCACGCTTCAGGATACGTTCAAAAGCATGATCCGCGCGGGCGGCGGCAGGCTGTTTTTGTTCGACGTGGACGGGAATCGCTTCGTGATTGAAAATACGGAGGCGCTCGACCGCAGAAGCTATAAGAAAATCGAGCTTTATCTGTAAGCGGGGTGATGATATTGGCAAATGAAAATAAACGGCTCATCTCCCGCGCAAAAGAGCTTTGCCCCGGTCTTTCCGACGGGCAGGTGGTTTCGGTCTGGGAGTATGGTCTCGACCGCACCGTGCCGGATGGGACGACGGACGGCTTCGTTCTCGTGACCGAGCAGGCGCTTTTGGTTTATGAGAACGGAGAGACTATTTTGGAGGCTTCTCTCTCGTCGGTCGAGGAGTTCAAATTCACCGCCGGCGTCGGCTGCGTTTTCGCGGAATATACCGACAAATCGGGAAACACCGAGCTGATTTCTCGCGCGGACTGCTCCCGCAAGAGCCGCATCGCGGCGGCCGTCAAGGCGGCGAACCACTATCTGCGTTACGGGAGACACGCCTTTGAAAAATATTCTCCGGCGGCGAGGGTATGTCCCAAGTGCGGGCGTGCCTATCGCGACGGCTCGGAAACCTGCCTCACCTGTATCGACAAAAAACGGATTGTCTCCCGCCTGTGGGAGATCATGAAGCCCTATAAATGGCATATTGCCGCTTCTATTCTCCTGTTTGCGGTGATTTCGGGAATCAATCTTATCACACCGTATCTCAACCGCGTTTTGGTGGACGACTATATCCGCAGCGAGGAGCCGGTGCTGCTTTCCGCCTTTGTCGCGGCGGTGTTGGCGATTTTCGTCGCACAGCTTGTGCAGCGGGGACTCACCTCCGTGCGCAACTGGTTTCTCGTCATCGCGGGAAACAAGGTGGTGCTGCGTCTGCGCGGAATCGTGTTTGAGAAAATCCAAAAGCTTTCCATTTCCCGCATTTCCAAACGTACCGCGGGAGAGCTTTTGAACCGGGTGTCGAACGACACCGCGCGCATCCGTATGTTCATCGTCAATCAGCTGTCGAGTATGATCGAGCAGATTATGCTGTTTTTGGCGGTCGGCATCGCGCTTTTCATCTACGACTGGAAGCTTGCGCTTCTGATTATCCTGCCGACGCCGCTGATTGCGGTGGCATTCGCGCTGTTCCGCGGCGCGATGGGCAAGCTGTTCCGGCGCAACTGGGAACGTCAGTCGCAGTCGAACACGGTGCTGCACGATATTTTTTCCGGCATCCGCGTCGTGAAGTCCTACGGCATGGAGCACCGCGAGGCACAGCGCTTTGAGGAATACGCCGCGGCGGAGAAGGAAACGCAGCTCAAAATCGAAAAAAAGTGGGCATATATCAATCCGATCCTGCAATTTCTGATGGGACTCGGAGAATTTATCCTTTTGTACTATGCGGGCAGTGCCGTTTTGGGCGGAACGATGACATACGGCGAAATGTCGCAGTTTTCGAGCTATGCCGGCATGCTGTATGCGCCGCTGCAATTCCTCGCGACGCTGCCGCGTCAGATTATGCAGGCGGCGACCTCCATCACCAAGGTGTTCGAGATCATCGATGAGCCGGTGGAAATCGAGGACAGCGCGAATGCCGTCGATGTCGATATCAAGGGAAACATCGACATCGAAGACGTTTCCTTCGGATACGACGAAACGGCGGAGGTGCTGCGCGATATCACGCTTCATGTGAAGCCGGGCGATTTTATCGGTCTTGTGGGCAAATCCGGGACGGGCAAATCGACGCTCATCAATCTGGTCATGCGAATGTATGACGTCGACGAAGGCTCCATCAAGATTGACGGCGTGGATATCAGGGATATATCCCAGCGGTCGCTGCGCTCGCAGATCGGTGTCGTTTTGCAGGAAACATTCCTTTTCAACGGGACGATTTTCCAGAATATCGCCTATGCGAAGGCGGACGCAACACGGGAGGAGGTCATCGCCGCGGCGAAGGCGGCGGGCGCTCACAGCTTTATCGTCAAGCTGACCGACGGCTACAACACATGGGTGGGAGAACGCGGCTGCACGCTCTCCGGCGGAGAGAAGCAGCGCATCGCCATTGCCCGAGCGCTCCTGCACAATCCCAAGATTCTGATTCTCGACGAGGCGACGGCGTCGCTCGATACCGAGACGGAGAAGCAGATTCAGGATTCTCTTGCCGCGCTTTCGCATGAACGCACCACCATCGCCATCGCACATAGGCTTTCCACGCTTCGCAATGCGACGCGCCTTGTGGTGCTCGACCGCGGAAGAATCGTCGAGACCGGCACGCATGACGAGCTGATCGAGAAACAGGGGATTTACTACAATCTCGTCATGGCGCAGAGAGAAATGTCCAAGATGGCATAAAGGAATACGGTTTTATGAAAGAAAAGCCCGGCTGCTATTTGCAGCCGGGCTTTTGAATTGAAAAGGCATTTTATTGAGGTGCGGAATGATATTCTGCGCCGGTTTTCAGAGCTTGGCGCGCCAGCGTGCCAAGACGGCGGCACATTCGGGATCATCGCGGAGCGCCGCGTGCTTAGGATAATCCGTTTCCGTGTAAAACTTCACTCTTTCTTTCAGAAATTCGCGTACATGGCCGTCTGAATCAGTGCATAAGCGCCGCCGAACCGCCTCATCCGACGCGGCAAGCGCATCGCAGCAGGCCGCAGCTGCAATCAAGGCCGGCGGCGATATCGAAAAGCTGTGCACCGAAAATCGTCATTTTCCATACATGATCGCTGAGAACGCCTCTTTCCGCAAAACAAAGCTCCGTGTAGCCGTATTTTTCGCGGATTTCCGACAGAGCTTCGCCGAGCCGAAGCCCCGCCTGCGCCTTTTCGGCTATGGAAAAGCCTTTGCAGTACCAAATTTCTTTGAGCTTTTTGTTGGCGGCAAAGTCCGCAAGATCGATCATATTGCAGATGAGCTGTTCTCGGAACGCGGGCGTTTCCTTGGCAAAGAGCTGCTCGCTTTTTTGTGCCGCCGTATTGTACCAGTCGGGAAAATTGTCGCGATAAATCGCCAGCGCTTCCTCCGTTTTTCCGTCGGCATGCAGAAACTTTGCTTTCATGTTCAGGGCTTCAAGCCGCAGGCGGAAATCGGGACAACCGTCGAGAATACGGTCGCACAGGGCAGATAACTCATCCTTATGAGCGAGCAGGACCGCGGGATCGTTGTCGGCAAAGCCGCCTCCCACATCCCATACATACTGCATCAGAATGCGATAATTGCCGGGGTAGTCCTTTTTCGCTTTCCGCATCAGGTCTATCATTTCTTCCGGCTTGTTCGCACGGAAAAGCACGTTGTGCTGCCGGAAAATTTCTTCGATTTCCGCTTCGGTGCGGGCGCTGTTGTAGCCGAGCAACTCGTCGACGCTTGCACCGAAAAAGTCGGCAAGCGGAAAAATCAGCGTGATGTCGGGATAGGTGTCGCCCACCTCCCATTTGGAGACGGCGGCACAGGAAACGCCGAGAATTTCCGCAAGTGCCTCTTGTGTGATGTTGTTTTCGGGGCGAAAACGTTTGATGTTTTCTCCGATTTGAATTTTCATGATTCTTTCATTCCTTTTCCCTAAAATCATAAACAGGCCTGTTCTGTTTTTATCATACCCGATTTTGCGGTATTTGTACAACTGCCGTTAAGAAAAGAAAATTCAGCTTTCGGTTAAAAAAATATCTTATAAGGAAAAACCGCATATGCCTTTTGTCTTGTCGTTTATGGCCTTTCCGCATACAATAAAGTGAGCGAATCATCGCCGGCGGATGTACATACCTTATGGTGTCCGCTGTGAAAAAGAGAAAGGAAGGAAATCATACCTTGAAAAAAATCGAAAAATTTGCCGTCATCGGCGGCGATATGCGGCAGCTTGTGGCGGCGCGGGAGCTTTCGGCGCATGGAATTCACACCGTGATCTACGGCTTCGATATATATGATGGGAACTATGGCAGCATTACGAAATGCGCCTCGCTTGCGGAGGCTCTCCGGGGTGCGGACTGCGTGCTTCTTCCGCTCCCGTACAGCTATGACGGGGTCAGGCTCAACTGCCCGCTGACGGGAGAGGAGCTGCGGGTCATGGACATCCTGTCACAGGCGGACGAGAACGCCGTCATCTTCACCGGAAAGGCTCCGACCGTCACGGACGGACGCATTGTGGATTATTACGCGAGAGAGGAATTTTCCGTGCTCAATGCCATTCCGACGGCGGAGGGGGCCCTTTCGATCGCCATGACGGAGCTTCCGATCACCGTGCATGGGATGCGTGTGGGCGTTTCCGGCTTTGGCCGAATCGGCAAGACCGTGTCCGCGCTGTTCCGTGCGGCGGGAGCCGACGTGACGGTGTTCGCACGCAGCTTTGAGGCGCTTGCATGGGCGCAGACCTACGGATGCCGTCCGGAGCGGTTCGACAGACTGCGCGAGACGGCGCACACCTTCGACTGCATCATCAATACGGTGCCGGCGCTTGTCATCGACGCCGCGATTCTCGGAAAAATGCGGCAGGACACGCTGATTATCGATCTTGCCTCCAAACCGGGCGGCGTCGATTTCGCCGCGGCGGAGCGGCTCAACATCCGCGCTTTGCCGGCGCTTTCCCTGCCGGGAAAATCGTCTCCGGATACAGCCGGAAAAATCATATCCGAGACAATCCTGAATATACTGTGTGAAAAAGGAGTTATTTGAAAATGATAGGATATTGCTTCTGCGGATCTTTCTGCACCATTTCCAAATCCGTAAAAATCCTGCGCTCGCTTGCGGCGGAGGGAAATCAGATTCTGCCGATTATGAGCGACAGCGTCTATACGACCGATACCCGCTTCGGCCGCGCCGCGGATACGATCAAAACCGTCGAGGAGATATGCGGCTCTCCGATTATCCATACCATCGTCGATGCGGAGCCGATCGGACCGAAAATCGCGCTCGATATGCTGGTCATCTCGCCGTGTACCGGCAATACGCTCGCCAAGCTCGCCGCCGGCATTACGGATACGCCGGTCACGATGGCGGCCAAGGCGCAGCTTCGCCGCGACCGTCCTGTCGTCATCGCGCTTGCCACGAATGACGGACTTTCGGCAAATCTCAAAAACATAGGACTGATGATGTCCCGCAAAAACGTGTTTTTTGTGCCGATGGCGCAGGATGATCCCGAAAACAAGCCGTATTCACTCGTATGCGATTTCGACATGCTGAAAAGCACGATGGTTTCGGCGTTTGCCGGCAGACAGATCATGCCGGTTTTCTGACGGACAGAACGGAAAATCCGCCGTTTTCAAACGGCGGATTTTTGTATGAAGAGCGGTATTGATATCTGAAAAAGAATGTGGGGACGCAACAGAGTGACCTGAGAAAAAACATCCCGCCGCATCGCGGACATGCCGGAAAACGACAAAATGCTCATATTTTCTTCCGACTCCGCATATGGATGGAAAACAGCTTGATAAGGGAGGAAACCGATATGAAGGGAATGGGAGATATCAAAAGGCGGATGCGGTCCGAGATTGCGTGTATGAATAAAACGCTGGTGATTATCCTCGCAGCAGCCTGTGTTCTGCTCGGTATTTTATTTGCGATAAGCGGCGTCGATAAATATGTATACTGGTATTGTTTTCAGCCGAAGTGCGCGATGGCGCCGTTTTTTATGGTGCTGTTTTGGATTATCGCTTATGCTGTGTTCGGCGCGTCCGTCGCCATCGCGCTTGCCGCGCCGTGCTACCGGTCTCAGACGGCGAAAAAGCGTGCGGCAATCCTTGCCGCCTGCACGCTTGTGCTGTGTTATGTATGGATACCGGTCGTATACAAGGCCGCGAGCTTCTTTCTCGCCACGCTTTTGGTGGCGGTGATCGTCATCTGTCTTGCGGTGCTGTTTTCCATGTTCACGCGGATTTCCAAGCTCGCGTCGTGGGGCATCCTTCTTTTTGCAGCGTGGATGCTGTATATCCTTTATTATTCTTTCACCTTGTTTTTGCTAAATTGAGGACGGGTGGGGAAACTGTCGAAATACGAGGGATCCGCACGTTAAAATGCGGAGGAAAAATTCGGTTTTCATATTGACAACGGGGAAGAATATTGGTATGATATAAATATTGAAAGTGTAAAAGAATCTATGAATGATAAAAGGAGATTGTGAATATGAAAACCGTAAAAATCCGTCTTTCTTCAATAGAAGCCGTGCGCAATTTCGTTGAAATCGTGCGCAAATTCGAGGGGGATATCGACCTTTCCAGCGGCAGATATATCGTCGATGCCAAGTCGATTATGGGTATTTTCAGCCTGGATTTGATGAATCCCATCACGCTGACCGCGCACAACGACGACTGCGACAAGCTCATCGATAGCCTCAAGGACTATATTGTCGATTAAAATTTATGGCAAATATGTGCTCCCGCGTACAGGCGGGGGCATATTTTTTTCTCCCGCGGCATATGAATGAACCGGATAGGACGGATTCCGTCCGGAAGTTTGACTGCCGTTTCTGCGGCGTGGGAGGTTATCGTGAAGAAATCAAGACTTTTGTGTGCCGTGCTGGCGGCTTTGTTCGTATTTTTGTCCGCCGCGGCGGGGGTTTCGGCGGCGCCGGAATATACGGCGGAGGCGGACGCCGTCTCCTGCATCTTAATGGATGCGAAAACCGGCAGGGTTCTCTTTGAAAAGAACGCGGACGAGGCGCTTCCGCCTGCATCCGTCACCAAGGTGATGACGATGCTGCTCGTTTTTGAAGCGCTCGACGCCGGGACCATCAAGCTTTCCGACATGGTACAGGCGAGCGAGCATGCGGCGAGTATGGGCGGCTCTCAGATTTATCTCAAAGTCGGCGAGGAAATGAGCGTCGACGACCTGCTCAAAAGCCTGATTGTGGCCTCCGCGAACGATGCCGCGGTCGCGCTTGCGGAATACATAGCCGGCAGCGAGGAATCCTTTGTTGCCAAGATGAATGCGCGCGCCGAGGAGCTGGGCATGAAGAACACGCATTTTGAGAACACGAACGGACTTGACGACACGGCGACCAATCATGTTACGAGCGCGCGGGATATCGCGATTATGACGCGCGAGGTCGTCAAGCATGAGGCGGTTTTCAATTACAGCACGATTTGGATGGATACCATCCGCGACGGCGCGTTCGGCCTTACGAATACCAACAGGCTCATCCGTTTCTATAAAGGCGCGACGGGACTTAAAACCGGTTCGACGGCAAAGGCGAAATTCTGTATTTCCGCGACCGCCGAGCGCGACGGACTTTCCCTCATCGCCGTCATCATGGGCTCGCCGACAAGAGACGTGCGCAACGCGCTCGCCGCTTCTCTCTTTGATTTCGGCTTTGCAAATTATGCAAGCTATACGGATGAGAGCGCGGAATGTGAGACGGTCCGCGTCACGGGCGGTGTGCAGAATACGCTGAAAACCGTACATGAGACCTTTTCACAGACCGTGGAAAAGGGCACGGAGAGCAAGATTGAAAAACGGATCGATATGCCGGAAAAGCTGGCGGCTCCGATTGTCAAGGGCGAGAAAATCGGAACGGTGACGTATCTGCTCGACGGAAAGGAGCTGGGAACCGCAGACATTCTTGCGGATGAAACCGTCGAAAAAATCGGCTTTTTCACGCTGTTCCCGCGTCTTTTCGGCTGGTTCCTCTGCTCCCCCTCGAAATGATTCTTGCATTTTCCCCATATGGATGCTATAATGGGATGGAATGATTTCCATCCCATTTTTGCCGTCTGCCGGAGGAAAAGATTTTCTTATGGAAGTGATACGGATTACCGACCGAAAAAAAGAATATCTGCCGCTTTTGCTGCTTGCCGACGAAGAAGAGCACATGGTGGACCGCTATCTTGACAGAGGGGATATGTTCGTTTTTACCGACAAAGGCGAGGTGGTCGGGGAATGCGTCGTCGTTGCGGACGGGAACGGGTGTGAGCTCAAAAATCTCGCGGTGGCGCCCGCTTTCCGGCGTATGGGATACGGCGCAAAAATCGTGGAATTTGTCTGTGCGCGCTATGCCGGCCGGTACGGAGAGCTTGTTGTCGGCACGGGGGAGGCACCCGCGACAATGGGTTTTTACCGAAAGTGCGGCTTTACGGAATACGCGAGAATCCCGGATTTTTTTACCACGAATTACGGTCATGAAATCGTAGAGGACGGCGTTCTGCTGCGGGATATGATCCTGCTGAAAAGAAGGCTGAAAGAAAAACCGGAATGACGGAATATCGCCGATCCGTGCCGGCAGACGATAAAAAACGTCGGCGGAAGCGGAAACGGCGACTGAACCTATAAACGGAAAAACAAAATGAAAAAGATGCTGTAAGGGGAATTTTCATGGTGGAATCTGCATGTCCGAGAGCGGCGGTCTGTACGCTCGGATGCCGGGTAAATCAATATGAATCCGAGGCGATTGAGGCGGAGCTTGAAGCGCTCGGATTTGCCGTCGCAGACTTTTCCGAGGTCTGCGACGTCTATATCATCAATACCTGTGCCGTGACCGGCGAATCGGAGCGGAAATCCCGCCAAATGATTCGCCGTGCCGCGGCGAAAAATCCGGCGGCTTTTGTGCTCGTCACAGGTTGCTTTTCCCAGTTGAAGGCGGAGGAGGCGGCGCGTATTCCCGGAGTGGATTATGTCTGCGGAACCCGGAATAAGCGTTCCGCCGCCGAAACGGCGGCCTATCTCGTGCGGGAGGGCGTCAAAAAAGGCGCGTCCTGCGAGGTGCCCGATCTTGACGGGGCGCCGCTCGAGAAGCTGACGAGCCCGCGCGCAAGACGCGACCGTTCGTATGTGAAGATTGAGGATGGGTGCGACAACAACTGCACCTACTGCATCATCAAAAAAGCGCGAGGCGGCGTGGTTTCCCGTCCGCCGGAGGAGGTAATCGCCGAAGTGAGGCAGCTCGCCGCCGCCGGCTGTCATGAGGTGATTCTCACGGGAATCGAAGCCGCTTCCTACGGAAAGGACATCGGCGGATATCCGCTTTGGCGGCTGATGCGGGAGACCGCAGCGGTCGAGGGCATCGAGCGTGTGCGCACAGGGTCGCTCGAACCGTCCGTGCTGACCAAACGCTTCTGTGATGAGATTGCCGCGGAGCCGCGGATCATGCCGAGCTTTCATCTTTCTCTGCAAAGCGGCAGCAACGCCGTGCTTGCGGCGATGAAGCGCCGATATAACAGAGAACAGGTGTTGAAAAATACGGCATATCTGCGGAAAGCAATCCCGAATGTCACCTTTACGTGCGACATCATCGTCGGCTTTCCCGGCGAGACGGATGCGGATTTTCTTGCCACCGTGGATATGGCGGAGCAAATCGGATTTCTGCACATGCATATTTTTCCGTTTTCCGCAAGGGAGGGAACCCCCGCGGCAGCGATGGCGGGACAGGTACCGGAAGCCGTCAAGCGTGAAAGGCTGCACCGGCTGGAAACGGTGGGCAAACGCCTGTCCGGCGCGGTTTGCCGTGCCGCCGTGGGCGGCAGACGCGAGGTGTTGTTCGAGACGCGGATGGGCGACTTTATGCTCGGCCATTCCGAGGACATGCTTGAAGTGAAAATGAAAACGGCGGAAGAGCTTGCGGGCGATATCCGCTGTGTGAGGCTTGCGGATTTTGACGGGAGCTATCTTACGGCGGAGCCGCTTATGTAAAAAAGGAGAGGCGCGATATGGAGAAAATCACAGTCGGCGCGAACGACGCGGGACAAAGGCTGGATAAATTTCTTTCAAAAACCTTTCGGAATCTGCCGAAATCCATGATGTATAAGTTCATTCGGACAAAGAAAATCAAGGTGAACCGCAAGCGCGCCGATGTGGGACAGATGCTTGCGGACGGCGACACGGTCGAGCTTTTTGTCCCGCCTGAATTTTTGGAGCGGGCGCCGTCGGAGGCGCTTTTCAAAAACATCCGTCCTGCCTTTGAGGTCGTCTATGAGGATGAGAATCTGCTCATCTGCAACAAGCCGGTCGGCATGCTTTCCCACAGCGACAGCGCGGGCGAGCGCAACACGCTTATCGAGCATGTCAAGGCGTATCTTTGGAGAAAAGGAGAATATAATCCGGAAAAGGAGAACTCCTTTGCGCCGGCGCTCTGCAACCGAATCGACCGCAATACTTCGGGACTTGTGCTTGCGGCGAAAAACGCCGAAGCGCTGCGGATTCTCAATGAAAAAATCAAAAAGCGCACGATTGCGAAATATTATCTTTGCAGGGTGCACGGTATCCCGGAGCCACGGGAAGCGACGCTTGAAGGGTACCTCATAAAGGATGCGGATGCGAACCGCGTCACGGTTTATAAGAGCATTCCGCACGGCGCCCGCGGCGACTTCAAGAAAATTATTACAAAATACCGTGTCCTTGATGCCGAAAGGGACGAAGCGGTGCTGGAAGTGGAGCTTGTGACGGGACGCACGCATCAAATCCGTGCGCATATGGCGAGCATCGGGCATCCGCTCGTCGGCGACGGCAAGTATGCGGAAAACGGAGCGGACAGGGCGGCGGGCCGGTACCGTCAGGCGCTGTGCGCCTATAAGCTCCGCTTTGAAAAGGACGAGCCGTCGGCGCTTTCCTATCTTGATGGGAAGACCTTTTCTTTGGAACTGAAAAATATATCTTTTTTATAAAGGGGGAACATGTTCTTTTCTTTACGGAAAGAAAAGAACGAAAAGAAGCCGCAAGCGTACCGCTTGACCGTTAGTGCGGCTGGCAGCGGTTCGGTGGCGGCTATAAAAGACGGCGTTCACGCTCGCTTTGCTCGCGTGATCCGTCAACCGCCGCCTCTTTAGCAAATATCGTATCGGAAGGCGCTCACACGGCGCGCGCCTTGCGCCTGCGAGCGCGAGCTTTCCAGTGGCATAAACTTCCCGCACGGCGAATGACGGAGAGCGCACGTAGGTGCGCGGTTCCGTCTGTTGGGAGCCGTGGGTATGCGTTTCCCAGCAGCACGATGAGAGTCCGAGACGGGAGTCTTGGCGACTCTTTTCGTCGTTTTCTCGTCGGTGAGAAAACGACATATCTTCTCTTTTGGAAAGGAGAGAACGCATGCTTTTCTTTACAGAAAGAAAAGCATCAAAAGAACTGCAAGCCTCCGGCTTGAGCGTTTGTGCGGCCGACAGCGGTTCGGTGGCGGCTATGAAAGACGGCATCCACGCTCGCGGTGCTCGCGTGATCCGTCAATCGCCGCCGCTTTTGCCAATATCATGCCGGAAGGCGCTCACGCGGCGCGCGCCTTGCGCCTGCGAGCGCGAGCTTTCCACTCGTAGTTGCGTCCCGCACGGCGAGTGGTGGCCTGTGCGAGCTCCGCGAGCACTGCAACACCTTTCGAGCCGTAGGTATGCGTTTCCCAGTAGAAGCATGAGAGTCCGAGACGGAGTCTCGGTGAGTCTTTTGGTGCTTTTCTCCTCAGTGAGAAAAGCACATTTCTTCTCCTTTGAAAAGGAGAGAAACGTGTCCTTTTCTTGTACGGACAAGAAAAGAACGAAAAGAAGCCGCAAGCGTACCGCTTGACCGTTAGTGCGGCTGGTAGCGGTTCGGTGGCGGCTATAAAAGACGGCGTCCACGCTCGCGAAGCTTCGCGTGATCCGTCAATCGCCGCCAGTTTCGCGGGTATCATGCCGGAGGGCGCTCATACGGCGCGCGCCTTGCGCCTGCGAGCGCGAGCTTTCCAGCCGCAGTTACTCTCCGCACGGGGAGTGGTGGCCTGTGCGAGCCTCGCGAGCACTGCAACACCTTCGAACCGTGGGTATGCGCTTGCCAGTAGCACAATGGGAGTTTGAGGCGATAGCCTCAATGAGTCTTTTGGTGCTTTTCTCCTCAGTGAGAAAAGCACATTTTCGATAAAATTCCTGAAATTTGTCGTTTTATCCTTGCAATGAGGCTGTGTCTATGTTACAATACAAATCGAGAATTAAAATATAAAGGAGAATAAACATGAGCGAACTTCACGTGATCGATCATCCTCTGATTCAGCACAAACTCACTTATATGAGAAAGAAGGAAACAGGTTCTAAGGATTTTCGCGAGCTGCTTGATGAAATCGCGATGCTGATGGGCTACGAAGTGACGCGCGATCTGCCCCTTGAAGATATGGAAATCGAAACGCCGCTCTGCAAAATGACGGGAAAGGTGATTTCCGGCAAAAAGCTGGCCGTCGTTCCGATTCTGCGCGCGGGCCTCGGCATGGTGGACGGGCTTTTGGAGCTGGTTCCGGTTGCGAAGGTAGGTCATATCGGACTTTACCGCGATCCGGAGACGCATTTGCCGATCGAGTATTACTGCAAGCTGCCGATGGATATTTCCGAGAGAATCGTCATCGTTGTCGATCCGATGCTCGCGACCGGCGGCAGCGCATGCGACGCTTTGACAAAGCTCAAAGAGAGAGGCTGCACACACCTGCGGCTGATGTGTCTTGTCGCAGCGCCGGAAGGCGTCGCAGCCGTACAGAAGGCGCATCCCGACGTCGATATTTACGTTGCCGCAGTGGATGAAAAGCTCAATGAGCACGCCTATATTGTGCCCGGTCTTGGCGACGCGGGAGATCGCTTGTTTGGAACGAAATAAAAGAAACAATGGACGCAGATACGTGCGTTGTTTTAAGAATTTTATTTTTTGGAAGCAAAGTACGAAAATATTCAAAATCCCTCTTGACAAACGGAGAAAATTGTATTATACTATCTTTGTAAAATAAAGAAGAACGTTCTCTGTTCTCACCTTGCGGCGCATCGTGCCCGGGTTAATACTTGAAATGCAAAGGTGCTGTTTTGAGCATTTTTATGTCTATGGTATGATTGCGGAGAACCGATTCGGTTTTCCGCATTTTATTTAAATTCAGTTTATTGGAGGTGCCGCATATCAGCAAAAAAGAACATTTGATCAATGAGGAAATCACCGTTCCGGAGGTAAGACTTGTCGGCGAGGACGGAGAGCAGCTCGGGATCGTATCCATCGATACCGCGCAGAATCTGTCCATTGACAAGGGTCTTGATCTTGTCATGATCGCGCCGAAGGCGGCGCCGCCCGTGTGCCGAATCATGGATTACGGGAAATTCCGATTTGAGCAGGATAAGCGTGAAAAGGAAGCGAAAAAGAAGCAGCAGACGGTCGAAATCAAGGAAATCCAGCTCTCTTGCAGCATCGGCGACCACGATTTTCAGACCAAGCTGAACCATGCTTTCCGCTTTCTCAAGGATGGCAACAAGGTCAAGGTTTGCGTGAGATTCAAGGGACGTGAAATGCGTCATACGGAAATCGGCATGGACGTTATTATGCGGTTTGCCGAGGCCGCGTCGGAATGTGCGCAGATCGATAAAAAGCCTGTTTTGGAAGGCCGCAACCTCACGTTGTTCTTATCGCCTGTCAAGCAGTAAAGCATGTATGAGACATTTTGCGGTCTCTGAAATAATTCGAAAGGATGAATACAGAAAATGGGAAAAATCAAGTCACATAAGGCCACAGCCAAAAGATTTTCGGTCACGAAAAACGGAAAAGTAAAAATGAACAGCTCGAACCGCCGTCATAAGCTCGGAATCAAAACGCCGAAGCGCAAGAGACAGCTTCGCCGCAACGCATATCTGAGCAAATCGTTCGAGTCTACCGTAAAGACTCTCATTCCCAACAAATAATTACGGCAAACTGAGAGAGGAGAATAAAGAAGATGGCAAGAGTAAAAGGCGCGATGATGACGCGCAAGAGAAGAAATAAAACCCTGAAGCTCGCAAAGGGCTACTGGGGTGCCAAGAGCAAGCATTTCAAGATGGCGAAGCAGGCAGTGATGAAGAGCGGCAACTATGCCTTCGCCGGACGTAAGCTGAAAAAGAGAGATTTCCGTTCTCTTTGGATTACGAGAATTTCCGCGCAGGCAAAGGTCAACGGCATCAATTATTCGAGATTTATGTGCGGATTGAAGAAGGCCGGCATCACGCTCAATCGCAAGATGCTTGCGGAGCTTGCGGTAAACGATAAGGAAGCTTTTGCATCCCTTTGCGAAACCGCAAAGGCGGCACTGTAATAGGTATTTGAAAACCCAAAGCGAAATCCGCTTTGGGTTTTGTATTAAAAAGGTGTGTACTTTTCTCCGCAGGGAGAAAAGATACCAAAAGAGTAAAGTCTAAACTTGAAATGATCTATACCCATTTAAAGTGCAGCAATCAATTCAAATTACGGCGCTATGCAATGCTCCGCATTGCAGGGCAACCTCACCGTGCGGGAAGCAACTGCAACTGGGAAGTCCGCGCCCGCAGGCGCAAAGTTACCGATTGCACTTGCTGCCCGTTCGGCGTGTTCCGCCGTGGCTTGCACGAGTTTACGAGTGCAAACACGTGTCGGGAGCCGACGAGATGCGCTTTCGGTTTGCACAAACGGTCGAACGGAACGTTCGCGGTTTCTTTTCGTCCTTTTCTTGTGCGTACAAGAAAAGGACATGCTTCTCTCCTTTCCAGAGGAAAAAAGAAAATATAAAATAAAAAGGAAATCCCATGGAAATCATCACAAGCAAACAAAATCCCGCGGTCATCGCCGCGGCGAAGCTCGCGGATAAAAAATACCGTGAAATGACGCATACCTTCGCTTTTGAGGGTGTAAAGCTGTTTTGCGAGGCTGTTTCGGCCGGTGTCCGCTTGACCCGCGTATTTGCAACGGAGACAGCCTATGAGAAATACGGCGAGCTTCTTTCTGACGTCGGAGAGGAAAAATTGACGATCGTTTCGGAGCCGGTTTATGAAAAATTGTCCTTTGAAAGGGCGCCGCAGGGAATTTTCTGCGTAGCGGAATACTTTGAGCCGCAGACGACACAAGAGGACGATTCATTTGTGATTTTTCTCGACGGTGTATCGGACCCGGGAAATTTCGGTGCCGTGCTGCGAGCGGCGGATGCGTTCGGTGTGGATACGGTGTACGCCGGGGAGAATGGCGCCGATCTCTATAATCCCAAGACTGTGAGAGCTTGCATGGGTTCGCTTTTCCGCGTGAGGGTGCAAAGAACGGCAGATCTCACAAGCGATATTGCCCGCTTGCGTCAAAACGGCTTCCGTATTTTTGCGACGGCATTGGACGAGCATTCCAAGGATATCCGGCAGACGGATTTATCCGGCAAAATCGGATTTGTCATCGGCAACGAGGGGCATGGGATATCCGATGCGGTGCGCGCCGCCTGCTCGGGCAGTGTGATTATCCCGATGAAGCAAGGTCCTCAATCGCTTAATGCCGCGGTGGCGGCAGGCATCGTCATGTGGGAGGCGGCGCGAGGTCGGGGCGCTGGCTTTACGGCATTATAAGGCGTATTTTGTCGAAAAGGGCATGTTTGAAAACAACCTCTACGACGGAATCGGGGAATTGCTGACAGAGCTGAAAGCTTCCGGCAAAACGCTTGCCGTGGCGACCTCCAAGCCGGAACCGTTCGCCGTGAAGATATTGGAGCATTTTGGGATTGCCGACTGCTTTGCCTGCATCGCGGGCGGAACGCTTGACGAGACAAGAACGAAAAAAGCGGAGGTTATCCGGTACGCGCTTGAAGCGCTCGGGATACCCGTCGGTTTGTCCGCGGTGATGGTGGGCGACCGGAAGTATGATATTATCGGGGCGCGCGAGGTTGGTATTGCCTCGATCGGCGTTTTATACGGCTATGGAACGCGTGACGAGCTTTCGGAGGCGGGCGCTCCGTTTCTTGCCGCAGACGTCGAAGCGCTGGGGAAGCTTTTGATGTCTGAGCGTGTGCCGCGCTCATAACCTTGGTTTTATGGTCTGAACTTGCCATTTTTAGCAGAATTTGCTTTTGATATTTTGAATTTTAAAACATGCTGTCAACAGCGGAACGGAGGTTTTTATGGAGCATCTTGTCTATTGGATATGGCTTTCCCTGCGGTGCGGTGCCGGCAGCGAGCTTGGCTCGTACCTTTTGAAGCATTTTTCCTCTCCGAAGGAGATATTTGAAGCGGACGAATCGGCGCTTCGTGCGGTGGACGGCATCGACGACAATATCGCGGCGGCGCTGCTTGACCGCGATCTTTCCTTATCCCATCGGATTCTCGAATACTGTGAGCGTGTAAATGTCGGCATCATGACCTGTGAGAGCGCGGTATATCCCGAAAGGCTGCGGAGTATCCATGCGAAGCCGCTCCTGCTTTATTACAGAGGACGGGTGCCGGATATCGACGACAACGTGATGATTGCCTGTGTGGGAACCCGAAAATGCAGTGACCACGGCGCGGCGTCTGCCCGCAGGCTCGGAGAGGATTTGGCGCGCGCGGGCGCCGTCGTGGTTTCCGGCATGGCGCTCGGAATCGATGCCTGCGCGCAGCAGGGGGCGCTTGCCGCGGGAGGCCATACGATCGCGGTGCTCGGCTGCGGAATCGACAGGGTGTATCCGCCTGAGCACAAGGGCCTGATGGAGCGCATTGCGAAAGAGGGAACGCTCGTAACGGAATATGCGCCGGGGACGGAGCCGAACGGCAAAAATTTCCCCATTCGGAATCGGATTATTTCGGGGCTTTGCCAAGGGACGGTCGTTGTCGAGGCAGACCTGTACAGCGGTTCACTTATCACCGCACGTGCCGCGAGAATGCAGGGGCGCGATCTGTTTGCCTACCCGGGAAATCCGGATGATCCGCGCGCCGAGGGGACCAATACCCTGATTCGCGAGGGCGCGAAGCTTGTCACTTGTGCCGCCGACATTTTGGACGAATACGAGCTTCTATATCCGCATAGAATATTCACCGAAAGGCTTTCCCGTTCCCGCAGACGTCCCGCCGGAAGAGCGACGGGAAAATCACCGGCGCATACCGATAAGGAGCCGCGCACACCGGAGCGCTTCGAGAGGGAAAGCATCCGAAGCAAACCGAAAAAATCGGAAAATCCGCCGCCCGCACGGGCATCGCGCCGCGCGGAGCCCTCGGAGCTCGGCGAGCTGGAAAGGCTTGTGCTCGCTTCCATGAGAGGGGCCATGACGTCCGAGGAAATCGCGCAGGCGGTTCGGGCGAAAACCGGGACGCCCTGTGAAACGGGCGCGCTTCTCGGCGCTCTCACCATGCTGGAAATCGGAGGCTTTATCGAGGCGGAGCCCGGCGGGAATTACCGTCCGCTTTAAAACCGTATTGACAATTTTCATATTTTCGGTATATAATAAGCGTTGCTTAACGTTTTTTAAGGAGTGCTTTTCATGCAGGAAAACAAAAAGAATGTGAATCTCGTCATTGTCGAGTCGCCGGCAAAGGCCGCTACGATCAATTCCTATCTCGGCAGCGGCTATAAGGTCATCGCCTCCAAGGGGCATGTCAGAGATCTTCCGAAAAGCAGCCTCGGCGTCGATACGGAACACGGTTTCAAGGCGAAATACATCAATATACAGGGAAAAAGCGCGCTCATTTCCGAAATGAAAAAGGAAGCAAAGGGCGCGGACAAAATTTATCTTGCGACGGACCCCGACCGCGAGGGCGAGGCGATTTCATGGCATCTGGCTACGGTCCTCGGCATCGCGCCGGAGGAGGCGAACCGCGTGGCGTTCAATGAAATTACCCAAAACACCATCAAGGCGGAGATCGAGCATCCGCGCGCAATCGATATGAATCTCGTCAATTCCCAGCAGGCGCGCCGCGTGCTTGACCGGATTGTGGGCTATAAGCTCAGCCCTTACCTTTGGAAAACCGTAAAAAGCGGTCTTTCGGCGGGACGTGTGCAGTCCGTCGCCACACGGATTATCGTGGAACGCGAAGCGGAAATCGAAAAATTCGTTCCGAAGGAATTTTGGACGATTGAAGCGATTCTTTCCCTTGGCAGAAACCAAAAGGGAAAGGCGAAGTTTTTCGGGGACGCAAACGGGAAAATCGAGCTTGCGACCGGAGATGCGGCGCAGAAAATTGTCGATGCCTGCCGCGCGGGGGAATTTCGGGTAAGCGGCGTCAAAAAATCGAAAAAATCCAAGAGCCCTGAGCCGCCGTTTGAGACCTCGACGCTGCAACAGGCCGCGTCCAAGCGCTTCGGCTTTCATTCCAAGCGCACTATGAAGGTTGCGCAGGAGCTTTACGAGGGCGTGAATCTCGGGCCGGCGCACGGCGGCGTGCACGGTGTCATCACCTATATGAGAACGGATTCGCTCCGCATTTCCGACGAGGCGGCTGCCGCCGCCGAAAAGCTGATTAAGGAGAAATACGGCGCGGAATTTTATCCGTCGAAGCGAAAGACCTATAAATCCAAAAGCGGCGCGCAGGACGCGCACGAGGCAATCCGTCCGGTCAGCATGGAGCTTCTGCCGGAGGAAATCCGGCCGTTTCTTACGGCGGATCAGTATAAGCTTTATAAGCTGATTTGGGATCGGTTTGTCGCAAGTCAGATGAAAAATGCGGAATATGACGCCGTGGAAGTGGAACTTGACAACGTGGGCTATCTTTTTAAGATGAGCGAGAGCATCTTAATCTTCAAGGGCTATCGGGTGGCGTATTCGGATGACGAGGATGCCGGCGACAAGAGTTCCAAACTGCGCGGGATTTCGGAGGGCGACGTGCTGCCGTGCGAGGAAATCACACCGATTCAGAATTTTACGGAGCCGCCCCCGCATTTCGATGAGGCTTCTCTCATCAAATTTTTAAAGGAAAAGGGCATCGGGCGTCCGAGCACCTATGCGCCGACAATCACTACGATTCTCGAAAGAGGCTATATCGAGCGGGATAAAAAGCTTCTCCTTGCGACGCCTCTCGGCAAGGCGACGGTGGAGCTCATGAAAAAGAACTTTCCGGAGATTGTCGATTATAAATTCACGGCCAATATGGAGACCGAGCTTGACGAGATTGCGCGCGGCGACAATACGTTTGAGCACGTTTTGGAGGATTTCTACGGGGATTTTGAAAAAACGCTCGAACGTGCGCAGGAGCATATCGGAGAGAACAAGGTTGCCCTTCCCGTCGAGGAATCCGACCTCATCTGTGAAAAATGCGGAAGAAGAATGATAATCAAAACCGGCAGATTCGGCAAATTCGCCGCTTGCCCGGGGTATCCCGAATGTAAGAATACGAAGCCTCTCGATGCTTCCGGCGGGGTCAAAAAGGAAAAGGAAGCGCCGGAAAAAACCGACCTCAAATGTGAACTTTGCGGTGGGGATATCGTCATCCGCAAGAGCCGCTACGGAAAGTTTTATGCTTGCAGCAATTTCCCGAAATGCAAGTATACGAAGCCGATTCGAGAGGAAATCGGCGTGTCATGCCCGAAATGCGGCGCGCCTGTTGTCAAGGGCTTTGGGAAAAATCACACTGCTTTTTACAGCTGTTCGGATTATCCGAAATGTGATTTTTCCGTATGGGATATGCCAACGGAAAAAAATTGTCCCGTATGCGGTTCGCGCCTGCTCGTAAAAAAGGGAAAAGGATATCTTTATTGTATGAATAAGGATTGTTCCTATAAGGAAGATGCGCCGGAATCGGAGAAAAAAGAATAAAAAATGTCCCATCTTTGGATGGGGCATTTCTTTCTCCTTTGGCAAAGGCGGAACGTGTCCTTTTCTTGTACGCACAAGAAAAGAACGAAAAGAAACCGCGAACGTTCCGTTCGATCATTTGTGCGGCCGGCAGCGGTTCGGTGGCGGCTATAAAAGACGGCATCCACGCTCGCGAAGCTCGCGTGATCCGTCAATCGCCGCCCCTTTCGCAAGTATCATGCCGGAAGGCGCTCACACGGCGCGCGCCTTGCGCCTGCGGGCGCGTACTTCCCACTCGCAGTTGCGTCCCGCACGGGGAGTGGTGGCCTGTGCGAGCCCCGCGAGCACTGCAACACCTTTCGAGCCGTGTGTATGCGCTCCCCAGCAGAAGAATGGGAGTTTGAGGCGATAGCCTCAACGACTCTTTTCGTCGTTTTCTCGTCGGTGAGAAAACGACATTTCTTCTTCTTTGGAAAGGAGAAACGTGTCCTTTTCTTGTCCGTACAAGAAAAGAACGAAAAGAAACCGCAAGCGTGCCGCTTGACCGTTCGTGCGAGCCAAGAGCACGTCTCGTCGGCTCCCGGCACGTGTTTGCGTACCGCAGGGGTACGCAATCCACGGCGGAACACGCCGAACGGACAGCGAGCGCGCTCCGGCAGCCTTGCGCCTGCGGGCGCGGGCTTTCCAGTCGCAGTTACTCTCCGCACGGGGAGTGGTGGCCTGTGCGAGCTCTGCGAGCACTGCAACACCTTTCGAGCCGTGGGTATGCACTTCCCAGCAGATGGATGGGAGTTTGAGGCGGAAGCCTCAACGACTCTTTTCGTCGTTTTCTCGTCGGTGAGAAAACGACATCTTTATTCTCCTTTGTAAAGGAGGAATGTGTTCTTTTCTTGTCCACACAAGAAAAGAACGAAAAGAAGCCGCAAGCGTACCGCTTGACCGTTCGTGCGAGCCAAGAGCACGTCTCGTCGGCTCCCGGCACGTGTTTGCGTACCGCAGGGGTACGCAATCCACGGCGGAACACGCCGAACGGGCGGCAAGTGCGTTACGGCAGCCTTGCGCCTGCGGGCGCGTACTTCCCACTCGCAGTTGCGTCCCGCACGGGGAGTGGTGGCCTGTGCGAGCCCCGCGAGCACTGCAACACCTTTCGAGCCGTGGGTATGCGCTTCCCGGCAGATGGATGGGAGTTTGAGGCGGAAGCCTCAATGAGTCTTTTGGTGCTTTTCTCCTCAGTGAGAAAAGCACATACCATTTCCAAAAATCTTAATTTTTGATTTCCCACCCATTTTTTCCGATATATTATTGAAAAATCACGGCAAAAGAGATATAATATATCATATATGAAATTATTCAGCGTGTCCCGCGGGCGGCGCGGAGCTTTTGGAGGTTGATATGAAAATCATATTGGATGTAATGGGCGCGGATAAACCGGCGAGCGAGCTGATACGGGGCGCGATTCTTGCAAAAGAAGAATACGGGACGGATATTGTGCTTGTGGGAAACGAATCGGTGATCCGTGAGGCTCTTGCGGAAGAGCAGGCGTCCGAGGGAAGCTTTGAGATCGTCCATGCCGACGACGTCGTCACCATGGAGGATGACCCTATGAGCATTTTCCAAACGCACAAGGAAGCCTCGATGGCGAAGACGTTGAGACTTGTCGCCGAAGGCTACGGCGACGCCGCGGTTTCCGCCGGGAATACAGGGGCATATTTTACCGGAGCTACGCTGATTGTGAAACGGATCAGAGGTATCCGCCGCGCCGCGCTCGGAACGATTCTTCCGTATGCCAGTCCCGTGCTGCTGCTCGACTGCGGTGCGAACGTCACGGTGAGCGCCGATTATCTCGCGCAGTTTGCGTGTCTCGGCTCCGTCTATATGGAAAAGGTATTCGGAATCGAAAGTCCGCGTGTGGGACTTGTCAACAACGGCACCGAAGAGCACAAGGGAACGCCGCTGTATGTGGAGGCTCACCGTCTGTTGAAAGATATGAAGGAAATCAATTTCATCGGAAATATCGAAGGGAAGGAATTTCCTTACGGCAAATGCGAGGTGCTCGTATGCGACGGCTTCACGGGCAATATCATTCTCAAAACCAGCGAGGGGCTTTGCCGTTTCCTGATGGAAAAGGTGCAGGAGATGTTCCATTCCGGCACGATCAGCATGCTTTCCGGCGCGCTTGTGCACGGAAAAGCGAGAAAAATGAAGAAATTCTTTGATCCGCGTGAATACGGCGGCGCGCCGTTCCTCGGCCTTGCAAAGCCGGTCATCAAGGCGCACGGCAGCTCGGACGCAAGTGCGATCAAAAATGCCGTCAGACAGGCGGTCACATACGCTGAGACCGGCGTCATCGAGGAAATCGAGCGTCAAGCGGCGAATTTTACGGCACCGACTCCGGAAGCCGAAAAAAGTCAGGAATAATCTTTAAAAAGGAGGTGCGCATATGACGGCGAAAAACGGTTCTTTGCCGCGGAATCTATGCTTTCTTGAAGAAAAAATCGGGTATGTGTTCCGGAAAAAGGAATATTTAAACGAGGCGATGCGCCATTCCTCCTATGCCAATGAGAATAAGCAATACGGAATAAGCTCGAACGAGCGCTTGGAGTTTCTCGGGGATTCCGTGCTTTCCGTTGTGGCGAGCGGTTTTCTGTTCGATTTCTTTTCCGGTCATCCCGAAGGGGATCTCACGAAGATTCGTGCGGATATCGTCTGCACGCGTTCGCTTGCCGGCTTTGCAAGGACACTCGGACTCGGCGATTTTCTCTATCTCGGCCATGGACAGGAGGCCTCCAACGGACGCGATCAGGACAAAATCCTTGAAGATGCATTTGAAGCGCTCGTCGCCGCGGTTTATCTCGATTCCGGAAAAAATCTCGACACGGTGGTCACATTCCTGACGCCCTTTATCGAGGGAGAAATCCGAAAGATTCTCTCCGAGCGCCCGATTATCGATCCGAAATCCCATTTGCAGGAGATCGTTCAAGAGGCACGCGGCATGCTGGAATACGATATCGTATCGGAGAGCGGACCGGATCATGACAAGCGCTATGTCTGCGAGGTCAGAATCGATAACAACGTCATGGGGCGGGGAGAGGGTTCGAGCAAGAAAAAGGCGGAAATCGCCGCCGCCGAGGATGCACTGAAAAATTATATCGTCGGATGAAAAAGCACATCAATGTTCCGGTTTTTATCCCGCATCTCGGCTGTCCGAACGACTGCGTCTTCTGCAATCAGCGAACGATCTCCGGTCATGGCGACTACGATTTTGCCGCAGTGAAAGGAGAGCTCGACCGTGCATTTGCGACGGCAGATGCACATATCCCGACACAGATTGCATATTTCGGCGGGAGCTTCACCGGCATCGGCCGGCCGGAGATGGTACGGCTTCTCGCGCTTGCAAACGAATATATCGACGCGGGAAAATGCGAATCGATCCGCATTTCGACGCGTCCGGACTATATCGACGAGGAAATTCTGAATCTTTTGAAACGGTACCGCGTGCGCACGGTTGAGCTTGGCATCCAAAGCATGGACGACGGCGTGCTTGCCGCCTCCCGCCGCGGGCATACGGCGGCGGATACAAGGCGCGCGTGCGGTCTTATCCGGCGGTACGGCTTCGAGCTTGTCGGACAGATGATGATCGGACTTCCGGGCTCGGATGAGACTTCCGAGACGGAGACGGCGCGCGCCATCTGCGATATGGGCGCCATGGGCGCGAGAATCTATCCCACGGTGGTATTTCGGGGAACGGCGCTTGCCGATATGGCGGCTCGCGGAGAATATACGCCGCTTGTCGCGGAGACGGCGGTGGAGCGCACGGCGGCGGCTCTTTCCGTTTTTATCGCGCGTGGGATTCCCGTCATTCGGGTCGGACTGCAATCGGGGGAGATGGAAGGCGCCGTTGTGAGCGGCGGTTATCATCCGGCAATCGGAGAGCTTGCTTACGGCAGGTATTTCCGCGATGCGATGGAGCACGGGCTTGCCGGAAAGGAAGCCGCGGGACGCCATGTCACGGTTATGACGGCGCCGGCCGATCTTTCCAAGGCGATCGGTCAGCATGGCATGAACAGAACCTACTTAACGGAAAAATTTGCGCTTGGCGGCATGAAATTCATGGCGTCGGCGGAAATTTCGCCCCATTCCTTTCGGATGCGGATATCGGACGGCTGACTTTCATCCGAGCTCTCTTATATTTTTGGCGTATGCACTTTTGGCGGCTTGCGCAGGAAAGGCACGGTTATCGAAATGCGTTTGAAAACGCTTGAACTTCAAGGCTTTAAATCGTTTCCGGACAAGACGGTCATCTCGTTTGACCGCGGGATTACGGTCGTTGTGGGACCCAACGGAAGCGGAAAATCGAATATATCCGACGCGATGCGCTGGGTGCTCGGCGAGATGTCCTCCAAGAATATCCGCGGCGGAAAAATGGAGGACGTGGTATTCGCCGGCTCCCAAAAGCGCAGTCCGATGGGCTATGCGGAGGTTTCGGTCACGTTCGACAACACGGAGGAGGGGGGAAAGGTTCTCTCCATGGCGGAGTATGACGAGGTTACGGTGACGCGCCGTTATTACCGCGTTGGGGAGAGCGAATACTTCATCAACCGCAAGGCGGTGCGTCTCAAAGATATCCATGAGCTTTTTATGGGGACAGGACTCGGCCGCGACGGCTATTCCATCATCGGACAGGGCAAGATCGCCGAAATCATTTCCCAGAAAAACGACGAACGACGCGCGATTTTCGAGGAGGCGGCGGGCATTGCAAAATACCGCTATCAGAAAACGGAGGCGACGAAAAAGCTCGATGCCACAAGCGAAAATCTCGTGCGGCTCGAGGATATTGCGAGTGTGCTCTCCGAGCGCGTGGGACCGCTTGAAAAGGAATCCGAAAAGGCGAAAAAGTATCTCGAAATCCGCGACGCGAAGATGGCGGTGGATATTTCGCTTTCGCTTTACGACATCGATCACACCAAGGCCGACGCGGACGAGCTTTCCTCAAAGCTGGTTTTATCCAAGGCGGAGCTTGACCGGGCCGACGAGACGCGGGCGGATATCGAGCGCGCCGAGGAGAAGGCGCGCGACGACGATATGAAAAATAAGATCGAGAGCGAACGGCTCACAGCCGAGATTCTCTCGCTTTCGGGTGAGCTGCATGAAAACGAATCGCAGATCAAGCTCGCGGAAAACGACGCGGCGCATCTGCGGGAGCTGATTGCAAGCTCCGGCGAGAGAATCCGCGCTTCCGGGGAATCGGCGGCGGCGGCGCGTGCGGAATATGAAAGGCTCTCCCATGATCTTGACCGGGTGCGCACGGCGCACGGCGAGCTTGCGAAGAAGTCGTCCGCGGCGCAGGAGACGGTCGGACATTATGAGGATGAGCTTTCCGAGAACGAGAGGCAAAGAGCGGGCTGTGAAACCCGCATCGCCGAGCTGCGCGCGGCGCAGACGGACGCCGTCGTTGCGGAATCCGTCGCCGCGGCACAGAAGGCTTCCGATCTCGAAAAGCTGGATGAGCTTCGGGAGACGATCGAAAAGCATGAAGCGGACATCCGTATGCTGGACGACAGGCTCGGTCTTGCCGAGGAGAAAATCGCCGGCTATGTCGAAAAGGAAAACGGAATAAAGGCCGGTCTCGACGAAATTGCGGCGGCAAAGGCCGAATATGAGCGCCGCATGGCGGAAGCGGCGGAACGGAAAAACAATCTTTTCCTCGAAATTTCCCAGCGCCGGCACAAGATTCAGAATCTTGTCCGCATGGAGGAGCTGCTCGAGGGCTATTCCGGCGCCGTCCGGTTTGTGGTGAGCGAGCATAAGGCGGGAAAAATCCGGCTTTCGGACGGTAGTCCCGTGAAGATTTACGGGCCGGTATCAAAGCTTGTTACCGTGCCGGCGGCATATCAGACGGCGCTTGAAATCGCATTCGGGCAAAGCCTTCAAAACGTCGTCTGCGAGGACGAGCAGTCCGCGAAGGCGGCGATTGCCTATTTGAAGAAAAAGAACGCGGGACGCGCGACGTTTTATCCCGTATCGACGATGCGGGGAACGGAGGTCGCCGCGTCGGAAATCCCGGAAAATGTGCGGGAGGGCTTTGTCTCGGCGGCGTCCGCGCTTGTGTCCTGCGAGGATAAATTCCGCGGCATCGTCCGCTCTCTGACGGGCAGGGTTCTTGTTGCCAAGGACATAGAGTGCGCGAACCGGATCGCACGGGCGATGAATTTTCGGTATCGGATCGTCACGCTGGACGGACAGGTCATCAACGCAGGCGGAAGCTTTACGGGCGGTTCGGTTTCCGCGGAGGGCGGAATGCTTTCGCGGCGTGCCCAAATCGAGCGGCTCGGCGAAGAGGTTGCCTTATATGAGAAGCAGTTAAAGGAAGCCGAGGGCGCGATAGAGACGCTCACCTCGCAGCTGGAAGAGGCGAAGAAAAAAGAGGACGGCGTGCTTTCCTCCGCATCGGTGCTGAAAACGCTGCACGATGCCGAACAGACGCAGCTTACCGTGCTGAAATCCAACAGGCAGTCGCAGGCGGATACGCTTGAAATGCTGCGCGCGGAGCTTGCCGCGGTGCGGTCCAAGGCCGCCAAGGCGGAAACGGATATCGACGGAATCTCCAAGAAGAAAACCGGCTTTACCGAGGAGCTGGAAAGAACGGAAAAGACTTTAACGGAGCTTGCCGCGGAACGTACCTCCCTTACGGAGGGTCTGGAAGCCGCTAAGTCGGCGCTTTCCGCGGTATCGGTGGATGCGGCGAAGGAGGAAGCGAACCTCGGTATGCTCTCCCAGATGTACGAGGCGGCCGCACGGCGTGTATCGGAAATCGAAAGCTCGATGGAAGAGCTGCGCATTTCCGCCGCGCAGGCGGAGGAAAAAATCCGAAACGGCGCAAAAGAAGCGGAAGAGATTCGCGCGAAATCCGCCGAGGTCGAGGAGCGGCTCCGTCTCTGCGAACGGAAAAAGGGCGAGCTTTCGGAGGCATCGTTGGAGATTGAAAAACGGCTTTCCGAGCTGCGCGTGAAAAGCCGCGATATCATAGACCGGCGCGACCTTCTTTACCGCACGCACACAAAGCTCGAATCCGAGTACGAAAACCTGCGGGAAAGACAGGAGAAGCTGATTTCTTTCTTATGGGACGAATATGAGCTTACATACAGCGACGCTTCCCGCCGCTGTGCCGAAAAAATCACGGAAAAAACGCGAAGCGAGGCCGTCGCGGCGCAGACGAAGTATAAAAATCAGCTGCGCGCGCTCGGCAGCGTCAATGTAAACGCCATTGAGGAATATAAGGAAGTCAAAAAGCAGTTTGACGAGCTGACGGAGCAGATTGCCGATCTCAAAGCTTCAAAGGAAGACCTTTTGAACATCATCTCGACGCTGGAAGAGACGATGAAAAGCGATTTTCTCGCCGCGGTGGAGGAAATCGGCGCAAATTTCAGTCAGGTATTTACGGAGCTGTTCGGCGGCGGCCGCGCGGAGCTGCGCCTCTCCGATCCGGAAAATGTTTTGGAGAGCGGAATCGACATCAACGTCGCGCCGCCCGGCAAGGTAATCAAAAACATGTCGCTGCTTTCCGGCGGCGAGCAGGCGTTTGTCGCCATCGCGCTGTATTTTGCGATTCTGAAGGTCAATCCGACGCCGTTCTGTATTCTCGACGAAATCGAGGCGGCGCTCGACGAGGTGAATGTGGATAAATTCGCCGATTATGTGAAAAAATATTCGGATAAGACGCAGTTCGTCATTATCACCCACCGCCGCGGCACGATGGAGGCGGCGGAGCGCCTTTACGGCGTAACCATGCATGAAAAAGGAATTTCCGACGTCATTTCAATCGACGTGTCGGAGATTGAACAGAAAATCGGCGTCACGCTTCACTAAACGGGAAAGGAACCATCCATGGGATTTTTTGATAAACTGAAAGCAGGTCTGACAAAGACAAAGAAGGCATTCGTCGCGGGAATCGACGCCATTTTCGGCAGCTACCGCGATGTCGGAGACGAGCTGTTCGAGGAGCTGGAGGAGCTGCTTATCACCTCCGACGTCGGCGCCGAGACGACGATGGAGATTTTGGATGCGCTCCATGACAAAATACACGACGAGCGCATCACCGATCCCGAAGATGCCAAGACCGCGCTGTTTGACATTCTGCGCGAGAGCGTCGGGGAGGGGGAGCCTATCCGGTTTGAGGACGGGAAAATGACGGTCATTTTGGTGATCGGCGTCAACGGCGTCGGTAAGACGACCTCGATTGCCAAGATTGCGAACGTGATGAAGCAGAGCGGCAAGAAGGTTCTGCTCGCTGCCGCCGATACCTTCCGCGCCGCTGCGATCGATCAGCTCGGCGTGTGGGCACAGCGCGTGGGAGTCGAGCTGATTTCGCAGAGCGAGGGCTCCGATCCCGCGGCGGTCGTATTTGATGCCGCCGCCGCCGCGAAAAAGCGCGGGACGGAGGTGCTGATCATCGATACCGCAGGCCGTCTGCACAACAAGAAAAATCTGATGAACGAGCTGGAAAAAATCGACCGCGTGATTACCCGCGAGCTTCCGGACAGTGTGCGCGAGACGCTGCTTGTGCTGGATGCGACGACGGGACAGAACGCCGTCGTGCAGGCAAAGGAATTTAAGAATGCCGCGGATATCAGCGGCCTTGTTTTGACCAAGCTCGACGGCACCGCAAAGGGCGGCATCGTCATTTCCATCAAAAGGGAGCTGGGCATTCCGGTGAAATTCATCGGCGTCGGCGAAAAGGCCGACGACTTGCAGCCATTCTCGGCGGAGGAATTTGTCACCGCGCTCTTCGAGAAATAATCGCGGCAAAGGAGTAAGACATGGAAAAAATTGTGATGGCGTCGAACAACCGGCATAAAATAGGGGAGCTTGCGTCGTTCCTTGCGGCGCTTTGCCCGCTTGCGAAGGACGGCGAGCCGTATGCGCTTCTTTCCCTTGACGATATCGGCTACACGACGGAGATTGTCGAGGATGGGGAGACGTTTGAGGCGAACGCCCTCATCAAGGCGCGCACCGTCGCCGCGCTCGGCTATATCGGCATCGCGGACGATTCCGGTCTTTGCATCGACGCGCTGGGCGGCGAGCCGGGCGTGTATTCCGCGCGCTGGGCGGGCGGTCATGACGACGCCGACAACAACCGCAAGCTCGTGGAAAAAATGAAGCATGTTCCGCAAAGTGAGCGCGCGGCGCATTTTGTGTCGGCGATTGCCTGTGTATTTCCGGACGGACGGGAAATCGTCGTGCGCGGCGAATGCCCGGGGGTTATCATCGATGCGCCCCGCGGCGGGGGCGGCTTCGGCTATGATCCGTATTTTCTTTACGAGCCGCTTGGAAAAACCTTTGCCGAAATGACGGCAGAGGAGAAAAACGCAGTCAGCCACAGGGCACGCGCCATGGAGCGCTTTGCCAAAGAATTTGCCGCTTTGACCGGGATAACCGGCAAGTGACGAGGGGAGAGGCCATGAAAAAACTGTTTTGGGGATTCTTTTTTATTTATATTGATGTTCATTTGGATATCGACATGGTGAGAATCGGTCTGACACCGGCTTTTGTCGGATATCTTCTGCTTCTCGGCGGAATCTCGGAGCTTATGGAGGAAAGTGCGCGCTTTGAAAAGGTGAGAATGCCGTCCATCATCATGGCGGTTTATACGGGGATTCTGTATGTTTTGGATCTTTTCGGGATCGGACTTGCGATGCCGTACTTGATTTCGATTTTGATATTCGCCGTCTTTTGTGTGCTTTCCTATTATATTTCTTATCATATCGTTGAGGGCGTGATGGAAATTGAGACGCAAAATTCCTATCCGCTCGACGCCGCCCGGCTGAAAACCGCGTGGGTCGTTCTTGCGGTGACGCATGCGATTTCCGGTGCGGCTGCCTATGCCAATCTCGGCGTGATTGCCTTGCTCGGCATGCTTGTATTCTTTATCTGCTTGATTTGTTTTTTGTGCTTTTTCGGGCACACCAAGAATCTTTATTACCGCATGAAGGAGGAGCAGGCGGCGCAGAGCGCTTCCGATACGGATGCCTCCCAAATCTGATTATCCCTGATGACAGCCGTATTTACGGCGGAAACGGAGTTTATATGCTATCAAGCAAGCAGCGCGCCTATCTGCGCGCGATGGCGAACCGGTACGACACGATCTTTCAGATCGGAAAGGGCGGTATCGGCGACAATATGACGGAACAGCTCGGAAACGCGCTGGAAGCGAGGGAGCTTATCAAGCTGAGAACGCTTGACACCTGCGAATACGGGCCGCGCGAGGCGGCGGAGCTTCTTGCGGAAAGACTTCACGCCGAGGTCGTATCGGTGACGGGGAGCCGGTTCGTTCTTTACCGTGAATCCGAGAAGCATAAGAAAATCGAGCTTCCCTCATAATTCGCTATGAAAAAACGACAGATGAAAATCGGCATCTTCGGCGGCACCTTCGATCCCGTCCACAACGGGCATGTGAGGGCGGCCTCCGAATTTTTAAGACAGGCGGCACTTGACCGGCTTTATATCATTCCCGACCGGATCCCGCCGCATAAGAGCATCGGCGCGGGCGACGATCCGGAGATGCGGCTTGCGATGACCCGTCTTGCGTTTTCCGCTTCACCGGAATTTTCGGGGCGCGCGGTCGTCTCCGACATGGAGGTGAAAAGCGAGGGCAAAAGCTATACCTATCTGACGCTGAAACGCTTTGCGGACATGGGCTTCTCCGATCTCTATCTTTACTGCGGAACGGATATGCTGCTCACATTCGACGAGTGGTACCGCTTTGAGGATATCCTTACCCTGTGTACGGTCGCCTATGCGGCAAGGGAACGTCAGACGGAGGCGATGGCCTTGCGGGTTGCGGAAAAGAAAAAGCTTCTCACAGCTTTGTACGGCGCGAAAATTTTGGATATATCGTTTGCTCCGGTCGAGATATCGTCGAGCGAAATCCGACAAATGCTTCATGAGGGACGCGACGCTTCCGCTTATCTGCCGCGTCCTGTGTATGAATATATCAAGGAGAAAAACTTATACCGATGATGGAAAACGAACCCCGCATTGCGGAAATCAGGAAAAAGCTGCCCTTGTATGAGGATGAGCAGAGAATCCGGCATACGCTCGGCGTTTATGACGAATGTGCTTGGATGGCGCAGACCTTCGGACTCTCGGAGGAGGAGGCCGTCACGCTTTGCACAGCGGCACTCCTGCATGATATCACCAAATCGAAAACCGACGAGGAGCAGCTCGCGCTCTGTGAAAAATACGGAATCCCGCTTCCGCAGGATCGGTCGGCTGTGCTCCCGACGCTGCATCAGACCACCGGCGCTCCGTTTGCAAGGGAACTCTTCGGAGAGGAGATTGTGACGGACAGGGTAAGCTCCGCGATTGCCTGCCATACGACCGGAAAGGCGGAGATGTCGGCGCTCGATAAAATGCTTTTTACGGCGGATTTTACGGAACCGGGAAGAAAATATCGCTCCTGTGCGGAAATGAGGGAATATTTGCACGGCGAATGTGAAAAAATAAACAAAAACGACAAAGCCGCGCTTTACCGTCTGCTTGACGACACCACGAAAAAAATTATCGGTTTCACTGTGACTTATCTGATTGAGAAAGGCAGAAAGATCGATGCCGAGATGATCTCGGCATGGAACGGTTTGGTATAGTACGCTGCTCCCAAAAGAGGATTGGTTATGGAAAAAGAAAATTTCAGAAAACAAAAAAGAAGAAGCCGGAGCTCGCGGGCCTTGCTGATTGTTGCCGCTTATGTCTGCGCCGTTTTCGTCATTGCCGGCATCACCGTGACAGCGCTTCTGCTGCATAAGCCGGCGGTCGATCCGACGCAGCAGTTTCCCACGGACGGCACCACCGAGGCGCCGGAGGAGACGACCGACGTCGCGGCAAAGCCGGAGGAGCCTTATACGAGAAAGGACGGCTTCTATACCTTTCTCATTGCCGGTGTGGACGACGTCTCCATGAGTACGGACGTTCTGATGCTCGCATCGCTTGACACCGCGAACGGAAAAATCAACATCGTCCAGATCCCGCGCGACACCTTTATCAACAAAGAGGTCGGCGGGTATACGAGCGTGACACGGGTGAACGCCGTATTCACGGCGGCCTACAACAGACAGAGAAGCAGCGGCGCCACCGAGGCCAAGGCCAAGCATCTCGCCATGCAGGATTTGCAGGCAAGACTTTCCGCGGCGCTCTGCGTCAACATCGATGAATATGTGCTGATCAACACCACCGGCTTCCGCAATGTGATCGACGCCGTAGGCGGCATTTGGTATGACGTCCCATGCGATATGGATTATGATGACCCGGACCAGAATCTTTATATCCATTTGAAGGCGGGCTATCAGCATCTTGACGGCAGCCAGTGCGAGCAGCTGATCCGTTACCGTTCGGGCTATGCCACGGGCGACATCGGCCGCGTGGAAATGCGCGGTGATTTCATGGTCGAGGCGCTGCGTCAGGTCAAGAACAATATCACGGTCGGGAATATGATTTCGATGGTGCCGACGCTGATAAATCATGTCAGCACCTCCATGTCGGTCGCGGATATCGTTTCCTATACGAAGTCGGTGTACGCCGTTGACAATGCCGGCATCGCCGTGCGCACAATCGGCGGCTCATCGGTGCAGAATCCGGCGACCGGGCTTTGGATTTACTACTGTCTCAACAAAAGGGAAGCGCTGGCCGATATCAATGAGTGTCTGAACGTGTATAAGACCGACATTACCGGCGAGATTTTTGACAGAGACGGCTTCTTTACGGACAGCAAAAACGCCTCGAACCTCTATATCAACAATTATTATCTCTCATAATTTGAAATTCCGGCTGCCGGGGGACTTGACGGAACCCCGGTGGCCGTGGTATAACTACATATATATCCAAAATACGGAACGGAGAAAATCTATGAATACGGAGAAAGAAACCGGAATGTCCTCCCTCGTGGGCGCTTCCGCAAGAGAGCTTGCGGACACGGTTGTGCGCATTCTCGATGAAAAGAAGGCGCGGGACATCAAGCTTCTGAAATTTGCCGAGGGCAATGATCTTACCGAATATTTCGTCATTTGCACCGGCACCTCGAATACGCAGATCAAGGGCCTTGCGGGCGAGCTGGAATATAAGCTCGGCGAGCGGGGCGTGCATCCGCTGCATGTGGACGGCTTTGATTCCGGCATGTGGATTGCGATGGACTATGCGCATGTGATCGTACACATTTTTCACAAAAGCGAACGGGATTTCTACAAGCTCGAAAAGCTTTGGAACGATGCGGAGGAGATTCCTCTCGAACCGCAAGAATAAAGATTTTATTTCGCCCAAAAGGAGGACAATAATATGGCATACGACTACAAGACCATTGAACCGAAGTGGCAGAAAATTTGGGAGGAAAAGCACGCATTTGAAGCCAAAAACGATTATACGCTTCCGAAATATTACGCGCTTGTCGAATTTCCGTATCCCTCCGGCCAAGGACTGCACATCGGACATCCGCGTCCCTATACCGCCATCGACATCATCGCGCGCAAGAAACGCATGGAGGGCTACAACGTACTGTTCCCGATCGGCTGGGATGCATTCGGGCTTCCGACGGAGAATTATGCAATCAAAACGCATATCCATCCGACGGTCATCACGAAAAACAATATCGCGCGCTTCAAGAGCCAGCTCCAAAAAATCGGACTTTCATTCGACTGGTCGAGAGAAATCAACACCAGCTCGCCTGAATATTATAAATGGACGCAGTGGATATTCTTGAAGCTCTTTGAAAAAGGCCTTGCTTATAAAAAAGAGATGACGGTCAACTTCTGCACCTCCTGCAAGGTCGTGCTGGCGAATGAGGAGGTCGTCGGCGGCGTGTGTGAGCGCTGCGGCGGCGAGGTCGTCCACAAGGTCAAGAGCCAGTGGATGTTAAAGATCACCGAATATGCGGACAGGCTCATCGATGATCTGGCGGACCTCGACTTCATCGAGCGCGTCAAAACGCAGGAAATCAACTGGATCGGCCGCTCTTATGGAGCGGAAGTGAACTTCAAGACGAGCGAAAACGACGAAATCACGGTTTATACGACACGTCCCGACACGCTGTTCGGCGCTACATACATGGTGATGGCGCCGGAGCATGCGCTCGTGGAAAAATGGCGGGACAAGCTCACAAATTATGCCGAGGTCGCGGCATACCGCGAAGCTGCGGCGAAAAAATCCGACTTCGAGCGCACGGAGATGGCCAAGGACAAGACCGGCGTAAAGCTCGAGGGCGTTTACGCCGTCAATCCCGTGAACGGCAGGGAAATCCCGATTTTTGTTTCCGACTATGTGCTTGCCACCTACGGAACCGGCGCCATCATGGCGGTGCCGGCGCACGATACGCGCGACTGGGATTTTGCGAAGAAATTCGGCCTGCCGATTATCGAGGTCGTCGCCGGCGGAGACGTACAGAATGAGGCTTTCACCGATGTGGAGACCGGGAAAATGGTGAACTCCGGCTTCCTCGACGGCATGGAGGTCGCCGAAGCGAAAAAGGCGATTACGGATTGGCTCACCGAAAAGGGAATCGGGCACGCCAAGACGAATTTCAAGCTGCGCGACTGGGTATTCTCGCGTCAGCGCTACTGGGGCGAGCCGGTGCCGCTCGTATACTGCGAAAAATGCGGCTGGGTGCCGATTCCGGAATCCGAGCTGCCGCTGACGCTGCCGGATATCACCGAATTTGAACCGACGGAGGACGGCGAATCGCCGCTCGCAAAGGCGACGGACTGGGTGAATACGACCTGTCCGCACTGCGGCGGTCCCGCGAAGCGTGAAACGGACACGATGCCGAACTGGGCGGGCTCGTCGTGGTATTTCCTGCGTTACTGCGACCCGCATAATGATAAGGAGCTTGCCTCCCGTGAGGCGCTCGATTACTGGATGCCGGTCGACTGGTACAACGGCGGCATGGAACATGTGACGCTGCACCTGCTCTACTCCCGTTTTTGGTCGAAGTTCTTATATGATCTCGGCATTGTTCCGTGCAAGGAGCCGTACAAGAAACGCACCGCGCACGGCATGATTCTCGGCGAGAACGGAGAGAAGATGTCCAAATCGCGCGGCAACGTCGTCAATCCCGACGATATCGTCGAGGAATACGGCGCCGACACGCTTCGGCTTTATGAAATGTTCATCGGCGATTTTGAAAAGTCCGCGCCGTGGTCGCCGTCCAGCATCAAGGGCTGCAAGCGGTTCCTTGAACGCGTCGAGGGACTGATGTATCTTGCAAAGGGCGAGGGCGTCACCCCGAAGCTTGAAAATTCGTTCCACAAGACCATCAAAAAGGTCACGACAGATATCGACACGATGAAATTCAACACGGCGATTGCCGCGATGATGTCGCTTCTCAACGAGATCTATGAGGCAAAGACGCTGACCGTGGACGAGCTGAAAGTCTTCGTGAAGCTGCTCTGCCCGTTTGCACCGCATCTCTCGGAGGAGCTGTGGTCGAGGCTCGGTGAGACGGAGCTTGCCTCGCTTGCGAAGTGGCCGGAATACGACGAGGCCAAAACGGTCGATCATACGGTCACTATCGCGCTTTCCGTACAGGGCAAGCCGCGGGATACGGTCGAAATTCCTATGGATGCCGACGAGGATACGGCTTTTGCCGCCGCCATGCGGAGCGAAAAGTTCGCCTCCTTTGTGAAGGATAAGCAGATCGTGAAGAAAATCTATGTCAAAAACAAGATTCTCAACGTGATTGTGAAATAAAAGGGAATCCGCCGGCGGGAGCCGGCGGATTTTTCCGAAAAGCGGGATATCTTTGACCGGTGAGAGAGGAAAATCCCTTTGTTTTTTCCTCTTGCGCGAGAAAAAAGACGTTTTTTCTCCATAATTAAAAGGAATCTGTGTAAAAATCGGAAAAAGATATTGACAAAGGTTGTTTTGCAATGTATAATATAATATGCTGTATTTTGGTATCATGTGGAATGGTATGAGGAGGTCGGAGAAGAATGGTCTTGGATATGACGCCCGTCCTGTCGGGTGCTGCCGATACCCTCGAATTTGAATTCTCCTTCGTTCCTGCGGCGGACGGACTTCTTTCCTCCGTATACGGGGACATCGATTTCACGGAGCCTGTGATGGTAAAAGGGCTTGTCAAAAACATGGCGGGGTATATGCTTCTTTCCGCTTTTGTGAAGGTGAGATATACGACCGCATGTGCGCGCTGCGCGGAGCCTGTCTGCAGCGAGCTTGAGATTTCGTTTGAAAAGGATATCGCGTCGGGCGATGTGTCGCGTGAAAACGACGATTACATCTTTATCGAGGACAACAAACTCGATCTTCTGCCTCCCGTCGAGGAGCAGCTGATGCTCGAAATGCCGTCGAAGACGCTTTGCCGCGAGGATTGTCTCGGACTTTGTCCGAAATGCGGCAAGAATCTCAACGAGGGACCGTGTACGTGCGAGAAGCATGAGACGGACCCGAGGCTTGCGGTCCTGAAAACATTATTGAAATAGCGCAATTTATAAAGAGACGGCCGCTCCGGCTTGTCGGACGGCGCAAGGGGAGGTGTAGGTAACATGGCAGTACCGAAGAGAAAAGTATCGAAGGCAAGACGCGATAAAAGACGTTCAAACGTATGGAAGCTTGATCTGCCGGGTATGACGAAATGCCCGAAATGCGGAGAGTACAATCTTTCACACAGAGTTTGCAAAGCTTGCGGAACATATAACGGCAAGGAAATTGTAAAACAGGACGCGTGATTTTGCAATCTGGCAGGTATGCGGGCAAGAGGCATACCTGCCGTATTTCTTTTTCGGGGGATGGGAGCGCAAAAAGGTCCCGGATGGAGTGTTATGGTTTTGATCACTGATGTTGTAAAGGGCTCTCCGGCCGAGAGGCACGGAATCCGCCCCGGCGATTATCTGGTTTCCGTCAACGGCAACGGGATTGCGGACGTGCTGGACTATCGTTTTTATCTGTGCGAGAAAAAGCTGCATATCATAACCACACGCGACGGAACGGAGCGGCCGGTCGATATCAAAAAAGGGGAATACGACGACATCGGTCTTGAATTTGAAACCTTTCTGATGGATAAAAAGCATTCCTGCCGCAACAAGTGCATCTTCTGCTTTATCGACCAGCTTCCGCGCGGCATGCGGGATACGCTCTATTTCAAGGACGACGACAGCCGTCTTTCCTTTCTCCAAGGCAACTACATCACGATGACCAATCTTGACGACGCGGATATCGACCGCATTATCAAGATGAAAATGTCGCCGATCAACATATCGGTGCATACGACAAATCCCGAGCTGCGTGTATTTATGCTGAAAAATCCGAACGCCGGAAAGTCGCTTTCCTATCTGAAACGCTTTGCGGACGCGGGAACCGAGATGAACTGCCAAATCGTGCTCTGCCGCGGCGTCAACGACGGCGCGGAGCTGGAACGCACGATGCACGACCTTGCCTGCCTTTATCCGGCGGTCACGAGCGTTTCGATTGTGCCGGCAGGAATGACCTGTTATCGGAAGGGGCTCTATCCGCTGACGCCGTTTTCCCGAGAGGAAGCGGCCGCCGTGGTGGCGCAGGTGGAAACGTTCGCCGAGGGCTGCCTTTCCTGCTATGGAGAGCGCATTTTCTTCGCGGCGGATGAGCTTTATATCGCCGCGGGACTGCCGCTTCCGGATGCGGACTATTACGAGGGCTTCCGTCAGCTCGAAAACGGCGTCGGCATGATGGCGTCGATGAGGGAGGAGTTCGACGATGCGCTCTCGCAGGTGCAGGACGACGGGCGAAAAAGAGCTGTTTCGGTGGCGACGGGCGCCGCGGCGTATACATTTATCCGCGGGCTGTGCGACCGGATTGAGGAAAAATTTTCGGGCATTCATATAAACGTATATCAAATTGACAATCATTATTTCGGGGAAAGCATTACCGTCGCGGGACTTCTGACGGGGCAGGACCTTTTGGAGCAGCTCCGGGGAAAGCCGCTCGGCGAGGCGCTTTTCATTCCGATGAGTTCTCTGCGGTACGAAGGGGACCTCTTTCTCTGCGGCATGAGCGTCTCCGAGCTGTCCGAGGCATTGGGGGTGGAGGTCGAGCCTTGTGCCAACGACGGCTATGAATTTTTAGATAAAATCACAGGAAATCTGTGAGAAAGGCAGGTGCGATTTTATGGCAAAGACCGTGGCGGCGATTGTCGGACGTCCGAACGTCGGCAAGAGCACGCTTTTTAATAAAATTGCCGGCTCCCGCATATCCATTGTGGAGGATGTGCCGGGCGTGACGCGCGACCGCATCTATTATGAAACCGAATGGAACGGCAAGCCGATTGTGCTTATCGACACGGGCGGAATCGAGCCGAAAACGGACGATATGATCCTCGAAAAAATGAAAACACAGGCGGAAATCGCAATCGAGACCGCCGACGTCATCGTTTTCATGTGCGACATCCATGCGGGCGTCACCGCCGACGACCGCGACATCGCGGTGATGTTAATCAAGAGCGGGAAGCCTGTGATTCTGTGTGTGAATAAAATCGATTCCGTGGGCGCGCTGCCGCTGGAATATTATGAATTTTATGAGCTTGGCTTCGACGGGGACCCGATCGCCCTCTCTTCCGTTCACGGAACGGGAACGGGCGACCTGCTCGACCGGATTTTGGAGCTTTCTCCGGCAGACGACGCGCCGGCGGAGGAGGACGATTCCATCAAGGTGGCGGTCATCGGCAAGCCGAATGCGGGAAAAAGCTCGCTTGTTAACCGGATTTTGGGCGAGGACCGCATGATCGTTTCCGACATGGCCGGCACCACGCGCGACGCCATCGACAGCTTTGTCGAAAACGAATACGGGAAGTTCACCTTTATCGATACCGCTGGCATTCGCAGACAGAGCCGCGTCCTCGACAAAATCGAGAAATACAGCGTGCTGCGCGCGCATTCCGCGGTGGAACGTGCGGATGTGTGTCTGATTCTCATCGACGCTGCGGAGGGCATTACCGAGCAGGACGAAAAAATCGCGGGTATCGCCCATGAGGCGGGGAAGGCGTGCATCATCGTCGTGAACAAGTGGGACCTTGTCGAGAAAGATAATTCCTCGGTCAAGAGCTATACCGATAAAATCCGGACGGCGCTTGCCTATATGCCGTATGCGCCGATTCTTTTCATATCCGCGAAAACGGGGCAGCGTCTGCCGAAGCTCTTTGAGCATATCGTATACGTAAATGAGCAGGCGTCCCTGCGGATTTCCACGGGAATGCTCAACGATGTGCTTTCCGACGCGGTGACAAGGGTTCAGCCGCCGACCGATAAGGGGCGGAGACTGAAAATTTACTATATGACGGAATCGGGCGTAAGGCCGCCGACCTTCGTCATTTTCTGCAACGATGCGGAGCTTTTCCATTTCTCTTATCAGCGTTATCTCGAAAATAAGCTGCGTGAGGTGTTCGGCTTTACCGGAACGCCGATACGCTTTGTCATTCGCCAAAAGGGCGACGAATAAACGGAGGGGAATCATATGGATTCATCAGAACTTTCGGGCTTGCCGAAGCTCATTTGGAACGGACTTATCGGCGAGCTTGGATATGCGGACAATCCGATGGTGTTTGCCATTTGCGCCGTGCTGTGTGTCGTCGTTCCGTATCTGCTCGGCAGCATCAATTTCGCGGTTATTTTTTCGCGCAAAATGTATGCCGACGATGTGAGGGACCATGGAAGCGGCAACGCCGGCTCGACCAATATGCTGCGTACCTATGGGGTTAAATCCGCGCTTTTGACCTTTGCCGGAGACTTTACAAAATCTTTCGTCGCGACGGCGATGGGACTTCTTGTTATGCCGTGGTATACCGGCTTTGCGTTCATTTCCGGGTTTATGTGCCTTATCGGACATGCGTTTCCGATCTTTTTCGGCTTCCGCGGCGGAAAATGCGTCGCAAGCCTTGCCGGCGTGGTGCTCGTCATCAATCCGCCGGCGTGGATCTTTCTCATGATTGTTTTCGTGCTGACGGTGGCGCTTTCGGGATATGTCTCGCTCGGTTCCATTATCGGATCGCTTCTCATTCCCGTCTGCAACAGCATTATGCCGTTTTGGTTTTCGCCGCCGCCTCCCGCGTCGATTATCTGTACGATTCTGATGGCGGCGCTTGTCGTGTTCCTCCATCGGAAGAATATCCAGCGCCTGATTGCGGGAGAAGAGTCTAAATTTTCCTTTAAAAAGAAAAAGGAATAGCGAATATCGGAAATTCTTTCAAATATTTTTTGAAAAACCTATTGATATTTGCCGAAATAAATGATATGATAAAACAGTAAATGCAGATAAAAAGGGCAGGACGCCACCCTCTCATGGCGGTTTCCCGATTTTATCAGAACCAACAAGGAGGTGTATACAGTGCCGAATATTAAGTCAGCGAAAAAGCGCGTTAAGGTCATCGAGACGAAGACGCTTCAAAACAAGATGTTCAAATCCGCTCTCAAAACCGATCTCAAAAAATATGAAGCCGCTGTGGCAGCAGGCGACAAAGCTGCCGCCCAGGAGACCTACAAGCAGGCTGTCAAGAAGATCGACCAGGCAGTTGCTCACGGTATTCTTCACAAGAACAATGCCGCAAGAAAAAAGAGCAGATTTACTTCCATGCTCAACCGTATGAACGGCTGATCTTATCCGATAAAAAACGAAAAGCGCCCATCTCACCGGGTGCTTTTTATTTTTCGGAAGAATTTTCTTTCTTTTGCCTTTCTTATCTTGAAATAAAACAAATTATATAATATAATAAATTTGGTGAAAGCGTTAATATGAAGCTGCGAAAAGAATGTATTTGATACGACTAAATACCGATATCCTTCTTTGAAAAGAGAGATGTTTGGCGCATGATCATCAGAAAATACCGTCCGGAAGATTGCAGGAAACTTTACGGGTTGTTTTACGACACGGTTCATGCCGTCAATATAAAGGATTATACAAGCGAGCAGGTGAATGCGTGGGCGCCGGACGATATGGAGCCGGAAAAATGGAGCCGTTCGTTTTCGGAGCATTTTTGCTTTGTCGCGGAAACGGATAAAACCGTCATAGGCTTTGGGGATATCGATAAAACGGGCTATCTCGACCGGCTGTATGTCCATAAGGATTATCAGAGGCAAGGCGTCGCCACTGTCCTTTGCGATGAATTGGAGCAGGCGGTTCCGGGAAAGGTCATCACACACGCTTCTGTTACGGCAAGACCTTTTTTTGAAAAGCGCGGCTATCAGGTTGTCAGAGAGCAGCGGGTTGAACGGCGCGGCATTCTTCTTGTCAATTTTGTTATGGAGAAAAACGGATAAGTGCCCGTTTGGTTTTTGCGTGGGGAATAGAGCGAGCCGTTTTCCTTATCGGCTTTGCATGGCGCTTGACGGAGGACGACCGGCAGGTCAAGAGATATAATCGGCTCGCAGGAAAATAAGCGGCATTTCTGTCCGCACCTGTGCTTTTGCCGTTCGATTTCGATGCTTTATGGGGGATACATGAAAAAAAGAGATACCTTGTTTGAATTTCTGCGCTATGCCGTGGTGGGCGGTGTGGCTGCCGTCGTGGATATGGCGGTGAATTATCTGATGCTGTATCATGTTTTTTCCGCCGGAAAGGATGATAAGACCTATGTTGCGATTTCCGTTGCCGTCGGATTTATCGCCGGTTTGATTGTCAATTTTATTTTGTCCAATATATTTGTTTTCAAAAGCGAGGAGCAGCGTGCGCGCGGAAAAACCGCGGGAGCATTTTTCATCTATGTCGCCGTCGGTGTCGTCGGCTTCGGCATCACGGAGCTTTTGACGCTTCTCGGCACGCGCTTCATCGGGGACCATGGCCTGTGGTACCTGCTGCTCTCCTGTGTTGTCAAAGGCATCGTGCTGATATGGAACTATGTAGGACGCAAGCTCTTTGTTTACCGCGGCAGGTAAAGGATTTTACATGAAAAGGAAAGGATAACGGATATGAACGAAACACCGAAAACCGCATTGATTATCGGAGCGGGACCTGCGGGACTTACCGCGGCATATGAGCTTTTGAAAACGACGGATATAAAGCCTGTCATTGTCGAGGAAAGCGACATCATAGGCGGTATTTCGAGAACCGTCGAATATCACGGGAACCGCATCGACATCGGCGGTCACCGCTTTTTCTCCAAAAGCCGCGAGGTCAATGCGCTTTGGCAGGAGCTGATGCCGCTTCAAGGCGCGCCGTCCATCGACGATATTCTCTTGGAAAGAGAAAAGCCGATTGCCAAAACGGGACCGGATCCGGAAAAGGAAGACGAGGTCATGCTGCTGCGCGGCCGTGTGTCGAGAATCTATTTTTTGCAGAAATTTTTCGACTATCCGATTTCTCTCAAAGGAGAAACGCTGAAAAATATGGGCTTTGCCCGCACGATGAAGGCGGGCTTCGGCTACGTGTGGTCGTGTATATTCAAGAAAAAAGAGGATTCGCTCAAAAACTTTTATATCAACCGCTTCGGCGCGCCGCTCTATGAGATGTTTTTTGAGGATTACACGGAAAAGGTTTGGGGACGCAATCCCGCGGATATCTCCGCGGACTGGGGCGCACAACGCGTCAAGGGGCTTTCCCTCATGCGTGCCGTGTGGGCGTTTCTCTCGAAGCCGTTCAAGAAAGACAAAAATCATGTGGAAACCTCACTCATCGAGCAGTATCTGTATCCGAAAAAGGGACCGGGACAGCTTTGGGAGACGCTGGCCTCCCGCGTGGAAGAGATGGGCGGCGAGATCATCCGGAACTGCCGGGTGGAGACAATCGAAACGGACGGACATCACATTTCCGGCATTGTCGCAGACCGCGGCGGCGCGAGGGAACGCATGACGGCCGACGTCTATTTTTCCTCGATGCCGGTGAAAGACCTCATCGAAGGGATGGGAGAGGTCGTGCCAAGGGAGGTTCATGACATCGCCTCGGCTCTGCCGTACCGCGATTTTATCACGGTCGGTCTGCTTGTGGACAAATTGAAGATTCAAAACCAGACGAAAATGAAAACGGTCGGAAATATCGTGCCGGACTGCTGGATTTATGTGCAGGAACGGGATGTGAAGCTCGGCAGGCTTCAAATTTTCAATAACTGGTCGCCTTATATGGTGAAGGATTTTGAGCATACCGTTTGGATCGGGCTTGAATATTTCTGCAACGAGGGGGACGAGCTTTGGAGCATGTCCGATGAGGATTTCATCCGCTTTGCCACGGAGGAGCTTGCCAAAATCGGCGTCATCGACCCTGCGGACGTGCTCGACAGCGTTCGCATCAAAATCAAAAAGGCATATCCGGCGTATTTCGGCACCTACGAGCAGTTTGATACGGTCCGCGCTTATCTCGACGGAATCGACAATCTGTGGTGCATCGGCAGAAACGGCCAGCACCGCTATAACAACATGGATCATTCGATGCTGACGGCGATGGAAGCCGTGCGTGCCGTCGCATCCGGCTCGCATGACAAGGAGCCGGTTTGGAACGTGAATACGGAGAAGGAATATCATGAAGAAAAATCGGCGAATGAAGATTCTTAACGGGATTTTCGTATGAAAGGGATCGATATGAAGCTTGCGGCATATTTTCAAAAATTTCGGGAGAAGCGGTGGCTGACGGATCTTCTCGTCGCCCTGCCGCTCTTTCTCCTGTCGCTCGGCGTGATTCTCTACTATATCATCGGACCCTCCGAGGGGTATTTCCATTCCGACTGCACGGATTCGATTCTGTGGGCAAATGCGGCGCTGGAATCCGGAAAGATTTTGGCCGAGGATTTTTATTACGCGGCGATTCTGCCGTTCGGCTCCTTTATATGGATGGTGCCCGCGGTCGCGGTCTTTGGACTTTCGATGCCGGCACAGATTCTCAGCATGTCGGTATTTGCCGTTCTTTTCTGCGCGGTGCTGGCGTTTTTCTTCCGTTCCATGAAATGGGGCTGGAAGTGGACGGCCGCGGCCGTGTTTTCCACCGTGCTTATTTTGTCCGGCTCGGAAAAGCTGCGCGAGATCATGTGGGAGCACACGATCTATTACAGCCTCGGCATTCTGCTTGTTTTTCTCCTGCTCGGACTGATTTTCCGGGTTCTCGACAGTCCGTGGGAGAAGGGGAAGCGGGCGCGGCTCATCATTTGGTCGGCGCTTCTGTTTGCCGTCTGCCTTGGGTGCGGTACGGACAGCTTTCAGGTGCTGGCGATAACGGTCGTGCCGGCGCTCGGCGCACTTGCGCTTTATGCCTTTTTTGACAAGGAAACCCCGCTCATTTCATGGAATAACGGAAGAAAATATATCATCGCCGTTATCGTGATTCTGGGCTCTCTTATGGGACTTGCCGTTCTGGCGGTCATCACACAGTCCGGCAAGATTGACGCATACTATGAAAATTCCTATTCTCTGTGGTCGTCGCTTTCCACTTGGCATGAAAATGCGGGCAAATTTTTCGAGCATTATTTCTCGCTTCTCGGCATTGAGACACCGGCGGCACTGTTCTCCTTTGCCTCCGTTTTGACGATGATAAGGCTTGCCGGCGCGCTTCTCATGCTCGTGTGTCCGTGCATTCTTCTGTTTCGGTATCATAAAATCCGCGATCGGTACACGAAAATCGCGCTGCTTGCCCATGTTCTTTTGACGGGCGTGATCCTGTTCGGCTATATCTGCGGAATGCTTTCCGTTGCGGCATGGCGTCTGACGCCCTTTGTCGGCAGCTCCGCTGTCGTGACGTTTCTGTGCATCAAATGGCTGATTTGTGAAAATGAAATCGTCGGCAAGCGGATAGGCGGGCTTATCATGGCGGTAATCCTCGCTTTTTCCCTCATCAATGTCAAAACGGTCGTTTCCATACCGGCGGACTACGGCAGGGATGATTCGATCTATATGACGTTGGAAGAGCTTGAAGCGCGCGACTTGACGTATGGCTACGCCACCTTTTGGAATGCGGGACGCGCGACGCTCCTTTCGGACAGCAAGGTCAAGGTCAGAAATATCAACCTGAGCGCCTCCGGCATTTCTCCCAACCGCTATCAGTCGTCGGAGAATTGGTATAAGGACCAAGAAGGGCAGGAAACCTATTTCCTGATGCTCACGGAGAGCGAATATGCGACGCTCAAGACGACCGATATTTATAAAGAGATGCTTGCTTATCAGGCGCTGCTTTCCACCTTTCAGTCGGGAGACTATTATATTTTGGTGTTCAGCCAAAACCTTTTTTAAATCAACATCTGTCGATAAAATGAAAGCCTCCCGCAGAGCAGCGGGAGGCTTTTTTGGCAAATCCTTGCCGGATTTCTTTTTATCCGCTTGACATCGATTTCGTACAATGATATAATCCTATTATATATAAGCGTAAAAACTGAATTTTGTTAAGAAATGAAAAACATCGGAGGAATCAATGAAAGTTGCCAAAATGCTCGGCGAACGCTTCAAGGAAGCGCCGAAAGACTGTGTGATTGCAAGTCATGCGCTCATGATGCGCGGTGGCTATATGAAATACGTGGGAAACGGGATTTATTCTCTGTTTACGCCGGCAAAACGGATCACGTCCAAAATCGAAAAAATCATCCGTGAGGAGATGGACCGCATCGACGGCGAGGAGGTGCTGTTTCCCGTGGTGATGCCGGCGACGCTGTGGGAGCAGTCAGGCCGGTATACGAGCATCGGCAGCGAGATGGCGCGCTTCAAGGACAGAGGCGGCAACAACATGGTGCTCGGCATGACGCACGAGGAGGCGGCCGTCCACCTCGCGCGCGATACGGCGAAATCCTATGCGGATTTTCCGTTTATGATTTATCAGATTCAGACGAAATTCCGCGACGAACCGCGTGCACGCGGGGGACTGATTCGCGTGCGTGAATTTACCATGAAGGACGCCTATTCGTTCCACACGTCGCAGGAGGATCTGGAAGCCTATTATGAGCGCTGCTACGAGGCGTATGAGCGCATTTTCCGCCGTGCCGGCGCAAAAAACGTCATCGCGGTCAAATCGGATTCCGGCATGATGGGCGGCAGTGTGTCGCATGAATTCATGCTGCTTTCCGAAATCGGAGAGGATACGCTCGCCATTTGTCCGGAGTGCGGCTATAAGGCGAATATGGAGGCGGCGGAATGCATCGTGAAAAACGGACAGGCAGAGGACGCGCCGCTCACCAAAATCCATACGCCCGGTGCAAAAACCATCGATGATTTGGCAAAATTCCTCGATGCGGACGAAAAACGCCTTTGCAAGGCGGTCGTTTATCAGAAAAATGCGGACGATTCCTACGTCATCGTCTTTATCCGCGGCGATCTCGACGTCAATGAGACCAAGCTGCGCAATTTCCTCGGGGGTGAATTCCATCCGGCGGTCATCACGGAGGAAAGCGGCATCGTCGCGGGCTTTATCGGTGCGCTCGGACTTCCCGACGGGGTTACGGTCGTTTGGGACCGTTCTCTTGCCGGAGCCTGCAATCTCGTCTGCGGCGCGAACGAGACGGATTATCACTATACGGGCTTCAACATCGCGCGCGATATCGGGGACGTCAACTATGTCGATGTTGCGAAGATTTACGCGGGCGCGGTATGCCCGTCCTGCGGAAAACCGGTGATTACCATTCAAAAGGGAATCGAGGTCGGGAACATCTTCCAGCTCGGAACCAAATATACGAAATCGATGGGCATGACCTATCTTGATGCGGACGGAGAGGCGAAAAATCCGATTATGGGCTGCTACGGCATCGGCATCGGAAGGCTTTGCGCTTCTATCTGCCAGGAAAGCCACGACGATTACGGCCCCATTTGGCCGATGTCCATCGCCCCGTGGCAGGTGGAGGTCTGCAATCTCCGCTGTGACGACGCAGTCGTGAGCGCGGCGGCGGACCGTCTGTATGAAGCCTTGCAGTCGGCGGGAATCGAGGTGCTTTACGACGACCGCAATATCCGTCCCGGCGCGATGTTCGCGGATGCGGATTTGTTCGGCATTCCGGTGCGCGCCGTCGTGTCGCCGAAAACCTGCGAGCGCGGTGTTGTCGAGGTTTCCCTGCGCGACAAATCGTGGAAGGGCGAATTTCCGATTGCGGAAGCTGCGGAAAAGATTGCGGAAATTGTGAAAAACGAGCTTGCGAAATACCAGATTTAACAAAAAAGAGAGCGTGGAAGGGTCGTTTCCCATAGGGATTTTTTAGATAGTATAAAAGACTAACGAAAATTTTCGTTAGTCTTTTCCTTTTTGCTTTGCAAAAACACACGACTTAACTCTGTTAAGTATAGTGTGCTACACTTTTGAAAGTGTTTTTCTAATATATTCTTATCATCCTTCATACAAGCGACGTGGCTTTTTGAATTTACTATTGGATATTTCTATGAAACAGTCCTCAAACAAGTTTGTTCTGAAATTGTTTTCATAGTAGTTATACATTAAATGAATTTTATAGGCGTAAATATCGTTTAAAATATTAAATAATTGTTTAGGAGTTTTACTTAATTCGCATTTTTTTGTTCCGTCAAGGCTGCTATCAAAAATTACAATACTCTTTTCACAACATGTGCATTTTCCTTCAATAACTATTTGATGATTGCTTTTAACTAAATAAGGGGCAAATATACCTTTGGTTTGTTTTCCGGAATGATATATTTTAAAGTATTTATTTCCGCATTCACATATTAAATCACACTCTAACGCAACATTGTTATGTTCTTTTATATTTTCCACATTCTTAATGATTCTTAAGGTATTACTCATTTTCTTCATATCCTACTATTCTATAAATTCCCTTTTATCGGTGGGTTTATTTTACCATAAAAACAAATTATATTAAAGCAGTTTTGCGTGCGTAAAAGAAAACTCGACTTTTGAAAAGGCAAGTTTTGCCGTTATTAAACTTAAATCCCTATGGGAACTGCGGAGACGCTCTCTTTTTTGTTATTCTGTGTCTTGAATCGAAATCAGAATGCTGACCGATTCCGTGTCGGCATATTCCGGTTTTATCGGCAGGAACAGAAGCCACGAGGCCATGTCATCTGTGTGAAGCTGCGGACGGGTGGTCTGCACCACGACGGTGACCTCTCCGGCCTTGTCGCATGTAGCGCTCCGGAACTCATGAGAATAAGAGCCGCTTGATTCACTCCAAAGCAGGACAAAAAGCGCGTTTTCTTCAAAGAAAGCTTCGTCGAAAACCGCGGCAGCCGTCGTCGCTTGACCGTCCTGCCCGTATCCTTTCACGCTTTCATGTGGGAGGAGATTTTCCTCTTTCCATGCGGAAAACTCTTCCCAGCGGGAAAAACGCATCAGAGAAAATGCAGTACCGGTATTGGCGGATATCGTTTCATAAGGGATGTTGTTTAATACTTCCTTATGATCGACATAGGAAATGCGGGTGATATAGACGCCTTCCGCATCGCTTTGTATGCTTGTCGGTTCGGAGATATCTGTGCCCTCCCTTATCACGCTCACCGAAAGCCGGACGGTTTCCGCCTCAGCCATGTCGGCTTCAAGAGGCACAAGCAAGAGCCATGAGGCCATGTCGCAGGTGCCGGCCTCGGGAATGCATTTTTCTACCGTCACCGCGATGGTGTCGGTGCTTTTGTCATAGGAGATATTCGGATTGCGGTAACGGATGGAGCCGCTTTCCGCGGAGAGCTGAAAGACGAGAAGCGAGCGTTCCGCGAAAAAGGCTTCGTCATATGCGGACGACAGGCGGGACGCATCGAAATCATACCCGTATCCGCCCATTTTCTGAATGAAAGCTGCCGCTTCTTCCAAAAACTCGCGGAAATCTTTTTCGGTTCGGATCCGTATGACGGACGTGTCCTGCGAGGACGCCGCCGCGCCGAGCTGTTCAAACAGAATGCCGTCGGCATAGGGAAATCTCAAAATTTCGGCTCCGGAGATGATATCCGGCGCTTTTTCACCGCTTTCCGTCTCGGTATCGGCTTGGGTGACAGCCGGCGGCGTTTCTGTATTTTGTGATGACTGCGCCATGCTCTCCTCGGATCTGTCGGCGTCGGTTATGGGCGCGTTTTCCGTCCCCGGCGGAGGCGGTGACGGCTGTTCCGTGCAGGCGCAGAGCAGGACGATACAGAGGCAGGCGGTCAGAAAGAGGGAAAGTGATTTTTTCATATGATGCTCCTTTCGCTCGGTTCTCCGTCGGGAGAAAAGAATATGATTTCCCCGCTTGTTTCATAAGTGCAGCGGGGAGCGATGAAATCCGCTGTGAACGAAGATATCATTTGTGACGCATGGAGCTTTCTGCCCGAATCGGTTTTGTCCGCGTTTCTTTCGAGAATTTTTTCCGTGATTCCTTTTCCGCAGACGATGAGCAGAACGGCCAGCGCGAGGACAAGAAACGGCGCAATCCATTTTTTCATGACAAAATTCCTTTCTCTTATACTTGGAAGCGGTTTTGTCTTTTTGTCGAATGGAGGCGCCGTTTTTCTCATGATATGTGTTTATTTTTGATAAATTTCTTTTTTCAGGATGCCGACGAACGGGAGCGTGCGGTAATCCTCGTCATAGTCAAGCCCATAGCCGACGACAAATTCGTCGGGGATTTCCGCTCCTATGTAATCCGGCGTGAACGCGACCTCGCGGCGTGACGGCTTGTCGAGCAGCGTGCAGGTCCGGATACTGCGCGCGCCGCGGGATGCAAGCATTTTTGTGAGCGCGTCCAGCGTCTTTCCGCTGTCGATGATATCCTCGACGACGAGAATATCGGTTTTATCCAAGTCATTCCGGAGCAGGTCGAGCGTGATTTTCAGATTCCCCGAGGACTGCGTGCCGGAGCCGTAGGAGGAAACCTTCATAAAATCGATTTGAGAGGGCACCGTCAGCTTTTTCATCAGATCTCCCATAAAGACGACGGAACCCTTCAAAATGCCGATGAGAAGCAGCTTTTTGTCCGCATAGTCGCGGCTGATGCGAACGGCAAGACCCTCGACAATGGCATCAAGCTCCGCTTCGGAAAGGAGAATTTTTTCGATATCGTGCTGTAAGTCCATGATTTTATCCCTTTCGGAAAAGTCAAAATTCAAGATAAAAAGCGTCCGTGAGCTCGCCGCAGGCTTTGCCGTCGGCAAGTCCGGCGCCGGGAAACCAAAGGATGCCGTCCGTATCGCAGACGACGGGACGGCAGCGCTTGACCGCGAGAGGCGCGCCGCAAAGCAGCTTTTTGAACGTGCGCGTCATGCCGCCCGTGCGGTAGCTCTCGCCTTCGCGGCGAGTTCTCGCATAAAGAGAGCGCAGCGAGGCTTCGGGCAGGCGGATATGCGCCGAAAACCGTGCGGCTTCCGTCAAATCCGCGGGAGGCGTGATTCCGATATAAAGCTTGCCGCCGCAGGGCAGACGGTTTTCTCCGATGTGCAGCGGTACGGAAAAATCGGCGCCGCGAGCCTCGTTTTCAAAATCCTTTTTCGGCACGAGGCGGAGCGTGGCTCCGTCGACCGCGGCGACGATTGCGCCCGCAAGCTCGATATGACGGCCTTTTTTTCCCGACCGAATCAGTCTGCGCACGGCTTCCGCCTGAACGGAATAAAGCGTGTCGCCTCCGGCGTTTTGATACATCGTATCCAGCAGGTCGTAAAACAGTGCGGACGGCAGGGAAGAGAGCAGCGCTGTGGGCGCTTCCGTCCGGAGCTGATTTTTTTCCGTGATTTTGACGGCTTCGGCGTGGAGATAGTCCGCCGCGTCCAAGGCGGCGGCAGCCGCAGCACCCGCGTTTGCTTCCGCCGCGGGATTGATTTGTTTGAGAAGCGGTACGATTTCATGCCGGATAAAGTTCCGTGTATAGCGGATATCGGAATTGGTCGAATCTGTCCGATAGAACAGGCCGTTTTCTTCGATATACGCCATGATTTCCTCTCTTGTGCAGGAGAGGAGCGGCCGCACGACGGTGATAGGTCCGAGCGGACGCTTCGGCGGAATGCCGGCAAGCCCGGCAAGTCCCGTACCGCGGCAAAGATGAAAAATCACCGTTTCGAGATTGTCGCTCGCCGTATGCGCAAGGGAAACGGAGGTGCAGCCGTTTTTTTCGGCTTCCTCCCGGAATACGGCATAGCGGATGTCGCGCGCGGCCTTTTCAAAGCCCGCACTGCCGCATATCGCCGAAACGTCGATTTTTCTTGTGAAAAAAGGAATCTCCCGCTCGGCACAGAAATCCCGGCAGAACGCCTCGTCCGCGTCGGCTTCGGCGCCGCGGAGCATATGATTGACGTGCACGGCGATAAGCCGGTCGGCGCCGAGCAAGGTATGGAGCGCATGAACAAGACAGACGGAATCCGCGCCGCCGGAAAAGCCGACGAGCGTTCTTTCTCCGTCCGTATAAAAATCATGCGACTTGCAGAAGTCTCTGATTTTACGGGTCAGCGCGGCTTCACGGTTCTTCATGCTCAAAATCCTGCGTGATGAATTTGGTGAACTGCCCGATCCAGCCGAGCTTTACGGTTCCGGTCGAGCCGTGGCGGTTTTTGGCTACGATACATTCCGCGACGCTCTGCTCGCCCTCTCCGGGCTCCTTGTAGTACTCGTCGCGGTAGAGGAACAGGACGATGTCGGCGTCCTGCTCGATGGCGCCGGAGTCTCGCAGGTCGGACAGCATCGGACGCTTGTCCGTGCGGCTTTCCGGTCCGCGGGAGAGCTGTGCGCAGCAGATGACGGGGATTTTCAGGTCCTTGGCGAGAAGCTTCAGGCCGCGGGAGATGTCTCCGACCTCGAGCACACGGCTGTCGGTTTTGCGTTCGCTCTGCATGAGCTGCAAATAGTCCACGACGACAAGGCCGAGATTCTTGACGCGGCGAAGCTTCGCTTTCATTCTGGTGACGGTGATTCCCGTCGTGTCGTCGATTAAAATGTTGCATTCCGAAAGCTCGGCTGCGGCGTCCGCAAGCTTTTTATACTGCTCCGGATTCAGCTCTCCGGAGCGGATCGCGTAGCTGTCGACAAGCGCCTCGCTCGACAGCATACGGGAGGCGAGCTGCTCTGCCGACATTTCGAGCGAGAAAACGCAGATATTCTTTTTCGTCGATTTTGCAATATTGGCCGCAATATTCATGGCGAAGCTGGTTTTTCCCATGCCGGGACGCGCACCGACCAGCACGAGGTCGCCCTCGCCGAGCCCGACGAGCGTCCGGTCGAGTGCGGAATAGCCGGTCGGCGTTCCCGAAGCCGCGCTTTTGTCCTTGGCGAGCAGGTCAAGCCTTGCATAGGTGCGGCTGATGGCTTCTCTGATGTGGACGAAGCCCTTGGCCTCGCTGCCCTGCGCGATGGAGAACACCTTTTGCTCGGCGCTGTCGATGATATCCTTTACGTCTCCCTGCGCGGAAAACGCCATATCGCGGATTTCGTCCGACGCGGCAATGAGCGAACGCAGCAGGCTTTTTTCTCTCACAATCTGCGCATAATCGAGCACATTGGATGCGGACGGCACGGTTTCCGCGATGATTTTGATGTATTTTTTGCTTTCTTCCTCGTTGTAGATCCCGCGGGAAACGAGCGTATCAATCAGCGTGACAAGGTCGATTTCTCTGTTTTTCGAGAAAAGGTCATACATCGCGTAGAAGATTTCGCCGTGTTCCTCGAGATAGAAATCCTCGCCGCGGATAATTTCCGTGAGGTCCGCGAAGCAGTTCGGGTCGATTAAAATTGAGCCGAGTACGGACTGCTCCGCTTCGAGCGCGCACGGAAGACTTCTTTGATTTTCAGCCATATGGAGCTCCCTTTCGCCGTGTTGACCGGCGCATATAGGTTTTTGAAACCGCGGTTATTTGTCCGAGTCGGTGACGATGACGTTGATTTTTCCTGTGATTTCAGGATACAGCTTGATTTCGGGCGTATAGGTGCCGAATGCCTTGATGGGGTCGGCAAGATTGATTTTCCTGCGGTCTACCTCGATCCCGTGCTGGGCAGCCAGCTGCTCCGCGATTTCCTTTGTCGTGACGGAGCCGTATATTTTGCCGTCGGCGCCGGCCTGTGCCCCGATTTTCACAACGATGCCTTGAAGCTTTTCCGCCGTAGCGCGCGCTGCCTGCTTTTCCAGCTCGATTTGGCGGAGCCGCGCTTCCTCTTTGCCTTTCAGCTCGTTCATAATTTTATTATCCGCGAGTGTGGCGAGATTTTTCGGGAACAGAAAATTCCTCGCGTATCCGTCCGATACGTTGACGACCTCTCCTTTTTTCCCTTGTCCCTTGACGTCGCAAAGCAATACTACTTTCATGATCCATATCCTCTCGTTGATTTTTTATATATAATAGAATTGATACAAGTTTGAGATAATATTATAATACCATAGAATTCGGGATAAAGTCAACAACAACGGCAAAGATATTTCATTTTGACAAGGGCGAAGGGATATTTGCACCGGAATTCGTCTTTTTTGCTAAAAAGCCGCCCCGAATTTTGGCGCCGACGGGAATTGACATGGTTTCGCTTTTGTGATATGATTTTTGTATCGATTCGATATTACAAATCGGTGTGCCATGAAAATCCGAGAGATCTGTCTGTCGGTCGCTCGGGATTATGGATCGGAGAAGCGCCGCTTACGGCGGACTTTCGGTGTTTTATGAAAGAATGGGGGATAATCATGCAATTCAAACGAATTGTCGCATTGATATTGGCGCTCGCGATGTGCGCGCTTTTTGCGGCATGTGACAAAAACGACAAGCCTGTGGAAACGACGGCCGGAAAGCCGGCGGATACCACATCGGGAGAAGATACGACGGCACAGCCGCCGGAAGACACCACCTCTGCCGAGGATACGACATCCGGAGAGCCGGAGCCGAGCGGTACCAGCGGCACGGGCGGGGAGCCGGAGATTCCCGATCCGGTCGACGTTCCCGACAGCGAAAGCGTCAAGATCGGAAATTATGTGACGCTCATTTATAATGCCGCCACCTGTGATGTCGAGTATGAGGTGAAAAGAGGCGTCGGTTCAAGACAGACCGTGACGCTTACGGTGAAAATGAAGGACGACTTTATCTTCGACGGCTGGTCTATTGGAAATGCGCTTGCCAATTCGACGGCGTCGAGACCGGTTACGGCCGCGTCGAAGAATACGACCTATACGTTCGACGCTTCCTATGATACAACCGTGTATCTCAATACGAGCATGACGCTTGTTTATCATCCCAACGGCGGAAAGCTGAGCGGAGGCATGCCGGAATCGGAGACCTTTTCTCTTGTTTTCTATAAAAATCCCAACACTCGTGTGGAAAACCGGTATTTTCTGAGGGACGGCTATACGCTTGTAGGCTATAACACAAAAGAGGACGGCACGGGCGAGGCTGTGTCGCTGGGCGGCAAGGTCACGGCGAACGGCGCGGCGAAAATCGACCTCTACTGCATGTGGGAAAAGAATACGCCCGAGGATGAGTTTACGTATACGACCTCCGGCTCGTCGGCGACGATTACGGGATATACCGGAAACGCGGAAACCGTTGTGATTCCGCAGATTTTGGGCGGCTGCACCGTGACGAAAATCGCGGAGGATGCTTTCTACCAAAGCGGCATGAAAACGCTTGTGATTGCCAAAACCGTGAAGCAGATCGAGGAATATGCGTTTGACCGCTGCGAGAATTTGGAAACGCTGATTCTGTTTGACGCTTCCTTTGAAACGTCGGGCGATTGGCGGGATGTCGTAAACGGAATTTCGGAAAGAAGCTTTTTTAATTGCGAGAGCTTAAAAAATATCCGAATCAATACGGTTTATACGCTCTATGATACATGGCAGAGCTGCGGTGCGGCGAAAATCGACCGTCTGATATGGGCTGCCGACAAAAAGAAAATCATCATCATCGGCGGTTCCGGCTCCCTTTATGGCTATAACGGCTCCATTCTCGAAGAGGCCTTGGGCGGAGAATATGAAATCATCAATTTGGGTGAGAACGCCAATATCAACGCGCTTCTGTATTTCGATATCGCCGAGGATTTCATCGGAGAAGGGGACATCATTCTTTGGTCGCCGGAGCCGGGAACCATGACGCTTGGTACCACGACTTGCGGGTACCGGTTCTGGGATTTCCGCAAGTCCAACTATGATTTCCTGAAATATATCGATGTGTCGCTCTATACCGACCTGCTTCCGACGTTTTCGACCTTCTGCACAACCCTTGCGAGCAGTTCGACGACGTTCAAGCGGTTTGACGCGCTTTCCTCTTCAATGGACAAATACGGAGACGATCTCTCCGTCCGCGCATGGGACGGCCAGAGATACAGCTACTCCTTCCGCTGTCAGTTCGGCGCGGAGGATGCGCTGAAAACGCTCCTATCGAAGATCACGGAAAAGGGCGGTTCGGTTTATTTCTCCTTTGCCGCCATGCAGAAAAGCGGCATGGCTTCCGTAAACGAGAGTGAGGTTTTGAATTTCGAGGCTCTTATCACCTCGCTTCCCGGCGTTGTTTCGATTTCCGATTACCGGAACTGCATTTATGACGACGAATATTTTTGGAATTCGGCATGGCATATGACGGATGAGGGTGCGCAGAAGCGGTCGGAGCAGGTTGCCTCGGATATCCTCGCGCAGCTCGCCAAAGAAGGAAAATGATTGGATCGGAGGAACTATGTTCGGTTCGGAGAATTTTATACTTTCCTCGCCTCTCATGCTGATTTGCATCGTCATTTCGGCGCTTATCAGCTTCTGTGAATACAAATTCCGCAGAAAATGGATTTTTATGACGGCAAACGCGCTTTTCTGCGCGTTTGCCTTCGTCTTGTTTCTGTCGTATGGGGCGGGGCTTTCGGATACGCTTCTTTATTTGCTTGCGGTGCTGGCCGTAAGACTCGGTTTTGTGATGCTTGAGGGGAGGCGGCGCGCATGATTTTCAATTCCGCTGAATTTCTGATTTTTTATCCGCTGGTGCTTCTTCTCTATTTTATCCTGCCGAAAAGGTGCAAATGGCCGCTGCTGCTTGCGGCGAGCTATTTTTTCTACATGATTTGGAATCCGCCGCTGATTTTTCTCATTCTGTTTACGACGGCGGTCTCCTATGTAAGCGCGATTCTCATTGAAAAAACGGAGAGCCGCCGCAAAAAGAGATTATGGCTCTGCATCACGCTTATCACATCGCTCGGCGTGCTGTTCTTTTTCAAGTATTTCAATTTTCTTGCGGGTTCCGTCATCTCGATGTGGAATCTTTTCGGCGGCTCGGCGGAGGAATTTTCCTTAAATTTGATTCTTCCGGTCGGTATCTCGTTCTATACGTTCCAAACGCTTTCCTATGTCATCGACGTATATCGGGGAAGTATTAAGGCGGAGCGGCATTTCGGCTGGTACGCGCTGTTTGTCTCCTTCTTCCCGCAGCTTGTCGCGGGACCGATTGAGCGTCCGGAAAATCTGATGCCGCAGTTGAAGGAAGAGCATAAGCTCGAGGCTTCAAACGCATTTGCGGGACTTCAAAAAATGGCGGTCGGCTTCTTTAAGAAGATTGTGGTCGCCGATATCATCGCGGAATTTGTCAACGCCGTGTTCAACGACGCGGCGGGCGCGACGGGATTTGGCGTGCTTCTTGGCGCTGTGCTTTTTGCGGTGCAGATTTACTGCGATTTTTCCGGCTATACGGATATCGCCATCGGCTGTGCGAGGATCATGGGCATTCGCCTGATGCAGAATTTCAACCGTCCGTACCGTGCCCGCAGCATCAAGGAGTTTTGGGCGAGATGGCATATCAGCCTTTCCAGCTGGTTTAAGGATTATCTCTACATACCGCTCGGCGGAAATCGCTGCTCCCGCGCGCGGAATTATTTCAATATTTTCGTAGTATTTCTTGTCAGCGGACTTTGGCACGGCGCGAGCTGGACCTTCGTTTTGTGGGGCGTGCTGCACGGGCTTTATCAAATCGTCGGCGCGATTACCAAAAAGCCGAGGTACCGGCTGTATGAAAAGCTCAAAATCAAAACGGATTCCAAGGTGTTCATGCTGGGTCAGCGCATTGTCACATTTCTCCTCGTCTGCTTCGCATGGATTTTCTTCCGGGCGAACAGTACGGCGGACCTGTGGGTGCTCCTTGGCAAGCTCTTCACCTCGTGGGAGGCGGGTTCTGTCACGGCGACACTTTCTTCGATGGGAATGACCGTGACGGCGGCTTTGGTTACGGTGCTTTCGATTCTGGTGATGTCGATGCTCGACACGATGTGTGACGAACCGCGCCTCACGGAAAACGGGACGGCATCGAGACAGTATACGCTCGCCGTTGTGACGCTTGCGGTGACGGCCGCATGGTCGCTGCTGCTCTCCGTCGGCGGCGCATCCGCGTTTATCTATTTCCAGTTTTAAGGGGGTGCGGTGAATGAAAAAATCATGGATTCGATTTCTCTTAATCGTGCTTCTGCTGCTTTTGCCGCTTGTCGCGGTACTGGCTTCCGGATTTTTTACGCCGACACAGTTTGAAAGGACGTTTCTCGGCGAATTTGACGACAAGGTGGAGCGGCTCCGGAATACGGACGGAGCAAAAATCATTGTGATTGGCGGCAGCTCCGCCGCATTCGGTGTCGATGCCGAGCTTTTGGAGAAAACGCTCGGTATGCCGGTCGTCAACTTCGGTTTGTATGCCACGCTCGGCACAAAAACGATGCTCGACTATTCCAAATCTGGCATTGGCGAGGGAGATATCATCGTCATTGCGCCGGAAATGAACGCGCAGACATGGTCGCTCTACTTCAATGCGGAGGCGATGTGGCAGGCGGTGGACGGACATTTTTCGCTTCTCCGGTATCTTGATTCCGACGATATTCCCGCGATGCTCGGCGGTTTTTGGCGGTTTGCCTCCTCAAAGCTGCAATATATGCGGGAGGGGACGGTTTTGGACCCCGACGGCATCTATAACGCCTCGTCGTTTGACGATTACGGCTTTATCCGGTATAATCGGACAAAGGACTACAACACCATGGCAGGCGGATATGATTCCGGCATGATTATCGATTTTAATTTGGAGATGATTTCGGAGGATTTCATCGACTATGTCAATGATTATGTGAAATATGCGCAGAAAAAGGGCGCAACGGTCTATCTCGGCTTTTGTCCGATGAACGAGATGGCGATCGATCCCGACACGACGCTGGAAACGCTCGAAGCGTTTACCGATTTCCTTTCCGAGCGGTTCGACTGTGAGGTGCTCGGCGATCCGAATGAATATCTTTATCGCTCCGGCTATTTCTTCGACAGCAATTTCCATACCAACAGCGCGGGCGCGGTTCTGCATACAAGGCAGCTCGCGATCGATCTTGCCGCTAAGATGGGAGAGATCACGGTGGACATCGAGGTGCCGGACGAACCGGAGATCCCGGATAATCCGGATGAGCCGGACGTGTATGAGTACGATGAAAACGAGGTCTACTTCACTTATAACGTGACGGATTTCGGCGTATATATCACCGGCGTCACGGAGCTTGGCAAAACGCAGACGACGCTCAGGACACCTGTGGCTTACGACGGAAAGAAGGTTGTGGCGTTTACCGCCGATACCTTTGCCGGCTGTGGGACACTCGCGGAGCTTTTTGTGACGGATAACATCGGTCAGATTCCGGACGGCACGTTCCGCGGGGCGGAGAGCCTTGAAAAAATCCATATTTTAGCGGTGGATCCGGATAAATGCACGGTCAACAATGTGTCGGGCGGCGCAAGGGAAGGGCTTCCCGAAAGAAGCCGCTTCTATGTTCCGGAGGAATCGTATGCGAATTTTGTTACGAACTATTTCTGGGGACCTTACGCGAATTACATTGTGGCGGAATAAAAAAGAAAAAGCATGCGATAGCATGCTTTTTCTTTTTCCTTTGGAAAGGAGAAACCGCATGCTTTTCTTTGCAGAAAGAAAAGCATCAAAAGAACTGCAAGCCTTCGGCTTGGCCGTTAGTGCGGGCCGAAAATGTATTCCGTCGGCTCCCGACACGTGTTTGCACTCGGTAAACTCGTGCAATCCACGGCGGAACACGCCGAACGGGCAGCGAGTGCAATCCGGCAGCCTTGCGCCTGCGGGCGCGAGCTTTCCAGTGGCACAAAATTTCTGCACGGCGAATGTTGGCTTGCCGAGCGAAGCGAGAGCAAACAACTGTTGGGAGCCGTGTGTATGCGCTTCCCAGCAGCACGATGAGAGTCCGAGACAGCGTCTCGATGAGTCTTTTGGTGCTTTTCTCCTCAGTGAGAAAAGCACACATCTTCTCCTTTGGAAAGGAGAAACCGCATGCTTTTCTTTGCAGAAAGAAAAGCATCAAAAGAACTGCAAGCCTGCGGCTTGACCGTTAGTGCGGGCCGAAAATGTATTCCGTCGGCTCCCGACACGTGTTTGCACTCGGTAAACTCGTGCAATCCACGGCGGAACACGCCGAACGGGCAGCGAGTGCAATCCGGTAGCCTTACGCCTGCGGGCGCGGGTTTCCAGTGGCAGATGCTCTCCGCACGGCGAATGTTGGCTTGCCGAGCGAAGCGAGAGCAAACAACTGTTGGGAGCCGTGTGTATGTGTTTCCCAGTAGCACGATGAGAGTCCGAGACATCGTCTCGGTGAGTCTTTTGGTGCTTTTCTCCTCAGTGAGAAAAGCACATATCTTTCTCCTTTGGAAAGGAGAAAAGAAAAATCCGCCTATATGGCGGAATTTTTCTTTTCAAAGCTTTCCCAGTAAGCGCAGAAGATTCGGAATTTCATTTTCAAAATCCACACCATAGCGGATATCGGTACCGGCGGCTTTTGTGCGCCGGATCGCGCCGACCGTGTATTCCACCGCCACGCGGATGGAATCCGCAAGAGAGAATCCGTTCATGACGGCGGCGAGAAGTGCGCTTCCGAACACATCGCCCGTTCCGTGATAATAACCGTCTACCCGTTCGGCAAAATAATAAGATATCGTGTCCGTCGCGCTGTCGTATGACGCGGCACCGAGCTTATCCGGCTCAAAGGATACGCCGCTGAGCACGACCTTGCGGGGTCCGATTGCCGCGAGCTTTTTCAGTGTCGCCTCGATATAGGCGCGGTCATAGCTTTCTCGGTATTCCTCACCAAGCATGAGTGCGGCCTCCGTCAGATTCGGAACGATAATATCCGCGATGCCGCAGAGCTTTCTCATTCCCGCCACGAAATCCATCGTGAAAAGCGGATACAGCTTTCCGTTGTCCGCCATAACGGGATCGACAAGCACAACGGTATCCGGTCTGCGGAAATCACGGATCAGCTCGCTTACCAGTGTGAGCTGCTCGAATGAGCCGAGATAACCGGTATAAACGGCGTCCATTTTCAAGTTTAAGGATTTCCAGTGGGCGGAAATGGGACGGATATCCTCCGTCAGATCACGGAAAGTGTAGCCCTCGAAGCCGCCCGTGTGCGTAGAAAGCACCGCCGTGGGGAGGACGGAGGTTTCGATTCCCGCGGCGGAGATAATCGGCAGCGCTACGGTCAGCGAGCACTTCCCGACGCAGGAGATATCGTGAACGGCCAAAACTCTTTTTTGCATAATTGACCTCTTTTCTGATTCAAAATAAAGGATTTTTCTGAAATTATAGCACGGTTGATTTTTTCTGTCAACCGGTATATTGCCAAAAGTATGCCGGAGAGAAAAGCTTTTCCATGAAAAATTTTGACGGGAGGTCTTGACAAACCGTCTTTCCGGTGATATAATGCAAACCAAGTTGAAACCGTTGAAGCGGAGATAACGGTGATGATGCTCCCACAGAGAGCCCGCGGCGCTGAGAGTCGGGTGGAAAACAAGTCATCAAATGGACCGCGGAGGGCGCAGTCAAAGGAGCTATGCTCCGAGTATTCTGCGACGGATGGCAGCCGTCAGCCTGCCGGGGATATGTTGGTATCCCGATGAGAAGCACGGATTTTGCCGTGAATCAAGGTGGCACCGCGAGTTGAACTCGTCCTTGACATTTTTTTGAATGTCGGGGACGGGTTTTTTGTTTTTGCCATCCCCGAGGGAAGGTGTGATGAAATGAGACCGACTTTGAGGGAAGCAAGGGAAATTGCGGCAGCAGGCGATTATCGCGTGATTCCGGTCAGCACGGAGCTTTATTCCGACACACGCACGCCGGTCGGTGTTTTGCAGAAGTTGCGGGAAATCAGCAAATGCTGCTATCTTTTGGAATCCGTAGAGGAGAGCAGGACGTGGGGACGGTATACGTTTCTCGGCTTTGACCCGAAGCTTGAATTTACCTGCACGGACGGAAAAATTACGATAAGGAACGGCGGCACCGCGACGGAGAATACCTCGCATCCGGGGGAGGCCATCCGGCGGATTCTCGCCGAAAACAAGAGCCCGCGACTCGATTTTCTGCCGCCGTTTACCGGCGGACTTGTCGGATATTTCGCCTATGATTATATCAAATATGCGGAACCGACCCTTGCGATCGATGTCTGTGATGAGGAGCGGTTCCGGGATGTGGACCTCATGCTGTTCGATAAGGTTATCGCGTTCGACAATCTCAGGCAGAAGATCGTTCTGATTGTCAACATCCGCACCGACGACCTCGAACACGAATATCAAAGAGCGGAGACCGAGCTTGCAAGGCTTCGGGAGCTCGTGCTTTCCGGCACGGAGGCTCCCTCGGAAAAGGGCGCCTTGAAATCGGAGTTCCGTGCGCTTTTTGACCGGACGGCGTACTGCTCGATGGTGAAGCGCGCCAAGGAATACATTGTGGACGGCGATATCTTTCAGGTGGTACTCTCTAACCGTCTCGAAGCGGATTATGAGGGAAGCTTACTTGACACCTACCGGGTGCTGCGCACGACCAATCCGTCGCCGTATATGTTCTATTTTTCCGGTGAGGATATCGAGGTGGCGGGCGCTTCTCCGGAAACCCTTGTAAAGCTTGAGGACGGCGTGCTGCATACGTTTCCCCTTGCCGGAACCCGTCCGCGCGGAAAGACGCCGGCGCAGGACGCGGCACTGGAACGCGAGCTTCTCGCGGACGAAAAGGAATGTGCCGAGCACAACATGCTTGTCGACCTCGGACGCAACGACATCGGCAAAATCAGCCGTTTCGGCAGCGTTTCGGTGGAAAAGTATATGGAGATTGAGCGTTATTCCCATGTGATGCACATCGGCTCCACCGTGCGCGGGGAAATCAAGCCGGCGTGCGACGCCGTCGATGCGGTGGATGCGATTCTGCCCGCCGGAACGCTGTCCGGCGCGCCGAAAATCCGCGCCTGTGAAATCATTGCCGAGCTGGAAAACAACAAGCGCGGCATTTACGGCGGCGCGATTGGCTATATCGATTTTACGGGAAACCTCGACACATGCATCGCCATCCGAATCGCCTATAAAAAGAACGGCAAAGTATTTGTGCGTTCCGGCGCCGGCATTGTCGCCGACAGCGTGCCGGAAAAGGAATATGAGGAGTGCCTCAACAAGGCGGCGGCCGTGACCGAGGCGCTGAAAACGGCAAGCGGAGGAATAGACCTATGATTTTACTGATCGATAATTACGACAGCTTTTCCTATAATCTGTATCAGCTCGTCGGGACGCTGAATCCGGATATCACGGTTATCCGAAACGACGAAAAAAGCGTGGAGGAAATCGCCCGTATGGCGCCGGAGAGGATCATCCTTTCGCCGGGACCGGGGTATCCCGCGGCGGCGGGCGTCTGCATCGAGGTCGTCCGAAGGCTGGGAGAGCGTTTCCCGATTCTCGGCGTATGCCTCGGTCATCAGGCAATCTGTGAGGCTTACGGAGCGCGGATTGCGCATGCGAAGCGGCTGATGCACGGCAAAAGCTCCGTCATAACGGCGGATACGTCATCCGCCCTGTTCCGCGGCTTGCCGCAGGAGATGACCGTCGCGCGCTACCATTCCTTGGCGGCGGTCGGAGATACCATGCCGGACTGCTTGAAGGTCACGGCGCGTGCGGACGACGGGGAAATCATGGCGGTGGAGCATCGTCGGTATCTCGTGTTCGGATTGCAGTTCCATCCGGAATCGATTCTGACGCCGGACGGCATCAGGATTCTTGAAAATTTTATTGCTTTGGGGGAGTGAGAGATGATTAGAGAAGCGACGATGAAGCTCATCGGCAGAAACGACCTTTCTTATGAGGAAGCGGCGGCGGTGATGAACGAAATCATGAGCGGGGAAGCGTCCGGCATGCAGACGGCGGCATTCCTTGCCGCACTGGAAACCAAGGGGGAAACCATCGATGAAATCACGGCCTGCGCCTCCGTCATGCGCGAGCGTGCGGAACCCGTCAAGACTTCCGGCGATACGCTGGAAATCGTCGGGACGGGCGGGGACGGTGCGAAAACCTTCAACATTTCCACGACGGCGGCATTTGTCATCGCGGCGGGCGGGGTCAAGGTGGCGAAGCACGGAAACCGCGCGGCGTCCTCCGCGAGCGGCGCCGCGGACTGCCTCGAAGCGCTGGGAGTGAACATCTCGCTGGATTCCGAGACGTGTGCGAGACTGCTTGACAAAATCGGCATTTGCTTTCTGTTCGCGCAGAAATATCATCTTTCGATGAAATATGTGGGACCGGTGCGCCGTGAGCTTGGCGTCCGCACGGTTTTCAATATTTTGGGACCGCTGACCAATCCTGCGCATCCGACAAGACAGGTGCTGGGCGTTTATGACAAGTCGCTTGTGGAGCCGCTCGCGCATGTGCTGGCGGGGCTTGGCGTTCGGCGGGGCATGGCGGTCTACGGCACCGACAGGCTGGATGAGATTTCGCTTTCCGCGCCGACCGTTGTCTGCGAATTTGAAAACGGCGATTTCCGCACCTATCGGATTGCACCGGAGGACTTCGGCCTTTCCACGTGTCAAAAATCCGAGCTTGTGGGAGGCACGCCGCAGGAGAATGCGGCGATTACGCGGGCGGTGCTCTCGGGCGAGCGCGGCGTACACCGCGATGTGGTGCTGCTCAACGCCGGCGCGGGACTTTATATCGGCGGCGCCGCCGGTACCATGCGCGAGGGCGTCGCGCTTGCGGCGCAGCTCATCGACAGCGGGGCTGCGGAACGCAAGCTCCATGAGCTGATTACGGAATCCGGCGTATGAATATTTTGGAAACGCTTGCGGCGGCGGCGGAAAAACGGGTCGCCGAAAACAAAAAAATATGTTCGTTGGCGCAAATTAAGGAACAGGCGAAGCACTTGCCGGGGGATTTCCGGTTCGTGAAAGCGCTCTCCCGCTCCGGGATATCGCTTATCTGCGAGGTAAAAAAAGCGTCGCCGTCCAAAGGAATCATCTCGCAGGATTTCCCGTATGCCGAAATCGCCCGCGATTATGAGGCGGGCGGCGCGGACTGCCTTTCCGTTCTGACGGAGCCCACGCGCTTTCTCGGGTCGGACGATATCTTTCGGGATATCCGCGCGAAAACGGAGCTGCCGATGCTCCGTAAGGACTTCACGGTGGACGAATATCAGCTTTACGAGGCGCGGCTGCTCGGTGCGGACGCCGTTCTTCTCATCTGTGCGCTGCTCGACATGCAGACGATTACAAGGTATATCGGTATCTGCGATGACCTCGGCATGAGCGCGCTTGTCGAAACGCATTGTGCGCAGGAAATCGATTCCGCAGTCCGCGCGGGTGCCCGTATCATCGGAGTGAACAACCGGAATCTTGCGGATTTCAGCGTGGATTTGGAGAGCGCCGGACGGCTTCGGGAGAAAATCCCACGGGATGTGCTGTTCGTCGCGGAATCGGGCGTGTCCTCCTCGGAGGATGCGGCGCGCCTTGCGGCGGCCGGTGCCGACGCGCTGCTTGTCGGCGAATTTCTGATGCGGGCAAAAGACAGGGCGCACGCGGTGAGAGCACTTCGCGCGGCATGCGGGAACGGAGGTTCCGGTGCATGAAAATCAAGATATGCGGACTCTCGCGCACCTGTGACGCGGAGGCGGTCAATCTCGCCGTGCCGGATTATGTCGGTTTTGTCTTTTGGGAGAGGAGCAGGCGGAACGTCACGGCCGAGACGGCGAAGCGGCTGCGGGCGCTTATAAAGCCGGAGATTGTCAGCGTCGGCGTTTTTGTGGATGCGGAACCGGATTTTATCTGCGGCTTGTACCGGGAGGGCGTTATCTCCGTCGCGCAGCTGCACGGAGATGAGACGGAAACGGACATCGGCCGCCTGCGGCGGCTCTGTCCGGGACTTGAAATATGGAAGGCGTTTATTATTGGTTCGGCGCCGGACATTGAAAAAGCCGAAAAAAGCGCCGCCGACAGGGTTTTGCTTGACAGCGGCCGCGGCGGCGGCAAGCGCTTCGAGCATGCGCTTGTATCGGGTATCCGGCGCGAATGGATTCTCGCCGGCGGACTTGCGCCGGATAATATCGAAGCGCTCGCCCGTGAGTACGGTCCGTATGCCGTGGATGTAAGCTCCGGCGTCGAGACGGACGGGAAAAAGGATCGGGATAAAATCATGGCGGCGGTGGAGGCCGCAAGACGTGCCGGAACGTAGGTCCGGCGGAAAGGAATTGGGTGACACAATGTCAAGGGGAAGATTTGGCATACACGGCGGACAGTATATACCGGAAACTCTGATGAACGCCGTATTGGAGCTGGAGGAGGCATATAACCGCTATCAAAACGATCCGGCGTTCTGTGCGGAGCTGGATTCGCTTTTAAAGGAATATGCGGGGCGTCCCTCTTTGCTTTATTATGCGGAGAAAATGACGAAAAACCTCGGCGGCGCGAAGATTTATCTCAAAAGAGAGGACCTCAACCACACCGGCGCGCACAAAATCAACAATGTGCTGGGGCAGGTGCTCCTTGCGAAAAAAATGGGAAAAACACGCGTGATTGCGGAGACCGGCGCCGGACAGCACGGCGTCGCGACGGCGACCGCGGCGGCGCTGATGGGCATGGAATGTGAGATTTTCATGGGGAAAACGGACACCGAAAGACAGGCGCTCAACGTCTATAAGATGCGCCTGCTGGGCGCGAAGGTGCATGCGGTCACGTCCGGAACGGCGACGCTCAAAGACGCGGTCAACGAAACGATGCGCGAATGGACGAACCGCATTTCCGACACGCACTATGTGCTCGGCTCCGTGATGGGACCGCACCCGTTCCCGACGATTGTGCGCGATTTTCAGGCGGTGATTTCAAAGGAGATGCGGGTGCAGTGCCTCGAAAAGGAAGGGCGGCTTCCCGACGCCGTAATCGCCTGTGTCGGCGGCGGCTCCAACGCGATAGGCGCGTTTTACAATTTCATCGGAGACAAGGAGGTGCGTCTCATCGGCTGTGAGGCGGCCGGGCGGGGCATCGACACCGCGGAGACGGCGGCGACGATTGCAACGGGACGGCTCGGCATCTTCCACGGCATGAAGTCGTATTTCTGTCAGGACGAATACGGGCAGATCGCACCGGTATATTCAATCTCGGCGGGTCTGGACTATCCGGGCGTGGGACCGGAACACGCGAATCTGCACGATACCGGCCGTGCGGAATATGTCGCGGTCACGGACGACGAGGCGGTGAACGCATTTGAGTATCTCAGCCGGACGGAGGGCATCATTCCGGCAATCGAAAGCGCGCATGCCGTCGCCTATGCGATGAAGCTGGCGCCGGAGATGAGCAGAGATAAAATCATCATCGTCAATCTTTCGGGACGCGGCGATAAGGACTGTGCGGCAATCGCGCGGTACAGAGGGGAGGATATCCATGAGTAAAATTGCGGAAGCCTTTGAGGGGGGCAAGGCGTTCATCGCCTTTATCACCTGCGGCGATCCGGATATCGCATCGACGGTATCCTTTGTAAAAGAAGCAGCCGAGGCAGGGGCGGACATCATCGAAATCGGCATTCCGTTTTCCGATCCGACGGCGGAGGGGCCGGTCATCGAGTCCGCCAATATGCGTTCGCTTGCGGCGGGCACGACGACGGACAAGGTATTCGAGGCGGTGCGCGAGATTCGGAAGACCGTGAAAATCCCGCTTCTCTTTATGACCTATGCGAACGTCGTGTTTTCCTACGGCACGGAGCGTTTCGCCCGTGCGGCGGCGGAAATCGGCATGGACGGCGTGATTCTGCCGGACGTTCCCTATGAGGAAAAAGAGGAGTTTGCTCCGGTATTCCGCCGCTATGGCCTTGATTTCATCTCGCTTATCGCGCCGACCTCGCATGAGAGAATCTCCATGATTTCGCGTGACGCGGAGGGCTTTGTATACTGCGTTTCCTCACTCGGTGTGACGGGCACGCGCGAGCATATCACGACGGATATTTCCGAAATGACGGGGCTTGTGCATGCCGCAAAGAAAATCCCGGCGGCGGTGGGATTCGGCATCTCGAATCCGGCGCAGGCGCGCGAGATGGCGGAACATGCGGACGGCGTTATCGTCGGCTCCGCCATTATGAAGCTCATCGAACGGTACGGCACGGAGGCGGCGCCGCATATCCGCGCCTTCGTATCGGAAATGAAAGCGGCCGTGAGGGAAGCGGAGCGGAAAAAATAATACCGAGCTTCACGGAAATTTTTCTTACAAGCTTGACATTTTTGAGAATCGGTTATATACTATTTTATAGTTTTATGAAAAATCGAATCAGGCTACGATTTCGATACCTCGGACAATGGCGTTCCGCGGGGAGGATTTCCCGCGCCCCTTTGTCCGAGTTTTTATTTTCAGCATATATTTTGGGAGGAGCCTATGAAAAATCTCGGATACTACAACGGAGCTTATGACGAGCTGGAAAAGATGAGCATCCCGATGCTCGACCGCGTCTGCTATTTCGGGGACGGCATTTATGACGCCACTTACAGCAGAAACCACATCATCTATGCGCTGGATGAGCACATCGACCGTTTTTATAACAGCGCGCGACTGCTCGATATCAACATTCCTCATACCAAGGACGAAATGAAGGACATCCTTCGTGAAATGGTGAAAAAGGTGGACGACGGCTCGCAGTTCGTTTACATACAGGCGACGCGCGGCACCGGCATCCGCAATCATGTCTATGACGACGGCACGCCGGCGAATATTTGGATTATGCTGAAACCGCTTGCGGTCAAGGACACCTATCAGAAAATCAAGCTGATTACGCTGGAAGACAAACGCTTTCTCTATTGCAACGTCAAAACGCTCAACCTGATTCCGAGCGTTTTGTATGCCAAGGAGACGGATAAAGCCGGCTGTGACGAGGCGGTGCTTCATCGCGGCGAGCGCGTGACGGAATGCGCGCACAGCAATGTTTCGATTCTGAAAGACGGCGTATTCAGGACTGCGCCGACGGATGAATATATCCTGCCGGGTATTGCCCGCGCGCATCTTATCAAAATGTGCAATCGGTTCGGAATTCCGGTCGAGGAAACGCCGTTTACCGTAGCCGAAATGATGGCGGCGGACGAGGTTATCGTTTCAAGCTCCGGCTCGTTCTGCCTTGCGGCCGAGACGATTGACGGAAAGCCGGTCGGCGGCAAGGCGCCGGCGCTTCTCAAAACGCTTCAGGACGCACTGGTCGAGGACTTCTTGACGGCGACCGCTCTGTGACCCTCGGCAAAACTCCGTATGGAATAAAAAAGGATTGGCCGCGGGTGCGGCAGGGAGAAAAAACATGACACAAAAAGAACTTACAATCAGAAATCTCGGGCAGAGCCTTGACGACCTCATGAATCTCGACCCGAGAGGCTACGGCGTCTGCAAGATTTTGTATGAGGCGTCCCGCCGCTATACGGGGGAGCCGCTCACGGCCAATGCCGCGAAAAAGCTGAAAGCGGCGCTTCAAGCGGGGGATTATGTATATATCATCACGGGCTTTGTGCTCCGTCCGTTCGGTTCGGCGGAAACCGACGGCATCATCGGGTCGATGCTGCTTGCGCGCGCTCTTGTCAAGGCGTTTGCGGTAAGACCCGTCATCATCTGTCAGGAGGAGAATATTCCCGCCGTCGAGGGACTGGCGAGGCTTATTGGGCTGCACTATTTCGATTCCGTCGAGAAAATGGGGGATATGCCGGCCTCTCTCGCTTATCATGCCTTTACCAAGGACCGCCTGAGGGCCGCTGGAGAGTCGGCAAAGCTCATGAAATCGTGTATGCCGAAGGCGGTGATTACGGTTGAGGCGCCGGGCGCCAATGAAAAGGGCGCATACCACAATGCGGTGGGGCTCGACATCACGCCGCTGGAAGCGAAAATGGATGTTTTGTTTGAAAAGCTCGTCACGGCGGGCGTGCTGAATATTTCCATCGGAGACCTCGGAAACGAAATGGGCATGGGAACCATTTCGGAGCAGCTGCGCCGTTACATTCCGTATGCAGCGGAGGGAGAATGTGCGTGCGAATGCGGCGGCGGGCTTGCCGTTCGCACCAAGGCGGACAACATCATCACCGCCACGACGTCCGACTGGGGATGCTACGGACTTTCCGCCATGCTCGCTTATCTCGGCGGCGATATCGATATTTTCCACGACGCATCCTTGCAGGCGCAGGCGATGGAAAAGGCCGCCGACTGCGGCATGATCGATATGTACGGCTGGACGATTCCGGCGATCGACGGCATCGGAGAGACGTTGAACTGCTCGATTGTCACCTCGATGCGGGAATGTGTGAAGTATTCCATGAAGCTGGAAAAGACCTGTGCGAAGTGGTTTGAAAAGACCATTGAAAAGGGTTATTTTGACGAAAAGGAACATAGGTGATGAAAGACTATCGGATTCTGCCCTGCGGCGACGCCGCGCTTGCCGTGACGTTCGGGGATGTGATATCGGAGCGCACGGGCGAGCGCGTCCGTGCGCTCGCCGATGCACTTTGCGCGGAGCATGTGACGGGAATCACGGAGCTTGTTCCGGCGTTTTGCTCGCTCACGGTCTGTTACGATTCCGCGGCGATTTCTTACCCGAAATTATGCCGCAGGATTGAAAAAGCGATAGTCCGCGGGGAAGGGGCGGCGACGTCTATACGGAGAATCCACCGGATTCCCGTCTGCTACGGCGGGGAGTTCGGCCCCGACCTTGCGGATGTGGCCTCTCTTGCCGGACTTTCCGCAGAGGAGGTCATAAGACGGCACAGCTCGCGTGACTACCGGATTTATATGCTCGGTTTTCTGCCCGGCTTCCCGTATCTCGGCGGGCTTGACGAATCGATTTCGGCGCCGCGGCTCGACAGTCCGAGAGAGCGGATTCCGCGGGGCTCGGTCGGAATCGGCGGTTCTCAGACCGGAATTTATCCGATGGAATCGCCCGGCGGCTGGCGGCTCATCGGCAGGACGCCGATTTTGCCGTATGATCCCACCCGCACGCCGCCGGTTTTGTATGCCGCCGGCGATTCTATCCGGTTTGTGCCGATTGACAGAGCACGCTATGATGCGCTCGCGGCGGCTGTGGCGGCGGGGACCTATATCCATCAGGTCGCGGAGGAGTCGATATGAGTATACAGATTCTATCCCCGGGGCCGCTCACAACGGTGCAGGACCTCGGCCGGCACGGCTACATGAAGGACGGCTTTTCTCCGTCCGGCGCGATGGACACGCGCGCTGCTGTGATAGCAAATCTGCTTGTCGGGAACGATAAAAACGACGCCGTACTCGAAATGACGCTCATGGGAATTGGCGCGCGCGTGCTCGACCGCACGGTGGTCGCCTTTGCGGGCGGGGATTTTTCCCCGAAAATCAATGGCGCTGCGGTGCCGATGATGCAGGCGATTGCCGTTTTCCCGGGTGATGAAATTGCGATGGGCTTCGCGGTCTCCGGCTGTCGGGCATATATGGCGGTGCGCGGCGGTATCGACGTGCCGCTCGTGATGGGCAGCCGCAGCACGAATCTCAAAGCGCATGTCGGCGGCTTTGAGGGACGAAAGCTTATGGCCGGCGATATTCTGCCGGTTTTTCCGGCTTCTCCTCTTTCCGAGGAGGAAACCGCGCGCCGCCGTCTCCCGTATGCGCCGTATTTTGAAAATGGAATGCTTTCCGTGCGTGCGGTTCCAGGTCCCGAGGACGACCGCTTCCCGGAGCAGACGCTTTCCACTTTCTTTTCGGAGGAATATGCCGTGACGCCGGCGTCCGACCGCATGGGAATGCGGCTTGACGGCAAGCCGCTTGCTTCCAAAAACGGCGTGGACATCGTTTCGGGCGGCATCGCGATGGGAAGCGTTCAGATTCCGCCGAACGGGAAGCCGATTGTTCTGCTTGCCGACCGGCAGACGGTCGGCGGATATGCGAAGCTTGCGACGGTTATCACCGCCGATATTCCGCTTCTCGCGCAGGCGAAGCCGGGCGACCGCGTCCGGTTTGTCCGATGCACGCTTGATGCGGCACAGAGGGCCGCGCGTGAGGAACAGAAAAGGCTCGCCGGCATCCGATTCCGGTGAGCGAGGAAAGGAGAAAACAGTATGACGAAAAATCCGTACGCCGATCAAAGTCCCGCGCAGGTGCGAAGGCTCATTCGGGAGGGAACCATCACAGGGCAGACCTCCGGCATGTGCGAGGGCTTCGCGCAGGCGAATCTTTGCGTGCTGCCGCGCGAATATGCCTATGATTTTCTGCTGTTCACACAGCGCAATCCGCGTTCCTGTCCTGTGCTTGAGGTCACGGACACGGGGAGCCGTTCGCTTCGCATGACTGCGAAGGATGCGGATATCGCGCGGGATTTCCCGAAGTATCGAATCTACGAAAACGGCATCCTTTGCGGGGAATACACGGACGTTTCGGATTTTTGGCGGAACGATTTTGTGAGCTTTCTCATCGGGTGCAGCTTTTCCTTTGAGGCGGCGCTCATGGAGGCGGAGATTCCGGTGCGGCATATCGAGGAGAACGTCAACGTCCCGATGTATCTGACGGATATTCCGTGCGAGCCGGCGGGGATTTTTCACGGAAACATGGTGGTCAGTATGCGGCCGATGACGCCCGCGGACGCCGTCCGTGCGGCGGTCATCACGGCGGGAATGCCGCGCGTACACGGCGCGCCCGTGCATATGGGAGATCCGGCGGCAATCGGAATCACCGATCTTGCAAAACCGGATTTCGGCGATGCCGTCACGGTGAAAGCGGGGGAAATCCCGGTATTTTGGCCGTGCGGCGTGACGCCGCAGGCGGCGGTCATGGCGGCGAAGCCCTCCTTTGCCATTACCCATGCACCGGGACATATGTTCATCACGGATGTGAGAAACAGCATGCTGAAAAACTGATTTTATCAAGAGAATTTGCGAGGTGCTTTATGCCAAAAATCGATCTCAACTGCGATCTCGGAGAGAGCTTCGGCGTTTATACGCTCGGGATGGACGAGGAAATCCTTCCGCTTATCACCTCCGCCAATATCGCCTGCGGCTTCCATGCGTCCGATCCCGTGACGATGAGGAAAACCGTGAAGCTGGCAACGCAGGCGGGCGCGGCGCTCGGCGCGCATCCCGGTTTTCCCGATCTTCTCGGCTTCGGCAGGCGGAATATGAATGTTTCGCCCGAGGAGGCAAAAGCTTATGTACAGTATCAAATCGGAGCGCTTGCGGCGTTTGCCAAAGCGCAGGGAGCGAAGCTTTCCCATGTCAAGCCGCACGGCGCGCTCTATAATATGGCGGGGAAGGATATGAGACTTGCCGAGGCGGTCTGCGAGGGAATCGCCGAGGTCGATGCGTCGCTGATTCTGCTGGCGCTTTCCGGCTCCGCAATGATCGAGGCGGCAAAGCGGAAAGGACTGCGCGCAGCAAGCGAGGTCTTTGCCGACCGCGCTTATGAACCTGACGGCTCGCTTGTCGCAAGGACAAAGCCGGGCGCCGTGATTACGGACGAGAGGGAAGCGGTCCGGCGCGTCGTCCGCATGATAAACGAGAAAAAAGTCCGCGCCATAGACGGAACGGACATCGAGATTGCGGCGGATTCCGTCTGCGTACACGGAGACGGCGTCCACGCGCTTGCCTTTGTAAAAAATCTGCGCGCCGCCTTTGCCGCGGCCGGCATCGAAACGGTGCCGCTCGCGGATATCGTTTCATGAGGCGGGATATGGAATATCGGAGAGTGTATGCGAAAATCGATCTTGACGCGATCGAGCACAATATAAAGCTTGTCAAAGAGAAAATCCCGGCGCAAACGAAGCTTGCGCTGGTCGTCAAGGCGGATGCCTATGGGCATGGCGCCGCCGTTCTCGCCGAAGAATTTGAGGATATGGCGGACTTTTTTGCCGTTGCCGAGATGGGAGAGGCGGTTGAGCTTCGCCGTCACGGAATAAAAAAGCCGATTCTGATTCTCGGCTATACGTCGCCGAGCCTTTACCGACAGGCGCTGGATTATGATATCACGCTGACCGTATTTCAGCCCGACCGGATTCGGAAGCTTTCCGCGCTTGCCGTGTCGGAGGGAAAGACTGCCCGGGTGCATTTTGCCGTCGATACCGGCATGTCGCGTATCGGCTGGAATGTAAGCGAGGAAAGCGCGGATGAGGCTGCCGCGGCGGCTGCGCTGCCCGGCATCGCGGTCGAGGGAATTTTCAGCCATTTTGCCGCCGCCGACGGCTCGGATAAGGCACCGTCCATGGAGCAGCGCGCGGCATTTGACCGGTTTGTCTCCATGCTGGAAGCGCGCGGCGTAAAAATCCCGATGAAGCACATCAACAACAGCGCAGGGATTTTGGAGTTTGACCGGTATTACGACATGGTCCGCGCGGGCATTATCCTTTACGGCTTGTATCCGTCGGACGAGGTACGCGCCGAGCTTGGAAAGCGGTTTGTCCTCAGGCCCGCGATGGAGCTTATCACGCATATTTCCCATATCAAAACGCTGGAACCGCATCACGGGGTGAGCTACGGCTTTACCTATGTGACCGATCATACGGTTCGTGTGGCCACGATACCCGTCGGATATGCGGACGGGTATCCGCGCGCCCTGTCGGGACGCGGGGAGGTGCTGATTCACGGGAGGCGCTGTCCGATTCTCGGCAGGATTTGCATGGATCAGATGATGGTGGATATCAGCGCCGTGCCGGAAGCGGCAATCGAGGACAGCGTCACGCTCGTCGGCCGCGACGGGGAAGCGTTCATTTCCGTAGAGGAGATCGCCGATATGGCATATTCTTTCAATTATGAGCTTGTCTGCGGGATTGCACGCCGTGTGCCGCGCGTCTATTTTCGGGGAGGGAAGCCGTGTCGGACGGTGTCGTATTTGGAAGATAATACGAAAAGACAGCCGTAAGGCTGTCTTTTCACATGGAAAAATCCTTTTGGGATGGTGCGGCATTGTCTTGAAAAATAAAAACCTGTGCATTCGGCACAGGTTTTACATGAGGGGTGCGAACAAACGGAGAAAATCTTGAAGAAAGCGTGTTACGACATTTCCGCGGCATTCTTCCTCCTTGATTTCATGACAGCTTTCGAGCGTTTTCAGAAAATCGTCGCGAAGCTCCGTCACCGCCTCGCTTTTATACATCCATACGCCGCATTCAAATTGCAGATAGAGACTGCGGAAATCGAGATTTGCCGTTCCGACGGTCGCGACGGTATCATCCGAGACAAAGGTTTTGGAATGGATGAAGCCCTCGGAATATTCGTAAATTTTCACGCCCGCCCGAATCAGCTCACGGTAATAGGAGCGCGTTGTGAAATGCACGACACGCTTGTCCCAGCGGAACGGCGTTACAATCCGAACGTCAACTCCGCTTTTGGCGGCGAGCGAAAGCGCCGATATCATGCTGTCGTCTACGATGAGATACGGCGTGTTGATATAAAGATATTTTTTCGCCGTATTGATGATTTGGATATAGACATGCTCGCTGACGTTTTCCGCGTCATACGGCGCGTCCGCATACGGCTGAACCCAGCTGTCGGTTTTGACAATCGGACACGGTTCGTTTTTCCACGGATAATATTTTTTGATGTCATCCTCTTTGTTGCCGCTTAAAATCCACATTTGCAGGAAAATAAGCGTCAGACTCCATGCGGCCTCGCCTTCGACAAGGATTCCCGAATCCTTCCAATGACCGAAAGGATGCGTTGCGTTGATGTATTCATCCGAAAGATTGATGCCGCCTGTGAATGCGACTTTTCCGTCGATGGAGATGATCTTTCTGTGGTCCCTGCAATTCTGCGTTGCCGTAAGCAAGGGCTTGAATTTGTTGAAAACGACGCAGCGGATGCCGGCTTCTTTGAGCTTTTTCGGATAATCCTTGGGAAGACGCAGGAAGCATCCGATGTCGTCGTAAATGACACGGACATCGACACCCTCGGCGACCTTGCGTTTCAGAATTTCAAGAACGCTGTCCCACATGATGCCTTCCTCGATGATGAAAAATTCAAGAAAGATATAAGACCGTGCTTTTTCCAGCTCGGGCAGGAGCGCCGCATGGAACGCTTCTCCCGGGGAAAGATATTTTGTCCGTGTGTTTTCATATACGGGAAAGCCAGCGAATTTGTCCAAATATTCGATTTGTCTGGCATGAGAGGGAACCTTTTCCGTTACGCGGTCGAATTTATCTCTCATGCAGCAAGCCTCGCACGGAAACGTTTCGGGCGCCGAGTATGACGTTTGCAGCTCTTCCTCCGAGGCTTTTATACAGACATCGTCCGGCAAGTCGCCGTGTCCGGCACGAAGAGGGCAGTGCGGCTTTGTTGCGAGACGGTACTTGTCGCCGGGCAGAAGTGCTGCGGGTCTTGTGGTGTCCGCGATATTCTGCATGGTCATCCGCAGCTTTTTGGAGCGGGTCTGATAGCGGAACAGCAGATAGAGACAGCCGCCGAACAGCGGAAAAATCAAAATGGTAAAGACCCATGTCAGCTTATAGGCACCTTTATCCCGCTTGGCGATGATATGAAGTGCGACAAAAAAGCTGAGAACCTGAAGCATGTGCTTGATCACGACGGAAGCATGGCTTCGGTTAGCCAAAAAGAATATGATAGCCGACAGCTGCAAAACCAACAGTAATATGATGAAAAAACGCTGCCGCACAAGGGTGCGAAACCATTTTTTTCTTTTTTTCACGGCAGCCTCCGATCTTGTCCGCACGTCCGTCCACTTCTGAAATGGCGGAGACATTTTTCATTTTATCAATATTATTATATCAGTTATATCCTTTAAAATCAATAGAAAAAACATTGGATTCCTTTTAAAATGACGGATGCTGTCGTATTTTTACCGATTTCCGGTGAAAAAAACCACAATTTTACCCCGAAATCGATTGACAAATAATCACAGGAATGTTATAATACCAAAGATGGAAAAGAACTTATTTGAGTTTTTTCTCCTTGCTGCGGATAAATTTTTGCTGTCCGCGGCCTTATGTCCAAAAGGAGGTGCAAATCAGATGGAAAAGAATCTCGTATCCTATGAAACGATGTATATCGTGGATTCCACGGGCACGGAAGAGGCCACAGCCGCTCTTGTGAATAAGTTTAAGAGCCTGATCGAGGAGAACGGCACCATTGAAGCTTTCAATGAGTGGGGCAAACGCAAGCTTGCGTATCCGATCAATGATTTGACAGAGGGCTATTATGTCCTTGTCAATTATAAAGCGGAACCGAGCTTTGTCGCGGAGCTTGAACGTATCTTCAACATCACAGAGGGTGTTATGCGCTCGATGACAATCCGAGCTTGATTTGTGGGGAGGTATTGGAATGGCAAGTCTTAACAAGGTGATTCTGATCGGTCATATGACCGCGGATCCGGAACTCAAACAGACGCCGAGCGGCGTCAGCGTTTGTTCCTTTTCGATAGGAGTAAGCCGCCGATATACGAAATCCGGAGAACAGCCGCAAAGCGATTTCATCAATATTGTCGCATGGAGAAGCACAGCTGAATTCATTGCGAAATATTTCAGAAAGGGCAGTGCAATCTGTATCTGCGGCTCCCTTCAAACAAGAAGCTGGACTGCGAACGACGGTTCCAAGCGTTATGCTACCGAGGTGGTGGCCGATGAGGCCAGCTTCGTGGAGCGTAAGAACGATTCCGCACGAAGCGATGATTATCAGGCTCCCGTATTTACGGCGGGAGGCGCCGAGACTCCGAAGTTTGAGGAGATCGCGGGGGACGATGATCTGCCGTTTTAAGCGGAATTGGATTCACAATATTACGGAATAGGAGGTTTCATCACAATGGATAGAGAACAGAGACCGGCTCGCCCGAACGGCGGAAATCGCAGAAGAAAGAAAGTCTGCGTATTCTGCGCGGAAAAGGTCGAGAAGATCGATTATAAGGATGTCGCAAGACTGCGCAAGTTCATTTCGGAGCGCTCGAAGATTCTGCCCCGCAGAGTGACAGGCACTTGCGCGAAGCATCAGAGAGAGCTGACGGAAGCGATCAAAAGAGCGCGTCACGTTGCGCTGCTTCCCTTTATCAGTGATTGATACGATTGTAAAAATAAAACGGCAGGAGCACTGCAAGTGTGTTCCTGCTGTTTTTCTTTCTCCTTTTTCAAAGGAGAGAAACATGTTCTTTTCTTGTGCGGACAAGAAAAGGACGAAAAGAAGCCGCAAGCCTCCGGCTTGACCGTTGGTGCAATCCGAGAGTATATCCCGTCGGCTCCCAGTTTGCGTACCACAGAGGGTACGCAAGCCACGGCGGAACACGCCGAACGGGCAGCGAGTGCGCTCCGAAAGCCTTGCGCCTGCGGGCGCAAACTTCCCAGTCGCAGTTGCTTGCCGCACGGGGAGTGGTGGCCTGTGCGAGCACTGCAACACCTTTCGAGCCGTGGGTATGCGCTTCCCAGCAGAAGAATGAGAGTCCGAGACAGCGTCTCGGTGAGTCTTTTGGTGCTTTTCTCCTCAGTGAGAAAAGCACATATCTTCTCCTTTGCAAAGGAGAGAACGCATGCTTTTCTTTACAGAAAGAAAAGCATCAAAAGAACTGCAAGCCTTCGGCTTGACCGTTGGTGCAATCCGAGAGTATATCCCGTCGGCTCCCGGCACGTGTTTGCGTACCACAGAGGTACGCAAGCCACGGCGGAACACGCCGAACGGGCAGCGAGTGCGCTCCGAAAGCCTTGCGCCTGCGGACGCGAGCTTCCCAGTCGCACAAACTTCCCGCACGGCGAATGTTGGCTTGCCGAGCGAAGCGAGAGCAAACAACTGTTGGGAGCCGTAGGTATGCGCTTCCCAGCAGAAGATTGAGAGTCCGAGACAGCGTCTCGGTGAGTCTTTTGGTGCTTTTCTCCTCAGTGAGAAAAGCACGTATCTTCTCCTTTTCAAAGGAGAAAAAAGAAAACCGCACCGGAGTTTCCGGTGCGATTTTTGATTTCAGGCTTATCAATACATTCCGCCCATGCCGGGAGCGCCGCCGGCCGGAGCTGCCGGTTCGGGTTCCTTGATATCGACAACAAGCGCTTCCGTGGTGAGAACCGTTGCCGCGACGGATGCCGCATTTTGGAGTGCGCATCTCGATACCTTGGTCGGGTCAATGATACCGGCCTCGAACATATCGACGAATTTCTCGTTATAGGCATCAAAGCCGAAGCCGAATTTATTTCTCGTGAGAATCTTGTCGATAACGACAGCGCCTTCAAAGCCGGCATTGGCTGCGATCTGACGAACCGGCTCCTCCAAAGCTTTGAGGACGATTTTCACACCGGTCTTTTCATCACCGTCAACCGAGGAAAGAATCGTCTTTACATCCTTGATGACGCTGAGGAATGCCACGCCGCCGCCGCATACAATGCCTTCTTCAACAGCGGCTCTGGTCGCGTTGAGCGCATCTTCGATGCGGAGCTTCTTTTCTTTCATTTCGATTTCGGTTGCCGCGCCTACCTTGATGACGGCTACGCCGCCGGCGAGCTTCGCGAGACGCTCTTGAAGTTTCTCTTTGTCAAATTCGGACGTTGTGGTCTCGATTGCGGCGCGAATCTGAGCGACGCGCGCTTTGATGGCTTCGGAATCGCCTGCGCCGTCCACAATGATGGTGTTGTCCTTGTTGACCTTGACCTGACGGGCGTGTCCGAGCTGTTCCATTGTGGCGTCTTTCAGCTCCAGTCCGAGTTCGCTTGTGATGACCTCACCTCCGGTAAGGATTGCGATATCGCGGAGCATCTCCTTGCGTCTGTCGCCGAAGCCAGGCGCCTTTACGCCGACGCAGGTGAAAGTGCCGCGCAGCTTATTGAGAATGAGCGTCGTGAGCGCTTCGCCCTCGATATCCTCGGCGACAATCACGAGCTTCTGACCGGTCTTGACGATCTGTTCGAGCAGGGGGAGAAGATCCTGAATGTTGGAAATTTTCTTGTCCGTGATGAGGATGAGCGCGTCGTCGATGACAGCCTCCATTTTATCCGTATCGGTTGCCATATAAGGGGAGATATAACCGCGGTCGAACTGCATGCCCTCGACGACCTCGCAGTAGGTTTCCGCCGATTTGGATTCCTCGACCGTGATAACGCCGTCTGCCGTGACCTTTTCCATTGCGTCCGCGATCAGCTTGCCGATCACCTCGTCGCCGGCGGAAATGGTGCCGACTCTTGCGATGTCGTCGGAGCCGTTGACTTTCTTGGAATTCTTGACAAGGCTTTCCACCGCTTTGTCAACCGCCTTGGAGATGCCTTTTCTGAGCACCATCGGATTGGCGCCTGCGGCGACGTTTTTCATGCCCTCATGAATGAAAGCCTGCGCGAGAAGCGTTGCGGTCGTGGTACCGTCGCCCGCCGCATCGTTTGTCTTGGTGGCGACTTCCTTGACGAGCTGCGCGCCCATATTTTCCGCCGCGTCCTCAAGCTCGATTTCCTTGGCGATGGTGACGCCGTCGTTTGTAATCAGCGGAGCGCCGTATTTTTTGTCGAGAACGACGTTTCTGCCTTTCGGTCCCATTGTGATTTTTACCGTATCCGCGAGCTTATCCACTCCGCGGAGAAGGGCGTTTCTGGCTTCCACGCCGTATATGATATCCTTTGCCATGATGAAAATCCTCCTTATAAATCCTTATTCAACAACTGCAAGAATGTCGTTTTGCGAGACGATGATATATTCCGTACCGTCGATTTTGATTTCCGTGCCGGAATATTTGCTGGTGATGACGCGGTCTCCGACCTTTACGGACATCGGAACGGTCTTGCCGTCCTTTTCCGCGCCGGGACCTACCGCAATCACTTCCGCGACCTGCGGCTTTTCTTTTGCGGAAGCGGTGAGAATGATACCGCTTTTGGTGGTCTCTTCCGCTTCGACCATCTTTACCACAACGCGGTCTGCCAAGGGTTTCAGTTTCATGATGTGAATCCTCCGTTTTGATTTTTATATGATATATTGTTCAGCGATTTGTTGGCACTCGATTTGGTCGAGTGCTAATTGCTACGCCTATTCTAATACGCCTGCACAAAAAAATCAAGGGTTTTTTGAAAAAATTTTTATTTTTAACATTAAATTCATATTTGGCGGAATGTGAGTGCTAATTTTGTCGAATATCACGGAAAAGAGAAAGGGAACGGAAAGATTTTCCCGCCGCTTGCATATACATATGGAGAAAAAATCCGGAAAGAGGTGCGTGTATTGACCTTTCTTGGCAAGCTTTGTGATGCCGGCGTCGGCATCCTTCTGCCGCTGATTCTCGTCGGCTGCGGACTTTATTTTACGGTATATCTCGGCGGATTCTACCTTTTGCATCCTTGGAAAAGCATAAAGCTGATGTTTTCCCGTGAGGGCGCCGGCAAAACCTCGCCGCTTGTCGCCCTGTCCGTCTCCCTTGCGGGAACGCTCGGTGTCGGGAATATCGTCGGCGTTGCCGTCGCAATCGTGATGGGCGGTCCGGGCGCGCTTTTTTGGATGTGGATATCCGCACTGCTTTCCATGATACTCAAATACGCCGAAATTGTGCTTGCCATGCGTTACCGCTCCGGTGAGGGCGAGGGTGTGCGGGGCGGTCCGATGTATTATATGAAAAACGGCATCGGCGGAAAAACGGGCAGCATTTTTGCTGCGGTTTTTGCCATGCTCGGGCTTCTTTCCTCGTTTTCGATGGGCAATATCGTCCAGATGAACGCGGCGTCGGACGCGGCATCGTCGACCTTCAATTTTTCAAAGCCCATTTTCGGCATTGTCACCGCCGTGATTTGTGCCGTCGTCATTTTCGGAGGCTTCAAGGGGATTTCCCGCGTGACCGCCGTGGCGATTCCCGTGGTGAGCGCGGTGTATCTGTTTATTTCGGTTCGCGCCGTCATTCTCGACGCCGGCAGGATTCCCGAGGTGATGCGTACCATCCTGCAAGGTGCATTTTCCGTCTCCGCCGCCTCCGGGGGAGTCGTCGGATTTCTCCTTTCCGGCGCGCTGCGTCACGGTGTTGCCAAAGGCTCCTTCACGCATGAAGCGGGATGCGGGACCGCGCCGATGGCGCATGTCAATTCCGACACAAAAATCCCCGCAAAGCAGGGACTCCTCGGGATTTTTGAGGTGTTTTTCGATACGATTGTCATGTGTACGCTGACCGGACTTGTCATCCTCCTTGCAAGCGACGGCGAATTTATCACGGATAACGGCATGCTGCTCGTGATTTATTCCTTTTCCAAATATTACGGCAAGAAAGCCGCATATCTGATCAGCGCGTCGATTCTGCTGTTCGCGTTTGCGACGGTCATCTGCTGGGCGTATTACGGAAAAACCTGCCTTGGCTACTTCACGGCTTCCAAAAAAGCGGAGCGTGTATATCTTGCCGCCTATTGCGCGGTGACGCTTCTCGGCGCGGTGCTGTCACAAAGCATGGTTTGGAAGTTTTCCGATATTTCCGTCGCGGTCATGACCGTGCTCAACCTTTCCGCCGTGGTTTGGCTGCGCCGGGAGGTGCGGGAGGAAACGGAATGTGCGGGGCTCTGTCTGCCGAGAAAATAGCCGAAGCCTCGATTTTTCTGAAACCGCCGACATGACGGCGCCATATCGTGCCTATCCTTTATTTCGCTGCCGGTTTATATGCGATACCGTCCATTTGGCACAGACAGTTTGGACCCACAAATTCGGTTACGACCGTCATTCTCGCGGGAGCGCCGTTTTTGAAATACTCCTTAAATACGTCTCTGCCGCGGCGGAAATCGGCAGCGTTTTTGATATAAAAATTCACTTGGACCAAATCGTCAAGCGTGGCTCCGGCGGTCGACAATGTGTGTGCCATGCTTTCCAAGGTCGCGCGTGTTTGGTGGATGATATCATTTACAGCTTGTCCGCCGCCGTGATGGGCAAGAAAAATATAATCGCCGGCGATGACACAGGAGGACGTCGTGTCGTCGCCGCAATGGGTCGGCATTTTTTGAATCATGGAAGGGTTCTCCTTTGATCGGCTTTGTGGATTTTCCCGGCTGCGTTTTTGCTGATAATCTGTGTTGTTATTGCTTTCCGAGCATTCGGAATCCCAAATGTCCTCCGGAATTGTCACCTCGGAATGCTGCTTCCCGTATTGCAAAAGTAAAGTGAGCAAGGGAAGCGCGGCTACCGTTCCTGACCCCTGACGTGAGACGTCCTTTTGCGAAATGACCACGTAGTTCTGCCGAATTTTTCTGCAAGGCTCCCGCCGCCGTGGTCTTGCCGCTGCCGGAAATTCCTCGGAGAATCATCGGTTTTGGCAATACAGCACCGATCATTGATTGCAATTTCTGCTCTTTATGTCCGGATGCCGCTCTTTTCTGCATTTTCCGATGCCCTTATTTTTTCAGCCGTCCGATTACCTTGCCGAAGCAGACGATTTCGTCATGGCTGTTTAAGAGCATGTCGCGGTATGCCGGATTGAGGGAAATGAGCCTGTCGCCGCCATATTTTTTGAAGTAGCTTTCTCCGTTGAGCGAGAAGATGCCGAGCTCGCCTCTGTCGATTTCGTCGGTTTTGGAAACGAGCAGGATATCGCCGCTTTCATACCGCGGCGACATGCTGTCGCCGTATACCCTCACCGCGAAATCCGCGGCGTCCGTTTTAGCGTTGGCATAGACGGAGATTTCGCTGTAATCGCCGTCCGCGAGATAGGAACCGGTACCGGCGGAAACTGCGATGTTGTAGAGCTTCAAACGTCTGACGGCCGGCGTTTCCAGTGAATAGGGCTTCGCCGCGCGGTCTTTCATGACGCGCTCATGTTCCTTATTGATGATATACTCTACCGTTTCCCGCCCGGAGTCGTCGAGCTCTCCGTATTTTGCGGCGAGCGCGGCAGGCAGTCCCGGTGTGTTTTCCTTTCGGATAGCGAGCAGCTCGTCGAGGGACACCTCCAGCGCATCCGCAAGCGGGCGCAGGGTGGAGAGCTTGGGGTCCGTCGTTGCGCCGCTGAGAAGCTTATTGAGCGTCCCGACGGATATCCCCGATTTTTCGGACAGAGATTCATTGGTCAGTCCTTTTTCTTTTTTGAGCTTTTTGATGTTTTCGAGCCATTCCATGACAGAAAACCTCCAAAATTATATTTTACGGTAATATTTTATCATGGAAATTCCGAATTGTAAAGAGGATTTTTGAAAAAATTATATTTTGAGGTAAAAAACTCCGCAAAACCACTTGACAATTACCGTAAAAGGTCGTATAATTGTCTTGCAAACAGCATTGAACGGTAAAATTTGAGGTGTAGCTATGGGAAACTGTGATTATAGAATAATAGAAGGGTGCAAGGTATATTCCTATTCGGTCGAATGTCCGGTGCGCGCTGCGTCACCATACCGGAAAAGCGGCGCGCCGCTCCGGAAAGAGAGTCGGAGAAAGAAGCTCATGCTTTCGATTTTGCTTGTGCTGCTGGCTCCGTTTGCGGTGATATGGGATGCACTTTGCGCGGCCGTTTCCTTTGTGGCGCGCCGGCTCTTTGGACGCACCGGAAAGCGCGGCATGGCGGTCGGCATGCTTGGCACCGCCTCTTGCCTTTTGCTTCTGTCGGCGGTATTGCTTACGGTTTTATAACGCCGGATCGGCTTTTATAAAAACTCTCCTTTAACGAAGCCTTTGCTTTCTAACACCTTTAAGTCGCGATGAATGGAAGATTCGCTCGTTCACACGATTTTACTCAATTTCTTAATCGTTGCAAATTGCCGTTGCTGTAAAAAATTAAAATTTTATTTTGTCATTCATATAAAGTCATAAACTCTCCTTTTGGCAAAGTTTGAAAATCTTTCAAAAACTGCGCCACAAAAAAACTGCTTGATTTCGTGTTCAATATATAGTATGATTATATCACAATTTTCAAATTTTTCATTTTATTATAAGGAGTATTTATGGCAATTGTAACGATAGTTGGCGCGGGTATGATGGGGTCGGCACTTGCATTTCCCGCAAGAGAAAACGGACACACAGTAAGAATCGTTGGGACGCACTTGGATAGAGAAATAATCGATGAATGTTTACAAAATAATAAACATCCTAAATTTGATATCCCATTCCCAAAGGGAATAGAATTTTTTCAAATTGAAGAGTTAGAAAAGGCGTTGGTTGGCGCAAACGTCGTTATTGGCGGCGTTAGCAGCTTTGGTGTAGATTGGTTTGCAGATAAGGTTTTGCCCGTTATCCCCGAAACCGCAGTAGTACTTACCGTTACAAAAGGGCTTATAGATACACCCGACGGGAAATTATTCACTTATCCAAGCTTTTGGAAAGAGAAACTAAAATCCATCAATAAATCTCTTTCGCTTAATGCAATCGGCGGGCCTTGTACAAGCTATGAATTGGTGGTGCACGACCAAACCGAAGTTACTTTTTGTGGCGATGATATAAAAGTATTGCAATACTTAAAAGAAATAATGCAAACGGATTATTACCATATAAGTATCACGACCGACGTCGTAGGAATTGAAAGCGCTGTTGCTCTTAAAAACGGATATGCGTTAGGTATAGCACTTACGATTGGATTAAACCAAAAGAATTTCAAAGACAATACCTTACATTTTAACTCTCAAGCGGCTGTTTTTGGTCAAGCGACAAAAGAAATGTATAAACTTTTACAATTCCAAAATGCACTCTCGTTGAATAACCTTTGCGTAGGAGTTGGCGATTTATACGTTACCGTTTACGGTGGCAGAACAAGACTTGTCGGCGTTTTGCTTGGAAAAGGCCTTGATATTGACCAAGCAAAAGCAGAATTAAAAGGCGTTACGCTTGAATCTTTAGTGGTTGCCGTAAGAGTTGCAAAGGCAATAAAAATCAATATTAAAAAGGGTACTCTTAAAAAGGAAGATTTTCCATTATTATTACATATTGATGAAATTTTAAGCGAGAAAAAACAAGTCGATATCCCTTGGGAGCTTTTCACCTATACTGATTAAAGATAAATGTAGTTTTAACAACTACTTGTTCAAAGGGTAGCACACTATGCTTTGCGAGCAAAGGTGTGTGATTTGCAAAACAAAAATAAAGACTAACAAAGAAAATTTTGTTAGTCTTTTACGTCGTCTGAAAAATCCCTATGGAACACGCGATTGATCGGGGAATTTTGTTTTTGTGCAAGACGCTTTTCCGTAGCGGTTCCGCCTTTTGGCGGACGGTATTCCGTGCAAGGGCATGTTCAGCAGTCGGAAAGGCATTCGAGAATTTTTTTCGCCGCTCCCGCGGCACTCTCCGGCGAAAGAGACGAATCGTTGACAAGAAGCGTGTGCGTATCGCTTTTTTTCTCGAACATAAATTCCGAAAGCGCCCGGATTTTGACGCCATGCCCTCGAAAGAGGCGGCATAGCTCCGCGTCGGAACGCGTGGTATCGACCGTCATGAGAAAATGCAGACCGGAATCCTTTCCGCGTATTTGAATTTTCCCTGAGGAAACGGCGCCGCCAAGTCCGTCCGTCAAAAGCCTGCGAACCTCTCTGTAATATTTGCGCATGCGGCTGATGTGTCGGTCGAAATAGCCCTCCGCGATAAAAGAAGCGAGGGTATATTGTTCAAAGCTCGGCACCGGACAGGAAAAGAAGCCGAGCTTTTCCCGAAAGGCTTTCGCGATTTCCTCCGGCAGCACCATATAGCTGATACGGAGGGACGGCGCGAGCGTTTTGGTGAAGGTATTCATATAGAGAATTTTCCCCGAGCGGTCGATGCTTCGTATCGCGGGAATGGGCTTCGCATAATATCCGAATTCGGAATCATAATCGTCCTCTATGATATAGCGCTCTTTCTTTTCCATCGCCCAGCCGTAAAGCTCATGCCGCCGTTTTGCGGGCATGACGATTCCGGTCGGAAAATGATGGGAAGGCGAGATATGCAGGATATCGGCATCCGATTCGTTCAGCGCTTCCAAGCTCACGCCGGAATCGTCGAGCGGAATTCCGCGGATATCCGCGCCTGCCGCCCGATAGATTTTTCGGATTTTCGGATAACCGGGGTTCTCGATCGCGTACCGCTTCTCCTTTCCGAAAAAGAGAAGCAATAAATTGTAGAGGGATTCCGTGCCGGCGCCCAGCACGATTTGTTCCGGCGAGGCTTCGATGCCGCGGGAGCGGCGGATATCCTCCGCGATGACCTCCCGCAGCTCCGGAATCCCGTTGTACGGAACCGGACGCAAAAGCGCCTTTTGGCAGTCGAGCGTTACCCGCCGCAAAAGCTTGATCCATATGGAGAAAGGGAAGCGGGCGGGGTCTGCCGAGGTGTCCGCAAGGTCCAGCTCGACCGGAACATCGGAGCTTTCCGACGGCTTTTCGCAGCCCTCCGGCAGATGCCGCACCGGCTTTGCCGCCGGATGCGGATACGGCAGGATTTCCTCGACAAAATATCCTTTTCTTTGCGCGGGACGGAGATATCCTTCGGCAATGAGCTGTTCGTATGCGTTTTCGACCGTGATGCAGCTGACGCCGAGATGCTCCGCCATTGCTCGCTTTGAGGGCAGCTTTTCGCCGGAGCGGAGCCTGCCGGAGACGATATCCTCCTTTATTTTCTGATACAGCGAGCGATAAAGCGCCTCGCCTTTCTTTTTTTCCAAGATATAAGTGAGCATGACCGACTCTCCTGATTTTGAAATCTGGTATGATAAAATAATATAATATTGGATATTTTTCTATATCCAATATTGCAGTATACTCCATATCATCCTAAAAATCAAGTGCGGGCGGCAGCGTGCTCTGACAGCCGCCCGGGAGGAGCTTACTGTGAACAAAAGAAAACTTTATCTGCGCCGACTTGTGATTGCCGCGATGCTTGCCGCGCTTGCGCTGATTTGCTTTGACTATCTGCGGCTCGAAATCCCGATCGGCGATAGTACGGGAAAAATATATGTCGGTCACGCTTTTGTCATTCTTGCGGGAATCATGCTGGGACCCGTTTACGGCGCGGCGGTGGGCGGCGTCGGCCTTATGCTGTCCGATTTACTTACGGGATATTTCACCTCCGCTTTTCCGACGCTGATTGCAAAAGCGATTCTCGGCATGGCCGCGGGATTTTTTGCGGGACTTCTGTTTCGCAGAAAAACGGAAATCTCCGCAGGAGGGCTTATCGGGAGATATGCCGCAGTCGCGGCGCTTTCCACGGTGGTCAACGTGCTGACGGAGCCTGTTATCCGTTATCTGTTCAAGATATATGTGCTGAAATATGAACGCGAGGTGGTCATTGTCGCGTCGATCGGATGCGCACTGTCCATGCTTGTCAGCGGCATCGCCTCCATGATTATCGTCGCTTTGCTGGCCAAGGTGGCGGATATGCTGCAGAAGAAATATCTGAGAGATTAAAAACACGCATCCGCCGCTTGCGGCGGACGTTCTTTTTCCCGAAAAAACGGAAGCGCCTTATCAAAATAAGGAGCTTCCGTTTTGCTGTTGGTTTATGCTTCTGTAAAAGGAAAGACGTGCGGGGATCCGGCGCTTTTCGCGGCTTGACGTTCAAATTTCAATCCGGCTGATTTCATGTGTGGCTTCCTTCGCGGTGCATACTGCGCCGCGATAGCCGTAAATGTTGCGGAACTCATGGAAAAATGCGTCGGTCTGCAAAATTCCGTCTTGGTAAATCGAGCATACGCCGCGGTGGAAATCGCAGCGGAGCGTGGAAAGTCCGATATCGAAGCCCATTCCGCGCATTTTGACATAGCTTTCCCGCAGCGTCCACAGCCGGCAGAATGCCTCTTTCGGATTCTGCGACAGCAGCATCGCGTTATATTCGGGCAGGGAAAAGAACCGGTTGGCGATGCCCATCATGTTGTGCGAAGCCTCGATTTTTTCGACATCGACGCCGCATTCCACATCGGAGACGGTGCATGCGACGACCGCCGCGCTGTGGGAAAGGTTGAAATGAATCTCCCTGTGGTCGGCAAGATACGGCTTTCCGTGCTCTCCGATTTCGATTTTGAACTCCGACAGCCCAAATTCCTTTTTCATGACCGCGTTGAGAATCAGGCCGGCCGCGAGCAGAGATGCTTGGGTTTCCGGTCTTTTGGCCGTCCGGATGCGCTCCCGGCGCGCTTCTGACACTTCATGGATTCTATTCTCGATGGCGGCGCTGTCCGAAAGCGCCGGAAATTCCGCGAAATAGGTTTTTGCTTCTGCCATTGCTGCCTCCCTGTACCGGCTGCTGCCGAATTTATCTATCAATATAACATATTCGGGCAATAAAGTCAATGAATCCGATGTTCGGATGCGCTCCAAAAGAGAACTTTTCAAATATTTTTTTCATTTTCTATGGACAAATATGCGGTTGTTTGGTACAATAATACGGAAATACCGATTATATAAGGAAAATGAAACGATGATAAAAGCGGCAATTTTTGATTTTGACGGAACGCTGGCCAATACGCTGCCGGACCTGTGTACCTCGCTGAACCTGATGCGCGCGCATTTCGGATATGAGCCGATTACGGAAAAGGAAGTCCTGCACGCGGTGAACAACGCGACGGTGCGGTTTATCCGGCTTTGCCTGCCGGACGATTTTGACGAGGCGCGTATGGACGAGGCCGTGGAGGCTTATTTTGCCGCATACGCCAAATATTATCTCGACAAAACGGCGCCGTATGAGGGCGTTGCCGGCCTTTTGGCAAGACTTCGGGCGGACGGCATCCGGCTTGCCGTCATGTCCAATAAGGACAACGAGCATGTCGGCGAGATGACCGAGACACTTTTTCCGGGCGCGTTCGACGCGATATGGGGAACGGTGGAAGGCGTGCCGGTAAAGCCGGACCCTGCCCGTGCCTTTATGATCGCACGGGATTTCGGCGTGAAACCGGAGGAGGTGGCATTTGTCGGGGATTCCGACGTCGATATGATGACGGCGAAAAACGCCGGAATGCTTCCCATCGGCGTTTCTTGGGGGTACCGCAGCGAGGATGTCCTCAAAAAAGCGGGCGCTGCCTATGTGGCAGCTAACTCGGAGGAATTGTATAGGATTACAAAAGCCATCATATAAAAGCATGGCAACCGAAAATTCTCCTTATGTATGGAAATGGTGAAAATATAAAATGCGCTATTGCCATAATGGGATGAAAGTATGATGGTTTTCTACATAAATCTTGGTACCGTATTCAAACATTGCGGCCAACAGATGCTAAGCAGAAAATATAAAAGCTTTTACATTGTTTTCGTTAGCTGAAAGGGATTGTGCCGTTTTCGGAGAAGATATTGAAAGGGAGCTGAAATCGCATATAAGGAGATATTGCTGATGATAAAAGCGGCAATTTTTGATTTTGACGGAACGTTGGCCAATACGCTGCCGGATTGGCATACTTCTGTAAACTTGATGCGCGCATGTTTGGGATATGAGCCGATTACGGAAAAGGAAGTTCTTGATGCGGTGTATAACGCAGGCTTTATTCGGCTGTGTTTGCCGGATGATTTTGATGAGGTACGCATGAATGAGGCGACCGAAGCCTATTTTAGCGCCTATGCCGAGCATTATTTTGATAAAACGACTGCATATGACGGTATTGCTGAGCTGCTGGCGAAGCTTCGTGCGTTGGGGATAAAGCTTGCTGTACTGTCCAATAAGGAGCATGAGCATGTCGGCGAGATGACCGAAGCGCTTTTTCCGGGTGCCTTTGATGCGATATGGGGGGCTGTCAAGGAGGTACCGGTGAAGCCGAATCCGGCGCGGGCTTTTATGATTGTTGAGAATTTTGATGTGAAGCCGGAGGAGACGACGCTCATTGGCGATGCCGACGTCGATATGATGACGGCGAAAAACGCCGGAATGCTTCCCATCGGCGTTTCTTGGGGGTACCGCGGCGAGGATGTCCTCAAAAAAGCGGGCGCCGCCTATGTGGCGGGGGATGCCGAAGACTTATACAAAATCATAAAATCATTTATATAAAAGTATAAAAAGAAAGGATATTCCGCTTTTTATGCGGAAAGGGTGAAGAAGATGAAGCTTCCGTTTGAAATCGATTTGAAGGGAAAGGTCGCGGTCGTCACGGGGGGAGGCGGCGTGCTTTGCTCCGGCTTTGCCAAGACGCTGGCCGCATGCGGCGCGGGTGTCGCGGTCTGTGACCTCAGACTGGACGCCGCGGAGCAGGTTGCAAGGGAAATCCGTGAGGACGGAGGAAACGCCATCGGCGTTGCCGCCAATGTGCTCGAACGCGATTCGATGGAGGCTGCCAAAAAGGAGATTGCGGAGAAGCTCGGAACCTGCGACATTCTGCTCAACGGCGCGGGCGGGAACAATCCCCGCGGCACGACGACAAAGGATTATCTTGAACCGGCAGACCTCGACGGCGCGGTCGAGGGTGTCAAGACGTTTTTCGATCTCGATCCCGCGGGCATCGAGTTTGTGTTCAACCTCAACTTCCTCGGCACGCTGATTCCGACGCAGGTTTTTGCAATCGATATGGCGAAAAAGCCCGGCTCGACGATTATCAATGTTTCCAGCATGAACAGCTTCCGTCCGCTGACGAGGATTCCGGCGTATTCCGGTGCGAAAGCGGCGGTCTCCAATTTTACGCAGTGGCTCGCCGTTCACTTCGCGAAGGTGGGCATTCGCGTCAACGCGATTGCGCCCGGATTTTTCATCACCAATCAGAATACCTCGCTGCTGCTGAATCCCGACGGTTCTTATACCGCGCGTGCGGAAAAAATCATCGCGCACACGCCGATGGGTAAATTCGGAACGCCGGAGGACCTGACGGGAACGCTCCTTTGGCTCTGTGACAACGCGGCGTCCGGCTTTGTCAACGGCGTCGTCGTTCCGGTGGACGGCGGTTTTGCGGCTTATTCCGGCGTATGAGCGCAGCGGAGAAAATCGGTATGACGGACGGTGCTTCGGAAGCGCTTGATTTTATCGTCGAGATCGACAAAATGAAAAGCATTCAGCGCCGTTCCCTGACGTATGACGGCTCACATTATGAGAACGATGCGGAGCATTCGTGGCATCTTTCGGTTATGGCGCTTGCGCTGGCGCGCTATGCGGCGCGGCCGGTGAACATGGAGCGCGTTCTGAAAATGACGCTCATTCATGACCTTGTCGAGGTGTATGCGGGCGACACGTTCGCCTTCGACGCGGCGGCGACGGCTGGTCAAAAGGAGCGGGAAGAGGCCGCTGCGGACAAAATATTTGCGATGATTCCGGAGGGCGCGGCGCTCCGCGCCCTTTGGGAGGAATTTGACGAGGGAAGGACGGCGGATGCCTCCTTTGCGGCGGCGCTCGACCGTTTGCAGCCTTTGCTTGCCAATCACCTCAACGAGGGACACACGTGGCGGATGGGAAACGTCGATTCCGCCGCGGTGTACCGCAGAGTCGGACCGATCCGCGAGGCGATTCCCGCGCTTTGGGATACCGTTTGCGCTATGGTGGAGGAAGGCGTCGAAAAGGGATATATCCGCCGGTGAAGGCGCAGCTTTTGATTTGCTGTCTCTGTCTTGGAGAGGAGCCGCGCTTTTGATCTCGGAAAAATCGGCGGCAGAAAATGTGTAAAAATTATCGAAACCTATTGCAATTTCCTTTTTTTTGTGCTATAATTCTCCATAGCTATCATAAATTGATGGAATTTATGCTTGAATCAAGAGGGTCCGCACCGAAGAGTCGGCGGGCGTGCGGAAACTGGAATATCCGCCGGAAAGGAAGATTGAAATGAGCGTTTTACAGATTGTTCTCGGTGCTATTTTGCTTGCGGCATCGCTGTTTTTGATTGTTGTTGTCATGTTGCAGGATAAGAAAAAACGCGGTCTTTCCGGTGCGATTGCAGGCGGAACCGACACGTATCTCGGTCGGAACGGCAAGAATGCGGGCAAGGGTAAGTTTTTATCTAAAATGACGACGATTGTAGCCATTGTGTTTGTCGTTATTGTCGTTGTCTCTTATCTGTTCACCTAATAAAAAGAAATGGAAAAAACCGTCGTTCAGACGGTTTTTTATTTTAAAAAGTATTTAATTGTTAACAATCTTATGATATAATAAAAGAAAACATGCCGCAGGTCTTGCTTTTTTTGCGGATTTTGCGGATGTGAGCTTAAAATTTATTTTGTTTGAGGTATCCTTATCGAAACCGGAAAGGTTTTTGTCAATGAAACAATCATGCAAGGAAAAGAATCCGAGGCTTGGCAAGGTCGGCGGGCAGGCGGTGATCGAGGGCGTGATGATGCGCAGCGGAGAAAATCTCGCGGTTTCCGTGAGGTCGATGGACGGCACCATCCGCACAAAGACCTCTAAATTTGTGTCCGCAAGGCAGAAGCATAAGCCCTTGGGCTGGCCGCTTATCCGCGGCGTGGTTTCCTTTATCGAATCGATGAAAATGTCCTTTTCCACCATGAACGATTCCGCGAATATGCTTGGAATCGAGGAGGAAGAGGGAAAATTTGAGAAGTGGCTGAAAAAGAAGTTCGGAAAATCCGCGCTTGACGTTTTGATGCCGTTTGCCATTGTCCTCGGCGTGCTTCTCGCAGTTGCCATTTTCATTTTTTTGCCGACATGGCTTGGAAAACTCATCGGCAGTGCGCTCGGCGGCGAGCTTGGCATTTGGAAGAGCGCGGTCGAGGGCGTGCTCAGGATTATCATCTTCATCGGCTATATGCTGCTGGTGTCTCTCATGCCCGATATCCGCCGCACCTTTGAATATCACGGCGCGGAGCACAAATCCATCTTTTGCTATGAAAGCGGGGAAGAGCTGACGGTAGCGAACGTCAAAAAGCAGAGGCGCTTCCATCCGCGCTGCGGCACGAGCTTTATGTTCGTCATGCTGCTTATCGGCATTATCATCGGCTTTTTCATCCCGTTTGAGAATATATTTGCGAGAACCGCATGCAAGCTTTTGCTGCTGCCGCTTACGGTCGGAATCGGTTTTGAATTTTTGATGTACGCCGGCAAGCATGACAATCTGTTGATTCGGATTCTTTCCGCGCCGGGGCTTTGGATGCAGCGCATTACCACCCGAGAGCCGGACGAAAGTCAGATCGAGGTGGCAATCGCCTCCCTGAAAAGCGCGATGCCGGACGAATTTCCGCCGGAGATGCCGGCGGAGCCGACGGAATCCGAAGCGTCCGCCGAGGTTTCGGAGGAGAATTCCTCAGCGTCCTCCGAGATTCCGCAAGAGGATGAGACGTCCTCATCGGAAAACTCCGACGCATGACGATAAGAGGCCTTTACCGTCGGCTGCGGGAGGAGCTTTCTCCGGTGTGCGGGGATTTTGCAGACTATGAAGCCCGGCAGATTTTGGAGCATGCTTTGGCGCTTGCGCCGCAGGAGCTTCCGTTGAAGCTGTCGGAGGATATGCTTTTGCCGGAATCCGTTTGTCACAGGATTTCCGAGATTTTGCTTCGTCGGAAAAGGCAGGAGCCTCTTGCCTATATTTTGAGGGACACATGGTTTTGCGGACAAAAGTTTTATGTGACGCCGGATTGCCTGATACCGCAGGCAGATACCGAACTCATCTGTGAAAGCGTCATCACGCTTGCGCCTGCCGGCGCAAGGATTGCCGATATTTGCACGGGGAGCGGCTGCATCGCGCTGTCGGTTTTGGTGAGTATGCGGGACGCTTCTGCCGTCGGTTACGATATTTCGGACGGCGCTTTGGCGGTGGCACGGGAAAATGCACGAAGACTGGGGCTATCCGAGCGGTTTTCGCCGGTGCATGCGGATGTTTTCGAGGGAGATTTCATGGAGGAAGACGGGCTTTTTGATATCATCGTTTCCAATCCCCCGTATGTGGCATCCGCCGTGATTCCGACGCTTTCGCCGGAGGTGCGTGCGGAGCCTGTTATCGCGCTTGACGGCGGGGAGGATGGTCTTCGGTTTTATAGGAGACTGCTCGACGTATGTCCCCGGCATGGGAAGCGCGGCGGTTATCTTGTCTTTGAAATCGGATACGACCAGCGTGAAGCGGTCGGCGCACTCTGCCGTGAAAGAGGGCTTGCGTGCAGGTTTTCGCGGGATTTCGGCGGCAACGACCGGGTATGTGTGATTCCTTTATCATGACGCGGCTTGGTTTTTTATATTGTGATTTTCAGGAGGTTTTTATGAAAATTATCCATTCCAATGACGCTCCGGCGGCGGTCGGACCTTATTCGCAGGCGATCGACTGCGAAGACTATATATTTCTGTCCGGTCAGCTTGGGCTGGATCCCAAAACGGGCGCGCTTGCCGGCGCGGATGTGGGCGCTCAGGCGAAACAGGCGTGTGAGAACATAAAAGCGATTCTCTCCGCGGCGGGGCTTGGATTCGGTCATGTGGTGAAAACGACCTGCTATCTTGCCGATATGGCGGATTTTGCCGCTTTCAACGAGGTATACGCGGCATATTTTATCAGCCTGCCGGCGCGTTCCTGTGTGGCGGTAAAGAGCTTGCCGAAGGGCGGGGTCTGCGAGATCGAGGTCATCGCGAAGAAATGATTTGCTGAAAATTTGTAAAAAAAGCACCCGTGTGGAAACGGGCGCTTTTTTGTGTCAAAATTCGGAAAAATGCTATTGACAAGCCGGGTATTCTTTTGTATAATATCAAATATACGGACGTATAAATAGCTGCGCGCTCGGCGCTCCGTAATTTTGACGAAAGAGGACACCCGATATGAAAAGACTTCCGGACACAGAATATGATGTAATGCGAGTGATTTGGACCAATCCGTCGCCGATTACGACTACGGTTATTATGGAAAAATTAGGGCATGAGCGCGGCTGGGCGGTGCCGGCACTCATCACAATGCTCAACCGTCTGAACGAAAAGGGCTTTCTGTATTCCGAGAAAAAGGGAAAAATGCGCTATTATTATCCGCTGATTAAAAAGCATGATTATCTCGAATTTGTGACGAATGAGTTCATGGAAAAATATCATGGCGGCTCGTTCACCAGCTTTTTTGCGACGCTGTTTGACCTGCGGATGGTTTCAGACGAGACACTCGACTCCTTTGTCGCATGGGTGAAGCAGCACAGACAGGAGTTCCGCCGTTATATACCCGATTGAGATTAGCTTTCCGCCTCCGGCGCGGCGAAGCCGTGGACAAATCCGTTTACGTCGGCGGAGCAGACGTCGCCTCCGACGACCTTATCCTTATAGACGAGCAGACTGATATAAACGGTGCCGTCATAATCGGGATAGTTCGTCACTTTATAGGTATATCGTGTGACGGTTTTTCCTTGGTATTTGGCGAGATTAAGCCCTTGCTCTTTCTGCATCTCGTTGTATCCGAGATAGACCTTGTCGAACGATTCCGGAACGGTCACCTCGACCTCCTCAATCGGCGTTTCCTCGACTTTCCAGCCGAACTGCGAGATAAAATTCAGGCGGTCGCTGTTTTCGTAAATTTTGGAATAGGAGATGCTGGATGTCTGCTTGGCGTCGACCTCGTAGGTCGGGATCAAGGCGACGAGCGTGATAAGCACGGCAACGGACAGCACGATCGCACATATAAATTTTATCGTTGCCGAACGGATAGAGTATACGAACATAAAAATATCCTCCGAATCAATATTTTCGTTTACAAAATATTTATTCGGAGGATTCTTTTTCTATGACTTTTTATGGGGCTTCCTCGCTTTTTTCGCCGGATTTTTCGGGATTTTCCGCCTCGGCGGGAGCCTCTGCCGGTTTTTTCTTCGGTTTTGCGGGAGCCGCGGCCTTTTTCGGAGCCGCAGGCTCTTTCTTTTTATCCGTTTCCGCCTGAGGTTCCGTTTTGATGGAATTATAGGCATGCATGGCGACCGTGCGTGCGGCGCTGGCCTTCAACGTATTTTCAATGGCGATAAAGCTGAGAAGCTCGTCGTTATGGGAGGCTTCGATCGCTATTTTGGCTTTTTTGATGGAAGAGGAAAGCTCGGATTCATACATTCTGGCAAATTCATCGAGTACATTTTCGATATTGCTTGCCGCGATGCTGCGACTTATGATGTCGGAGACGGCGGAAATTTCCATGACCGGCTTCATCGCACAGACGATCATCAGAATCGCGAGATGCGTTCGGTTGTACCGCTTGTTTTTCGGCGGCGGCAGGACGCCGCTTTTGACGTAGTTGTTGATCATGGACGGTGTCAGCAGTCCCTTGCCGTCGATGTAAAGCGCACCGAGATTTTTTTCCGCAAGTCCGATCACCTGATCCATATAAAGCTCGAATTCGGGCAGCTCGTTCCATCTCGGAATATGGATTTCCGATACGGCGGCGACGGACGCGAGAAAAAGTTTTTTGTCCATAAATTCCTCCATGCCGGCTGTGCGCCGGCCGTATTCGCATGCTCTTTATTCACAAAATTTTTGTGAAAATTTGCCATACGGTTTATAAAAACTTATTTTGCGGTTCACAATGATAAGGTAAAATTACCCCATAAATGCGAAGCATTTATGTTTAGTAAAATGAAAACACGGTAAAATCGAAAAGGGGTATAGATCGCTCCAAGGCTATAACACCCCATAAATGCGAAGCATTTATGTTTGGCAAAATGAAAACACGGTAAAATCGAAAAAGGGTATAGATCGCTTCGAGGCATGACACCCCATAAATGCGAAGCATTTATGTTTAGTAAAATGAAAACACGGTAAAATCGAAAAGGGGTATAGATCGCGTCGAGGCATGACACCCACAGACGCGGTAAAACGAAAAAGGCAGAGGCGCTTTCCGTTTGCAGCGTGTGCTCTATGATTATGGATAGTATAGCATTTTTTATGCGGAATTGCAAGATGTGTCGAAAAAAACAGATGATATTTTTTGCAAAAACCATTGACATTATGAAAAATACCGTATATAATAGTTTTGGAAACCAGATGAAGCAATCGAAATCCCGCAGAAATTTGGAGGTGTGCGATGGAAAAAGTACTAAACAGCAAATATATCAAGACGCCGAAGAATTTTGACTTTTCAAAAATAAAAGATTCCCTTGCCGGAAAGGGCAAGAGCTTTGCCGCGTTCGTGTTCGGCGACAGCGTGCTGCGCGGTGTTATTTTTGATGAAAAGGCGGGCGGATACCGGATGCATCGCGGACGCTTTGCCGACGCGATGGCGCGGTTTCATTTGGATATTCAGAACAATTCCCGGTTCGGTTTTACCGTGGACAGAGGTTCCGAGCTGATCCGCGAGACGGTGACGAAGGAAAACCATCCGGAATTTGTCTTTCTCGAATACGGAAGCAACGACTGCAATTTCGATTGGGAAAAAGTGGCCGAGGAGCCGGATTCCGAGCATGATCCGGTCATGCCTGCGGAACGCTTCACAAAGCTGTATTCGGAGCTTGTCGATTATGTGTTCGACTGCGGTTCGATGCCGGTCGTCGTGCTGCCTCCGCCGATCGATTCCGAAAAATTCCTCTCTTGGGTATGCCGCAAGGGACTTTCGAGAGAAAATATCCTGCATTGGCTCGGCAGCGCCGATATGATCTATCGCTGGCAGGAATATTACTCCGGTCTGTGTGAGAATATCGCGCGGGAAAAGGGCTGCCTTATAATCGACCTGCGCACGCCGTTTTTAACAAGGCACGATTATGATAAGCTCCTCTGCGCCGACGGCATGCACCCGACGGAGAAGGGACATGAGATCATCGACGGCGCTTTCTGCCGGTTTTGGGAGAGCATGAGTGCCTCATAATGCGTTCAATCTTTTCATATATACTCCTTCGGAAAACAGAGAGGCTGCCGTCCTGCCTGACGGTGCTTTCTCTGTTTTTCCATGGAAAAAGGCATTTCCGCTTCCGCGGAAATGCCTTTTTTCTATTTGCTTTCGTTCTCACTTTGTGAAAAATCGATGTCATATCTTGTGCCGCCGTCAAAAAGCACGCCGTCTGTCAGACGAATCCGGAGGATGCATGTGTCGGGATCGCTTTCTTGAATGTGACCGCTGTCATACCAAGAAGCAAAGATCTCTTTGAGCTTGGAACGGAGTTCCTCGTTTTTCTCATCGCATAAAGCTCCGATGTTTTCGACGCATCCGTGCGCCGTAAACCGTTCGCCGCAGAGGGCGACGAACGGATTACGTTCAATCTGCCTCATTTTCTGGGAACGCGCATATGTGATGACGTAGAAAGAACCGTCCTCATAATAGCCGTTCACGGCTCTGACAAACGGAATATTGTTTTCTGCCGTTGCAAGGGCGAGCAGAGAATCGCGTCCGAAACGCTTTTTCATAAGGGCTGCGGTATGCTCTGTGAGATTTTCGTTCATAGGCTTCTTTAACAGATGCCGTGTGCGAGCATCGCATCCGCGACCTTTTCAAAGCCGGCGATATTGGCGCCCGCGACATAGTTGCCGGCCATGCCGTATTTCTCCGCCGTTTGGGAAATGCTTCTGTAAATGCCTGCCATGATGCCTTTCAGCTTTTCATCGACCTCTTCAAAGCTCCATGAGAGACGCTCGCTGTTCTGCGACATTTCAAGCGCCGAGGTCGCAACGCCGCCGGCGTTTGCCGCTTTGCCGGGGACAAAGAGCACGCCGTTTTCCATGAGATACTGTGTCGCCTCGATGGTGGTCGGCATGTTCGCGCCCTCGCAGACAGCCTTGCAGCCGTTTTTCACAAGCAGCTTCGCATCCTCTGCCGTCAGCTCGTTCTGTGTCGCGCAGGGAAGCGCGATGTCGCAGGGGACGCTCCAAACGCCGGTGCCCGCCTGATAGACGGCCTCCGGATGCTTTTCGGTGTATTCGGAGATGCGTGCGCGCTTCACTTCCTTGATTTCCTTGACGAGGGCAAGGTTGATGCCGTTTTTATCGTAAATCCAGCCGGTGGAATCGCTCATCGTGACGACCTTTGCGCCGAGCTGCGCGGCCTTTTCCGCCGCATAGATTGCGACGTTGCCGGCACCGGAAACCGCAACCGTTTTGCCCGAAAGCGTATCGCCGTGGCTTTTCATCAGCTCATCCGTGATGTATAGCAGTCCGTAGCCGGTCGCCTCCTTGCGGACGAGCGAGCCGCCGTACGAAAGTCCCTTTCCGGTCAGCACGCCCTCGTAAAGTCCGCGCAGGCGTTTGTACTGTCCGAACAGATAGCCGATCTCACGGGCGCCTGTTCCGATGTCGCCGGCGGGCACGTCGGTGTCGGCGCCGATGTATTTATAAAGCTCCGTCATAAAGCTTTGGCAGAACGCCATGACCTCGCGGTCGGATTTTCCCTTGGGATCGAAGTCGGAGCCGCCCTTGGCGCCGCCGATTGGGAGTCCGGTCAGCGAATTCTTGAAAATCTGTTCAAATCCAAGGAATTTCAAAATGCTGAGGTTGACGGACGGGTGCAGACGCAGTCCGCCTTTGTATGGACCGATGGCATTGTTGAACTGGACACGGTAGCCGATATTCACACGGGCGACGCCATGGTCGTCTACCCACGGCACCTTGAACTGAATTTGACGGTCGGGCTCGACGAGCCGTTCGAGAAGCGCTTCCTTTTGATAGAGCGCTTCATTTTGGTCCACTGCCGGTGCGATGGATTCGAGCACTTCGCGCGCAGCCTGCAAAAATTCGGGCTGGTACGGGTATTTGTTTTGGAGGTCGGAGAGAACGCGTTCGGTGTATTTCATAAAATACGGATTCCTTTCTGTCTGGGATTTGATTTTTTGAGAGCAATTTCTGATTTTTTATAAAATTATAACATAAAAATTTTTAATATTCAATATATTTCGGCTTGTTTTTTTGCTTTTGTTAAAAATCGGCAAAAAATCCGGAAAACGCTGCGAAATCTTGGCATAAAAGTGAAAAAACGCTTGACAAGCCTCATGGTTTTATGATAGAATAAAATGCCGCATAATGCCAAGGCTCCGAAAAACACGGTTGTGTTGCCTTGCTTAGCGAGTCGTAAACGAAAGAGAGGTGCTTTTCCAATGTTCGCAATCATCGTAACAGGCGGAAAGCAGTACAAGGTTCAGGAAGGCGATGTCGTTTTCGTTGAGAAGCTCGACGCCGCCGAAGGCGAAACCGTCAAGTTTGACGAGGTTCTCGCGGTTTCCGGCGAAAGCTTTGTCACAGGCAAGCCCACCGTCGCGGGCGCTTATGTAACTGCAAACGTATTGAAGAACGGCAAGGGCAAAAAAATCCACGTTCTCAGATACAAATCCAAGAAAAACGAGAAGAAGAAGCTCGGTCACAGACAGCCCTATACAAAGGTTCAGATCGAAAAGATCTTCGGTTAATCGGGTATGACAAAGGTAGTTTTTTATAAGAAAGACGGCATATTTTACGGATTCCATGAGATCGGGCATGTCGGCTGGGGCGAATTCGGAACGGATATCGTCTGTTCCGCGCTTTCCGCGATGACGATGCTCATTATCAATACCGCCGAAACGGTATGGGGCGTCGATGTCGATTATGAAATCGACGACGAGACCGCCGATATCACGGTCACGATAAAAGAGGCGCTGCCGGAATTTTCCTCCTCCGAGGAAAAGCAGTATGCGGCCTCGGGTCTTATCGAAGGCTATTATTATCAGCTTATGGATATGCTGGAAGATTACAGCGACTACCTTGATGTCGAAGCAGAAGAGAAACTGATTTGAGCGGCGTTTATATGCCGCGGCGGAAAAATCCGCAGTTACAAAAGAAGATGGAGGTATCACACATGTTGAAGCTTGGCTTGCAATTTTTTGCACATAAAAAAGGCGTCGGTTCCACAAAGAACGGACGTGACAGCCGCGCGCAGAGACTGGGCGTCAAGAAATCGGACGGTCAGGCCGTGCTTGCGGGCAATATCATCGTGCGCCAGAGAGGCACGAACGTGCATCCCGGCACGAACGTCGGCATCGGCTCCGACGATACGCTGTATGCGCTGACGGACGGCGTTGTGAAGTTTGAGCGTTACGGCGCGAACAAAAAGCGCGTGAGCGTCGTCGCAGAATAAGAATTTGTGTATAAGAAAAACGGACTTTTGGATAAAAAGTCCGTTTTTTGTATGATGGAAACCGCACGCGCGGTTTTCTGTATACAATAAGGAAAAAGCACTCTCGCCGGAGTGCTTTTTTCTTCCTATGTTATTATAATCTCTGTAATGTCTCCATCACATAATTTCCAAACGCCTCGCAGGTCGCACCTGTGTCGCGTCCGGTGATGACGAGCTTCTTCTCCTCAAACGAGCAAATGTCGAGCGCGCGTTCGAGCTTATCCGCACGCTCCTGCAAGCCGATGTGAGAGAGCAGCATCACGCATGCGCGCAGCATCGAGCAGGGATCGGCGTATTTGCCGCGTCCCTCGGAAATCATGCGCGGCGCGGAGCCGTGAATCGCCTCGAACATCGCATATTTCTTGCCGATGTTTGCACAGCCCGCCGTGCCGACGCCGCCTTGAAATTCCGCCGCTTCATCGGAAATGATGTCGCCGTAAAGGTTCGGGAGCAGAAGCACCTGAAAATCGCGGCGGCGCTTTTGATCGACAAGCTTTGCCGTCATGATGTCGGCATACCATTCGTCCGTCGTGATTTCGGGATAAAGTGCGGCGACCTTGTGGCAATCCTCGAGGAAATTGCCGTCCGTCGTTTTGATGACGTTCGCCTTGGTGACAAGCGAGACGCGGGTGAAGCCGTTCTTGCGCGCGAAATCATAGGCGAGCCTTGCGATTCGGTCGGAGCCTTGCTTTGTCGTGATTGTAAAATCGACCGCAAGGTCCTCCGTCACATTGAAGCCGGAGGAGCCGACCGCATAGCCGCCCTCGGTGTTTTCACGGAAAATCGTCCAGTTGATGCCTTCTTTCGGCACTTTGACGGGGCGGATGTTGGCAAAAAGGTCGAGCGCCTTGCGCATGGCGACATTGGCGGATTCGATATTCGGCATGCCGCTGCCTTTTTGGGGCGTCGTCGTCGGCCCTTTGAGGATGATGGGACAGGTTTTCAGTTCGGCCATCACGTCGTCGGGGATTGCCTTGCCCACCGCGATACGGTTTTCAAGCGTGAGTCCCTCGATGTTCACGAATTCGATTTTGCCGCTTTCGACGAGGTCGGCGAGCATAAATTCCAGCACGCGGCGCGCTTCCGCCGAGATGATAGGACCGATGCCGTCCCCGCCGCATACGCCGATGCGCAGGGTATCGAGCGTGCCGTAATCGATGAAATCCCCTTGGGCTTTCATATTTTCCACTCTCAGAAGCTGTGCTTCCAGAATCTTTTTGAATTTTTCCGCGGCGGTATTCAGCGCCGCCTCATACGTATGGTTTTCCATATTTCGTGTCCTTTCCGCGTTTTTATTTGCCGTTTGCTTTGGTGTAGTTCAGAAGTCCGCCGGCGCCGAGGATTTCCCGCTGGCGTTTGGTGAGGGTGAGACGGAGCGAAAGCTCTGCGCCGCATGTCTTATCCTCGAGCGTTACCGTATCCGCCGCCGCGACCGCGTCCGCAAAGCCGGTGATGATAAGCTCGTCGCCCTCTGAGATTTTGTCATAATCCCCGGGATTTTCAAAGGTGAGCGGTACGATGCCGAAATTGATGAGATTTGCCACATGGATGCGGGCGAAGCTCTTCGCGACGACGGCTTTCACGCCGAGATAGAGCGGCACGAGCGCCGCATGCTCGCGTGAGGAGCCCTGTCCATAGTTGGCGCCGCCGACGACGATGCCGCCGCCCTCGCGCTTGGCACGCTCCGGAAATTCCTTGTCGCAGACGGTGAAGCAGAATTCGGAGAGCTTCGGCACGTTCGAGCGGTAGGGCAGGATTTTGGTGCCGGCCGGCATGATGTGGTCGGTTGTGATGTTGTCCCCGATCTTGAGAATGAGCTTGCAGGCAAGGTCCTTTTCCGGTGCTTTGCCGACGGGAATCGGCTTGATATTGGGACCGCGCTCCACGACGACGGCGTCCGCCTCTGCGGGAGATGCGGGCATTTCAATCAGGTTGTCGTTGATGCGGAAATGGGTGGGAACGGTGATTTCGGGCGCCTTTCCGAGGGTGCGCGGGTCGGTAAAGACGCCTGCGATGGCGGATGCCGCCGCGGTCTCCGGCGAGACGAGATAGACCTTGGCGTCCGCGGTGCCGCTGCGCGCCTCAAAGTTGCGGTTGAAGGTGCGCAGGGAAACGCCGCCGGATTTCGGTGAGAAGCCCATGCCGATGCAGGGACCGCAGGCACATTCGAGGATGCGCGCACCCGCCGCGATGAGGTCGGCAAGCGCCCCGCATTCCGCGAGCATCGTATAGACCTGCTTGGAGCCGGGCGAGATGGAAAGGCTGACATCCGGGTGAACGGTCTTTCCTTTCAGCATCGCCGCCACCGTCAGCATGTCGAGCATGGAGGAATTCGTGCAGGAGCCGATGCAGACTTGATTGATCGCCATGCCGGCAAGCTCCGAAACCGGGCGCACGTTGCCCGGACTGTGCGGACATGCCGCGAGCGGGACGAGCTTTGAGAGATCAATCGTATAGACCGCGTCGTAGACCGCGTCCTCGTCCGGTGCGAGCGGGATGAAATCGCTTTCCCGCTCTTCTGCGGCAAGAAACGCGCGCGTCACTTCGTCCGCGGGGAAAAGCGAGCTTGTCGCGCCGAGCTCCGCGCCCATATTGGTGATGGTGGCTCTCTGCGGCACGGAAAGGGTTTTGACGCCCTCGCCGCCGTATTCGATGATGGCGCCGACACCGCCTTTGACATCCAAAAGCCGGAGCACTTCGAGAATCACGTCCTTTGCGCCGACATAGTCGGAAAGCCTGCCGACAAGCTCAATATGAATGATTTTCGGCATCGTGATGTAGTAGGTACCGCCGCCCATGGCGACCGCCACGTCAAGCCCGCCCGCTCCCATGCCGAGCATGCCGATGCCGCCTGCCGTGGGGGTGTGGCTGTCGGAGCCGATTAACGTTTTACCGGGGACGGCGAAGCGTTCGAGGTGAACCTGATGACAGATTCCGTTGCCCGGTCGGGAGAAACGGATGCCGTGCTTTTTCGTCACGGTTTGTATGTAGCGGTGGTCGTCGGCGTTTTCAAAGCCGGCTTGAAGCGTGTTGTGATCGATATAAGCGACCGAAAGTTCCGTCTTGACGCGCTCCGTGCCCATGGCCTCGAATTGCAGATAGGCCATCGTTCCCGTGGCGTCCTGCGTCAGCGTCTGATCGATGCGAAGTCCGATTTCGGTGCCCGGAAGCATTTCTCCGGAAACAAGGTGATTTTTGATGATTTTCTGCGCGATTGTGTAACCCATGATTCATTCCGTCCTGTCGTTATTTTTTTCAAGCGCTGTCAGCATATTGGCAAGCGCGTGCTCCACATGCGCCGATGTGAGCCGGTCGGCGGCGTCCGTGTCGCCTCTCAATATGGCATCGAGAATCTCTCTGTGTTCCTCCACCGATTTTTCCAGTCTGCCCGGCACGGTCAGCGAAAGCTTCCGATACGCTTTGATGTTTCGGTGAAGCTCGGAAAGGATTCTGTATAAAATCCGACTGCCGCTTGCCTTATAAATCGCGCCGTGAAACGTCGTGTCAAGCTCTTTGAGATGCTCGGTGTCCTTTTTTTGCAGATAAAATTCGGAAAGCTCTACGGATTCGGTGAGCGCTTTCTTCTCCTCCGGCGTCATTTTTTCCGCCGCCATTGCGGAGGCGAGTCCCTCGAGCCGCATACGGATGCGGTAAACGTCGATGAGGTCCTCTTTTGTCACGCCGACGACCACGGCGCCGCGGTTCGGTGCAATTTCAATGAGCCCTTCTTCCGCGAGGCGGTGAAGCGCGCCGCGTACCGGCGTCCGGCTGACGCCGAGCTTTTCCGAGATGCCGAGCTCGGTCAGCGCTTCGCCCTTTTTGAATTCATCCGCGAGGATTGCCTCTTCCAGTTCCGTATAGACCTTCGCCTCAAGCGAGGCGGTATCTCGATTGATGATCATTTTATGTGTCCTCGGTAAAATGATTTAAGAATTATTTACGCACAAAGCGTCCGGGAGCCAGCCTGTCGATGATGTGCAGAAGCTCCTCCTCGCTCATGACCGTGGTGCGTCCGTCGGTGTACTGACCGTCGATTTCTTTTTTCATATCGACGATGAGCGCGTCCTGCTTTGTCACCATTTGATCGGGCGCAAGACCGTAATATGTATTGATCCAGTAGGCGATGCCCGCAAGTCCCGACGTATTGGAGATTGCAACCTCCGCCGGCCGGTTGAGAATCTTTTCCGTGTCGAAAATGTTGTAGATTTCCGCATCCTTCATGAGTCCGTCAGCATGGATTCCCGCCTTTGTCACATTGAAGTTTTCCCCGACGAAGGGCGTCATCGGCGGAATGTCGTAGTGAAGCTCATGCCGATAATAGTCTGCGATTTCCGTGATGACGGTCGGGTCCATGCCGTCGAAGGTGCCTCGCAGGGAAGCATATTCGATTACCATGGCCTCGAGCGGGATGTTGCCGGTCCGTTCCCCGATTCCGAGCAGAGAGCAGTTGACGGCGGACGCGCCGTAAAGCCAAGCGGCGACGCCGTTGACGACGCCCTTATAAAAATCGTTGTGACCGTGCCATTCGAGCATTTCCGAGGTGACGTCCGAATAGTGATGCAGTCCGTATACGATGCCGGGCACGCTTCGCGGGAGCGCTACGCCGGGATACGGAACGCCATAGCCCATCGTATCGCACATCCGCACCTTGATCGGAATGCCGGATTCCTTGGAAAGCTCCGTCAGCTCATTGACAAAGGGCACGACGAAGCCGTAGAAATCCGCGCGTGTGATATCCTCGAGGTGGCAGCGCGGCCGGATTCCCGCATCGAAAGCCTGCTTGACGACGGCAAGATAGTGTTCCAGCGCTTGTGAGCGCGTCATGCCGAGCTTTTTGAAGATGTGATAGTCCGAGCAGCTCACGAGAATCCCGGTTTCCTTGATGCCGATATCGTGGACAAGCGCGAAATCCTCTTTTTTGGCGCGGATCCATGTTGTGATTTCCGGAAATTTGAGTCCCAGAGCCATGCATTTTTCGACCGCCTCCCTGTCCTTATGCGTGTAGACGAAAAATTCGCACTGACGGATGAGACCGTTCTCTCCGCCGAGCCGCGAGAGCATTTGATAGAGGGTGACAATCTGCTCCGGCGTATACGGCGCGCGCGACTGCTGTCCGTCCCGGAAAGTGGTGTCCGTGATCCAGATATGCTCGGGAGTGTTGAGCGGTACACGGCGATGGTTGAACGCGATTTTCGGGATTTCGTCATACGGATAGATTTCGCGGTAGAGGTTCGGCTCCTCCACATCTTGGAGAGAGTATTTATACTGCGACTGTTCAAGCAGGTGGCTGTATGGATTTTTGGCAATCAAGGTGATGTCCTCCTGACTTTTGTATTCTTGTATACAATTATACGTGTATTATATCGGAGAATATGCGGTTTGTCAATGCTTCTTGAAAAATTTCCTGCAAGAAAATATAAAATGTCTAAGTGATACGGGCAAGCTTTCTGTATTTCCATATAAAAACCGCTGTGTGCCGCAATTTGTCATCGGCTATGGTGACCGGACTTTTAAAAGCTTATGGTGAAGTGTGAGGATTAACTATGCTTCCGAAACGGAAAACGCCGCTGTAAGGCGGCGTTTTCTATTTATAGGAAGTGATTGAGTGTCAGAAGCTCAACCGGTTTTCCTTTTTGTCTCGCGTAACGGATGCTGTCCCATGCTTCTCCCGTTTCCTCGCCGTTCCAGACGGCGAGAATTAGCCCTGCGTGATTGATCTTGTGCTCCGCGTATTTGCTGTCTGACGAATGCTCGGGCGGTTCAGGCATTTTGCGGTCGCAGTTTGAAAGCACATATTCATACTGGTTGAAATATTTGTCAGGCCACTCCGGTTTTGGCCCCGAAGCGGAGAGCATACCCTCTAAGGTAATATTTAGGATATCCCGAAAGGTTTCGTTTTTGTGATAGATTACGGCACAGGCAAAATCCAGCTCCGCGCCGGGAGAAAGGCCGGTGACGAAGGCGGTGTAACCGCGGCGGATAAGCTCTTCGGCCTTTTGATACAGCGCATTTGTGTAAAGAATATGCGCATGTGCGCTCTCGTCCGTATGGTCGAACGGAAATTCCTGCGGGCACAGTCCGGTAAAATAACAGGTTTTCATGGTTTTATTTTATGTGGAAGTGTGTCATATTATACATCATAGGGGAGAGACAGATATTCTATATAGACAAGGACTTTTATTGGGAAAAATCCCGCCGCAATGCGGCGGGATCAAATTTATCTATTTGTATAAAATAGAATATACATCTGTATTATTCTTCGATAGCGGCTTTCTTTTTCATCGCTTCCGCAAGGCTGTCCATGGTTTTTTCATCGAATTTCGGGGAACGGTCGTAGTGATAGATGCCGTTCTGCTCCTGCTCGACGTCGTAAAGCTGTGTGTAGCAGACGCCGCAGATGCGCGGATTTTTCATCAGAATTTCGATCATGGAGGTGTAACGCTCCACATACTCCCCGACGGATTTCGGCGTATCGCCGTAGCCCCAGCTCGATTCGTCCCCTGACCATTTGATGCCGCCGTATTCGCTGATGAAATACGGCTGCCCCGCGTATGTCTGTCTGCCCGGGCGGTTTTCAAAAATCTCGCCGTCCCCGAATTGATCATAGCGTCTGTGATAAGAGGGAATATCCTGGCAATAATCGTGGATATCGTAAATATCGGTCATCACGTGATAATTGCCGCTCGTATCGATGACGGGACGAATGCGGTCGAGCCGCTTGGTTTCGAGATAGACCTCGCGCAAAAGCGCATCGGATTGCTGCTTTCCGTCTCTGTCCCACGTTTCGTTGAACGGGCACCAGCCGATGAGGGCAGGGTGATTGTAGTCGCGCGCGACGGCTTCCGTCCATTCGGGCAGAAAATATTGCAGTCCGTCGCTGTCCGTGTGGTCAAAGCCCCAGTTGGCATATTCCCCCCATACGAGATAGCCGAGACGGTCGGCCTCATAAAGGAATCGGCGTTCAAAGACGCGTTCGTGGAGCCTTGCTCCGTTGAATCCGAGCCGCATCGAAATCCGGATATCGCGGGCGAACGCTTTGTCGTCCGGCGCGGTATAAATGCCGTCGGGATAATAGCCCTGATCGAGTACAAGCCGCTGAAAGATGCGCTTGCCGTTGATTTTCAGGCATACGTCGTCAAGCTCGATCTTGCGCATTCCGAAATAGGAGCGGACGGCATCGGTTTGCCCATCCGCCGTGACCTCGATTGTCAGGTCATAGAGCGTAGGGGATTCGGGCGACCAAAGGGAGAGCGTGTCGAGCTCGACGACGGTTTTCAGCACCTTCATCGTGGTTTTGGCCGTGGCAGTGCCTACCGTTTTTCCGTCAAGTGCCGCTGTGAGCGTCACCGTTTTTTCACCGGATTCGGAGAACTCCAAATCGCAGAAAAGACGGCTGTTGTCGGTGTCGGGATCCATTTTAACGGTTTTCAGATGGGTACGCGGCACGGTTTCAAGCCAAACCGGCGCATAGATACCGGTCGAGCGGGTATACATACAGCCGTGTGAGGAAAATCGTTCGCTCTGCTTGCCGCTGGGCTCGAAGCGGCTGCGGGAATCGCCCTCACAGCACACGGTGATGACGTTTTCCCCGTCGCGGAGAGCTTCCGTGATATCAAAGGTGAACGGCGTATAGCCACCGCGGTGGCTCCCCACGGATTTCCCGTTTACGAAAACCTCCGTCGTGTGGTAAGCCGCCTCAAAATTGAGCAGCGTGCGCTCGTTTTCGCGCGGATGAACGGAAAGTGTTCTCCGATACCAGCAGGCGCCGATAAAATCCTTGTAGCCGATACCGGAAAGCTCGCTTTCCGGACAGAAGGGAACGTTGATTCGGCGTTCCAGCTTTTCCTTTTGAGGCAGACCGCGCTCTCTGCCGGAGCGGCCGAAATCAAATTCAAATTCCCATTCGCCGCAAAGATTCGTCCAGTTTTCCCGGACGAGCTCGGGGCGGGGATAGGCGGTTCTTGTCATGATATGAATTCCTTTCAAATCCAAAAATTCTGTTTATTATCATAGCATATGAAATGCGGAAGGTCAATATTGAGAATGACGCGTTGCCTTTACTTTTTTATGATTTTATGCTAAAATAACAAAAAACTGCGGCGTCTATCCCGCCGTATAGGAGAAAGGAACGGACTTTTGATGGGCATACAAAATGCGAAATGGGTGCGTGCCGAGACGAACGCGGCGCCAGTTATACGGAAAACGCTTGTGGTGGAGAATCCGGAAGGCGCCGAAATCGACGTCTGCGGCCTCGGCTTTTTCGAGCTTTATATCAACGGAAAAAAAGTGTCGGACGACCGGTTTGTACCGTCATGGTCGGATTACGGTTCCCGCGATCTCTCCACGCTTACCTATCCGATACGGGATAGCTTTTGTCATCGCGTTTATTATCGCAGTTATGATTTGACGGCATATCTTGTGCGGGGTGAAAATGTATTTGCGTTTCTTCTCGGAAACGGCTGGTTCTGTCAAACGGTGCGGGAGGCGGAGGGAAAGCTCTCTTATGGGACGCCATGTCTTGCTTTTTCCATTCGGGCGGATGGGAAGGAAATCCTCTCCGACGAGACGCTGGAATGGAAGGAATCTCCGATTCTTTTTCACAATCTATATGCGGGGGAAACGCAGGATTTCCGACATGGGGGTGGGACGTGGCGCCCCGTCTTGCCGGCTCCGGCGCCTGGCGGCATGCTTTGCCCCGATCCCTGTCCGGCGGACAGGGTTGTCCGAAAACGAATCCCCGTATGTGTGTATCAGGACGGCGAGCGCACCGTATGGGATGCAGGAGAAAATCTTTCCGGCGCCGTTTCCTTTATCATGCCCATATGCAAGTCGGGAGCGGAGGTCGTCGTGCGCCATGCGGAACGCTTCTCACAGGATGGCGGCGTGCTGTATACGCAGTCGGCCGGCTCCTTGGTGCAGACTGACCGTTATATCGGAGACGGAGCGGCGCGCCGCTGTGAGCCGCATTTTGTCTGGCATGGCTTCCGGTATTTTGAGATTACGGGACCGCACGAAAATCCGGAGGTGCTTATCATTCATAGCGATGTGCCGGTCTGCTCCTCTTTTATATCGGATCATGCGGCTCTGAACTGGCTTTATGCGGCGACGGTACGCAGCCTCCTTTCCAACCTGCACGCCGGCGTGATTTCCGACTGCCCGCACCGTGAACGGCTCGGTTATACAGGGGACGGACAGCTTACCTGCGATACGGCGCTGACGCTGCTTTCCGCGGCTCCGCTCTATGAAAAATGGCTGCGGGATATTGCGGACGGTCAGGACCCCGTGACAGGACATGTTCAGCATACCGCTCCGTTTTACGGCGGCGGAGGCGGCCCTGGCGGGTGGGGCTGCGCCATTGTCTCGGTTCCGTATTTCCTATGGAAGCACACGGGGAAAGAAGAGCTTATCGATACCTATTTCCCGCATATGGAGCGTTGGACCGCCTATATGGAAGCGCACAGCGAAAACGGACTTGTCGTGCGCGAGGAGGAGGGCGGCTGGTGCCTTGGCGAGTGGTGTACGCCGGAGGAGGTTATGCTTCCGGAGCCGTTTGTCAACACCTACTTTCTGATCAAAAGCCTTGACCGAATGGCGGAAATGGCACAGCTTCGGTTATCCTCGGCCGAGCTTTGGCGGAAAAAAGCGGACGCTGCGCGCCGTGCGCTGAAAGCCGCCTATTACAATGAGGCGGATAATACCTTCTGCGGCGGTGTGCAGGGCGCGGATGCGTTTGCGCTGGATATCGGACTTGGCAATTCGGCGATGGCAGCCTCTCTCGCGGCGAAATATGATGCGCTGGGCGAATTTGATACCGGTATTTTCGGTACGGATATCCTCATCCGCGTTTTGTTTGAAACGGGCTTCGGCGATACGGCGCTGAGACTGCTCGTTTCGGAAAAGGAAAACACCTTTGGCGGTCAGCGGGCACGTGGAGAAACGACGCTGTGTGAACGCTGGAATGTGCGCTGGGCTTCCCATAATCATCACATGTTCGGAGCCTGCACGGGAGCGCTGTTCCGATATTTGTTGGGAATCCGTGTGGAAAATACGGGTATTGTCATAGCCCCTGCGGCATTTTCCGTGCCGCTTGCAGTAAAGGGACAGATTCTTACCCGTTTTGGCGAAATTTCGGTTGAGCGGCGTTCCGATGAGACGGGTGTCGCCGTTTTTACCGTTCATTCGGATTCGGATGCGGTATTTCGGTTTCAGGGAGAGGCGCGTGGGGTTCCGGCGGGAGAGAACGCCGTGTTTCTATTTCGCAATTCTCAGATATCATAATCGTAATAAAATACAAAAACGCTTCGATTTTTACCTTGTTTCCGCGATGAGGCTTTGCTATAATGTAAGAAATCAACGATATTCGGAGGATTTTCGCTATGAATATGAAAAAATGGATGGAGGAACTGAGAGAGACTCCTGTGAAAAAAGCGATGCCTGTTTTGTCGTTTCCCTCGGTTCAGCTCATGGGAATCAGCGTAAAGGAGCTGATTTCGAGCAGTGATTTGCAGGCTGATGGCATGAAAAGAATCGCAGACCGTGTCGACAGCGCCGCTTCCGTCAGCATGATGGATCTTTCCGTCGAGGCGGAGGCGTTCGGTTCGACGGTGAAGGTCAGCGACGACGAGGTGCCCACCGTGGTCGGCAGAATCGTCGAGACGGAGGAGGACGCGGAGGCGCTTGCCGTCCCGGCGGTCGGAACAGCCCGAACGGGACTATATGTGGAGGCGATTCAAAAAGCATGTGCGCTCATCACGGACAGACCGGTTTTTGCCGGTGTCATCGGACCGTATTCCCTGTCGGGCAGGCTGCTTGACGTGTCGGAGATCATGATTCTCTGCTATGAGGAGCCGGATATGGTCCACACGGTTTTGGAGAAAGCCACCGCCTTTCTGATCGATTATATCAAAGCGTATAAAACCACCGGCGCGGGCGGCGTCGTCATCGCAGAGCCGCTTGCGGGACTGCTCTCTCCCTCTTTGATGCGTGAATTTGCGGCGCCCTATATGAAGAGAATTGTCGATGCCGTGCAGGACGACGAATTTCTTGTGATTTATCACAACTGCGGCGGTGCGGTTCCGGGGCTGGTCGAGGATATCGTATCCTCCGGCGCCGCGGCATATCATTTCGGGAATGCTGTGGACATGAAAGAAATGCTTGAAAAAATGCCGTCGGACGTCGTCGTGATGGGCAATATCAATCCCGCGGGCGAGTTCCGCAACGGAACACCCGAATCCATTTACAAGGCAACGACGGCGCTAATGGAGAAGTGCTGCATGGCGCATCCGAATTTTGTGATTTCCTCCGGCTGCGATATCCCGCCGATGGCAAAATGGGAGAATATCGACGCTTTCTTCTCCGCGGTAAAGGATTTTTATGCGGATGTATAAAAATGGACGGCCTGTCGGCCGAATATAAATATACAAATATATAAAAATGAAAAAAGCGAGATGTCATCTCGCTTTTTTCATTTTCTGTCAGAAAGAAATCACATCTTCCAAAATTCAATATCGTTGTAAACAAATTCCGCTTTCGCGCTTTCCGGAAAGGAATCCGCGGGATATCCCATGGGAATCAGCTCGACGCGCCGCCCTATGCGGTCGTCCGAGCCGTCTTCATAGAAGGTTCCTCTTGAAAAGCGCAGTGTGTTTTTTATCATGTAGCTTCTTGCGTATTCCTTGTCAAATCCGGTGCCGTTATAAGAAGCGCCCTCATTGGCAAAGAGGGGCTCGTTCTGAATCAGCATGGTGCGCAGCCGTTCAAGGGAAACGTGTTCGCCCTGTGCGTCTTTGTAGTATAACCTCCATGTCGGGTCGAGCATGACCCGCTTTCCGGAGGGCAAGAGACAATCCACCACGACATGGCAGTCCGAAAACGGCTCCTCATACGGCATACATGTGATGTGGCGAGCCTTGACTTCGTTCAGGCGCAGAAGGGAAGCCAAGAGAATCGCGAGTCCGCGGCAATTTGTTTTTCCGTCGTGTTTTTCGCAAAAGTCGATGATATCTTCGATTTTGCGTTTCGGAGAAAGCCTTCCGCTGCCGTTATGACCGAAATGATCGCAAACAAAATCAAGCATCTTAAAGGCGATGGCATCCGATGACGCAGCCGCTTCCTTCACATATGCGGAATACCCGTAATTTTCGAGAATTTTCGGGACATCGCCGCCGAGACGGTATTCGGTGGTATACGGTTTGGTGGAAACCGTTCTGTCATAGGCCGCGTACTTTTTGAGAAGCTTGATTCTGGATTCCTCAGTCTTTGGAACATAGATTTCGGTGGGAGCATATCGGAACGCTCCGTCTTCCGGAACCTCCGACAAGCGCACATATTTGACGGGCGTTTCTTTTCCGAACTGTGTATAGTAGCCTTCGAGCTGCTCTCCGACTGCCTTGACATGGTAGACCATTCGGTAGTGTTCATCGTTGATTTCAAAGCATAAATATCCGTCTTTTTCATAAATGCAGTTGGGCTCAAAATGATAATATCCCGATGATGTAAACGACATTTTCATGCGGAGCGGCGTTTCGTCGAAGATATTCAGCGTTTCTCCAAACTCCTCTTTATACCATTTGCCGACCAGCTTTTTGTCCATGTGATCCTCCTTTTTGTCCCGATGACTGTGAATCTGCGAGCCAACCCGTCTGTGACTTCAATCGGGTTGGCACGGCTTGATGGATTTATTTTATCATAATATTGATTGAAAATCAATCAATTGTTGGTTGAAAATGAGGGGCTCACACGAGATCGATCTCCGCCGCCTTTGCCTGCGTATGCTGGAATTTGCGCGGGATGCGGTAGATTTTTCCGTCCTTGCGGAAGCGGGCGCCTGTCTGCTTGAAGTGGAACGGCACGCCCGCCGCTTCGCACTGGCGGCGGATGTCCAGCACCCAGCCGTAGTCGCAGATTCTCGCCTCGTTGCCGGATTCGCCGCCCGCGACGACGCCTTCTATGGCGGAATCGAGATAGGGGACAAGATCGGTCGGTGAGAGAAGCGGCTCGCAGATGATCTGTTTGTGCGCGATTTTCGCCTCTTTGAAAATCGGGAGACGAAAGCGCGCCATGTCGTCGTTCTCGACGGTGCAGCAAATGGTGACGTTCGGATAGCCCTCGCCCCAGTCGGGCGGAATACATTCCTCGAAACGATGGATGCGCTTGGTGATGATGAAAAAGGAGAGATCAAAGCGTTTTCGCATCATATCCCAGCAATCGGGACGCCATGCGTCCGCTTCTTCGAGAAAAAAATCGGAGGTAAAGCAGGTATAAACGTAATTCCCGTCGGCCTGCAATTTGTAGGTTTTATCCCGTTTGAGCCTTACCGGCAGGTCGAAATCGGCGGTTTTTCTCACTGTGGAGCTGTCGATTTCATATTTGGAATCCCGTCTGTATACATAGCAGTTCATGCAGCCGGGGCTGATTTTATGGCAGCCGTGCCACGGATTCCATGCGGACATAGTCGCCTCCAATCTCAAAATAATACAGATGAATAAAATATTTTATACAAAAAATATAATTGAGAAAATGCCCGTCAGTGCTCGGAAAAACGGATTTTCATCTCGTCGGTGCGCAGCTTGTCCGTGGCATAGGCGCGGCGCAGAAGCTCCGGCGGAATGCAGGGATCGTATTTCTCAAACACGGGCATTTCGCCTTTTCCGACGAGCTCCAGTGTATCGATGTGCTCCGACGGGATCCTATGCTTCATAAGGGCGAGGAGCTCTTCCGGCGATCTGTCGCATTTGAACGTCATATAGTAGCAGCCGTCATATTCGATGCCGTAGATGCCGAACAGGGAAGCGTTCTTTTGCAGATATTTGCGCAGGGTGCGGAACGAGCGCGTGCCGAGCCACGGCGTCAGGCACCGCGTGTTTCCGCCGAGCGAGACGAGTATGCTCTCCCGCATGCCGGCGTTGGCAAATACGCGCCGTGCCGCCGCAAGCCGTTCTGTCGCGTTCGGCTTCAGATACGGATATTCGTCGGTGCCCGAGAGGATTTTCCTCATCATTTCAAGGATTTTCGTGTGGATTTCTCCGTAATCTCCCGGCCATTCGACCTGCATTTTTCCGGCCACGCCGTGGACGTAAATCAGCTTGCGTTCGAGGTCGAGCTCCTCCACCTCCCACACGCGTCCGGCGAGCGCGAACCGGTCTCCGACCGGAGGCGGCGAGGAAATCGTGCCGATTTCCTCGCTTTCGTGCTTGACGGAATAGTTTTCATCGTCCTTGAAAACGGCGTAAAACTTAAAGCTTTTTGTGAGCCGCTCGCCTTTCAGTCCCAGTATCAGCCCCTTTTCCTCCGTCATATCGATATAGCCGTTTTTAATCATCGAAATCATAAGCTCCCGGTAATCCTCGCGGTCGACCTCGGCAAACGGCGAAAGGGAGAGGACCTTTTCCGCAAGGCGTTTCGGCGTGTTTTCGCCGGAGGAGGCGAGAATGCTCAGGGTCTGCTGGAACATAAGGCTCAGCGGCATTTTCTTGACGGACGGCGGCTCGATGAATTTTTCTTCAAGATATAGTTCGACGACGGCGATGCCGCGGACAAGCTCCCACGGAATGAGCTGCGGGAGCGGGGTGTCCGGCAGCGGCTTTTCCTCCCTGAAAAGCATGAACATTTCGGGAATTCCCGTTTTTCTGCCGCTGCGTCCGAGCCTTTGCAGAAAGCTCGATACGGTGGTCGGTGCGCCCATATTCAGGATTCGTTCGATTCGGCCGATGTCGATGCCGAGCTCCAATGTGACGGTGGCGCAGGCCACGCATTTCTTTTCGTCTTTCAGCTTTTGCTCGGCCTCCTCGCGGATAGCGGCGGAAAGATTTCCGTGATGGATATAAAAGATGTCGTCCTCCATCCTGCGCGCGGCGATTTGGCGCAGCGTGGCGGTGACGTATTCCGTCTCCTCGCGCGAATTGGAAAAGACGATGCTTTTTTTGTCTTTTACACAATCGTATAAATACTCATAGCCCGCATCGATTTCGGCCTTTTCCTCCGGCTGCTCCGCGGCGGAGATGTCCCTGTCCTTGGTGTTGTCCTGCACATAGAAATGTTCAAGCGCGAGACGCCATTTGCTTTTGCCCGCACCGGCGGACGGAATCTGCGTGCGCCGGCCCGTGCCGCCCGTGAGCCAGTCCCGCGCCTTTTCCGGATCGCCGATGGTGGCGGAAAGACCGATTCTGCGCGGGTGATAGCCGATGATTTCCCGAATCCTGTCGAGCTGGCACAGGATCTGATTGCCGCGGTCGACTCCCATCAGCGTATGGATTTCGTCGATGATCACGTATTTGAGACCGCCGAAGAGGCGTATGATGTCGGAACGGCGGTTCATGAGCATGCTTTCGAGCGATTCCGGCGTGATTTGCAGAACGCCCGCAGGGTTTTTGATGAGCTTGTTTTTATGGGAGGCGGCGACGTCGCCGTGCCAGTGAAATACGGGGATTCCGCTGTCGCGCAGCAGCGCGTCGATGCGCTCGAACTGGTCGTTGATGAGGCTTTTCAGCGGCGCGATATACAGAACCTCGACCGTTCCCGCGCCGCCCCCCTCGATTTGAGAGAGAATCGGAAAAAAGACCGCTTCGGTTTTGCCGGAGGCGGTGTCCGAGCAGAGAATCAGGTTGTCGTCCGAATCAAAAATGACCTCGGCTGCCGCAACCTGAATCGGCCGGAGCGTTTCCCAGCCGTTTGCATAGATGAAATCCTGAACGAGCGGGGAAAAGCGATAGAAGATTTCGTTTGCGTTCATAGGTCCTCCGGTGTTCTTGTCGACGATTCGGGAATGCGCTTTCGGCAATATAGGTAATCCCTTTCCCAAAGATGGACGTGCCGGACGATTTCAAAGCCCTCCCTTCGATAGACGCAAAGCGCGGCGGGATTGCCCGGGCTTACCAGCACGCGGACAGCGGTGCCGCCGCACTTTTCGCAAAGTCCGACGGCCGCAGCAAGCGCCGCGTGTCCGAAGCCTTTTCCCTGACAGCGGGGATGAATGCCGAAGCGTGCGAAATCAAACGGATGCGCGCCGGCGTCCGGGTCGGAGAGCATGGAAAGCTCGCCGGTCTCGCCGCATGACAGAAGGCCGATGATATCGTTTCCCTCCATGATTTTGTATAGGGCGCCGTGCCCGACATCCTCGGATAAAATCTCCGCATTCGGATAGCTGTCGTCCCACGTGCTGCCGGCGGTTGCCGCCGCCGCACGGCAGACGGCAAGCAGGGCGGGAATATCGTCCCGATTTGCTTTTTCCAGTGTGATTCCCATAAAAGGGCGCTCCTTTCCGCTTGTTATACGAAAATTCCGCCCGTGCCGGAAACCGGACGCCGCGGCGGAATTTGATTTCTTATTTTTTTGTGACCGTTACGATGAAGCCGTCCACGTTGTTGCCGGAGATTTCATAGGTCCCGACGGATTCCGGCGGAACCGGAACGAAAGTCGTGGAATCCGAGGAAACGGGGACATAATAAATGAAATATTCCGTGTCGCTTACCGAAACCGTGAGCGGCTCGTTCGGATAAGCATGCGAATTTTTCAGAAGCTCCAAATATTCTTCCAAGCAGAGGTTGTTTTCCATCATATAAGTGGCATGCGGAACGCCTACATAGCGGTAATGCCACGATTCGTCGAGAATGCCCGTTTTCTCGAATTTGCTGCCGTCGTACCGGACGACAAATCCGTATTTGGCGCAGTTTTGTTCCATCCAGGCCTGCTCGTTTTCCCGCATATCGATGGTCTTGGCGTTTGCGGTGAAGATTTTGAGGTCGATCGCATATCCGGTGTGATGCTCGCTGTATCCCGGCTTCGCAACGAGATTTTCGTCCGAGGTCCCAACCGATTCGTTATACAGCTCCGTCTGTTTGTCGGTGGTGCGATATCCGCTCGACAGGATAATGCGGTCCTTGTCGGAGGTGGTGCCGAGCGTTTCGGGATTGGCAGCGATCAGGGCGGAAAGCATGTCCCGCATATTGGAAACGATTTCACGGCGGACCTTCACGTCGGCGTTGTTGAGGACGAAAAGCGTGTTGTGTCCCGTTGTACCGTAAAGGGCGGTGAGCTTGGAGGCGATCGCGTCGGTCTGCGTATAGACGTTTTCAAAATTGACGAGAATCAGCTCTCCCGAGGATACCTCGGAGGAGGAGATGCTCTTTTGTATGTAGCCCTCGTGCCATGCCTTGACGACAGGAATTTCCGCAGTCGTGTCGGCGGACGAGGAGGTTTCGTCGCTGCTGCCGGAGGAGACGGCTCCGGCAATCGCCTTGATTGTGAGCACGAGCAGGACGATGACGACGACGGCGATGAGCACGAGTGCCGCGAGTGCCAGCATGCCGTCCTTATTGGGTTTAAATCGGAGCTTCTTTTTGCGCGGCGGCTGCCCCGTGCGGGCTTGCTTTACGGCATTTCCTTGCCTTTCATCTTTATATGTATACCCGCCGGTGGGTCTTCCGTTTGAATTCATGTGATGAACCGTTCCTTTCCTTTGCAGCGCGGGAAATGCCGCGTCGAAATTTGTGGGAGATTGCAGCCGTCTTACAAGCGGAAAGAAAGCCGCATTTTTCTATTTCCTACATTATATTACAAATTTTTCGATAACACAATAGGAAAAACGAATTTGCCAAAATTTTAAGGAATCTTTAAGAAGTTTGGAGAATGGTCGGCTTTTTGTCTTCGTGCCCTCTTTCCGGCGCAGAGTGCATTCCGCATATTTTCCTTTCATGAAGGGAACCGACGGAAATTTATACGGAAAAACGTGGAATTTGTTTTCCCGAATTTCAGCATGGAACAGCTTATTTGGCGTCGGCGGACGGATGAAAGCGGCGGCGGGAAAAGGCCTTGATGTGTGAAAGATATGCAAAACAGCTTGACAAATACGGAAAAAAGGATATAATGAAATAAGAATTGTTTTCCGAATAAAACTTATTCGGAATTTTTTCGCCCTTGTAGCCGCTCCGCCGCGGAAAAGTGCGGATTTTATCGTTTTTTTCAGGACGGCAGCTTGAAGAAGAACACGATAAGCGCATATTTGGCGGACATGATTTCATCGTTGTATCGCCGTTTTTGGGCGACGGTCGCAATGTCAAAATTCGGAGGAGAAACTATGAAAAAATTTTTAGCGTTTCTGCTGGCGTTTTCCGTGTGCTTGGTTTGCTTCGGTACATACGGATTTGAAAATGCCGCGGTCGACACGCATGACGCGTGTGACCATGATCACAGTCGTTCCGGACATGCTGTTCTCGCCGCGGATGACGATACGGAGCAGTTGTATGCGGAGGTGACGGGCAGTGCCTATAATGAAACCCTGCAAACCCTCACTGTGACATTTTCGGTCGGCTCCAAAACGGGAAATAAAATCAGCGGCGGAACCGTTGTTGTGACGGCACCGGTCAGTACGCTCGAAAGGCCTACGTCCGTAAGCGGCTATTTATTCGGAGAGTTTCTTTCACAATCATCTTTTGTTTCGGTAGCCGGCACTGCCTCCGTATCGACGGTTACGATTACGATTCCGGACGCAGGAGAGGATTCCCGGTCGCCTACGGGTTCTTTTACCATCACCTATCCGGTCGATACGAAGTGGCTTGATCTCTCGTTTATGCGCATCAGAGAGATTACAGTCTCCGGTGCTGCGAAGAAAGCGGACGGAACTTCTTTCGGCTTTGACTCGCAGACGACGACGCACAACGTGTATATCTGCAACCACAGCAATACGAATTCGAGAGTTACAAAAGAAGCGACCTGCACAACCACCGGCACGCGCGAGCAGTACTGCACGACCTGCGGCTATGTTGTCAAGACGGAAACCTTGCTTCTGACGGATCATGATTTTGATTATTCCAAGCGCTATACGCCGTCCCAAGGACAGGACGCGACTTGTACTACGGCCGGCTACGGCTATTACAAATGCAAGCTTTGCGGGACGATTTCGTGGACGCTGGCCCCGGCTACGGGACATACATGGGGCGCACGTTATTTGGAGAACGGCGTTTATAAGCAGAAATGCACGGTTTGCGGACAGGTCTCGGAGGCGGACAATCAGTGTGCGCACGATTCGGCGCTCTATACCCTGAAAAGGGTCGTAACGGCTTCTACCTGTACGACAAAGGGCTCTGCCGTTTATGAGTGCCCGACCTGCGGCGCGACGGAAACACGAGAGCTTCCGCTGGCGGATCACGCTTTCGGCGAATGGACGGTGACGGTGCAGGCGGGCTGCACGACCTCCGGAAGCCGGTATCATAGATGCTCGGTCTGTGATGACATCGAAACGGAGATTATCGCACCGCTTGGCCACAGCTGGGGTGCTTGGACAATCACAAAAGAAGCTACGTGTGTATCGACCGGAACCAGATCGCGTATTTGTATTATCTGTGGTGAAGTTGATACGGAAACAATTGCAAAATCCGGCCATAGCTGGAGTTCTTGGGTGACAACCAAGGAGGCGACCTGCGTTTCAACCGGAACGGAGAGGCGGACATGCTCTCTTTGCGCAGAGGAGGACACGCAGACGATCCCGCTTACTTCTCACACCTGGGGGGCATGGACGGTAACGGCGGCTCCGACCTGTAAGGCGGCGGGCACGGAGGAGCGTGTCTGCTCGGTCTGCGGGAAACGTGAGACGAGAACGGTCGCTGTGGATCCGAACGCACATTCCTATGGCGAATGGAAGGTGGTCAGTGCAAAGACCTGTATTACGGACGGCTTGAAGGAACGTGTCTGCGAGCTTTGCGGTTATGTGGACAGCGCTGTTGACCCGAGCACGGGACATGTATTCGGAGAACCCGTGGTAAAAGGAAAGACTACGACAAAGACTTGCAGCATCTGCGGGTATTCCGAGGTGACGAAAACCGTGAAGAGCGGTGTCGAGAAGACGCTCACAAGCATCAGCGGTTCTCTCTATGTTACCGGTGCCACGGCTTCCAAGAATGTGCTGTTTGAAATCGGAGCGATGCCGATCGATGTGGCGGTGGAGTATAAGAAGTATCGGGAGTTCGATGAAGGTTATGTTTATAGGCTTCTTGTGGACGGCGTAGAAACTCCCATTGCGTCGGATATGAAAATGACGCTTTCGATTGATGCTGCTTTCAAGGATTACGACGTGTCTCTTGTCGTTCTTCGCGGAAACGCATTCTATACGCTGGAAAATTACAGCAGAAAGGGACTGGATATCGCCATCGACGGCTCGGAGCTTAACGGCGTGGATGCGATTTTCGTCACAAAGGGCGAGGAGAACAGTCCGAATATCGTGGTGCCGATCATCATTGTAGTCGTCACGCTTGCCATCGCGGGCGCTGCTGTCTATCTCATTATGTCGAAGAATAAAAACAAAGGAAAAACCTTTTAATTTATAAGAAAAAAGCGCGGATGCCAAAGCATCCGCGCTTTTTTGTGAATTTTTTGGCTTTTATGGAATCTATATGGTGATGATTGTTGTGATGTGAGTTTATATTGATATTTTTTATTTTGGGCAATTTCCTCGGCAAGAGAAAAAGAAATCGGGAGACAGAGCGGTTTCGCCGTGGAGAGAACGCGGAAAAAAATAAGCGTCTCTGTATTAAAAGTTTATGAAATATCGGCGGCTCGGGGAAGTGCCTCGGGCCGTTTGCTGTCTTTACGGATTGCTGTTTGCCTGATTTTTGTTAAAATGTATGTTCTCTTGCATGAATTTCCTGTGGAGGTTTTTCACAAAAATTCCGATTTGATGTTGATTATATGGGATTTTTATTGTATAATAAATACAAAGAGCGAGAAAAAGAGGGTATGAAAATCGCTCATTTAGGAAACGGAAGGTATGAAAATGTCAAACCAAGAAGGCGGAACACTGAAAGGACGGTATCTTGCGGCGAAGAGAGCGCTCTTCGACCGGAAATACGGCTTTCTCAATGAGGAGCAGAGAAAAGCGGTCTACACCGTGGAAGGCCCGCTGCTTGTGCTTGCCGGTGCCGGTACGGGAAAAACGACGCTTCTCGTCAATCGGATTGCATACATATTGAAATACGGGAACGCCTATCAAAGCGACATGGTTCCGGCGTCTGCCGACGAAGAGTCGGTGAAAGAGCTGGAAGCCGCCGTCACGTCCTGCGGCGATGCGGATCTGGATATGCTGCTGGATTCCTTTTCGATGGCGGATACGGCGCCGTGGAACATTCTTGCCATCACCTTTACCAATAAGGCGGCGGGGGAGATGAATGCGCGGCTTGCGGACCTTGTCGGCGCCCCCGCAGGGGACCTTTGGTGCGGCACGTTCCATTCGATGTGCCTGCGTATCCTGCGCTCACATGCGGATAAGCTCGGCTTTGACAAACGCTTTACCATATACGATACGGACGACACGAAAAAGGTCGTCACGGACTGCATGAAGCAGCTGAACATCGATGAAAAGGTGATTCCCGCCAAATTCATCATGAATCAAATCAGCATGGCGAAGAACCGTCTCATGACCCCGCATGATTTCGACGCGGAGGTCGGGAGCGATTATAAGCTCCAACAGGTATCCTCTCTTTATACGCTGTATCAGGGACGGCTTGAAGAATCCATGGCGGTGGATTTTGACGACATCATCATGAAAACCGTGATGCTGCTCCGTGAAAATGAGGATGTCCGCTCCTATTATCAGCGCAAATTCAAATATGTGCTTGTAGATGAATTTCAGGATACCAATTATGCGCAGTTTGAGCTGGCGATTCTGCTTTCCGGCGGATATGGGAATCTCATGGTTGTCGGTGACGACGACCAGAGCATCTATAAATTCCGCGGCGCAACCATTGAAAATATCCTGCATTTCGATGAAAAGGTGCCGGATGCCGCGATTATCAAGCTCGAGGAGAATTACCGTTCGACGGAATCGATTCTGAATGCGGCAAATTCCGTTATCCGCCACAATTTCGGCAGACGCGGCAAGGAGCTTTGGTCGAAGCGGGGCGATGGCGAAAAGGTTTTCGTCAAGCAGTTTGAAAATCAAAATGAGGAAGCGAAATTCATCGTCAACAAGATGATGGAGCTTGTCATCCGCGAGAAACGCAAATACAGCGATTTCGCCGTGCTGTACCGCACGAATGCGCAGTCGAACAGCATTGAAAACGTGCTCATGAAGAGCGGGATTCCATACCGCGTCGTCGGGGGCAGGCGCTTTTATGAGCGCAAGGAAATCAAAGACATTCTCGCCTATCTGTGCGTTGTGAGCAATCCGGCCGATAATCTGCGGCTTGAACGCATCATCAACGAGCCGAAGCGCAAGATAGGCGAGGCCACGATGTCGGCGGTACGCGCGATTGCGGAAAGCGGCACGGCCGAGGACGGTATGTTCAGCGTGATGGAGCATGCGGCGGATTATCCGACCATTGCCAAGGCGCAGAGCAAATTCGCACCGTTTGTCGAGCTGATTCTCACGCTTCAAAAAATGACGGAGACGGAGAAGCTTTCCGATATTGTGCGCGCCGCAATCGAGAGATCCGGTTATCTCGCGATGCTGCGCACAGCGGAGGAAAACGGGGAAGGCTCCGAAAGACGCGAGAACGTTGAGGAATTTGTGTCCAGCGCCATGGAATATGAGAAAACTCATGAGAATGCGACGCTTGACGGCTTTCTCGAAGAGATTTCCCTTGTCACGGATATCGACAATTACGACGGCAGCGCCGAGGCGGCGGTTTTGATGACCATTCACAGCTCGAAAGGCCTTGAATTTCCGGTCGTTTTCCTGCCGGGCATGGAGGAGGGCATTTTCCCAAGCCAGATGTCCAATTTTTCCGCCGACGAGCTGGAGGAGGAGAGACGGCTCGCGTATGTGGCAATTACGCGCGCGAAGGACCGTCTATATGCGCTCTGCGCAAGAGAGAGGCTCCTTTACGGCCGCACACAGTATAACCAGAAATCGCGTTTTCTCGATGAGATTGACGAGGAATACAAAGTCGAGGAGCTTGCGGCGCCGAGACCGAAATTCCGGACGGAATTCGGCGAGAAGACGAAAAAATACGTGCTTTCCAGCGAATTTACCACCAAATCCGCGCTGACGGGCGACGTCGGAAAGACGAAATCCGGAGAAACGTTCCTGATGGGCGACCGCGTGAGCCATTATATGTTCGGCGAGGGAACGGTGATGTCCGTCCGTGAAATGGGTGCCGACATTCTGTATGAAATCGCATTTGATACCGTCGGAACCAAAAAGCTGATGGCGACTTATGCGAAATTGAAGCGGGCATGATTTGCTTCGCTTGAAGCGTGCTTGCGCGCAGTATAAAAGCCCCGCGCAGAGGGTATTCCCTTTGCGCGGGGCTTTTTTGCCGATACATGTGACTCACAATAGGATGTCCGCGTGATATTCGTCATCGATTAGGATACAGCGATATCCGTGTTGACGGCAGGCTTCGAGATAAGCGGCGTTATCCCGAATCAGGGCTTGCGGGTCGAGGGCTTCGTCGAGCCGCTTTTCCGCGACATTCGCATACCTTTGAATATCGGAAAAATGGCGGCTTATGTAGTCCTCCGACATTACAAGACAGTAGTATCGGATGCGGTCGAGATAAAGCTGCTCGAAATCGCGGTGCCAGCCGGCGGGGATATAACAGCCCTCGATGGTCAGATTCTGTTCGTTTTCGACCGCGGTTTTGACGATTTCCCGGATGATTGGCCAAAGATAATCCGTGAGAAGTGCATCATCTTCGGGGGTCAGCGCGGTCTGCCCGCTGCGGATAAGGCCCATTTTCAGATGGTCGATGGAAAGATAAGGGTAGTGATATCGTTCGAGCAGCCGTTGCGCGAGCGCCGTTTTTCCGATATGGGACGCGCCGGTAATGAGAATGACCATGGATTTTCTCTCCTTTTGCGGAATTTAGGTCGGGAAAGACTTGGGGACGCCGCTGCCATGTCGGTGTTATTTTTCGGTTTCCTTTTCAAAAATGAGGTCTATTTCCTCTATATGGCCGGTTCCTCTTTGCACCGCAGGGAGAAAGCCGACATACCGCCAGCCGTTTTTTGCCCGCGATAGGATGACTGCGCGGTATTCCTCCGTTCCGTAGCGGTTGCCGCCCATCATTCCCCAGCCGGACATTCCGGCATGGATTCTCTCAAATTCATAAATATACATGTTGCTTCTCCTTTTTGTAAAATAAAAAACGATGCACGGAAAGCGATCGTTTTTTCAGGATTGGCTTTTCTTTTTTGGGACAGATGTGATTGGTTTCAAAACGGAAATCACGTTTTCACAGAGCGGAATGTTGTCGATGTCGAGGATGTAATGCTCCTTGGCGCCGTCGTAAGGGACTCCAAGCTCGGAGTCCCTTATAATTTCCGCAAGTATGTCAAGCTTTTTGACGTATACCGTGTTGTCACAGACGAGCAGCAGCGGCTTATCGTCGATATAAACCATGTATTCTCCGAACATTTTCCGATATCGCACACGGCCTGTGCCGGAGATTTGCTCGCAGACAAATTCGATGTATTCGCTCGAGGTCGCCATCGTCACGCCATTTTGTCGGCGAGCTTTGCACCGCCGAGAATGTGAAAATGGAGATGAGGGACGCTTTGGCAGGCGTCGTCGCCGCAGTTGGAAATCACACGGTATCCGTTCGTGATACCGGCGAGCTTCGCGATTCTCGGAATGTTTTCAAAAATGTAAGCGACGATTCCGCTGTTCATATGCGAAATCTCATCGACCGAAGCGATATGGGTTTTCGGAATCACAAGCACATGCACCGGCGCCTGTGGGCTGATATCGCGGAATGCGAGAATTTTTTCATCCTCGTATAGCTTGGTAGACGGAATCTCTCCCGCCGCAATTTTGCAAAAAAGACAATTTTCCATATAGACGGACCTTTCCGCCGCGGTGCGGCTTTTTTATTTGGAAGCGAGCGAGTTGCGGATTTCACGGAGCAGCTCGACGGTCTCCTTTTCACGCGCAAGAGCTTCCGCCTCTCTCGCTTCGGCGGCAAGTCTTGCCTCTTCGGCGGCTTTCTTTTCCGCTTCCGCTTTGGCGGCGGCTTCCGCAGCCGCTTTTTCCTGCGCTTCTTTTTCTTCCTTGGAGATGCGCAGCTCTTTTGCCTTGCTGGAAGCTTTCGAGACTATACGGAGCACGATGAAGAGAACGAGCGCGATGATTAAAAAGTCGATGATTGCCTGCACAAAGGCGCCCCATGCGAAAGAAACCTCGGCGACGAGCACATTGCCCTCGGCGTCAAGCGTTTCCGGTCTGGCAACCCATTTCAGCTCGGCAAGGCTTGCTCCGTCGGTCAGAAGAGCGATAAGCGGGGAGATAAAAGCCGCCGTGAATTTTGAAACGATTGCGCTGAACGATGTGGCGACAACGACGCCGATGGCCATATCGACGACGTTTCCGCGGCTGATGAATTTTTTGAAGTCTTTCCAAAAGGTTCTCTCTTTTTTCTGTTTCATCGTAATGATTCCTTTCCGTTTTATTTGATAAGTCTATTTATGATTTCCGGAAGCGCTGCGAACGCCTCGGAAAGCTTTTCGGGATTTTTTGCGCCTGCGGTCGCGCTGTCGGGACGTCCGCCGCCGCCGCCTCCGACATACTCGGAAAGTCCGGCGAGTACGTCGGGCGCCTTGACTCCTTTTTCAACGGCGTTTTTGCCGCAGATACAGAGTAAGGTAAGCTTGCCCGAAAAATCGGATGCGATGACGGCCGTCATATCGGGATAGCGCGCTTTCAGGTCGTCGCCCAAAAGCCGTGCTGCCGGCACGGGAAGCTCGGTCTGCATGGAGGCGACCTTGATTCCCCTTACATCGACCGCCGCAGCCAGCATGGAGGCCGCTTTTGCGGAAGCCAGCTTAGCGGAGGCGCCATCCAGCTCTTTTCTGACGGTTTTCAAATCGTCGGTAAGCGCGGCGATTTTGATGAGCACGTCGGCGGAGGTCCCTGCTTTCAGCGTTTTCATCGCTGAGGAAATCAGCGCCTCCTCCTGAATCATTCTCCGGTAGGAGCCGAGGCCGGATACCGCGGTGATGCGGCGCGTTCCCGCTGCGACGGAGCTTTCCATCGTGATTTTGAAAAGCCCGATTTTTGCGGTATTGTCCACGTGTGTTCCGCCGCAAAGCTCGGCGGAGAAATCGCCCATCTTGACGACGCGCACGATGCTGCCGTATTTTTCGCCGAAAAGTGCGATTGCGCCTGATTTTTTCGCGCTTTCTATGTCTGTTTCAAACGTAGATACCGGGATTCCGTCGAGAATTTTTTCGTTGACGAGCAGCTCGACTCTTGCAAGCTCCTCCGGTGTGACCGCGGCGAAATGGGTGAAGTCGAACCGCGCTTCCTTGTCGTCGACATAAGAACCCGCCTGCCTGATGTGCGTGCCGAGCACATCGCGCAGCGCGGCGTCGAGCAGGTGAACGGCGGAGTGGTTGCGGGCGACCGCGGCGCGGCGCGAGGCATCCACCGTGAGCGTCACACGGTCGCCGACGGAGAGGGAACCGGATTCGATTTTGCAGACATGCATATAGACGCCGTCCGTCTTTTTGGTGTCGGTGACGATGGCGTAGCCGTTTTGTCCCGTGATGACACCGCTGTCGCCGACCTGTCCGCCGCCTTCGCCGTAGAAGGGCGTGCGGTCCGTGATGATGACGGCGGTCTCGCCCGTGATATCGCAGAGCTCGTCCGATTCGCCGTCGATAATGGAGAGGATTTTGCCCTCTGCCGTAAGCTCCGTATAACCGACAAATTCGGTTTTGACGGCGGTATCGACAAGCGATTTCATGCTGTCGTCCCAGCCGCTGATGGTGCCGCGCGCGGCGCGTGCGCGTTCTTTTTGCTCTGCGAGCTTTTCCTCAAAGCCGCCCTCGTCGATATCCAGTCCGTTTTCTCCCGCGATTTCGCGCGTGAGGTCGAGCGGGAAGCCGAACGTGTCGGAGAGACGGAACACGTCCGCGCCGGATAGGATTTTGCTCCCCGCGGCCTTGGCTGCCGTCATGAGTCCTTCGAGCAGATTGGTGCCGGCCTCGACCGTCGCATTGAAGCGGTCCTCCTCCATGCGCACGATTTTCTGAATGTAGTCTAACTTTTCGGTGAGCTCCGGATAGGGAAGCGTGTTTTCATGCGCGACGACCGCCATGATGTCATAGAGGAAAGCGCCCTTGATTCCGAGAATCCTGCCGTGGCGGCAGGCGCGGCGCAAGAGCCGGCGCAGAACGTAGCCGCGTCCCTCGTTGGAGGGCATGACGCCGTCCGCGATAAGGAATGCCGAAGCGCGCGCGTGATCCGCGATAATCCGCAGGGATACGTCCGCTTTTTCGTTCGCTTTGTAGGCGATTCCGGCTTTTTTGCTGATTGCTCCGATGATATTCTGAATGGTATCGACCTCGAACATGTTGTCGACGCCCTGCATGACGCAGGCAAGTCGTTCGAGTCCCATGCCGGTATCGATGTTTTTATGCGCAAGCTCGGTATAGTTGCCGTTGCCGTCGTTATTGAACTGAGAGAACACGTTGTTCCAAATCTCCATATAGCGGTCGCAGTCACAGCCGGGGCGGCAGTCGGGACTGCCGCAGCCGTATTTCTCGCCGCGGTCGAAGTAGATTTCGGAGCAGGGGCCGCAGGGACCTTGTCCGTGCTCCCAGAAGTTGTCCTCCTTGCCGAGACGCACGATATGATCCTCGCGCACGCCGATTTTATCGCGCCAAATGCTGTATGCCTCCTCGTCTTCCTCATATACGGAGGGCCACAGCAGATCCGACGGGATTTCCAGCACTTCCGTCAGAAATTCCCATGCCCATGTCAGGGCTTCTTCCTTAAAATAATCGCCGAAAGAGAAATTGCCGAGCATTTCAAAAAAGGTTCCGTGACGCGCGGTATAACCGACATGCTCGATGTCGTTCGTGCGGATGCACTTTTGGCAGGTCGCCATTCTGTGGCAGGGCGGTTCAAGCTCTCCGGTAAAGTATTTTTTGAGCGGCGCCATTCCCGCGACAATGAGCAGCAGTGATTTGTCGTTTTCCGGCACAAGGGAATAGCTTCTGCGGCTGAGATGTCCTTTGGATTCAAAGAAACTGAGAAATTTCTCGCGCAGGTCGTTGAGCGATGTCCATTCCATGATTTTTCTTCCTTTTGATTTGACGAATCTGAATTTTGGGGGTGATTTCCCGTCTATTTAAAATAATTATATTAGTGTTGCATAAAAAAGTCAATATTATTTGAAAAAAACGACAAAAAGTTATTGACAACTTGACTTTTCGGTGCTATACTTGTAAATTGCATTACAATCGCTTGTATTATTGTTATTTTTTGGAGAAGCGCCGTCCCGTCGGGCTTTTTGCCGTTTTTGAATGACAGTATTGCAGGCTGTGGAAAAATATCATATATTTACCAAAGTAAAGGCAAGCTTAAATTAGAATTGGAGTGATTTTATGAGGATCAAACCCCAGCAGCTTGGCAAAAACGTGCGTATGAGCTTCGCCAAAATCGACGAGATTTTGGAGATGCCGGATCTGCTCGAGATTCAGAAAAAGTCGTACAAATGGCTTGTCGAACGAGGAATATCCGAGGTATTGCAGGATGTTTCCCCGATCGTCGACTATTCCGGAAATCTCGTGATCGAGTTCGTGGACTTTTCCATCGATCAGACGCCGAAATACCCCGTCGAGGAGTGCAAGGAACGCGATGTGACCTATGCCGCTCCTCTGCGCGTAACGGTGCGTCTTACAAACAAGGCCACAGGAGAGGTGAAGCAGCAGGATATCTTTATGGGAGATTTCCCGCTGATGACGGAAAACGGCACCTTTGTGATCAACGGCGCGGAGCGTGTCGTCGTATCGCAGCTCGTCCGCTCTCCCGGCATGTATTATACGGCGGCGATGGACAAAGCCGGGAAGTGCATGCTCACGGCGCAGATTATCCCTTACCGCGGCGCATGGCTCGAATATGAGACGGACATGAACGACGTCTTCTATGTCCGCATCGACAAGAACCGCAAAATCCCCGTGACGGTTCTCATCCGTGCCCTTGAGGAATCCGTTTCCACCTCGACCGACGTGCGCGCGCTGTTCGGCGACGACGTGAAAATCACGACGACGCTTGAAAAAGACGGCATGCAGGCGGAGGCTGAAAAGAACGGCACGACCGCTTATGAGGAATCCTTGAAGGAAATCTATAAGAAGCTGCGTCCCGGCGAGCCGCCGCTCGTCGAATCCGCGCAGATTCTGCTCAACAACCTTTTCTTTGATCCCAAGCGCTATGACCTCGGTTCCGTCGGAAGATACAAGTTCGACAAAAAGGTCGCGCTCGGCCGCAGGCTTTCCGGCAGGACGCTTTCCCGTCCGGTTATCAGCCCGATTACCGGCGAAATCCTGTTTGAGGCGGGAAAAACGCTTACCTTTGACGAGGCGGTTTCCATCGAGGACGCCGGCGTGAACGAGGCATATGTCTATATCGGTGAGGAAACGGAAACCAAGGTTTTCGGAAACGGCATGGTGGACCCCAAAAAGGTCATCGGCTGCGATCTTACCGAGGTCGGCATCTATGAAAAAGTAAAGCTCAGCCTGCTTCTCGAGATGCTGGAAGCGGCGGGCGGCGATTTCGACGCGCTGAAAGCGGCGGCGAAGGAAAGAGCCGCGGAGCTTTCCCCGAAGCATATTACAAAAGACGATATTTACGCTTCCATCAACTATCTTATCTGTCTGTCGCACGGAATCGGCACGGCGGACGATATCGACCATCTCGGGAACAGAAGAATCCGCGCCGTGGGCGAGCTGATTCAGAATCAGCTGCGCATCGGCTTTTCCCGCATGGATAAAATCATTAAGGAAAGAATGACGATTCAGGACGTCGATTCTCTGACGCCGCAGGCGCTCATCAACATCCGTCCGGTCGTCGCGGCAATCCGCGAGTTCTTCGGCTCCTCGCCGCTTTCCTCGTTCATGGATCAGAACAATCCCTTGGCGGAGCTGACGCACAAGCGCCGTCTCTCCGCACTTGGTCCGGGCGGTCTTTCCCGCGACCGCGCATCGTTCGAGGTGCGCGACGTACACTATACGCATTACGGACGCATTTGCCCGATCGAGACGCCGGAGGGACCGAACATCGGTCTGATCTCATATCTCGCAACTTATGCGAAAATCAACGATTACGGCTTCATTGAGGCGCCTTACCGCAAGATCGACAAGACGACCGGACGGGTAACCGACGTCGTCGAATATATGACCGCCGACATGGAGGACAATTATATCGTCGCACAGGCGAATGAGCCGATCGACGAGAACGGACATTTTGTCAACAAGAGAGTCCTGGCGCGTGACCGTGCCGAGATTGTCGAGGTGGACGCCTCTGCGGTCGATTATATCGACGTTTCTCCGAAAATGGTCATTTCCGTGGCGACGGGCTTCATCCCGTTCCTTGAAAACGACGACAACTCCCGTGCGCTCATGGGCTCCAACATGCAGAAGCAGGCGGTGCCGCTGCTCATGACGGATTCTCCGATTGTCGGAACCGGCATGGAATACAAGGCGGCAATCGATTCCGGCGTTTGTGTGCTTGCAAAGGAAGCCGGCTATGTCAAAACCGTGACGGCGGACAAAGTGGTTGTTGCGGAGGATTCCGGACGCAATCACACCTATGAGCTTCTCAAATTCAAGCGTTCCAATCAGGGAACGTGCATCAATCAGCGTCCCATCGTGAATGTGGGCGACCGCGTGGAGAAGGGCGACGTCATTGCCGACGGCCCCGCGACGTCGGATGGTGAGATTGCGCTCGGCAAGAACGCGCTCATCGGCTTCATGACGTGGGAGGGCTATAACTATGAGGATGCGGTCCTTCTCAATGAAAACCTCGTCCGCAACGACGTTTACACTTCCATTCATATAGAAGAATATACCCTCGAAGCGAGGGATACCAAGCTCGGGCCGGAGGAAATCACCCGCGAGATTCCGAACTGCGGCGACGATGCGCTGAAAGACCTCGATGAAAACGGAATCATCCGCAACGGTACCGAGGTACACGCGGGCGATATCCTCGTCGGCAAGGTCACGCCGAAAGGCGAGACGGAGCTGACCGCGGAGGAACGCCTCCTGCGTGCAATCTTCGGCGAAAAGGCGAGAGAGGTGCGCGACACCTCCATGCGGCTGCCGCACGGCGAATCCGGTATTGTCGTCGACGTGCGCGTGTTCTCGCGCGAGAATTCCGATGAGCTGGCGCCGGGCGTCAACAAATCCGTCCGCGTTTATATCGCGCAGAAGCGCAAAATCTCCGTCGGAGATAAGATGGCGGGACGTCACGGAAACAAAGGTGTCGTGTCGCGTATCCTTCCCCCGGAGGATATGCCGTTCCTCGAGGACGGCACCCCGCTCGACATCGTGCTCAATCCGCTCGGCGTTCCGTCCCGAATGAATATCGGGCAGGTGCTCGAGGTGCATCTCGGCATCGCCGCGAAACGCCTCGGCATGAAAGTCATGACGCCCGCGTTCGACGGCGCGAAGGAGAGCGACATCACCGAAATGATGACGGAGGCAGGGCTTTACCGTGAGGTGCTTCCGAGCGATTCTCTCACGAATAAGAAATTTTATGAGGAGATCGTCGATGAGGCGACCGGCGAGCGCCGCTACGAGCAGGTCGGGGAGGATAAGCTCTCCAACAAGGCTTGGGTGGCGGAAAAGATTGCCGCCAAGAAGCTGAAAACCGTCGACGGAAAACGGATTCTTTACGATGGCCGCACGGGCGAGGCGTTCGACAACCCTGTCACGGTCGGAATCATGTATTATCTCAAACTCCATCACCTTGTCGACGACAAGATTCACGCGAGAAGCGTCGGTCCGTATTCGCTTGTCACCCAGCAGCCGCTCGGCGGCAAGGCGCAGTTCGGCGGACAGCGCTTCGGTGAGATGGAGGTTTGGGCGCTCGAAGCTTATGGCGCGGCTTATACGCTTCAAGAAATTCTGACGGTCAAGTCGGACGACGTGACCGGACGTGTCAAGACCTATGAGGCGATCGTCAAGGGACAGAACATTCCGACGCCGGGCGTTCCGGAATCGTTCCGTGTGCTGGTCAAGGAGCTTCAATCTTTGGCGCTCGATATCCGTGTCCTCGATGAAAACGGCGAGGAAATCGAGCTTTCTCAGATCGGCGAGGAATTTGCCGACGACAGCAAGGGCGGCTTCGTAACGGCGGAGGATGTCGGACCCGCGGTGCTGGAAGAGGGCGACGAGGACCATTATACACTTGTCGACGAGGATGAGATCGAGGAAGATTTCTCCGATTCCGAGGATGAGTTTGAGCTTGACGGCATAGACGACGACGCGGACTTCGATGAAGAATAATTTAGGGGGAGAGAAAGATGAGTAAAAATGTTTTTGACTCGATCAAGATCGGGCTCGCATCTCCTGAAATGATAAGAAGCTGGTCTTACGGCGAGGTGACGAAGCCGGAGACCATCAACTACCGCACCCTGCGCCCCGAGCGCGACGGTCTTTTCTGCGAGAAGATCTTCGGGCCGACCAAGGACTGGGAATGCGCGTGCGGAAAATATAAAAGAGTGCGCTACAAGGGCAAGACCTGTGAAAAGTGCGGCGTCGAGGTGACGACGAAAAAGGTCCGCCGCGAACGGATGGGACACATCGAGCTTGCGGCTCCGGTGTCGCACATTTGGTATTTTAAAGCGACACCTTCCCGTATGGGACTGCTTCTCGATATTTCGCCGCGGCTTCTCGAAAAGGTCATCTATTTCGGACAGTATATCGTGCTGGATCCCGGCAATACGCCGCTTGAAAAAAAGCAGATGCTGACCGAGACGGAATACCATCAGATGTATGAGAAATACGAGAACGATTTCCGCGTCGGCATGGGAGCCGAGGCGATCAAGGAGCTGCTCCATGAAATCGACATCGAAAAGCTTTCCGAGCAGCTCAAAGCGGAGCTTAACGCCGCAAGCGGCCAGAAGAAGCTGCGCATCATCAAGCGTCTCGAGGTGGTCGAGGCGTTCCGCAAATCCGGCAACAAGCCGGAATGGATGATTCTCGACGCAGTTCCGGTCATTCCGCCGGAAATCCGTCCGATGGTGCAGCTCGACGGCGGCAGATTTGCAACCTCCGATCTCAACGACCTTTATCGCCGTGTGATCAACCGCAACAACCGTCTGAAAAAGCTTTTGGAGCTGTATGCGCCGGAAATCATCATCAAAAACGAAAAGAGAATGCTTCAAGAGGCGGTGGACGCTCTCATCGACAACGGCCGCCACGGCAAGCCCGTGACCGGCTCCTCGAACCGTCCGCTGAAATCGCTTTCCGAGATGCTGCGCGGCAAGCAGGGACGCTTCCGTCAGAACCTGCTCGGTAAGCGCGTCGACTATTCCGGGCGTTCCGTTATCGTCGTCGGACCGACGCTGAAAATCTATCAGTGCGGCCTGCCGAAGGAGATGGCGCTGGAACTCTTCAAGCCGTTTGTCATGAAGCGCCTTGTGGAGACGCAGAACGCTTCCAATATCAAGGACGCAAAGAAAAAGGTGGATAAAGCGAGCCCCGAGGTTTGGGACGCGCTTGAAAACGTCATCAAGGACCATCCCGTGCTTCTCAATCGTGCGCCGACGCTTCACCGTCTGTCGATTCAGGCGTTTGAGCCGGTGCTCGTCGAGGGACGCGCAATCAAGCTTCATCCGCTCGTCTGCACGGCGTTCAACGCCGACTTCGACGGCGACCAGATGCCGGTCCACGTTCCGCTTTCCAGCGAGGCGCAGGCCGAAGCCCGCTTCCTCATGCTTTCCGCCAACAACTTCTTAAAGCCGGTTGACGGTAAGGCGGTCACGGTGCCGTCACAGGATATGGTGCTCGGCTCCTACTATCTCACAATCGACCGCCACGGCGAGCCGGGAGAGGGAAGCGTGTTCCGCGATTTCGACGAGGCGATGATGGCCTATACCAACGGTCTGCTCGGCATTCATGCGCCGATCAAGGTGCGTGTCACAAGAGTGATCGACGGGGTTTCCCATACCGGCATCATCGACGCGACGCTCGGACGGTTGATCTTCAACGAGCCGATTCCGCAGGATCTCGGCTTTGTCGACAGAAGCAAGCCCGAAAATCTCTTGAAGCTTGAAATCGATTTCCCGACTGCGAAAAAGCAGCTCGGACAGATCGTCGACCGTACCATCAAGACACACGGTCCGACCGTGACGGCGCAGGTGCTCGACGACATCAAAGCCAACGGCTATAAATATTCGACCAAGGCGTCCATTTCGATCTCCGTTTCCGATATGACGGTGCCGGCCGCAAAGAAAGAAATCGTGGCCAAGGCCGAGCACGACGTCGAGAAAATCACGCGCAACTTCCGCCGAGGACTTCTTTCCGACGACGAGCGCTACGGCAGCGTCATCAAGGTTTGGGAGCAGGCGACCAAGGACGTTACGCAGGCGCTCCAAGACTGTCTCGACCGCTATAATTCCATCAAGATGATGAGCGATTCCGGCGCCCGTGGCTCCATCGCGCAGATGAGACAGCTCGCCGGTATGCGCGGACTGATGTTCGCGACCAACGGCAAAACGATGGAAATTCCGATTAAGGCGAACTTCCGCGAGGGACTGAACGTGCTCGAATACTTCATCGGCGCGCGCGGTTCCCGTAAATCGCTTTCCGATACGGCTCTGAAAACGGCCGACTCCGGATATCTGACAAGACGACTGGTCGACGTTTCACAGGATGTCATCGTCAGAGAGGATGACTGCGGCACGCACGAGGGTATTTGGGTTTCCGACGTCAAGGACGGCAATGAAATCATCGAGCCGCTGATCGACAGACTCCCCGGAAGATTCGTAATCGGGGACGTTGCAGACCCCGCGACGGGCGCGGTTCTTGCGCATGACGGCGATATGCTGTCAGCCGCGCAGGCCAAAGCCATCGTGGATGCGGGCGTCGAGCAGGTGCATGTCCGTTCGATCCTCAAATGCAAATGCAAATACGGCGTATGCGCACACTGCTACGGCTCCGACCTTGCCACGGGCAAGAGGGTCAGCGTGGGCGAGGCGGTCGGTATCATCGCGGCGCAGTCCATCGGCGAGCCGGGTACGCAGCTGACGATGAGAACCTTCCACACGGGCGGTATCGCCGGCTCCGATATCACACAAGGTCTGCCGCGTGTCGAGGAGCTCTTTGAAGCGCGCCGTCCGAAGAAAACGGCGACGATTTCCGAGGTTTCCGGCCTTGTGGAGATTCAGGATGCCAAGCGCGCGAGAAATATCATCGTGCGCAATTCCGTGGAAACCGGCGCGGATGTCGTATATGCGGTTCCTTACGGCACGAAAATTCTTGTGAAGTCCGGCGACTTCGTGACACGCGGCGATTCGATCACCGAGGGCAATCTTGCGCCGACGGATATCACGAGAATCAAAGGCCTTTCCGAGGCTTACGACTATATCATCCGCGAGGTCCAGAGGGTTTACCGGATTCAGGATATCGAGATTAACGATAAGCATATCGAGGTCATCGCAAGACAGATGACGCGCAAGGTACGCATCGAGGACAGCGGCGACACCGACCTGCTTTATGGGACGGTCGTCGATGTTTCGGAATTCGACGAGGCGAACGCAGAAATCGAACGCCGCATCGCAGAGGGCGACAGAACGATTCGTCCTGCGACGGCATCGCCGATTCTGCTTGGCATCACCAAGGCGGCCTTGCAGACGGAATCTTTCCTTTCCGCGGCTTCCTTCCAGGAGACGACAAGAGTTCTCACCGAGGCCGCCATCAAGGGCAAGGTCGACAATCTGGTCGGACTGAAAGAAAACGTCATCATCGGTAAGCTGATTCCGGCCGGAACCGGACTTCAGACGTACCGCGATATCGAGGTTGTAAAGAACGAGGATTTAATGGCGGCGAACGATTTCGACGTGGAATCCGCGGGCTGATAAAGCCGGAACGGCGCGTATCGGCGCTGGAAAGAAAAAATATAAGCCCGCAGGCAAATGCCTGCGGGCTTCGCGTTGTTTTTATCGGCCGCATTTATGAAATTTCCCGAAATGAGCATGGATTGCCGCATCTGTGACGGCAGAATCGGCTCCGAATATCAAATAATTCATGGATTTTTTGCGAAATTTTTGATAATTCCGTTGACAAGGGCAGGTTTTGGTGATATTATATAGGATAGCTTTATATGCTAAAATGCTGTCTTTATATGGTTTCGCATATCGGACGCATAATTTTTTGAAAGGATTTTTGATTAAAATGTCATCCGACAGTCCCGTGCCTGTGGTAGTCGCAGGCCTGAACCAATCAAAAAAACATATCAAAGGAGGAACGGCGAAAACGGCTTTCGTGGCGTCCGACGCCGAGGGAAAAATCATTTCCGCCGTGACGGAGCTTTGCCGCGACTGCGGCATTGCGCTCGATCTTACCCGCACAAAAACCGAGCTTGGCAAAATGTGCGGCATCGATGTGGACTGCGCCGTGTGCGTCGTCCTGAAATAACGGATACAACCGGGCTCCGCAAGGATTTTCGGTGGTATATATAAACAAATATTGATTCTGAAAAAAGGAGGTTTAACATGCCAACATTCAATCAGCTCGTTCGCAACGGCCGTGAGAAGAAGGAGTACAAATCCAAAGCACCTGTCCTTCAGAAAGGCTTCAACTCGCTTACGAAGTCTCAGACGGATCTCAGCTCTCCTCAGAAGAGAGGGGTTTGCACGAAGGTCTACACCACGACGCCGAAAAAGCCGAACTCCGCTCTTCGTAAGGTTGCCAAGGTGAAGTTCACCAACGGAATGGAAGCGATCTGCTACATTCCCGGTATCGGACACAATCTTCAGGAACACTCTGTCGTACTGATCCGCGGCGGAAGAGTGCGTGACCTGCCTGGTGTGCGTTATCACATCATCCGTGGTACGCTCGATACGCAGGGCGTCGCCAACCGCAAGCAGGGACGTTCTCTGTACGGCGCGAAGCGCGGCAAAAAAGCCGGCAAATAATCCTGTCGGACGAGGTATTTTAGCATTCTGATCGCATGTGATTCCATTTTTACAGATATTTTGTTTATATCCTTTGCGGGATGGAACCATCTTTGAAAACGGAGCATCGCACGATCGGGAGGAAACTTTCGAGTACCTATGATATCATGAAATTTTAATGAAGGAGGGAATAACAGTGCCAAGAAGAGGTCAAATTTCCAAGAGAGATGTGCTGCCGGATCCGCTTTATAATTCCAAGCTTGTTACAAAGCTTATCAACAACGTCATGCTGGACGGCAAAAAAGGCGTCGCGCAGAAGATCGTTTATGACGCGTTCGCAACCGTGGAAGCCAAGACGGGAAAACCCGCTTTGGAAGCATTCCAGCAGGCTCTTGATAACATCATGCCGGTGCTTGAGGTCAAGGCTCGCCGTCTCGGCGGCTCGACCTATCAGGTCCCGATGGAGGTCCGTGCCGAAAGAAGACAGACGCTCGGACTTCGCTGGCTCGTTCTCTATGCGAGAAAACGCGGCGAGAAGACGATGTCGGAAAGACTTTCTGCCGAAATCATCGATGCGCTCGGAAATACCGGCGCCGCGGTGAAGAAGAAAGAAGAAACGCACAAGATGGCCGAAGCCAACAGAGCTTTCGCGCATTTCAGATATTGATTTTTCAATATCGCTCACATCTTGTGATTCCATGTATATAAAATTTTAAGGAGCAAAAATATGGGTAGAGAATACTCGCTTGAAAATACGCGTAATATCGGTATTATGGCTCATATTGATGCGGGAAAAACAACGACAACGGAAAGAATCCTTTTCTATACCGGAAAGACCCATAAGCTCGGCGAAGTCCATGACGGCGCCGCGACAATGGACTGGATGGAGCAGGAACAGGAAAGAGGTATCACCATCACCTCCGCCGCGACGACATGCTTTTGGAAGGGAAACCGTATCAACATCATCGATACGCCCGGACACGTGGATTTCACGGTAGAGGTGGAGCGTTCGCTTCGCGTGCTTGACGGAGCGGTTACGGTTCTTTGCGCCAAGGGCGGCGTGGAGCCGCAGTCTGAAACCGTATGGCGTCAGGCTGACAAGTATCACGTCCCGAGAATGGCTTATGTCAACAAGATGGACATCACGGGCGCGGATTTCTACCGCGTGGTGAAAATGATCAAGGAACGCCTCAAAGCAAATCCTGTGCCGATCCAGCTTCCGGTGGGCAAGGAGGATACCTTCCGCGGTATTGTTGACCTGATCAATATGGAGGCCGACATCTATTATGACGATCTCGGCAAGGACATCCGTGTGGAACCCATTCCCGACGATATGAAAGATCTCGCCGAGGAATACAGACAGCAGATGATCGAATCCATCGCCGAAACGGATGAGGCGCTGTTCGAGAAATACTGCGGTGGTGAGGAGATTGCCGCCGACGAGCTGAAAAAGGCGCTCAGAACCGCGACGATCGAGAATAAAATCGTTCCCGTCGTCTGCGGAACCTCTTACAGAAACAAGGGCGTTCAGAAGCTTCTCGACGCCATCGTGGACTATATGCCTGCGCCGACGGATGTTCCTCATATCAAGGGAATCAATCCGGAAACGGACGAAGAGGAGGAGAGACCTTCCTCCGACGACGCGCCGTTCGCCGCTCTTGCTTTTAAGATTATGACAGACCCGTATGTCGGCAAGCTCTGCTTCTTCCGCGTATATTCCGGAAGCATTGCGGCGGGTGAAACCGCTCTCAATACCGAAAAGGGCCAGAGAGAACGCTTCGGCCGTATTTTGCAGATGCACGCCAACGAGAGAAAGGATATCGATAAGGTTTACGCCGGCGATATCGCGGCCGTTGTCGGAACGAAGAATACGACCACGGGCGATACGCTCTGCGACGAGAAGCATCCGATTCAGCTGGAATCGATGGAATTCCCGGAGCCGGTTATCAAGGTCGCCATCGAGCCTAAGACCAAATCCGGTCAGGAAAAGATGGGCATTGCCCTTGCAAAGCTGGCGGAGGAGGATCCGACGTTCCGCGCTTATACCGATGAGGAAACGGGACAAACCATCATTGCCGGTATGGGCGAGCTTCATCTTGAAATCATCGTGGACAGACTTCTGCGCGAGTTCAAGGTCGAGGCCAACGTCGGCAAGCCGCAGGTATCCTATAAGGAAACCATCACCAAGGCGGAAAGCGAAGACTGCAAGTATGCACGTCAGTCCGGCGGTAAGGGCCAGTACGGTCACGTCAAGATCACAATCGAACCCAATGAACCCGGCAAGGGCTATGAGTTCATCAACAAGGTGGTCGGCGGTGCGATCCCGAAGGAATATATTCCCGCTGTCGATGCCGGTATTCAGGGCGCGATGCAGGCGGGTGTTCTCGCGGGCTATAATGTCGTCGACGTAAAGGTCACACTTTACGACGGTTCTTATCACGAGGTCGACTCCTCTGAAATGGCATTCAAGATCGCCGGTTCCATGGCGTTTAAGAATGCGATGAGAAGAGCGAATCCGATTCTCACCGAGCCGATTATGAAAGTCGTCGTCATCACGCCGGACGATTATATGGGCGACGTCATGGGAGATATCAACTCCAGACGCGGTCAGATTCAGTCGATGGAGCCGATTGCGGGCGCACAGCAGATCACCGCTATGATTCCGCTTTCCAATATGTTCGGCTATGCGACGGATCTCCGTTCCAAAACACAGGGACGCGGTCAGTATTCGATGGAACCGAGCCACTTCGCAGAGGTTCCGAAGAACATTGCGGCGGAGATCATTGCGGGCAAGGCCGCAAAATAAGAATCAACTCCGGTACGCCGGATTGAGGTAACCAAGAAAAATAAAAATATAGCGATACATTCGCAAATCAAGGAGGAAAATTTCAATGGCAAAGGCTAAATTCGAAAGAACAAAACCCCATGTTAACATTGGTACAATCGGTCACGTTGACCACGGCAAGACAACTCTTACCGCTGCCATCACCAAAACACTTTCTCTGAAGAACGGCAACGTCGAATTCCTCGCTTATGATCAGATCGACAATGCTCCCGAAGAGAGAGCCCGTGGTATTACAATCAACACAAGACACGTTGAGTATGAGACGGATTCCCGCCACTATGCGCACGTGGACTGCCCCGGACACGCCGACTACGTTAAGAACATGATCACCGGTGCCGCTCAGATGGACGGCGCGATCCTGGTCGTCGCAGCTTCCGACGGTCCGCTGCAGCAGACCCGCGAGCACGTTCTGCTCGCCCGTCAGGTCGGCGTTCCGGCTATCGTTGTGTTCCTGAACAAATGCGACCTCGTTGACGACGAAGAGCTTCTCGAACTCGTCGAGATGGATGTCCGCGACCTGCTTTCTCAGTACGATTTCCCTGGCGACGATACGCCTATCATCCGCGGCTCCGCAAGAGAAGCGCTTGAATCCGCAAGCAAGGATATCAACGCTCCCGAGTACAAGTGCATTCTTGAGCTTATGGATGCCGTTGACAGCTATATCCCGACTCCCGACAGAAAATCCGATCTGCCGTTCCTGATGCCGGTTGAGGACGTGTTCTCCATCACAGGCCGTGGTACGGTTGCAACGGGTAGAGTTGAGAGAGGTACGGTCAAGGTCGGCGACGAAGTTGAAATCATCGGTCTTACCGAGGAGAGAAAGAAAACCACCGTTACCGGTGTCGAGATGTTCAAGAAGCTTCTCGATCAGGCTGAGGCGGGCGACAACATCGGCGCGCTTCTGCGCGGCATTCAGAAGGACGAAATCGAAAGAGGTCAGGTTCTCTGCAAGCCCGGCACGATCCATCCGCACACCAAATTCAAAGGACACGTTTACGTGCTGACCGAAAAAGAAGGCGGACGTAAGAAACCGTTCCTTGCCGGTTACAGACCGCAGTTCTATTTCAGAACGACAGACGTTACAGGCGTTATCGAGCTTCCCGACGGTGTCGAGATGTGCCGCCCCGGCGACAATGTCGATATGACCGTTGAGCTTATTACTCCTATCGCCATCGAGCAGGGACTTCGTTTTGCTATCCGTGAGGGCGGCAGAACAGTCGGATCCGGTGTCGTTTCCGAAATCATCGCATAAGATATTTATGCGTTCATGAGAAAAAGGGACGCATCGCGTCCCTTTTTCCGTTCGTCATGTTTACATGCTTATATCTTTGGGGGTTGGTGAAATTCCACATCGGCGGTAAAGTCCGCGAACGCCATACGGCGCCGAGCAGGTGAAATTCCTGCACCGACGGTATAGTCCGGATGAGAAAAGATAAAAAATCATGCGTGATTTTTGCGCTTTCCCCCTCTTTTGGAGGGGGAATTTTTTATCTTTCCGATTCAGAATTTTGGGAGGATAGAATGAAAAAGTATAATATCAGACGTTATGTGATTCTTGCTATGTTTGCGGCGCTCGCGTATGCGAGCCTGTTCGCGCTCCGAATCAGCGGCATCGGCGGCTTTTTGACGTTCGACGTCAAGGATGCGGTTATCACCGTTTGCGCTATGCTTTTCGGCCCCGTTGCGGGTGTGGTCATTGCGCTTTTGGTTTCGCTTTTGGAAATGATTACGGTCAGCGGCACAGGTCCATGGGGCTTTCTCATGAATTTTGTGGGAAGTGCGGTTTTTGCGGCAGTTGGAAGCACGATTTACTGCTATGCGCCGAAGCTCAAAAAGACGCTTTCCGGTGCGATCGTCGGTCTTATGAGCTCCGTTTTGGCGATGACGCTTTGCATGTTGGTCATGAATCTTCTTGTTACGCCGATTTATTTCGGAATATCGGTGGATTCGGTGAAGGAGATGCTCTTGCCGCTCCTCTTGCCGTTTAATCTGATTAAGGCGACGCTTAATGCTGCCATCGTGCTGGTGCTGTATAAGCCTCTTTCTACGGCACTGAAAAAATGCGGGTGATTGACGGAAAGCCCGAAAGCTTCCGTTTTGACAAGAAAACGATTCTTTTGATTCTTGTCGGGCTTGCTATCATTGTGGCGTGTGTACTTCTTTTGATTCTTGCGCTGAACGGGCAGTTCCATTGGCATAAATAACGATAAATTTGTTATTTTGTCTGTTTTTTGTCGAAACCACTTGAAATCAGACGGCAGATATGATACACTATAAAAGAATAAATACGAACTTATCAAGAGCGGCTGAGGGACTGGCCCGATGAAGCCCGGCAACCTGTGTTACATAAGGTGCCAATTCCCGATAGATGAGTACGGAGAGAAAACTCGCTTTCGGGGTAAACGGAAGCGAGTTTTTAAGTCTGTTTCCGTTTTACACAGAATCAAATTCGTATCAAGAAAAAAGGAGACAGAAAAATGGAGAAGAAATTTTTTTCATCGGAATCGGTAACGGAAGGGCATCCCGATAAGCTGTGCGACAGGATATCGGATTCCATTCTCGACAAAATCATCGAATCGGACCCGACGGCACGTGTCGCATGCGAAACCTGTGCGACGACCGGTCTTGTCATGGTGATGGGAGAGATTACGACGTCCGCCTATGTGGATATCGCGGAGACCGTCCGTGCGGCAATCGCGGATATCGGTTATAACAAGCCTGAATACGGCTTTGACGCCGCATCCTGTGCCGTACTCAATTCCATCCATGAGCAATCGCCGGATATCGCGATGGGGGTCGATCATTGCTTGGAGGCCAAAACCGGAGAGCAGAACGATCAGTATAACACCGGTGCGGGCGATCAGGGGATGGTATTCGGCTACGCTTGCGACGAGACGGAAACGCTCATGCCGCTCGGGTATGTTCTGGCCACGGAAATGGCGAAAAGACTGACGAAAGTTCGCAAGGACGGCGTGCTTTCCTATCTTCGCCCAGACGGCAAAACGCAGGTGACGGTCGAATATGACGGGGATACTCCCGTGCGGCTTGATAATATCGTCGTTTCCACCCAGCATGATCCGGATGTGACGCTTGACCGGATCCGGGCGGATATCATTGAACACGTAATCATGCCCGTCGTACCGGAGAATTTTATGGATGCTCAGACAAAGATTTATGTCAATCCGACCGGACGCTTTGTCATCGGCGGCCCGCAGGGGGACAGCGGTCTTACCGGCCGTAAAATCATCGTCGATACCTACGGCGGCTACGGCAGACACGGCGGCGGCGCTTTTTCCGGCAAGGACCCGACCAAGGTCGACCGCAGTGCGAGCTATGCCGCGAGATATGTCGCGAAAAATATCGTCGCCGCAGGACTTGCGAAAAAATGCGAGGTGCAGATTTCCTATGCAATCGGCGTGGCAAAACCGCTTTCGGTGAATGTCAATACGTTCGGCACGGGAAGCGTTGCCGACGAGAAAATTGCAAAGATTGTTTGCGACACGGTGGATTTACGTCCGGCGGCAATCATCGATTATTTTGACCTGCGTCGCCCAATCTATTCCGCGCTTTCCGCATACGGCCATTTCGGCAGGGAAGAGCTGAACGTAAAATGGGAAAAAACCGATATTGCCGGAATTTTAAGCGAAAAAGCCGGCGTTTTCACACACTAATCACCAAAAAGCTCTCTTTTTCATAAGATATCCTATCGATACATGAAAGGGAGAGCTTATGATGTTACAATATTTGATTGCTGTTTTGCTGGGTGCCGCGGCGGTATTCGGACTTTATATGCTGGGCTGTGCGTTTGCAGCGAAATTCGGCAGACGGGAGCTTATGCGCTCCGGTATGTCGTCGGAGGAGGAGGACGCGATTCACATTTATGCGAACGCGGAAAGTCTCGAATATTATATCCGGTGCGCACTGATGTCGTCAAATCTGGAAAAAATCCGGATTGTAGTCCATATCCGGAAAAACGATGCCTGCCGCGATGAGATGATCGACATCACGGAACGGCTTTCCAAAACACATAAGAATCTTACATACCGGCTGGGATAAGCGGATGTGGATATGCCCATGCGGCGGAACGGAGCGGAGAATGAACAGAGACGGACGGGAGGAGCTGCTTTCGATCGAAGGTACGATTGAGAAGCTCATCTATCAGAATGAGGAAAACGGCTATACCGTTTGCGAGCTTATGGCGCCCTCCGACGAATGCTTTGTGCTTGTCGGCATGATGCCGTATCTCTGTGAGGGAGAATCCATCAGCGCGCTCGGAAATTGGACGACGCATCCGTCCTTCGGCAGGCAGTTCAGGGTGGAATTTTACGAGAAGCAGCTTCCGGCCACCGCGACGGCAATTCTCAAATATCTTTCTTCGGGCGCAATCAAGGGAATCGGTCCTATGACCGCAAAAAAAATCGTGGAGCAGTATGGCGACGACACGCTTGACGTGTTGGAGCATCATCCGGAGTGGCTTTCGGATGTCCCCGGCATTTCCCGCCGGAAGGCGGCGGAAATCGGCGAAATTTTCCGCACACAGTTCGGAATGCGGAATGTCATGTTGTTTTGCAGCGAATATTTAAGTCCGTCCGCGGCGGTCAAGGTCTATAAAAAATGGGGAACGGGCGCGGTCGAGGTCATCCGACAGAATCCGTATGTTTTGTGCGGAACGATTCACGGCATCGGCTTTGAAAAAGCCGATATGATTGCCAAGGACCTCGGAATCAGAGAAAATTCGAGCGAGCGCATTGCCGCGGGACTGACCTTTGTGCTGTCCTACAACATGAATCAGAACGGTCATGTCTATGTGCCGCAGGACAAGCTGATTCCGGCAGCGGTGAAGCTGCTTTCCTGCACGGAGGACGAGGCGGAGGACGAGCTTGCCCGTCAGGTGATGTTAAAAAAGCTGCGTGCGGCGAAAATCGGAGGTCGGAACTGCATTTATCTTCCCGAAGCGTTTGAGGCGGAGAAATACATTTGCGCGAAGATGGACGCGCTGGAAAACACCGATCATCTTTCGGATGTGGAAAATCTGAATTTTCTCATCGAGAAATCGGAGCTTGAAAACAACATCCGGTATGAAAAGCTCCAAAAGAAGGCGATTACGGACGCGGTGAAAAACTCGGTGTTTATTCTGACGGGCGGTCCCGGGACCGGTAAAACGACGGTCGTGCGGGCGATTCTGCGGATTTTTGAAAGCATGGGGCTTTCCATCGCGCTTGCAACGCCGACGGGGCGCGCGGCTAAGCGCCTCTCGGAGGTGACGGGCATGGAGGCGAAAACCATCCACCGTATGCTCGAAATGGATTTTTCCGGCGAATCGGGCGTCACCTTCCGCCGGGATGAAAACAGTCTGCTTGATGAGGATGTCGTCATCGTCGACGAGGCGTCGATGATCGATCTTTTCTTGATGGAGGCGCTGCTGCGCGCTATGCGCCCCGGGTCAAGGCTCATCATGATTGGCGACGCGAATCAGCTTCCGCCTGTCGGCGCGGGTTATGTGTTTCGCGACATTATTTCGAGTGAACGCTTTTCCACCGCCTGTCTGACGCATATTTTCAGACAGGCGAGCGAAAGTCTGATTGTGACAAATGCGCATCTTGTCAATCGCGGTGAGCATATCGACCTTACCAAAAAGGACGGCGATTTCTTTTATCTCCCGTGCGGGACGGATGAACAGATTTCCGCGACCGTTGCGGGGCTTTGCAAAACGCGGCTTCCGCGCGCTTATGGCGCCAGCGTCTATGACGGGATTCAGGTTATCACGCCGTCTCGAAAGGGAGCAAATGGCACCGAGGTTCTGAATGGTGTTCTGCAAGCGGCAATCAACCCTGCCTCTTCGGAGAAAAAAGAGCGGAAGTATCGCGACATGGTGTTCCGTGAGGGCGACAAGGTCATGCAGATAAAGAACAATTACGATATCCCGTGGCAGAAAAACGGTGTGGACGGTTTTGGCATTTTTAACGGGGATATCGGCATCATCCGAGAGATCGATCCCGCCGCTCAGCTCATCGCAATCGACTTTGACGGCCGTATCGCGGAATACGATTTCAATATGACGGAGGAGCTGGAGCTGGCTTATGCCATTACCGTTCATAAAAGTCAGGGCAGCGAATATCCGATCGTCGTAATTCCGCTTTATTCCTATACGCCGAAGCTTTTGACGCGGAATCTGTTTTATACGGCGATTACGCGGGCGCAGCAGATGGTGATTCTGGTGGGAGACGGCGAGATTGCAAACCGCATGATCGACAACAATCGACAGACCAAGCGCTATACCGGCCTTGGATATTGGATGACGCAGTATGATTGAGTTTTTAAAGGGACTTTTATTTGTCCGAAAATGTATTTTCTGCGGCGAGGTGCTGACCGATTCGGCAGGTTCCGTGTTCTGCCCGAAATGCAGGCTTGAATATGAGAAAGGGAAGCGCCGTCCCTGTAAGCTGTGCGGGAAGCCGCAGACGCTTTGCCGCTGTATGCCGGAAAAGCTTGCCGGCGAGAGAGCGGTGTCCGCCGTGCATTTGTTTGAATATGACGGGGAATTGCCGCGCCGCATTCTCTATTTGCTGAAACGGAAAAATCTGCGTGTGCTGCAAAAATTTTTGTCCGGTGAGCTTGCCGAGGCAGTTTCCCATCTGCTTGACGGTGACTTTGAGGACTGTCATATGACGTTTGCGCCGCGCAGTCCGAAAAGCATACGGCTTTATGGCTTTGATCAGGCGGAAGCTTTATGCCGCGGAATTTCCGATAGACTGGGGATTCCGATGGTGGACATTTTCCGTCATGCGCGCCGTTCACAGCAGCAGAAAACGCTGAGTACGGCGGAGCGCGGGGAAAACGCGGAAAAAAGCTATGAGCTTTGCCGCGGCCGATTGCATCCGACCGGCAGACTGATTATCATCGATGACGTTGTGACCACCGGAAGTACGGCCGCAAAGCTTGTCCGTTTGGCACACGAGGCTGGATATACCAAGGTCGTTGTCGCTTCGGTTGCGCGCACGCCGTACCGCAAGCAGGAAAAAAGAGAAGGGAAACTATAAAATGCCGCCGACAGGAAAGAGCCTGAAAAACAGGCTCATGAATTATAAATATTATTATACGTACGGGCTTTTCGACGTGGTGAGACGACATGAAAAAAATATTCTGACAAGGATTTCGCCGGAGGACTTGCATACCGTGGCGATAGAGGATGCACGGCAGTGTGACAGCCTGATTCTTGTGAGCTCTGACTATCCGATTACAACGGATAGGACGGAGGCGCTTGTTTCACTGGATGAAAAAAATCTGATTGCCGGGGAAGCCGTGCAGCCGCTTGCGGAGCTTATCCGTGCGAGCGAGGCGGCATGTGGGGAAAAAATCCTTTTTACGAGCGTTTATCGCACCCTTGCATTTCAAGAGTCCATTTACGGCGTCAATCCGTTTGCTGCAAAGCCGGGCGAGAGCGAGCATCATTCCGGCCTTTCGGCGGACATCAAGGTGGAGGGCTACGCACAGCGCCGCTTTATCATGTCGAAAACAGGGAAATGGATGGCGAAAAACGCGCATCGCTTCGGATTCATCATCCGTTATCCGTTGTGGGCGGAAAAGCGTACCGGTGTAGATTATGAGCCATGGCATCTGCGCTATGTCGGAAATCCGCATGCGGAAATCATTTATCGAATGAAAATCACATTGGAGGAATATTTGGCGCTCATTGAGACTGGGGCTTTCTATCGGTATGGCAATACCGTCATTTCGCGTCAGACCGGAGAAAAAATCGATTTCCCCAAGACAGTGCGGGATATCTGTGTGTCCCGGGACAGCCGCGGCGGCTATATCGCGTGGGGCACGGACACGGTGTGAATGAGCGGCCGCTGAGGCCGGATGCGGCGTGGTCGGCAAAAAAGGGCGCGAAAAAGGCAAAAATGACAGGGGAAAGCGATTGACAAAAAGAAGAAGAATATGATATAATGGGAAACAGCAAAGAATTGCTTCCGGCAATTCGGGGCGTTTTACGCGCACGAGAAGTGCGCGGGAAACGCCCCCTCACGGGGTACCCCCTCACGGGGTACCTCGTTTTTTGTTGTCAAGGAATGGGGCGCCTCCGTGAAAAAAGACAAAATATATATACATAGGAGGAAAACCCATGAAACAAAAGAAGAGGGGCTTTACGCTGGTAGAGCTCGTCATCGTCATCGCCGTCATCGCGATTCTCGCGGGTGTGATGATCGCCGTGTTTGCGAATGTTGTAAACAAAGCGGAAAAGAGCCGCCAAGAACAGGAGATGAAGCAGGCGGAGCTTGAGCAAAAATCGGATGATATCATCAAAAAGCTCGAAAATGCCGACTGGCTCAGCTGGGAGGATATCGAGGTTGCCATTGCGGAAGGTCTGAAAGGCATTGATGCAGGCGCTTCATCTGAAGACGTTTCTAAAGCTGTTGATGCTGCAATCAAAAAGTATGCCGACAGTCTCGGTTCCGGCAATACGGGTGTTACCGAGGAGCAGATCAAGTATATCATTGAAAATTCTCTCCAAGGTCAGTTGACAGCGACACAGGTGGAAGCCATTGTAAAGAAATATCAGGCAAGCTCCACCGTCACCCTCAGTGCAAGCCAAATCAACCAGATCAAGGAAGCGGCAAGTGCCAATTCTCTGACGGCTACTCAGGTTCAATCGATTGTAAAGGCGATTTCCGATGGTGCCGTAACCTCGGTAACGGAAGCTGTAAAACAGGCAATTTCCGATTCGAGCAGTTCCGCACTGACGGCAGAGGAAGCAAATCGAATCGTTACTGAAACGCTTGCTCTTTACATTCGCAACGGCGTTGCCGGCGATTATGGTTGGTATGCAGAAAAGCAAGCTGCCATTGAAGCAGCCGCTTCCGGTACTCCCTTGACGTTGAAGGTCGGAGGAAAAGACGGACTTTCGATTTCCGAGTTCAAATCCATTGCAGGACTTTCTGCGGAAGGCGTGACCTTTAAGGGTGTGACGATTGAACTTACGGAAGATATCCCTCTTTCCGGTTCCACATGGACACCGATTGGAACAGGCGCGACATTTGAGGGCACCATCAAGGGTACGGATGCCGCAAACCCTGTCACCATTTCCGGTATCAAGATCGATACTTCTTTCAATGCCGCGAAGAACGGTTTTGCGATTTCTGTTGATAAGGTAACCGGTAACGCGGATAAATATGGCGTTGGCTTTGTTGCTTCTCTTGGAGAGGGCGCAGTTCTCGAAAATCTCGTTCTTGAAGTGAACTATGATATTTCCGATACCGGTGCGGACGGCGTTCTCGTCGGCGGTGCGGTCGGATATCTGTATGGTGGTACAGTCAAGAATGTAACGGTTAACGGTTCTGTGAAAAACAATTACCGTGTCGGCGGTATTGTCGGCGGCGGTTTCGGCACGATTGAAAATTGTATCAACAATGCGACAGTCGTTTCCACCGCAAAAGAGCTGAAAACCGGTTATCACTTTGCTGCCGGTATTATCGGATATGCACGTAATTTCTCGGTTGCACAGAACTCTGAATTTGCACCTGAAACAGAAGGAGATGCAAACAGCGTCATTATTAAGAATTGCACCAGCAACGGCTCTGTGACATCGAACGATACAACAAATTCGACGTCAACATGGAATTACGGCATTGTCGGTCAGACGAGCGCCAATATTAAGGTGTTCCTCCACAGCGATACAACGAATAACACAAATGCTACCACTAATTATTGGAAACAAAATGATAAGAATGGTAATAGTAGCGTTGTCGTTGGAGATTGATAGGTCAGACGAGGTAGATCCATGAAAAAAACAAATAAAAAGGGCTTTACACTTGTTGAGCTTGTTATTGTCATTGCCGTCATTGCCATTTTGGCCGGTGTTATGATCGCCACTTTCTCGAATGTGGTAGCCAAGGCCAATGCTTCGGCGGATTTGCAGGAAATCAAATCAATGCTTAATGCGCAGTATTATGATTTCATAGCGGAAAACGGCACACCGGCCACTCTTGAACTCAATGGGAATGGCGAATTTATTGCATTTTCAACCTTGACTTTCGGTGTCGTTCCGCAGGAGGCTTCCAGCACAAGTACTGTTACAAACGAGGATGGAAGTAAAACCAAAACTGTTATTACATTTGCAAAAGCGGCAAAAGAAGAAAAAAATTCTTTCTACGATATTGGCGCTGTTCTGAAAAAAACAACGGCAGTATCAAAGAAAGCGGCAGATGCTACAGATTTTGGAGCTGCTGTTGAGAGCATTGCTTATTATGATTATGTTGCTACCATTACGGGTAAAAACGGAACAGAGTTTCGGGTGATATTGATTGCCAATTCGGCAATATTGCAAAATGTCAACAATACGCTTGATGATGGTCAGAAGATAGGCGATGAATATGTCGGTTCTTTCTACTTAGAGCAGATAGACTAATCCATTGTTAAAAACAGCAGGGCGGCAGCGCCGCCCGACTGTTTTTATATAGCGTGATGATCACGCACTCCTAAAGAAATGGCGGAAAGGCGCGTTGCGGAGCGCCTTTCCGCTTTCTATAAGCAATAACAAGCGGCGGATTCAGTTGAATCCGCCGCTTGTTTCTTTTTGCAATCAATAATTTTCCGCTTTTACTTGGAAGTAGCTCTTGGGGTGCGTACATACCGGACAAATCTCCGGTGCTTTTTTGCCGACGACGATATGGCCGCAGTTGGAGCATTGCCAGATCACGTCGCCATCCTTGGAAAAGACGAGTCCGCCGTCGATGTTGGCGATCAGCTTGCGATAACGCTCCTCATGCTCCTTTTCGATTTTTCCAACGGCTTCAAAGAGATAAGCGATGCGGTCAAAGCCCTCTTCCTTGGCTTCCTCGGCGAATTTCGCGTACATATCGGTCCATTCAAAATTCTCACCGGCTGCGGCGTCCTTCAAGTTGTCGAGCGTATCCGGCATCTCGCCGCCGTGAAGCAGCTTGAACCAGATTTTCGCATGCTCTTTTTCGTTGCCTGCCGTTTCCTCGAAGATGCTGCCGATTTGAACATACCCGTCCTTTTTCGCTTTGGAGGCATAATAGGTATATTTGGTGTAGGCTTGCGATTCTCCCGCAAAGGCCGCCATGAGATTGGCTTCGGTTCTCGATCCTTTGAGTTCCATATCGATGCTCCTTTGTTGAAATTTTACAGAATAATCGGATATCCGTTATTATATCCAATATTTTACTACAAATTTCAAGATAAATCAATAGATTTTTTTCGCATGGATTTCCACGGTGGAACGCTGCGGTGTCGTTGCCGTCATGGCGAGCGTGACTTTCTTCTCATCGGCCGGGAATGCGCCGCGCATGTGTTCCGCATAGGTGTGCGCGAAAAAGCCTCCGTCGATTTCAATATACCGGCGGCCGTCTAAGAAGTAACGCGCGCTGCCCTCTTTGATGAAAAGATAATCGCCCGCTTTGGGATAGGTCGCAAAGGTCGGCGTATCGAGCTTACCGCCGGGCATCATGACAAATTCGAGCTTGGTCGGGATTCTTTCACAGCCGGAGGTTTCGATATCGAGCACGGCGCCGTCATCTTTGATATGGACGGTGATTTCGGTGTGGAAATGCTGAATGTTTATGATTTTGCGCTTGGAGTGGTCCATATGGCGCCACTCCGAGGTTTCCGGTTTTTCTTCCAGTTGAGAACGGTAGCCGGCAGATTCGTCGCAGATGAGCCGGAAGCCGTCTTCCGTCGGTTCGATTTCTCTTGCCCGGAACTGGGAATGTGGGTCGCCGAAGAAAGAACCCGCATAACGGACTTGAATAATGCTGGAACCGTAGTTGAGCTGCATGAATACGGGATGTCTTGTTCCGAGAAGCGTGATGACGAGATCATTTTCAGGCTTGTAGATTCTGGCGATGTTGCTGTTAGGAAGGAATTTGGCTTGATCCTTCGCGGGAGCTTTGGGTTCAAGTGCGCTCTGTCTTTCATTCATTTCGGGGAAAAGCATGAAAAATGAAAGAATATCGCATTGATAAATGCTGAGTGCCGACGGCAAATCTAATTTTTCGGTAATGGTGTCCGCCATGTAGGCAAATTCGGGATTTTTATCCCAAAGTGCGAGAATCAGATAAAAGGTATAGTAAGGAGCGATGCTGTACTGGCCGCCCTGATCCCATCTTGTGGAATTCAGCGTATTGACGGTCAAATCCGGCTCCGTGAAGCTGTACATCAGGTTCAGGTTGCGTCTCGGATACTCCAAAAAGGATGGGTCGTTCAGAAAATATGCGAGAAGAAAGAAAGAATGGTTGCAGATGTTGTTATAGGAGCCGGTCGAGCGTTCGGTATATTCGCCGTTCTCGTCGCAGTCGATGCCCTCCATCAGGAAACGATTGATCGTTTCAAGAAATTTCGGATTATGTGTGTATCTATACGCAATCGAAAGGGAAGCGCTGATGACCCAACGATGATTCGGCGTATGGAAGCCGAGTGTCGACATCGCCTCGCCCATTTTGGAAAGGATTCTGACGGTGATTTCCAATAGCTTCTCTTCGAGCTCGGTATGCTCTGAGAACTTCACAAGAATTTCCGTCACACCGAAATAAGCTTTGACGTGAAAGCCGGTTTGCGCCGGATCATGAAAGTTTGTCTCGATAAGGTCGACCGAGCCGTCTTCATGAATATAGGTTTCATATTTTTCAAGTGCCGCGAGCGCATATTCAAGAAGCTTTTTGTCATGATAGCGAGGAGAATCGGGCATATAATAGCCGAGAACGAACCATGGATAAAAGCAGCCGTAATAACCGGGATCGTCAAGCCCGAGAAGTGCAGATTTTTCAAGGGCGGAGGTCTCCGGATTCATGCGGGCTTCATAAGCTTTTAAGGTGGATTCGAGGTTCTGAAAGAAATGTTCTTTCAGAAGTTGATAATGATTTTTCATTTTGTGATGTACACTCCTGATTTTCATTTTTCGCGAACATTCTATCATAATAAAAAGGATTAGTCAATGAAAATATCGACAAAAATATGTATAAAAAACGATAAAAAACGGCTGATTTATTGTGAAAAATATATAAAAATGGAGAGCTTATTTGGATATGAGTTTTCTATGAGACAATAAAGAGACGCCGCCGGAAATTGCTTCCCCACGGGCGTCTCTTTTGGACTTTGGGTATATGATATGGTTATGCGGTGATGGCCGGTGCTCCCTTTTCCGCCGCGGCGGGAATGTCCGCCTGTCCTTTCATGGATTCATATCCTTCGTCAAGGCCGAAGCTGACAGTGATCGCATTGTTGACTCTTTGCATAAGTACGTCGTCAAGGTGTCCCATTTTTTCACGCAGTCTGGTTTTGTCAATGGTTCGGATCTGTTCGAGCAGAATCACGGAATCCTTGACAAGCCCGTACTTTTCGGCGTAAACGTCGATATGCGTCGGCAGCTTCGCCTTTCCGAGCTGACTTGTGATCGCAGCGGCAATGACCGTCGGACTGTATCGGTTTCCAACGTCATTTTGCACAATCAGAACGGGTCTGAGACCGCCCTGTTCGCTTCCGACGACCGGACTTAAATCCGCATAATAAATATCTCCGCGTTTGATGGTCAATTTGGCTCACTCTTTCTTTTTTTACTTTCGGAGGGCTTCTTTTGCCTTCCGATTCTATTTTTACCAACTTACACTGTTTTTTAATCAGGAAAATCAAGAAACAGGTTGTCAAATTCTGACAAAATACGCCCTGTAACGGATTCTCCGCTATTATTGTATTAAGAAAGACAAGTCTTTGCCACACACCTTTGTCCGGCAGCGCCGGACAAGCGGACGAATATTCAAAGCCGCCGAATAGGCCATTCAGCGGCTTTGAGAGGGAACGGCTTAATCAAAAAGCCTTTCAATCTGAATCAGTCTGTTGTATTTTGCGACCCTTTCGCCCCTGGCAGGCGCTCCCGCTTTGAGAAAACCTGCGCTCGTCGCGACGGCGATATCGGAGATAAACGTGTCGGAGGTTTCTCCGGAGCGGTGGGAGATGACGGCTTTGTAACCGTTTCCGGCGGCAAGTCTTACGGTATCGAGCGTTTCGGAAAGCGTGCCGATCTGATTCGGCTTGACAAGGACCGCATTTGCGATGCCGTTTTCGATGCCGGTGCGCAGACGCGCGCTGTTTGTCACGAAGAGATCGTCGCCCACCAGCATGATCTTGCCTCCCAGCCGTTCCGTAATCGCTTTCCAGCCGGCGGCATCGTTCTCTCCTACCGGATCCTCGATGGATAAAATGGGATATTTGCCGCACCAATCCTCGAATTTGTGAATCAGCTCTTCTGCGGAGAGCGTGATGCCGCGTCCGGGCAGGGAATAGCTGTCGCCGTCCGCCCACTCGCTGGCGGCGACGTCGAGGGCGAGCTTTACCTCGTCCGTCGTGTAGCCCGCCGTTTCGATCGCTTTCAGGATCAGCTCGATGGCCGCCTCATCGTCCGAAAGATCGGGCGCAAAGCCTCCCTCGTCGCCGACCGAGGTCGCATATCCCTCTTTTTGAAGCGTGGCGCGGAGAGCATGATATACCTCGCTTCCGATTCTGACGGCCTCGGAAATGGTTTGAGCGCCCACCGGAACAATCATAAATTCCTGAATGTCGATGTTGTTATCCGCATGCCGTCCGCCGTTCAGAATATTCATCATCGGTACGGGCATGGAAACGCTCCCGTAGATGCCGCCGAGATAACGGTAAAGCGGCATTTCATAGGCATTTGCCGCGGCTCTTGCCGCCGCAAGTGATACGGCGAGGATGGCGTTCGCGCCGAGACGCGATTTGTTTTCGGTTCCGTCGAGCTCGCAAAGCCTGAGATCCAGCGCGCGCTGAAAGGAGACGTCGAGGCCGCGGATCGCCGGAAGAATGATTTTTTCGATGTCTGCGCATACTTTTTGTGTGCCGCGGCCGGAAAAGCGGGCGGGCTCACCGTCTCTGCGCTCCGCCGCCTCGTATTCTCCGGTGGACGCGCCGGACGGCACGCTGGCCATGCCGGAGCCTCCGCCCTCCAATGCAAGGTGCACCGTGACGGTCGGATTTCCTCTGGAATCCAGCGTTTCAAAGGCGCGAACGGATGAGATTTTTCTGTTTGTCATGACTCGTTTCCTCCATGCCCATAGGCTCTCCCAAACAACCCACGACGTCTGTCGGTGTATTTTGTTTGGGAAAATTAGAATATTGTGGAGATTATTGACATATATTGAATTACTTATGCGGCGTCAACGAACGAAACGGGCGTAAAGGGACAAAAAATCCTCAAAATACTTGATTTTTTCTAAAAAGTATGGTATACTCACACAAGAATCCTATCATTATGCTTGTATGGGATTCTGTCTTTTCTATTTTTGAGCGGAGCGGAAAGGGTGTTCTTATGGCTTCCAAAATCTTGCTTACCGGTTTTGAGCCGTTCGGCGCCAACAGATGCAATCCGTCCTCCGAGGCAGTGAAAAAGCTGCCGGAGCTGAATGGAAAAGAAATCAAAAAACTGATTTTGCCGGTCACGTGGAGCGGCGCATTTGCGGCACTTCTCTTTGCATGGAGGGAGTTCGAGCCGGATGCCGTCTTGATGACGGGGCTTGCCGGCGGTTCCGACCGCATCCGAATCGAACGGGTCGGAATCAACCTTTGCGGCGCTGTAAAAGATAATCTCGGAAAATATCCGGATGGAACGGAGCTTGGCGCTTTGGAACGGAAAATTGCGGACGACGGTCCGGCCGCATATTTTACGACGTATAATAGCAGTGCGATTCTGCATGCCTTGCAGAACGCCGGTATTCCCGCAGGCTTTTCCTTTTCCGCCGGAACGTATTTATGCAATTATGTCTTGTATTCCTCGCTCGATAAGATTGCAAGGGAAAGCAAAGACATCAAAGCCGGTTTTCTCCACGTACCCTATGCGGAAAAGGAGAGGGAAAACGCTCCGTTTCTGCCGCTTGACACGATTGTTTCAGCCTTGGAGCTTGCGTTATCCAATATGTTTTAGGAGGTAGGATAATGAAGTATGTAAGGAAAATTGCCGCGCTGCTGCTTGTCGCTTCTTTGATTTTGGCAGTTTGCGCATGTACACCGTCAAAAAAAATACAGAATAAGGTTTATGAGTATCTGGACAGCAAATATAAAGGAATGGAATTCGAACTTATCGATTATACACAGGATAAGGAGACGAGCGGAAAATACACCGTCAATGTCAAATGCCTGACGACAAATGTGGACTTTGAAATTTATTATACTTCCATGCTTACGACGGACAGCTATTCGGTAAGATGGGCAAATTCCGTAATTGACCCGCAGCTTGACGAGGCTTTGGGCGACGCCCGAGAGCTTGCCTGCGTGGAGGACGTTCAGTGGCTCGACCTCTATGCCGACGACAGCAATGGCTATAAATTCCGCGAGGTGGATGCCGGAATCTCCTATGATGTGAAAGACGTGAAGGAGATTTATCGCATCAAGCTTTCCGAGCTTGAGGATGCCAATGAAGTTGCTCAGTGTGTCTATATGGTGATAACCGCTTTTGAAAAAGAGGGCATTGAGCTCGATAAGGCGACATTTGAATTTACCGTCGAGGGAAAACCGATTCTGTTTACCACCGATACCGTCTCAATCAAGCAGATTCCTCTTGAAGATTTGGAAGCGAAGTTTTATGCTGCGGAATCCTCTTTGAAAGACGGAAATATTCTTTATAAAAATACGCTGTATAATGAAATCAACTATTTTCTTGACGATTCCGGAAAGGAAACGCAGGAAAAATAATCGGTGTGCAAAAAAGCCGCCCGCGTCGTATTTGACGCCGGGCGGCTTTTCCTTTATATCATTTGTGAGCGGAACACCGGCGCCGAAGCGCCGGTGTTTTTTGTCAGAACATAAAATATTTTTCACGCAGCTTTTGTGTTCTGCCCGAGATGCGGCGCAGTTCGTCTCCGGCTTCCGCGTCGCCGCAGGCAAATTCCTTCATCAGACGGCCCTCCTCGAAGCAAAGCTCGTCGTGGAGCGGAAAATAATTTGTGAGAAGGAACCACGCATATTTCATCATGCGCAGATCGCCCAGCACCTCGAGATGTTCGCCGATGTCCTGGACCGCCGCATTATAAAAATTCTTGACGGAGGATACGATCTCATCTCTCGTGTTTTCCTTGGCGAATACGACTGTGCGCGCGGTTTTCATGATCGGATTGTATTCCGTCGAGCCGTGAGAATCCGTATTTCCCACAATCGGGACCTTGATGCCTTTTTCCCGGAATTCATAATATTTGGCGGCCTGAAAACCGTTTTGCTCAAAATACGGCTCTCCGCCGAAAACTTCAAAGGCGTCGAACGGATGGGTTTCAAACAGATAGTCGATGAATGTCTCCGGCACCTGAAAGACGTTGGAAATCCAGTACGGATGGGCGAAAATTCCGAGTCCGTGCGCTTTTCTGATGTGATTTAGGATCCAAACGCAGGAGGCGTACTGGAATTTTTCAATTCCATCCGGAATGTTCAGCGTCTCTATGAGCGCGTTTACCTCCTCTTCATACTGGGGGACGGTGAGAACGTCGGGGCAGCTTCCGTTAATGGAGCGCCATTTCGGGTCGGCGCCGCGGCAGATAAACTGCTGTGAGGATTCCAGCAATCCGTTGATGCTGTAATCGCCGCCGAAATTGACGATATGAATGTCGTTCCCGGGAAGATGGATTTCCTCACCGGTATAAAACCGGATATCTAAGTTCAGATCGCTGTAAAAATTGCGGGTCTCCAAAGAGGGATAGAATTTTCGGTGATCCGTGATTGCCATGAAGTCGTAACCGAATTTCCGGTAGTTTGCTGCGACGATGTACGGATGCTCCTTGCCGTCCGACATCGTGGAGTGCATGTGCATGTCTCCCATGTACGGATAGCGTCCGACGAGATCGGGCAGCACCGCATAAACGGAAAGCTGAACGATGCGGGCGCCTTCTTTGAATATCCGGACATAGTATTCGCTCTCGCCGCGGAAGGTGTGGGTGACGCGGATACAGCCGTCGCCGTCCGGGGTCACTTTATATTCCGTCAAATTGTGCCGTTCCGGATATCTTGCAGGATCGCCCTTGTCCATCGCATAAATGGAGACGGTATGCTCCGCACCGGCTTCAAACGCCGCATGGCCGCCGAGCGGCTTGACCGTGAAGCGGACACAGGTGTCGGTGGGGAATACCTTGGGAAAAATGTCGTAGTTTAATAGCTCTCTTTTCATGAAGAATTTACCTCTTTCTCCGTTTTGACCGGTTCCGCGCCGAAGCGCGGGACGGAAAACGACCATGCAAATTTTATCACAATCCGTACCGTTTGTAAAGGGATATGAAGTAACGGCGAAAAAATTTTGTCATATACTGTATTAGTTTGGATATCTTCGGCGGGAAGCCTTGCGGCTCACGCTTGTGTAACGATGCCGCTTTGCGGCGGAATGGAGCTTAAACTATGGATAACACAGTCAATGCGAATTATTACGGAAAGCTGATCGTGCAGACGACCTCGGCGAGAAACGCGATACCGATCGTCGGGGCTACCGTCGTCGTCCGAGAGGTTTTGGACGACGGGACCAGCCGCCTTCTCACGGTTATGAATACCGACGCGGACGGAAAAACCCCGCCGCTTGAAATTCCGACGCCGGCGCCGTCGGAGTCCCTCTCTCCCGGCGGCGCAAAGCCGTATACGGACGTTTCGATTGAGATTTCGGCCGACGGCTATTATGGAATTGTCAACACGCATGTGCCCATCTATCCGGGAATCACTTCTATTCAACCTGCGTGGATGATTCCGGTCAGCAGCTCGGAATCCTCAAGATACCCGTCGGGCAGTCTCATTATCAATGAGAATATCAGAAAACCGAATTTATAAAGGAAAAGGAGCGTGTAAACTATGCCATATCCGGTTATTCCGGAATATATCACCGTTCACCTCGGCGCGCCGGATGCTCCGGCCCAGAATGTGACGGTGCCATTCACGGATTACATAAAAAACGTGGCGTCGAGCGAAATCTATCCGACATGGCCGGAAAGCGCGCTGCGCGCCAATATTTTAGCACAGATTTCCTTTGCGCTCAACAGGATTTATACCGAATATTACCCATCCCGCGGGTATGATTTCGATATCACCAATTCGACTGCGATGGATCAGTCCTTTGTATACGGTCGGGATATTTTTGAAAATATCAGCAGGATTGTCGATGAGATTTTTAACAATTATATTCGGCGGGGAAATAACATCGAGCCGCTTTTTGCGGTGTACTGCAACGGTACGACCGTGACCTGCGAGGGGCTTTCCCAATGGGGCTCTGTGGAGCTTGCCAATTTGGGCTATGTGCCGTATGATATTCTGCGTACCTATTATGGAGATGATATCAATATCGTCTACAATGCGCCGGTGAGCGAGGTCGAACCGTCCGTGCCGGAAATCCTGCTTCGGCTCGGAAGTGTGGGCAACGACGTAGCCTTTATGCAGACAAGGCTGAATCGGATTTCCGCGAACTATCCGTCCATACCGAAAATTGATCCTGTGGACGGCATTTTCGGCGTAGAAACGGAAAATGCCGTCAGGGAATTTCAGCGGGTATTCGACCTCGATGTAGACGGAATCATGGGCAAGGCCACTTGGTATAAGATCCAATTTGTCTATAATGCCGTCAAGAAGCTCAATGAGCTTTTCAGCGAGGGCTTGACATTTGACGAGGCCGTGCAGCAGTTTCAGGGAGTGATGTCGGAAGGCGATACGGGATATGAGGTCAGCGTCGTCCAATATTATCTGAATACGGTTGCGGAATTTATTGCGGAGGTGCCATCCGTATCCATGAACGGCGTTTTTGACGAGCAGATGAAAAATTCGGTTATCGCGTTTCAAACCTATGCGGGACTGCCGGCTACCGGGGTTGTCGACGATGCGACATGGAATTTGCTTTTCGACGCTTATTACGGAATCATACAGAGCTTATCGCCCGAACAGTCCGGCGCCGAAGTTCCGCCGTTTCCCGGAACTTTTTTGAAGCTCGGCTCCACCGGTCCGGAGGTGGAGCAGCTGCAAAGCTTCATCAATGCGGCGGCAGGCGTATATGAAGAAATCCCGGAGATACCGCTGACCGGCATCTATGATGAGAATACAAGGGATGCCATATATGCCGTGCAGGCGGTATTCGGCTACCCGATCAACGGAATCGTCGGTCCGCTTACATGGGATACGCTTGCGAATATTTACAACGATGTGGAGACGGGTTCCGGCAGAGCGGAGGGACAATTTTCCGGAAATGATCTTTCGATAGGCGACGGGGAGGGATAATATGAATACAGCACGCCAGGATGAAATCTATGAGCTTCAATCGAAGCTGCGAAAAATCGCTCAGACCAATAAGAATATGAAGGTGATCGCACCGGATGGCATTTTCGGTACGGAAACCGAGACAGCCGTAAAAGAATTTCAGGCTTTATACGGACTTCCGGTCAACGGAATCGTCGATTTTGCGACTTGGAATAAGGTCAAGGAGGAATATGGAAACGCCGTCTATAAGACGACGCCGGGAATTGCGATCATTCCGTTTCCGAATCCGGATTATAAGACGCATCTCGGAGAAAAAAGCGATATTGTCTATATCATACAGATTATTTTGTCCGCGGTGGCGGTCGTTTACGACGATTTTGAAAATATCGTGCCGAGCGGAGTCTTTGATCAGGAAACGTCGGATGCGATCCGCCGGTTTCAGGAGCTCAACCGGCTTCCGGTGACGGGAATCGTCGATAAACAGACGTGGAACACGCTTGCCAACAATTACAACATTTTTTCCGATAACAGCGATTATACGAGCTGACAAATCCCCTCCGACGACCTTTTAATCGTCGGAGGGGATTTGTCTTATGATTTCAGATTTTTTTCCGGTTTCAGCGAAAGATATCATGACCGGCTTCCGCCACCGCGCCCTTTATCAAATTTTCTGCCGGCATTGCCGGCATGCCATGCTTGTGTGCGCTTCCTGTAATCGCAAAGCCTTTATAAAATTCTTTTGTAAACTGCATTTTTTCGTCTTATGGACAGGAATTTTCGATTTTGACATGAAGTGCTGTGATTTTGATATCGTCAAAATTCAGTCTCTCAATCAGCCGCGTTCCTTTTTTCGCTTTGCAGGATTTCGGGAACGCCGGCAGGCAGGCAAGTCTCCGGCATTTCTCCCGACAGGAGGCGCTCTCTTGCCTGCGTGGAGGAAAGCGTGCGCAGCTCCGGCGGTGCGGGAAAAAAGACCGTTTTTACGCCGGTACGGCGGAGGTTGAAATCCGCCATTTCCAGCTCATAGACCGCGTCCTTTTCGTCCCGTATTCCGCGCACGATGGCATCGGCGCCGATTTCCTTTGCGTAATCCGCGGTCATGCCGTGGCAGGATGCGATTGTCACATTGTCAAGTCTCATCACCGCGGCTTTCAGTGCTTTCTTGCGCGTATCTTCGTCGAACATGCAGTGCTTTTCCGGATTGATTAAGATGCAGACCGTTACCTCGTCAAAGAGCGCGGCAGCCGCCTCAATGAGGGCGAGATGTCCCCGGGTTACGGGATCAAAGGTTCCGGGGACCAGTGCTTTTTTGCTTTTCATTCGGGTTTTCCTCCCTTGAAGCTGCGAGATTCACTCGCCGTCCTGCACAAGCGGGGTGAGATAGGTGATCGATACACGGCCGTACCGTGCGTCCTTGATTTTCCGATAGCGTGTTTCCACCATGACGTCGTCGGCAAGACCGAGGCGTTCGTCCTCGCAGACGAGGATGGCACCGTCCGCAAGAAGTCCGGCGTCATAAAGCTCCGCCGTCACCTGCGGGAGGATGCGAAGTCCATACGGCGGATCGAGAAAGACAATGTCAAATTTGTTTTTTCCTTTTGCAAACCGGATATACTGCTTCCAGTCCATGCAGAGGACGTTTGTTTTTTGATAGAGATGAATTTTTTGGGCATTGGCTTTGATGACGTCTATCGCTTCGCGGGAGCTGTCCACAAGGGTCGCCTTTTCTGCGCCGCGGCTGAGCGCTTCCAGTCCCATTTGACCGGAGCCGGCGAAGAGATCGAGGACGCGGCGACCCTCGATATCGAACTGTATGGAGCTGAAAACCGCCTCTTTTACCTTGGCGGGCGTGGGACGGGTGGCTTCTCCGTCAAGCGTGGCAAGTGTGGCGCCTCTGGCGCTTCCTGTAATAATTCTCATGGGAATATCGTCCTTTTTCATATATTTTTCGGCAATCGATGCCGTGGCGGTGGGGCATTATTGGAAAGTAAGCAAGCTTTCGTAAAACGAAATTTTCGCCTTATTATGAGATTGTCATCGGTTATTCGTATGGAACCACGCGGGTTACTTTTGAAAATACCGGCGGATATTTTCCGCGATTTCCGGCGTGATGCCGCGCACGGTGCGCAGCTCCTCCGGCGATGCGGCCTTGACGCCCGAAAGTCCGCCGAAACGCGCGAGCAGCGCCCTTGCGCGAGCCTTTCCGACACCGTCAATCTCCTCCAAAACGGAGGTCTTTTCGGTTTTGCGCTTGGCGGCGCTCATTTTGGAGACGGTGAAGCGGTGCACCTCCTCCTGGATTTTATAGATGAGCGTGTAGACGGACTGCTCTGCCGCGATGGAGATTTCTCCTCCTTCGCCTACGAGTGCGCGCGTCTTGTGATAGTCGTCCTTGACCATGCCGAATACGGGAATATTGAATCCGGCCTCGGCGACGACCTCTGCGGCGGCGCTTCGGTGCGCTTCGCCGCCGTCGATGAGAAGAAGGTCGGGCGGCACGGCTCCTTTGTCGTTTAAATGGGCGAGCCGCCGTCCGACCGCCTCCCGCATGGAGGCGTAGTCGTCACGTCCGGCAACGGACTTGATCGTGAAAAGGCGGTAATCGCTTTTTTTAGGCTTTCCGTTTTCATAAACGACCATTCCCGCGGTAATCGCTTCGTCTCCGAAATTGGAGATGTCGAAAGCCTCGATCCGTTCCGGCACGGTTTCCAGTCCGCAAAGCGCGGCGAGTCTTACAAGGGATTTTTCGTCCTTTTCCATCATGCGGGCATATTCCTTGGCGCGCTGTCCGGCGTTTTCCTTTGCCATATCGCAAAGGCGTTTGGTTTCTCCCCGCACCGGAGTGCGGAGCGTGACGCGATATCCCGCCCTTTCCGAAAGCCAAGGGGCGAGCGCGTCGATATCCTCTTCGGCAAGCGGCTCGGAAAGATCAATTTCGCGCGGAATATATTCCCGCCTGTTGTAAAGCTCGGCAAGAAAGGAGGAGACGGCGGCGCTGTCGAGAATCTCCCCTCCGGAAAAATAGAATATTTCGGAGTCAATCAGCTTGCCGCTGCGGATATAGAAAACGCAGATGGCGGATACGGGATCGCCCACATACCATGCGGCGATATCGCGTTCCGTATCGGGATTTGCGACGACCTTTTGCTTTTCCTCGAGCTTGGAGACGGCGCGTATCCGGTCGCGGTATGCGGCGGCAGCCTCGAACGCGAGGTTTTCCGCCGCGAAGTTCATTTTTTCGGTGAGGGCGGCGATGACCGCGTTATAATTTCCCGACAGAAAGGAAACCGCCTCCGAAAAGGCTTCCCGATAGGCTTCCGGCGTGGTGTCGGGGTCGCACGGCGCGACACAGCCGAGCTGTTTGTATACGCAGCTTGACACCCGTCCGCGGTCGCGCGGAAACAGACGGCGGCAGGAGGGAAGCCCGAAGGTCTTCTGCATGGCGGAAATGATGCCGTAAACCGTGGCCGTGCTGGTATACGGACCGAAATATTTTGCCTTATCCGAATCGCGCCGCCTTGTCATCAGAAAACGGGGATACTCTTCATCGACCGTCGCTTTCAGATAGGGGTAGGCCTTATCGTCTTTGAGCTTGATGTTGTATTTGGGATGGTAGAGCTTAATCAGGCTGTTTTCCAGCGTCAGCGCTTCGATTTCGGTGTCGCAGAGAATGTAGTCGAAGTCGAATATGCGGGAGGTCATGGCGTCCGTTTTGGGTCCGTTTCCGCTGTTTTCATGAAAATACTGCGACACACGGTTTTTAATCGCACGGGATTTTCCGACGTAAATGACCTTGCCTGCGGTGTCCCGCATGATATATACACCGGGGGAGAGGGGAAGTGCCGCGGCCTTTTCCCGCAGTCTTTCCGCGTATTCGGAATTTACCATGATTCCTCCGTAATGAAAAACGACAGAAAACGCATCTGCATATTCTGCAAGCCGTTATCTGCCGTGGATTATGTGTGGGGAATGGCGGAACCTCAAAGCTCCGTGCTGACAAGAAGCTCCAATCCGTTCAGTGCTTCCGTTTCGTCGGGACCGTCGGCGATGAGCGTTACGGTAGAACCGCCGGAGATCGCCATGGAAAGCACGCCGAGCAGACTTTTCGCGTTGACGCGCCGATCATCTTTCTGAATCCATATGGAGCTTTTATAGGTATTTGCTTTTTGGATAAAGAAAGTCGCGGGTCTTGCATAAAGACCGACGCTGTTTTTGATCGTTATATTTCTGGAAATCATTTTCGTTCGCTCCTGTTTGTGTTGTTTTCACGCGGCTTTTACCGAAATGAACTGCAAATAACAGATTTGATATCAATTATTATATCAATATTGGTGTACAAAATCAATAGTTTTTTGCAAAAAAGTGCCGAAAGTCTGCGAGATTTTTTAGGGTCAGCTCTCCGAAGCGGTGATGCCGACAATCGTCATGATGCATTCCACGTCCTGTGTGTAAATGTTGACGGTTTTCCCTGCGAGGGCGAGGATGGTTCCGTTTATCATAAAACCGTCGTCCGTCCAAATGCCGTAGAGCGTCGCGGTGCCGTGTGCGTCCTTTTTATCCGGATGGGAAGCGGAAACCGGTTTCCCTGCCGCATCCAAGGCGTATATTTCGGAGGGACCATAGGTAACTTCGTCGATGGTGCCGATTTCATCGCCATTCGAGGAAAAATAAATTTTCCGGGACGGATGGAGGGAGGCGGCGGTATTTTCGGATACGCTGATGACGGAAAACTCGACCTTGGCCGTCGTGAAGTCATCCTTGATGTTGGCGGTGAAATACGCCCTTACGATGATGGCCGCAATACACGCGAGAACGATGAATATAATGATGACGTCGAATATATTGAAGCGGGCGCCTGACTTTTTCGTGTCGGTTTTGTTTGCCATAATTCTATCCTTTCATGGAAATTCCGTTAGTCGGGGATTTCCGTCGAAAACTCGGTGATATACGATACGGAGGTGAAAGAGGGAACCTTGAAATTGATAGGTGCGCCGACAAGGATTCGCGAGCTTCCTATCGTATAGATGCCGCGGTCGTCCGCTTTCGCATAAGCGGAAATCGTGACATACACATCGTATTTGTCGTCATATTCCGCCGCTGTGACTGTGTAGCCATTTCCTGAGGGAATCGCGGTATCTCCGTAATAGCGGGTTTTTTCCGTTGTGATTTTTCGGATGGTGCCGATCACCTTATCGGTCGAGGAATCCTTGACGGATTCGTTTTCCCGAATCAGGGAAAGGTATTTTTCGTCTACCGCCGAGATGCGGACGGTGAACTCAATATTGGCGCTTTCCGCCCTGCGGGATTCCATATTTCCGGTTACGATCAGGTAGACTGCGGCGCCGACCACAGCCAAAATGATGAGGATAATGAGGACGTCGATGAAATTAAAACGCGTCTTTTGTCTGTCGTTTGTCATAGTTTATCTCGTTTCCCTGCGGAGATTTTGAGAATGCCGTCCGACCGCCGCAGACGGCCGGAGTGCTTCGGATTCAATAATAAAATTGTTCGGATTCCTCGGCGGTGCTTTTTGCCGTGAAAATATGCGCGATGCCGAGCCCCGCGATCATCCAGAAGAGCAGGAACAGGCGGTAATTATACCACACGTAGTCCGTAAGGCCTTGGATAAGGAAAGCGACGATTCCGCAGAATATGCCGAGACATATGGTTTTGTTGGCTTTGGAAACGGCATTTTTGCAGAAGCTGAGGAAGCACTGTGCGAAAGTAAAAACGAAGATAAGAAAAGCGATAAGGGCGAAAAGTCCGACCTCAACCGTGATTTGCAGATATAGATTATGGCTGTGAGGGGCGGCTTCGATTCCGCTTAGTGCATAGAACGGATAGATATCGGCGAACGCCCCCTCGCCGATTCCGATTCCGAAGTAAAATACGTCCGCGAGCATAAGGAGCACGCCGCGCCAAATTCCGAGCCGATAGGAGGTTGAGCTGTCCCCGATGCTGGTGAAGCGGCGGACAATGGATGTCCCGGAGCCGAAGAAGAGCGCTGCCGTGAAAAGCGGAATCATAAGGATTCCTGCCGTGAAGAAATGCTTGCTCGAAAGGCAGAGAAAGAGAACGAGCGAAACGGCAAATCCGAGCCATGCGCCTCTCGACCAGGTGAAAACGAGGCAGGCACAGCTTGCCGCGGCGGCAAGCAGGAGGGCAAAGCGTTCGTTGATGTGCTTTGCCGTAATCATCAGGGCGAGAATGATCGGGAAAATGAGGATTAGATATTCACCGAGAACATTCGGATTGGCGAACGTGGAGACGACGCGTCCCTTGATTTCGGAAAACATTGCCGTATCCTGCCAAACCGTGGACGGCGTACCGAAAAAGTTCTGATACAGCCCGTAAAGGGAGACAAGCACGCTTGAGACCGCGAGAGAATAGAGACATTTCCGCACCAAAACGGGGGAACGCACCGTGTTTTTTACGACAAAGTAGCCGAGCATAAAGCATACAAAGACGAGCATTTTCGGAACGCTCGAAAAGTCGACGGTGAAAACGCCGCCGAAAAACAGAAAGAGAAGAAATGCCGCCACCGTAAAATCCACGAGCGTGAATTTGATGATGCGCCGTCCGCAGATCAGCTTTAAGATATAGGATAGAAAAATCAGCAGCAGAACGGCGACGAGCGTCATGGTCGACAGAAAAGGAAGCGCGAGGAAGATCAGAAGCACGCCGGCCTCCGGAGACGACATGACGACGGCGGCCATCAGCAGAAGTCCAAGCGCGCAGACGATATAAATAGGTTCGATAAAAATCGACAAGACGCCGAAAATCATTCCGAGAATGAACGGGATGTTGAAGCCCCGGCGGGATTCGACATCGGAGGCTTCGGCGATGTCGATGACGCGCAGTCCGAGAAAGTCGAAGAGAAGAAAACGCAGGATTCGGCTTTCGTAGATGGCACCGGCGAGATTCTTTTTGGAGAAAAACATGAATACCGCGACGCTCATAATGATGACGCCGGCGACAAGGGAAAGCGGGTTCAGATTTTGGATATTGAACGTATACTGTTTGAGCAGCTGAATGATGACGATATAAAAGCCGAAAGAAAAGAAAAACAGTCCGAGCGTGTTGACGTGGGTGAGCAGGAGACTGTGGGACAGCCGGCGCAGCTTGGAAAGCAGAAAGCTGCTTTCATACGATTTTGCCACGCTTTGCTTTGCTTTTTTGATGGAGGTGCCGCCTCGGTTTCCCGAAAGCGACCGGATTTTGGTCACAATCAGAGAGGAAGAGAAAGCCTCCGACAGTCTGTCATATGACGTCATGACGGTACCGAACACGCTGGATAGAATCAGGCGGTAGATGAAAGCCGAAAATCTTGTGAGATGATAAATGAAAAAGGAGCTGCGGAGCATGGAGAGCATTTTCGCTCCTCTGCGCGTTTTTTTATCGCCGCCGGCCACGGGCATTTTCACCTCTTTTCCAGCCTGATGGGGATATCATCAGGGATTTTGTCGATATCATACATATTAAATATACCACAATTCCGGTGAGAAAAACAATAGCTATGATAATAAAATTTCCGAGCAAGGCAAAATTTACAATTTTCCGTATGAGAAAACGGTGGAGAACTGCCATCGCCGCTGCGGAGAGGACGAACGAAAACGCCGTTCCGACGGCTTTTCTGATATCCTCTTTCCGAATCATGTCCGGAATCACGCCGCGGCAGAAAAAAAGCAGAAGGAGCGCCGCCGCGACCTGTCCTATGGCATTTGACAGCGCGATGGTCGTGACGGTGAGCGAGTCCGCGGCCAAGAACAAAAGCGACGACAGGATTCCCGTTATCATGCCCGCGGCCGCGGCGTACATCGGATGTTTTTCCCTGCCGCAGGAGTAGAATACGCGGGAGAGCAGCTCGATGACACAGTAGGCCGGCATCGCGACGGTGAGTACGCGCAGACTTGCGGCGACGGCGGCCGCAAGCTCTTCGGTAAAGTCACCGCGCAGGTACAAAAGGCGGATTCCCTCGCCGGAAAGGATAAAGGTGCCCGCCGCCACGGGCAGAATCATGGCGAGCGCGGCAAAAAAGCCCGTGCGAACGGTTCCGGCAAAGCCTGCGGTATCACCGGCGGCGGATTTTTCCGACAGCTTCGGGAAGATGAAATTGCATACGCCGTAGGTCAAGATTCCGGCGATGATGGAGTATACGGAAAACGCATAATCGAAAACGACGATTGCGGCGCCGCTTGTCTGCATGTCGATGTAGGAGGAAAAGAACGTCGCCGTAAGCGTGCCGACGGGAATAAGCCATGAGCCGAGCATGACCGGAAGCGAACGCTTCACCGACAGGCGAAGGTCGGGATTTCCGAAGTCGGCGCGGGGACGCGGGAAACGGTGACGCTTTATGAGGGGCACCGCGAGGGTGAGAAACTGCACCGTCCATGACACGAGATAAGCCGCGGCAAGCCCGTATGCGGCGGCCTCGCCCGATACATCGCGGAACAGAAAGAGATAGCCGATGATGACGAGGTTGGAAAACGCGCTGACAAGCGACGGCAGGATGAAGCTTTCATGGGATTGCAGAATGCCGACGAGCGTGTAGGCAGCCCCTGCGAATATCATGGCGGGGAACATGATGCGAAGCAGTCCCGCGGCGAGCACGGCGGTTTCCTCGTCGAGCTTCGGCGCCGCCAAAAAGAGAATCTGACGCGAGAAAATCATGCCGAGCACGGCAATTACCGCGGTTACGACGGCGATGCAGGTGAGAAACGATGCGGAGAATTTCCGTGCGCGTTCCGGCTCTTTGGCAAGGCTCCCTTTGTAAATCGGAATGAACGAACCCAGCACCGCGGCGGAAAAGAGCATGTCGAAGATTGCAAACGGGATTTTGGACGCCGCGGCAAAGGCGACGCCCTCCATGCTGTCGGCGAGCGTGCTTGCAATCATCACCTGACGGAGCATGCCGAGAAGCTTGGAAAGCAGCGTGGCGAGAATCATGGCGGCGACGGTAAATCCGGCTTTTTTTGCAGTTTTCTCCATGACATCTCCTTCCCGCCGCTCCGCGGCTTTTTATGCTTCGGACTTTGGTTCCGGCTTATCGCGGACAAGCTCGGGACGTGCCCGTCTTGTTTTTTCGAGCGCCGCCTCGGCGCGCCATTTTTCGATGTTCGCATGATGACCGCTGAGCAGCACGTCCGGAACCTTTCTGCCGCGGAATTCATAGGGACGCGTATACTGAGGATATTCGAGAAGTCCCTCCTCGGAGAAGCTTTCCTTTTCATAGCATTCCGCGTCGGAAAGCACGCCCGGAATCAGACGGGACACCGCGTCGACGAGGATGCAGGCGGGTATCTCGCCGCCTGTCAGCACGAAATCACCGACGGAAACCTCCTCATCGACGATTTCCTCGATGATGCGTTCGTCGACGCCCTCATAGTGGCCGCAGAGAATGACGATATTGTCGTATTCCGCGGCGAGCGAGCGCGCCTTTTCCTGCGTCAGAACCCGTCCCTGCGGGGACATATACAGCACGCGCCGCTTTTTTGCCGGATTTTTTTCGGGGTCGGTCGCCGCGAGAAAGCAGTCGTAGATCGGCACGGGACTCATGAGCATTCCGCGTCCGCCGCCATACGGCGTATCGTCGACGCGGCGGTGCTTGTCCTTTGAATAATCGCGTATGTTATAGGTGTTGATTTCCAAAATCCCGGCTTTTCTCGCTCGGCCGATGATGCTTTCGGAAAGCACCGTCTCGATGAGCGCCGGGAAGAGCGTCATGATATCGAAGCGCATCGGATGCCGCCTCCCGTCAGTCGAAAAAGCCGGCAATCGGCGTGATGAAAATACCGGCTTCCTCGTCGATTTTACGGATAAATTCCGGAACCGCGGGCAGAAGGACGGTGCCGCCCTCCGGCGTTTTCACGGCATAAAGCTCCTGCACGGTATTCTGCATGACGTCCGAAAGCGTCCCATACTGCTTTCCGGTTACGGCATCGATAACGGGAAGTCCGATAAGGTCGCAGATAAAATGCGCGCCCGGTGTGAGCGGGATATCCTCTCTCTTGGCAAAGAGAACTTTGTTTTTCAGCCGCGCCGCCTGCTCCACGGTTTCAATGCCGGAAAGGGAAACGACGAGGAACCCGCCGTTTATCGTTTTGATATCGGATACCGCAAAGGCGGTTCCGTCTTGAAGATACAGCGTTTTGATTTGTTTTAGGACGTCGGGGCTGTCGCACCACGGCTCGAGCTTCACCGCGCCGCGCACGCCGTGCGTATTGATGATTTTCGCGATTTCCAAATATGCTTTTTTGTCCATGTGAATTCCTTTTCTTCCGGTATTATTTCCTGTTTGCGGCGGATTTAACGGATAAAAACAAAAGCCCCGCGAAGCGCAAACCTCCGCGGGGCATGTTGTGCTGCAATCAGCTTTTGAATTTACGCTTTCTTGCCGCTTCTGATTTCTTTTTACGCTTAACACTCGGTTTCTCGTAGTGCTCTCTTTTTTTGACCTCGGCGATGACACCGGAGCGAGCGCACTGTCTCTTAAATCTGCGAAGAGCGCTGTCAAGCGATTCGTTTTCTTTAACTCTTATTTCAGCCATTCATAATCCCTCCCTCCGCATGAAAAAGGTGCAAAGAGAATTAAATTTTCTCGATGGTTATTATACACCGGAGTGCTTCTGTCTGTCAAGTGAAATTTAAAAAAATGTCGGAAAAGCAGTCATATTTTTCAAAAAAGATTGGCGTGCGGACCTTTTCCTGCATACAATGCAGTGAAAAACCGAAAGCTGCCGCGTGCGGCCGATTGCGGCTTCATATGGAAGCGCACCGTTTCAGTGCGGGCGCGGGCGGCGGAGAAAGAGGAGCGAATGGAGAACTATACGACAAGATTTTTTGCCGCTGCCAATACCGAGGGAGGCTTTTTCAGTCTGTTCGGCGAAATATTCCCGCCGGAGAAGCTGAATCGCATTTACATACTCAAAGGAGGTCCCGGCACGGGGAAATCGACGCTTATGAAAAGCGTCGGCTTTGCCGCCGAGGCGAACGGATATGAGGTGGAATATGATTACTGCTCCTCCGACACAAGCTCGCTTGACGGCGTTCTGATTCCGAAGCTCGGCATCGCCGTGATCGACGGGACCGCCCCGCATATGACCGATCCCGTGTATCCCGGCGCCGTGGAAAGGATCGTCAATCTCGGGGAGGCTTTCGATTTTGCGGGGCTGGAGGAGCAGCGCGCACGTCTGATTTCGCTGATATCGGAGAAGCGGGACTCCTACCGCACGGCATACCGGTATCTTTCCGCCGCGGGACGCATGGAGCGGGAGATTGCGGAGCTTGCCATGCCGGCTTTTCTCACGGAAAAGGCGGACGCCGCCATCGCGCGGATTGTGTCGTCGATGAAAAAAGCAAAGACAGGCGGCGTCTCTCGCCGGTATTTATCCGCGATCGGAACGTCGGGAAAGGTCACGCTCGATACGTTTCGCAAAAAAGCGGAAAAGACCTATGCCGTCACCGATAAATACGGGCTCGGTTATGTTTTTATGACGCGCCTTTGCATCGCGATCGAGCGCGCGGGGATTTCCATGACGGTTTGCCCGACGCCGCTGCTGCCCTCGCGCACGGAGGGCGTTTTTGTAGACGGGGAAAATGTATTCTTCGCGGTGTGCGGCGAGACGGAGGCGGAAGCTTTCGATAAAACAATCAATATTTCAAGATTTGCGTCAAGGGAAAAGCTTGCCGCGCACCGCGGACGGCTCCGCTTCTCGGAAAAATGTGCGGCATCGCTGATGGACGGCGCGCTGACAGCGCTGGCGGATGCCGGACGCTTTCACGCGGAAGCGGAAAAAATTTACGGCGAATATATCGATTTTTCCAAGGTGGATTCCATGAGGAACACCATAATTTCCGAAATATTTGCTAACAATATGTAAAAAATAAAAAATATAATTGAAAATACGGATAAAATATGATAAAATGATTCGTATAAGTTTTACGGGAATAGGGAAGCTCTGTCCCCGCCGGCAAAAACAGACCGAGGTGTTTGGCTTTGCCGGCGGGTATCGCGGAGCGTTTTGATATAAAATCCAAGTCGTTTAAATCCTTTTTGGAGGTAATTCATGAAGAAGATAGGAAAAGCTGTATGTCTCGTTGCCGTGCTTTGTATGCTTGTGACGATGTTTGTAGGCTGTGAACGGAAGCCGGGGCTTTATGCCTGGTACGGCGGAAGAATCGATGTGGACAACGTCCTGAAAATCACGGTAGACGTGGGAGACGGAGCAAAAAGCTATGATGTTCCGTTTGAAACATATCGCACGGTGTTTATTTATCTCAAAGGAATTGTTTCCGATACGGTCGTGGACGAGGACGGAAATGCCAAAATCGCCACGAAAAAGGAAAAAACGGCCGCTGTCAAAGAAGTCGCGGAGGACACTCTCGTCGAATATTACAGCCTTGTGGCACTCGGTGAAAAGTACGGAATCACCGTCACGGAGGCGGACAAGCAGGCGTATTACGACGACTATATGAAAAAGCTTCAGGCTTATATCGATGAAATGGACGAATCGCAAATCGATTATAAGGGAACGAAAGAGGAATACGCCGAGGAGCTTTACCGCAAGACGCTTTCTCTTGCGGGCGGCATGACGCCGGAATATTTTGAATTCACCTATTACAAAAACCTTTTGGAAAAAAGACTGAAACTGGCGCTTTCCTCCGACCTTGACGATTATTTGAGCCAGAGCTATTATCACTATAAACAGGTCGTCGTTTTGTATACCAAGGGAGATTCTGCGGCGGAGGAAAAAGCCCGCGCGGATATCGAGGCAGCTTATCGTAAGCTCCTTGCGGGGGAGTCTGTCGACACCGTTATCTCGGAATATTCCAATTCCGATTATATGAGCGAGATTTATTTTGATGCTTACGGTGCTATCGTCGGCTCTTCCACCGGAGATTCCGTCAACACCATTACGATGAATGCGGTCATGGCGCTCGATACGAATGAAATCAGCGATGTGATTTCCGGCGATGAGGACGACCGTACCGGATATTTTGCCGTGTTCCAGCGGCTTGGCTTTGATTTGGATTTCATTTGCGGCAGCGACAGCCGCGCCAAAGCGATGTTTGAGTATTCTTATGTGGGAGCGTCGTATGCAACACCGCATTACGACAGATATCTTACAATCAAGGAGAGCTATATTCAGAATTCGACATGCGTTCCCATAGACAGCAAAATCTATAAAAGAATCGCGGTCAATACGCTGTATTGAGCCTGTACCTGCGGGAAATGAGATGCTGTTTTGGCTTTGAAAGGCACCTTTTTTGCCGGGGCCTTTCCAAGCGGCGCGGTTTTGTTTTATAATAAGTACCCGATATGTCGGACAGAGCCGCGTGCCATAGATTCGTTGCCTGAAAATTGGCGCCGTTGGGATTTGGACGGTGCGGAGGATTGATAATATGAAGGTTTCTTTGATTATTCCGATGTATAACGAAAGCTCCATTATTGATGGGGCACTCAAAACCTTTTCGGATTATATGAGGTCCGCGTTTGAGGACTGGGAGCTTATTTTTGTGGATGACGGCTCCTCGGACGGCTGCGGTGCTGTCGTTTCCGCCGCGGCGCAGACGGAACCGCGCATCCGGCTTTGTTCTTATTCGCCGAACCGCGGAAAGGGCTATGCCGTGCGCACGGGAATGCTGTCCGCGACGGGCGATATCCTCATCTTTACCGATTGCGACAACGCATACGGGACGGAGGCCGTGGGAGAGCTGGCGGGTATTTTTTCTAAGTCCGACGCGGATATCGTCGTCGGTTCGAGAAATTTGTCGAAGGACGGATATGCGGGGTATACCTTTATCCGCAAGCTCGCCTCTAAAACCTACATAAAGGTGATTTCGATTGCCGCGGGCTTCCGTCTTTCCGATTCTCAGTGCGGAATCAAGGGCTTCCGGCGTGATGCGGCGAAGAAAATATTTTCAAACTGTGAGGTCGACCGCTTTGCGTTCGACCTTGAAGTCATTATGATCGCCAATAAGGTGGGGTATCGGATTGAAGAAATGCCGGTGAAAATCATCAATCACAGGGAATCGAAGGTGAATGTCCTGAGGGATTCCTTCAAAATGCTGCGTGACGTCCGCAGAATGAAAAAGAGAATCAAACGTCAGCAGCTTCAATAAATATATTGAAGAGAATTTTGAAAATACCGGCTTCATGCGTGGTGCGGCTCGTATGACGGCTGTTATTTTTCGGGCGGCTTCATTTCTTTAGGATGCGATTTTTCCGGTTTGCCGGATGCCGACCGATTTTCCGGCAAACCGTTTTTACTTTGTTTATGGATTTGTAACAGGAGAGGAGGCCGCTTTTTATATGGATTCTGTCAAGCAAAAAAATAGACGCGGCTTCACGCTTGCCGAGCTGCTCGTCGCCATTACCGTCGGACTCATTGTGATTGCGTCGCTTCTGTCGCTTGTCGTGATGATGAATTCCTATCTTGTAAAGCGGACGGCGACCTCCAAGCTTTCCAGCGAGCTTTATCATGTGAAAAATGAAATATCGGACTGGTTTTATCGGTATGATACGGAAAGGTATATGCTATACGAGCATCCGGATTCCGCATTGTCCTTCCGAAATATGGATGACCCTGCCGATTTGAGAACCTTACAGTTTAACAGAAATGATAAGCGTTTTTTTGATTTGATAAACGGAGTATCCGATGAGGGCTCTGAGGTATCATGGCGCACGTATACCTTGATACGGGACGTAAGCTTTGATTATGATGGGGATATTTCCGACATTGTGAAATGCACGGTCGTCTATACGGCGGACGGGAAAACAGGGGAATATGTTTTCGCACTTGTGAAAAAATCAGGGCAGCCCTCCCCGTAAACGTCGGAAAAGCATAAAAATTTGAGTAAGAGAAGCCGCAGGGCGCGGCGGAACGGAGATAAGAAAATTCATGGCAGCGAACAACAGTCCTGTGATCGTGGTGGAAATCAACGCCGCGGCGGAAAAACTAACCATTATGAATGCACCGGGCGCTTCCGTGCAGAAAGCGAGAGCAAAGGATTTTCCTCTGCCGGGGGATAAGCTCCGGCGCGGCCAGTATGCAGAGGCGCTTGACGAGGCGCTCCCCGCCGTTTCGCCGCTGTTCCGTCAGCTTCGCATGTTCGCGCTGACCGTGGTGCTGCCCGCTTCGCTTGTGACGTTTGATATCATCACGATTCCGACGATGTCGAAGTCACAAATGGAATCCGCTTTCAAGGCGGAAATCAAAAATCAGTATAAAAATGCGGAGGAGCTGAAAATTTCGCCGCAGATATTCTATACCAACAAAAAGAGCACCGCCTATCTTCTGACCGTGACGAGAAAAGCGCTGATCGACGGAATCCGAGAGACTTTCGCCAAGCATTCCATGCCGGTCACGACGCTCACGTTTGCGCCGGCCGCAGCCGCAGGTGCACTTTTTGAGCTGCGTCCCAAGGTAAAAAAAGACAATCTTCTTTTCGTCGATATCAAGGAAAACAGCACACTGCTCATTCTGACCGAGAAAGACCGAATCCTCGGCTTTTCCGAGCTGCCGTTCGGACAGGATATCTTAAAACCGAATAAGGTCGTCGGAGAGAACACGATTTACGGCGACGACGTCGCGGAGCTGGCCGTGCTGAATGCCAAGGAGGCTGCAAGGGCGAAGCAGCTGACAAAATCGATCATTACCATCAGCGATGAGGAATATTCGGACGAAGAGGACGAGGAAACGGGCGTCCGTCCGGCTCCCGACGCTCCTGCGGCCGAGGAAACGGCGGAAATACCCGCCGCGACAGGGGAAATCCCTGCCATGAATATGGAAAATCTTTCGGAAGAGGAAATGTTGAAGCTTATCGGCGAGCTTCAGGCGGAGGATGCCGCAGGAACGGCTCCCGTCCGCAGTGAAAAAACGCTGACCAAAAAAGAGGGCCGAAAGCTGCCGAAATTCATGCAGCGTGAGTTTCCCGAGGATGAGCGCGGCTTCGTTTATGAGAACTTTCGGTATATTTTGAAGCGAATCCTGCTTTTTATCAGGCAGTGCAGGCTGACGGAGGGCATGCCGACGCCGGATTATACGGTGCTGAATCTGCCGGCGCAGTTTGCGTTTTTGCTTGAAAGGCTGAATGCGGAGGAGGATTCTCATATGAAATTTCTGTATTTTGATCCGTCTGTCGAGAAAAATCCCGAGCTGACCGGAAATCTTTCCGCTTACGGCGGTTATTTTGCAGGCTCATTCAAGGGACAGCAGATTTTGTGATACGATCATGCGATAGCAGGAAAGGAGGCGCGCGTAAGTGAACCAAGCAAATACCAGATCCCGGCGCGGTATGACGCTTGTCGAGGTTGTTGTGGCCATGACGGTTGTCATCATCGTTTCCTTTGCGGCGCTTTCGACCGTACTTTTTGCCGCGGAATCCTTTGAAAATGTAGCTTACCGTCAATATGCGGTGAACGAAGCGGATAATGTTCTCTCCTGTCTGCAAAGCGATGATCCCGAGGAGGCTTTGAAGTTTGTATACGGTATATCGTCGGTTGAGGGCGGCTTCCCGGCTTCATTTGCAAGCGGCGAAATATGGAGGCTCGCCGTTTATATCCCTTCCGATTATTATACCATGAAGGAAGAGGGGACGCCGCGTTCCGGTGCTGTGACGGCGCGCCTCGATCGGATTGCGGAGAAAAACGTCGAAAAGGATGCGGAATCCTATGATACGGCATCGAATTGCTCCGTGAAGGTGGTCGTCTATATTGAAAATCGCGGCGGCATCATCCGAGTGGACACTTTGATTGCCGAGGCGCTCTATATAAAGGGCGGCTCGACAGCTCTGCGCCGTGCCTATTATCTGACGTCCGGACTGACGCTTGACGCCTCGCTTGCGCAGGCGGCCGAATCGGGAACGGAGGCGAGCGGCTCATGAAAAACAGCAAAAAAGGCTCGGTGATGCCGATTGTCATCATCGGCCTCATGATGGTCAGTGTCATCGCTTTCATTTTTCTTTCCGCTGTGCTGTATGGGAATACGGCATACCAAACCTCTGCCGACGAGCTGGACGAAAAGCTGATTTTAGATGAAATCGGAAATAAGTTCCTGAAAGGCGGAAAGGAATATGCGGATTTTATTGAGGAATATTCGAAACATTCGGGCGAGAATGTCGGCGCGGTGCCTTATGAAGATACGGATTACTCGCCGAAAGCCTATAACGTCATCGTGAGCTATGACAAGACGACGCTGATTGTCAAGGATAAAACCATGACACAGACGCTTTTGACGGTGGTTGTCGGAGAAAATGAGGACGGAAGCCGCTTTGTCAGGGTTTGGACCTACGGCGCGTACCGGGGAGATGTGTGATGGATACCGTTTATCTTGTTTTTACGTATATTCTCACCGGACTGCTCGGTCTTTGCATCGGGAGCTTTCTCAACGTCGTCATATATCGGGTGCCGCTCGGCATGAGCGTCGTCTATCCGCCGTCACACTGCCCGAAATGTGATTATAAGCTCAAATGGTATGACAACATACCGGTGATATCATATTGTATGCTCGGCGGAAAATGCCGGAGCTGCGGGGGACATATTTCTTTCCGCTATACGGCTGTGGAGCTTGCCAATATGATTTTGTGGCTTGCTTCGGTCGCTCTGTTTTTCTCCCTTGACGCATACGGCATCATCAAAACGGTGTGTGCCATGGTTCTGTCGTCCGTCCTTATCTGTGTGTTTTTTATCGATCTTGAACACAAGATTATACCGGACAGGTTTTCGGTGATTCTCGCCGTGCTCGGCGTCGTTCTGACGGTTTCCGACGCGCTCCTCACGGACGGGAGATGGACGGATCACCTGATCGGCCTTGCGGTCGGCGGCGGCTTTTTCCTTTTGATTTATTATTTGGCGCTTTGGATTTATAAGAGGGAGGGGCTTGGCTTCGGCGATGTGAAGCTGATGGCGGCCGCGGGACTTTATCTCGGCTGGATCGGGACCTTTATCGCCGTCCTGATCGGCTCCGTCGCAGGGTCTGTCATTCTTTTGATCATCAGGCGCCGGAAAAGCTCGGAGCGTTTTACGGAATATCCGTTTGCGCCGTTCCTGGCGTTCGGAATCCTTATGGCGGCGCTTTTCGGCGATGCGCTGACCTCTTGGTATCTCGGACTGCTGTCATTTTAAAAATCCGCGCCGTGTCGGCGGGAAAGGAAAATCTTTTTCAGATGCAAAAATTCAAATATACCGCGATCAATTTCGATAAGATGAAATTTACGGGGACATTTTTTGCGGAAAATGAGGAGGCTCTGCGGGAAGAGCTTGCCAAGCAGAGGCTTTATCTTGTCAAGGCGAAAGCCATTTCCGACGCGCCGCCCAGCGCGTTTCTGACCGCAAGCGGTGGTATTTCCATCAAGGAGCTCACCATTTTCTGCCGCCAGTTTGCCATCATGATTAACGCGGGCGTTTCCGTTATCGACTGTCTTGAAGTGCTCAAAGAACAGTCCTATACCTCGTTTTTCAAAAAGGTGCTCGCGCGTGTGTATGAGGACGTCAAGTCCGGTCTGCTTCTTTCGGAGGCGATGGCAAAGCATAAGCGCGTATTTCCCGAATATTTCCGCAGCATGACCTATGTCGGCGAGGTGGGCGGCGTGCTGGACAAGGTGATGGTGAGCGTTGCCGATTATTACGAGACCGACCATAAAATCCGTTCCAAGGTCAAAAGCGCCTTGGCCTATCCGATAGTTCTGCTTTGTCTGACGGTCGTCGTGCTTGCCGTGCTGACCATGTATGTCATCCCGACGTTTAAGACCTCGCTTGCCGTCATGGATGTTCCGATGCCGGGCATCACGCTTGCGATGTTTAACATCAGCGAATTTTTCTTAGCCAAGTGGAAAGAAATTCTGATTGTGATTTTTGTCGTGGTGGCGTTCTTTGTCCTGCTCGGCAAGACAAAGCGCGGCCGGTATTTCTACGATACGCTGAAGGTCCGCATCCCGTTTATGAAGAAGATACAGGTGGCCACGGTCACTTCGCGTTTCGCCAGAGGCTTCGGACTTCTCATCGAATCCGGTATGGATATCGTGGATGCGCTTGACGTCATGGCGAATCTCATGGGCAACAAAAACATCGAACGCCGCTTCCGCATGGCAATCGAGGATGTCAAGCAGGGCGTGCGGCTCGCGCTGGCGCTGGACAAATACAAGATTTTTCCGCAGCTGCTGATTCAAATGATTGCGGTCGGCGAGAATACCGGTGCGATGGATGAGGTGCTCCTCAAATCCTGCGATCATTTCGATTCCGAGGTGCAGAACGCGCTGAACAGTGCGACGACGATGATCCAGCCGATTATCCTTGTCATCATGGGCGGTGCAATCGGCGTGGTCTTCATCTCCATTTACGCACCGATTCTCTCCATTATGCAAACGCTTTGATTACGGAGGCAAAACTTGAATCTGAATTCTGAGATTTTACAATTTTTCGTTTATAAAAGAATCATCAAAAAGAAAGATGTCGACGGCATTCTTGCCGAGTGCGGGAGACTTGGCCTCAATGTGGATCAATATTTGATTGCCGGAGGATACTGCAACGACGTTGCGGCGACGGCTGCGCTCGGCGAATATTACTGCATGCCCTATATCGAGATGGATATGCTGGAGGTCGACGACGCGCTCATTGATCAGGTGGAGCTTGATTTCCTGAAAAAGCACAAAATCGTTCCGGTATCCATTGCGGACGACGGAACGCTGATTGTCGCCGTGGGAAATCCGTCGGATTTTATTTCGATGTCGGCCGTTGCTTCCATTTATTCCGGTAAAATCAGCTATGTGCTGGTTCCGCCGACGCAGATTGATATTTTTGTCGATTCCATCGCGGCGGTTCGGTCTACGGCAAATGCGCTCGATAATTTGAAGCGGGAGCAGGACAGGCAGCTGCAAAAAAAGGCGCAGGGCGGCGGCGTTCAGGCGCAGGTCGAGAGCGAGCAGGATGTAATCAACGCGCCGGCGGTCAAGCTCGTCGACTCCGTTATTCGGGAGGCCATTCCGTTCCGCGCGAGCGATATCCATATTGAGCCGTTTGAAAAAATCGTGCGTATTCGTTACCGTATCGACGGCGAGCTTTCCGACAGGGCGAATTTCCCGATCGAATCCTATCCCGCGATTTGTGCGCGTCTGAAAATCATTGCGGAAATGAACATCGCCGAGCGCCGTATCCCGCAGGACGGACGTGTCAACATGGTAATTAACGGCGTGGAATACGATTTCCGTGTGTCCTCCATTCCGACGGTATGGGGCGAGAAATTCGTTATCCGAATTCTCGATAAATCCGCGTTCAACTTCTCGAGAGAGGAGCTGGGCTTCACGGAGGCGGGCGGTGCGCTTGTCGATAAGATTTTGGCGCATCCGCACGGCATCGTGCTTCTGACGGGACCGACGGGCTGCGGCAAATCGACCACTCTCTATTCTTTCCTGCGCGAGTTGAATAAGCCGAACGTCAATATCACAACGGTCGAGGATCCCGTCGAATATACGCTGGAGGGCATCAACCAAATCCAAGTCAACGTCAAGGCGGATATGACCTTTGCCGCGGCACTCCGTTCGATTCTCCGTCAGGATCCGGATATCGTCATGATCGGTGAGATCCGCGACGAAGAGACCGCCCAAATCGCCATTCGTGCGGCGATTACGGGGCATTTGGTGTTCTCTACGCTCCATACGAACGATGCGCCGGGCGCCATGGTGCGTCTTGTGGATATGGGCGTATCCGGCTATCTTGCGGCGGACGCGCTCGTGGGCGTAATTTCTCAGAGACTTGTCAAAAGGCTTTGCCCTGCCTGCAAAAAGAAAGGTAAGACGAATGCTCGGGAAATGGCGATGCTCGGAATCAAGGAGCCGATTTCCATTTACCGTCCGCAGGGCTGCCAGTATTGCAACGGCACCGGCTATAAAGGACGTATCGCGGTGCATGAAATCATGTATATGAACGACGCGCTCCGCGAAGCAATCCTCGGAAATCCCAATGCGGAAGAGGTTCGCCGGATTGCGATTGAAAACGGCATGACGCCTCTTTTCTCCGCGTGCCGCGATTATGTATTCAAGGGAATCACCAGCTTGCAGGAGCTGATGTCGCTCTATATGGGATAAAACATTCGGAGGTAGCTTATTTTGTCTTTGATCAATCAGATTCTGACGGCGGCAGCGTCCTCGCACGCCTCCGATATCCATATATCCTCCGCAGGGCAGGCGATGATGCGGGTGCGGGGAAGGCTTATTCCGGTTTCGGGCGATATTTTTTCCGCCGATGCGGTTTGGCATATGGCGGAGGAGATGATGAACGGCGAGCAGCTGGAAATGCTGCGCAGCGTTGGGGAATGTGACTTTGCGTATGAAATCGAGGGGCTTAGCCGCTACCGTGTCAATATCTATATGACAATGGGGGCGCCGGCAATCGCGCTGCGCGCCATTCCGACGGATATTCCGCCGCTGACGGCTCTGAGCATTCCGCAGACGGTCGTCGATCTGTATCAGAAAAAGCACGGGCTGATTCTTTTGACGGGACCGACGGGCTGCGGCAAATCGACGACAATCGCTTCTATTCTGAATGTCATCAATCAGACGAAAAATCTGCATATCATCACGCTTGAAGACCCCGTCGAATATATTCACAAGCACAAGGGCTGTATCATTCATCAGCGGGAGGTCGGCAGGGATACGAAAAATTATGCCGCGTCCCTCAGAGCGGCGCTGCGTGAGGATCCCGACGTCATCATGGTCGGGGAAATGCGCGACTTTGAGACGATCAGCATCGCCATCACGGCCGCGGAAACGGGACATTTGGTGTTTTCCACGCTCCACACGGTCGGCGTCGCGAGCGCGATTGACAGAATGGTGGACGTGTTTCCCGCGGCACAGCAGTCGCAGATCCGTTCTCAGCTCTCGAACACGATTGAGGCAATCATCAATCAGCAGCTTCTGCCGCGTGCCGACGGCTCGGGACTGGTGCCGGCGTTTGAGATTCTGCACAGCAATTATGCGATCCGCAATCTGATAAGGGAAGGCAAAACGCATCAGATTGCCTCGGCGATTCAGACAAACAAAGCCACCGGCATGGTGCTCATGGACGAGTATATCGCGGACTTGTATGCCAAACGGCTGATTACCGCCGATACGGCCATCGAATATGCGAGAGATCCCATCAACATCAAGCGCAAGCTGGTATAAGGAGCCCAAAAAGGCAAAGATACAGAGTGAAATGATTGATAAAAAGAAGAAGGATTGATATAAAAAGAAAAACGGTACTGATTTCAGTACCGTTTTTTTCATTAAAGTCCGCGCTTGGTGTAATGCGTGTGCAGAATCTCGTGGGCGAGATGGCTGCCGGGCTTTTCGAGATATTCGTCATAAATCTTCTGTACGGCGAGATTCTCATGCGATTTGCGGAGCGGAAGATTTTTGTCGGCGTTGTAGAGGATCGATGCTCTCTTGGCTTTGAGATCGACCGCAGCCTTGACCGCCGCGCTCTGTACAGGCTGACCGCCGCCGTTTACGCATCCGCCGGGGCACGCCATGATTTCGATGAAATCGACTTCAAGCTCGCCGGCTTTCACCTTGTTCAGAAGCTCACGGGCATTCTTTGTGCCGGAGGCTACCGCGACACGAACCTCGGTGTCGCCGAGCTTATAGGTCGCCGTCTTGATAGGCGCCGTACCGCGCACGTCGTCGAAGTCGAGCTTTTCGAGCTTCGTGCCGAGGATGACCTCCGCAGCCGTGCGGAGTGCCGCTTCCATAACGCCGCCGGTCGCGCCGAAAATGGCGCCCGCGCCGGAACCGATATCGAACGGCTCGTCGAATTTCTCATCGTCGAGCTCGCGATAGTTGATTCCCGCTTTTTCGATCATGCGGGCAAGCTCGCGCGTCGTGATTGCGTAATCGACGTCATAGATGCCGTCGCCCGCGGCGCTCTGTCCGGGACGGCGCACCTCGAATTTTTTCGCGGTGCAGGGAATGGCGGAAACAAACACGATGTCGGCGGGGTCGAGACCGCGCTTGCGTGCATAATAGGTTTTATACATCGCGCCGAACATCTGCTGCGGCGATTTGCAGGTGGAAAGATTGTCGGTGAATTCCGGGAAATAATGCTCGCAGAATTTGATCCAGCCGGGAGAGCAGGAGGTGATGAGCGGCAGATTTTTGCCGGATTTCATTCTTTCGAGGAATTCGGTCGCCTCCTCCATGATGGTGAGGTCGGCGGTAAGGTTCATATCGTATACGCCGTCGAAGCCGAGACGCTTGATGGCAGCGACCATCTTGCCTTCCGTATCCGTGCCGGGCGCGAAGCCGAAGCATTCGCCGATGGTGGCGCGAATCGAGGGGGCGGTGCAGATGGCGACATGCTTTGTCGGATCGTTCAGCGCCTCCCAAACTTTGTCGGTATCGTCTTTCTCATACAGCGCGCCGACGGGACAGGCGACGATACACTGTCCGCAGGAGACGCAGGAGGTCGCGGCGAGCGGCTGCTCGAACGCGGAACCGATGTGCGTATCGAAACCGCGGTTGAGCGCTTCGATGACGCCGATGCCCTGCATATTCTTGCAGGCGGCGACGCAGCGGCGGCAGAGAATACATTTGTCGTTGTCACGAACGAGGAAAGCCGTGCTTTCGTCTTTCGGGTATTCGACGTTTTTGCCGGCGAAACGGGCTTCGTCCGTTACGCCGAGATCGCGGCAGAGCTTTTGGAGCTCACAGCTTTGGCTGCGGATACAGGAAAGACATTCTTTTTTATGCGTGGAGAGGACGAGCTCGAGATTCGTTTTTCTCGCCTCGCGTACTTTGGGCGTATTGGTGAAAATCTCCATTCCCTCGGTGACGCCGGTGACGCAGGCGGCCATGAGTCCGCGCGCGCCCTTGACCTCGACAAGGCAGAGCCGGCAGGCTCCGATCTCGTTGACGCCCTTGAGATAGCAGAGCGTGGGAATGTCGATTTTTGCGATTCTTGCCGCATCGATGACGGTGCTGCCGGCAGGGACGGCGTAATCGCGGCCGTTGATTTGAATATTAACCATTTCCATATTTTGACGGCTCCTTTCTTATTCTTTGACAATCGCGCCGAATTTACAGGTGGAGATGCAGACGCCGCACTTGATACATTTTTCGGGATCGATCGTGTGCGGAGCTTTGATCGCTCCTGTGATGGCGCCGACCGGACATTTTCTCGCGCAGGCGGTACAGCCCTTGCACATGTCGGGCAGGATTTTATATTTCATAAGGCTCTTGCACACGTGAGCGGGACATGTCTTGTCCACGACATGTGCAACGTATTCGTCGCGGAAATACCGGAGCGTGGAGAGAACCGGGTTCGGCGCGGTCTGACCGAGCGCGCACAGCGACGCGGATTTGATATAATCGCTCAGCTCCTCGAGCTTGTCGATATCTGCAAGCGTTCCGTTGCCGGAGGTGATTTTTTCGAGTGTTTCAAGCAGTCTCATCGTGCCGATACGGCAGGGCGCGCATTTTCCGCAGGATTCGTCGACCGTAAATTCGAGGAAGAATTTCGCGATATCGACCATACAGGTGTCCTCGTCCATGATGATAAGACCGCCGGAGCCCATCATCGAACCGATAGCGATGAGATTGTCATAGTCAATCGGCGTATCGATGAGAGACGCAGGAATACAGCCGCCGGAAGGACCGCCGGTCTGCGCCGCTTTGAATTTCTTTCCGTTCGGGACGCCGCCGCCGATTTCCTCGACGACCTCGCGAAGCGTTGTGCCCATCGGGATTTCGACAAGACCTGTATTCGTGATCTTGCCGCCGAGCGCAAATACCTTCGTGCCCTTGGATTTTTCCGTGCCCATCGACGCGAACCATTCTGCGCCGTTGAGAATGATTTGACAGATGTTGGCGAGCGTTTCCACGTTGTTGATGATTGTGGGCTTGCCGAAAAGTCCCTTGACCGCCGGGAACGGAGGACGGGGACGCGGTTCGCCGCGGTGTCCCTCGATGGAGGTCAGCAGCGCGGTTTCTTCGCCGCAGACGAATGCGCCGGCGCCGAGACGAAGCGTGATTTTGAAGTTAAAGCCGGTGCCGAAGATATTCTCGCCGAGAAGCCCCTCTTCTTCCGCCTGCTTGATTGCGACTTGGAGACGGTGTACGGCAATCGGATATTCCGCGCGGACGTAGATATAACCCTCGTCGGCGCCGATCGCGTAGCCGGCGATTGCCATGGCTTCGAGCACGGCATGCGGATCGCCTTCGAGCACAGAGCGGTCCATGAACGCGCCGGGGTCGCCCTCGTCGGCGTTGCAGACGACATACTTTTTGCCGGCGGGCTGTGCTTCGGCAAACATCCATTTTCTTCCCGTCGGGAAGCCGGCGCCGCCGCGGCCGCGAAGTCCCGAATCGAGCACGGTTTTGATGACGTCCGCGGGCGTCATGGCGGTGAGTACTTTTGCCAGCGCCTGATAACCGTCGACCGCTATGTATTCCTTGATGCATTCGGGATCGATGACGCCGCAGTTGCGAAGCGCGACGCGCTTCTGCTTGGCATAGAAAGGCGTCTGGTCGAGCGCGAGAATGTCATCTCCTTTAACCGTTTCATGATAGAGCAGATGGCGGACGGGTCTGCCGCCCACAAGATGCTCTTTTACGATTTCCGGCATGTCCTCCGGCTTTACCTTGCTGTAAAAGGTGCCCTCGGGATAGACAATCATAATAGGACCGAGCGCGCAGAGACCGAAGCATCCGGTTGTGACGACCTTGATTTCGTCTGCGATGCCGGCGGTTTTCAGCTCCGTAAGGAGAGCATCCTTTACCGCCATGGAATTGGAGGAAGTACATCCCGTACCGCCGCAGATCAGCACATCCTTGCGGATTCCGTCACCGGCGTCGACAAAGTGTCCGTGACCGTGGCGCATTTCCACCTTAGGCGCATATGCCGCTTTGATGGCGTTCAGTTGTTCTATTGTAATCATTGCTTTTTTTCCTTTCTATGTATTTGATCGGATCAAAGATATTTGGCGATGATGCCTTCAACATCGGCAGGGGTGATTCTGCCGTAGACGTCTCCGTTCACCGTCATGACCGGAGCAAGTCCGCATGCGCCGATGCAGCGCGTCGCCTCATAGGAGAATCTGCCGTCCGGCGAAATGTCGCCGGCTCCGATTCCGGTGATCTCCATGCATTTTTCATGCAGCTTGCCGGAGCCCTTTACATAACATGCCGTTCCAAGACATACCGAGATGGCGACCTTTCCTTTCGGATTGAGCGCGAACTGTGAGTAAAAGGATACCGCGCCGTAAACCTCGGACAGGGAAAGACCGAGCCCCTCGGCGATCTTCTTCTGCACCTCGATGGGGAGATATCCGTAGATATCCTGTGCGCCCTGAAGAACAGGCATGAGATTGCCTTCGACATTTTTGTATTCGGCAATCAAAGAGGCGAGCTTTTCCTCTTGCTCTCTTGTACCGTCGAATACGACCGTCGTAAGTTTCTTTTTCATGGTAGAGAACTTCCTCCTTAGAATATGTGATTTCCGATGCGGACCTCTCCGGTTTTTGCCGAATATTCCGTACCGTAGATTTTGACCAAACTATATTATACACTACCGCATTCAAAAATGCTATACTTTTCGATAAAAAAATATCGAAAAAACGAAAAAATAACCTAAAAATTTTAACCTTTGCGGGCAAAATATGTGAGAATTGACATGTGAATTTTAAAATCCATTCCATATTATGAATAGCATGACAAGGGCGGAAAAAACTCCGCACAAAGCCCATGCTTTCTGCAAGCTTTGTGCGGAGAAAAATGCCATATCGATTTTTACTTCTGTACTTAGTTTTGACTTTTCGCGCAGGAATCCGCTATGACCCCTGCCAAGCATAGCGTGAAGCCGAACGGCTTGACGCTTTTATTTTTTCACAAGATGGAAAGCAAAGCCGCCGATTTCTTCTTTCAGATAAACGATTTTGAGGTTGCCTTTTTCATCGTAAGCCGCTGTGGATTCGTTGAACTCCACGCCGAGACGCTCGAGATAGGCTCTTGCGCGGTCGGGGAAGTTGCAGCCGATGGCGATGTGTCCGTTTTTGCCGAGGTAGGGCGTTGCCATGACCTCGAACTTCGTGCCGGCAAAAATCGCTTTGGAGCGTACATCGGGCGTGAGCAGGAAGAGACGGCAGAGTGTTTCCGCGGTTTTCTTCATTTCCTCTGCGTTTTGACTGTTGATGCCGACGTGGACGATTTCAAAGCCGTGCATAATTGCGACCGCTTCTCGCGTAAGACGCTCGATTTCCGCAAAATTGCCCTCTTTGATGAGGGAATCCTTTACCATGAAGCTGCCGCCGCAGGCGAGGATCTTCGGGAATTTGAGATAGGAGAGGATGTTTTCCTCGTTGATGCCGCCGGTCGGCATGAATTTCAGATTTCCGTAAGGCGCCGATACCGCCTTGATGACGGGAAGTCCGCCCGCGGCCTCGGCGGGGAAGAACTTGACGACGTCAAGTCCCAGCTCCATCGCCTGCTCCATTTCGCCGCAGGTCGAGCAGCCGGGGCAGACCGGAACGCCCTTTTCAATGCAGTATTTTACGATTTTCGGATTGAAGCCGGGAGAAACGATGAATTTTGCGCCGGCATCTGCGGCGCGGTCAACCTGTTCGGTCGTGAGCACGGTTCCGGCGCCGACGAGCATATCGGGCATCGCCTCCGTGATGGCGCGGATCGCGTCTGCCGCCGCTGCGGTGCGGAATGTGACCTCCGCCGCCGGCAGTCCGCCGCGCGAAAGCGCTTCGGCCAGCGGCACCGCTTTGGATGCATCCTCGATTTTGATGACGGGGATAATGCCGATTTCACCGATTTTCTTTAAGATATCATTCATGAAAAAACCTCCTGTAACGCCGTTCCGGCGAAGTTATATTTTTGTATAAAACAAATTATAAATTTGTATTATTCTATGATCCCGGGAATATTCGAGCTTTTATTTGCCTATATGACCGAATTATAGATAGTAATTGATATCTGCAAGCTTCAAGCTGTCGTCGGCACGAATGAGCTCCTTTAAAATCGGCAGATGCCCCGCGCCGTACAAAATCAATATCCGTTCGTGGCTGTACGCCAAACGCTGAATGTTGGAAAAAATTTTGAGATTTCTTTCGTACCACTTTGAAACCATTTCGGCACCGGTATAGAGCCGATTCCCGCTGACGGCATTTGCCTTTATATAGGTGCTGTGGCTGAGTTTTGCATATGTTTCACTGTTATAATACTGATAAAGCTCCATGATGGAATCTTTTCTGTGGCGGCTTATATCGGCGTTGTATGCCTGTCTTGCTTCGGCAAGCGAGGGGGACGGCGTGTTCATGACGCTCATATCGAAACTCAGATCGTCATCCACGGCATAAATGTCGGGGAGATCAAGCAGTTTTCCCACTCGATACCCGATCTGTATGGCTTCGTTGTTATAGGTGATCGGGCACACCTGCCCGAATATGGTGATCTCACCAAGTGTTTCATTTCGCATTTTATCCGGATTCTTCAGGTCGGACAAGTGAAACTTATGGTAGGCGCTTGTGACGGCATTTTGTGCATGGACAGCGGCCTCAACGGCTACGGCATCGGGATGGAACGGCAGCAGCTTTTGCGCCCAAAGAGCTAACTCCTGCTGTACTTCGGCGGAATAAAAATCGAAGGAGCTTTCAAAAAAGTGAAAAGTACCTACCAGTAAAATGTCTGTCATGTCGATTCCTCCGAAATGCCCGGGTGAAAAATGGAAGGATTTTTCGGTATACAAAGACGCAAAATACGCGCCGCCGAAAAAATATCTTACCGTAATTATACAATATTCTGTTGCATTTGTAAAGCTTTTGGTATATAATTTGTTTTGAAATATCGGAAAGCGCCGTGCTGTGGAATATGATGTGCGGACTTTTCGGAAAAATGCTGAAATATTATGCTTGAAGAAAGGAAAACATAAAAATGAAGCCTTTTATGGACGAGGATTTTTTGCTGGACAGCGATGTTGCGAAGGTTCTTTATCACAACTATGCGGCGGAAATGCCGATTATCGACTATCACTGCCACGTGAATCCGAAGGAGATTGCGGAAGACCGGAAATATGAGAACATCACCGAAATCTGGCTCGGCGGCGACCATTATAAATGGCGTGCCATGCGGTGCTTCGGGCTTCCCGAGCGCGTGATCACGGGAGATGCCTCCGATTATGAAAAATTCGAGGCTTTTGCGTCGGTGCTTCCGTCGCTCATCGGAAATCCGTTGTATCATTGGTCGCACTTGGAGCTGAAGCGGTACTTCGGCTATGACGGAATCCTCTCGCCGGATACCTGTGAGCAGGTTTGGAATCTTGCCAATGAGAAGCTTTCTTCGGACGATATGAGCGTGCGGGAGATCATCAAAAAATCGAATGTGAAGCTGCTCTGCACGACGGACGATCCCGCGGACTCTCTCGAATATCACATCGCGCTTTCACAGGACAAATCCTTTGATGTGAAGGTGCTGCCCGCGTTCCGTCCCGACAGGGCGATGAATGTGGAAAAGCCGGATTTCGCGGATTACATCGCGAAGCTTTCCGAGGCGAGCGGCGTGGAAATCGTCGATCTCGTCTCCCTTTGCGATGCCTTGGAGCGCAGAATCGAATTTTTTGACGCGCTCGGCTGCCGCACCGCAGATCACGGCTTCGACGATTATGTGGCGTTTGACGAAACCAAATCCGCCGCTCAGTCGATTTCGATTGCGGATGTCACGCTCAAACGCGCGCTCGCCGGAGAGAAAATCGATTCCGAGATGGCGAAGATTTATAAAGGCGCACTGATCCGTTTCTTTGGCCGCGAATATGTAAAGCACAGCTGGGTGATGCAGATTCATTTCGGCGCGATGCGTTCGCCGAACACGGTGATGAAAAATCTTCTCGGTCCCGATACGGGTTACGATGCCATCCACGGGACAAACTGCATCTATGCCCTTTCGAGAATGCTCGACACGTTAAATTCGGAAAATGCACTCCCGCGCACAATTTTGTATTCGCTGAATCCGACCGACAACGCGGCGCTGGCAGTGCTTGCCGGCAGCTTTCAGTATACGAGCGACGAGGCGGAGGGACTTCTCAATATGCCGAAAATGCAGCACGGCAGCGCATGGTGGTTTAACGACCATATTCGCGGTATGCGCGAGCAGCTGGAAAATCTTGCGAGCCTTTCCTCGCTTGGAAAGTTTGTCGGCATGCTGACGGACTCCCGCAGCTTTCTTTCCTATACGCGCCATGAATATTTCCGCCGCGTGCTTTGCTCCGTGGTCGGCGGATATGTGGAACGCGGGGAATATCCGCTCGACATCGATACCTTGGCGCAAATGGTCTGCGATATCTGCTACAACAATACCAAGGACTTCTTCGGCTTCAATCTGATCTGATTTTATGTGTATGTATAAAATTATTTATACAAAAGAATAAAACTGAAAACGGAATCCGGACAAGCATTTTAACGTTCGGTGCCCGGAAAATACGATAGCCGTCCGGCGTGGCGGCAGTTAGGAGAATGGAAACATGATGGATGAAGAAAAGGAAATTCAGGGAGGGGAATGCACGCACGACTGCTCGACGTGCGGTGCGGCGTGCCCTTCCAAGCAGGGTTCGATGTTTGAAGCGATCAATCCGATGAGCATGGTCGGAAAGGTAATCGGCGTCGTCAGCGGTAAAGGCGGCGTCGGGAAATCGATGGTGACGGAGCTTGCCGCGGTCGAGCTTCGTCGCAGAGGACTGAAAGTCGGAATCATGGATGCCGACGTGACGGGTCCTTCCATCCCGAAGGCATTCGGACTTTCCGGCATCTGCGAGGCGGCGCCGCTCGGCGGCATCCTGCCGAAAGAAACCAAGACCGGCATCAAGGTCATGAGCGTCAATCTTCTGCTCGAAGATATCACCTCGCCTGTCGTGTGGCGCGGTCCCGTCATTGCGGGGACGGTCAAGCAGTTCTGGACCGATGTGATTTGGGGCGATCTCGATTGCATGCTCATCGACTGCCCGCCCGGGACGGGCGACGTTCCGCTCACGATTTTCCAGTCGATTCCGCTTGACGGCATCATCGTGGTGACAAGCCCTCAGGACCTCGTTTCGATGATTGTTGCCAAGGCCGTGAATATGGCGAAGCTGATGAACATTCCGATTGTCGGCATCGTCGAGAATATGAGCTATGTCAAATGCCCCGACTGCGGGCGTGAGCTGAAAGTGTTCGGCGAGAGCAAAATCGATGCCGTGGCAAAGGAGTTTGACATTCCGGTTCTCGCAAAGCTGCCGCTGGATCCCGCGCTTGCCGCGATGTGCGACGCCGGAACGGTCGAGCTTTGTGAAAACGGGACGGCGGCCTCCATTGCCGATGCGATCGAGGCGCAGCCGCAGCGAGCACTGTAAATGGAAAGAAAAAAGAGAATCCTGTTTGTATGTTCCGCCAATACCTGCCGCAGTCCGGTTGCGGAGGCGATTCTGCGCGAATACGGCGGCGACCGTTACGACGCCGCTTCTGCCGGACTGTTTGCCCATGACGGCGAGCCGATGATGGCCTCCTGTGCCGCCGCTCTTTCCGCGCTTTTCGGCAGGGAGGTGGATTCTGTGTCGCATCGCTCGGCGAGACTGACGGAAGAAATGCTCCGAGACAGCGACATGGCCGTTGCGGTTTCGGAGGGTTACGCCGCGCTTTTGCGTGCCTGTTTCCCGGAGTATTCGGAGAAAATTACGGCGCTGCCGGAGGGAATTTCCGATATTTCCCGTCTTTCCGGCGAAGAGCTGATGGACGGTGTCCGGCGCATACGGGATGGGATATCCGTCATGTTTTTGGAGAATAAAGATGAAAATTGAAACGGCTCCGCTGACGGTGGATGAAGCGGACGCCGCGGCGGCTTTGGAGGCACGGTGTTTTTCCGCGCCGTGGAGCCGTGAGATGATCAAGGCTGCCGTCTTGCAAAGCGATGCGGCATTCCTTGGCGCCGCCGTGGACGGTGTGTTCGCCGGACATGTCGGCATGCTTTGCGTGCTCGATGAGGGGCAGATCTGCAATCTCGCGGTGGCTCCTGCGTTTCGCCGCATGGGCGTGGGAAGCGCGCTTCTTGACGCGCTGAAAACGGAAGCGGCGCGCCGCGGACTTGCGGTTCTGATGTTGGAGGTGCGCGCCTCCAATACAGCGGCACAGGCGCTGTATGAAAAAAGCGGATTTGAACGGGTCGGCGTGCGCCGCGGCTTTTATGCGAATCCGCGTGAGGATGCGTTTCTTTATAATTTGTATTTGAAATAATCCTTGTTTTTTGATAAAATGATGAGGAAGAGAGGTTTCGGCTTCTCTTCCGATTTTGAATTTATGCTTGCCGCCTGAAAGGTTCCATGCGGCGGATAGGATGCTTATGCGTATTCTTGCTTTTGAAAGCTCTTGTGACGAGACGGCCGCAGCCGTTGTGGAATATAAGGACGGGCGTTTTGCGGTTCTCTCCAATATTGTCGCGTCTCAGATTGCTGTTCATGCGAAGTTCGGCGGCGTTGTGCCGGAGATTGCGAGCCGTGCCCATTGTGAGGCCATTTCCGGTATCGCCTATGAGGCGCTGACGGCGTCCGGTCTTACGGCGGCAGAAATCGACGCGGTGGCGGTCACAAGCAATCCGGGACTCATCGGCGCGCTGCTTGTCGGCGTGAATTTTGCGAAATCGCTTGCATTTTCTTGGAATAAGCCGCTTATCGCAGTCAATCATATCAAGGGGCATATTGCGGCGAATTATCTTTGCCATGAGACGCTTACGCCGCCGTTTCTCGCTTTTGTCGCCTCCGGCGGTCATACGTCGATGATTCGGGTGAGCGATTACCGCGAGCATGCCGTGCTCGGCGGTACGCGCGACGACGCGATGGGAGAGAGCTTTGATAAGGTGGCGCGTGTCATGGGGATGCCGTATCCCGGCGGCGCTGCGCTCGATAAGCTTGCCTATGAGGGCAAAAATCCGATTTCCTTTCCGTCCGCGGCAATCCATGACGGCACCTTGGATTTATCGTTTTCCGGCATCAAGACGGCGGTTTTGAATTTTATCAATCAGGAGACGCAGAAGGGACGGGAGCTGCCGCGCGCCGATATTGCGGCGGGCTTTGTGAATGCCGCCGTTTCCAGCGTGACGACAAAGCTCGGCATGGCGTTTGACCGGAATCCCGATTTGCATGCGCTCGTCCTTGCGGGCGGCGTTGCGGCCAATTCTCATCTGCGCGCGGCGCTGAGCGCATTTTCCGCCGCTCGGGGTATTTCCTTGTATATGCCGGAGCTTCGCTACTGCGGCGATAACGCCGCGATGATCGGCGCCGCCGCGTGCTTTGAGTTTGGAGCGGGAAATTTTTCCGACGAGACGCTGAACGCGTATGCCTATTCGGTGTGAAAATCCGATAAAAAATTCATAGAATTTTGAACTCGAATTTTGGTCATTTTTTTGGATGAAAATGCCGTTTTTTTCATTAACATTCGTATAAAATGAAATTTTGAGTTTTCCACAATCGGTGGAAAGGAAAAATTGAGATACATCTGTATAAAAGTGAAAAAACCTTTAAAACAGGGCTGTTTTTATAAATTTTGGTGGAAAACTCTGTGGGAAATGTGGATAAGACGCCCGTAGTTTTCCACAAAAATTCATGTGGAAAACGGTTTAAAAACACGCCGCTTACTCTTTCGGTAAGAAAAATTTACCTTGCGCCGAAAATTCATTTTTTACTAATAAAACACTAATGATTGGCCGCGGCAGAAAGGACGATGAATCATGAAAATCGAATTTTTATATGACCGTTCGGCGATCAGTCTGCCGGGCAGCGCGCTCTCTGCCGTTGGCCGTGCATCCGCGGAGGAGCTGCGTGTGCTGCTTGCCCTCGCCGTCGAAAAAAATGATATCGACCGCTTGTCCGAGCTCTCCGGTGTCTGCGCAGACAGGATCCCGGCGGCGCTCCGCTTTTGGTCGGAAGCCGGGGTGATTGCGGCGGAGGACTTGGAACCGGAGCGCGCGATGCGCATACCCTCCGACCGGCCTGCGTATTCGGGAGAGGAAATGGAGCGCATCTGTGCCGAAAGCGATGTAAAGGAACTCATCGACGTCTGCTCCGCCATCCTCGGCAAAACCTTTACGCCGACGGAAACCGAGTCGATTCTGTATCTCCATGACGGTCTGCGGCTGGATTTCGAGTATATCGTGAAGCTCTGCAAGCATTGCTATGACATCGGAAAGCCGGCGCTGCGGTATATCGAGAAGGTCGGGATTTCGCTTTACGACAGCGGCGCCGTAACGGCAGGAGCGCTTGACGCTTACATAGAGAAAGAAGAACGCAAGAGCGATATGGAGTATCGGATTCGCAGCCTTTTCGGTCTCGGTGAACGTGCGCTGACGCCGAAGGAGCGCGAATATCTTGCGGCTTGGACGATCGACTGGAATCTTCCGTTTGAGCTGATCGAGCTTGCCTATAACGAGATGATGGCGGCGATTCCGCAGCCGAAATTTTCTTACGAGAACGGCATCTTAAAGAAATGGGTGGAGGCCGGCTGCCGGACGAAAGAGGATGTCATGGCTTTTGCGGAAAAGCATAAGAAATCCGGAAAAGCGGGCGATAGAAAGAAAAAGGAGATCGGCTTCGATCTCGACGAATTTTTCGATGCGGCGACGCGCCGCGGCGAAGCGGCGGAGAAAAGCGAGTGAGGCGCGCTCAAATCTGAAAAGAACAGGTGGTTTTTGGCATGGCATATAATCCGGAAAATTATAAGAGAATCGCGGCGCAGTATAAGGATAAAAATCTCCGTGCGAAGGAGGCGGCCGAGGCACGGCGTGCCGAGCTTCATGAGAAGCTTCCGCAGGTGGCGGAGATCGACCGCGCGCTTTCCGCGACGGGACTGCGCATTATGCGGGAGGCTCTGAATGGCAAAGAAGGGCTTGACGCGCGCATCCGGAAGCTGGAGGAGGGCAACAATCTTCTGCTCGAAGCGCGGCGGGAGATTCTGCGCGCGAACGGTTATCCGGAGGATTACAGCTCGGTCAAATACGAATGCGACGCGTGTCAGGACGTCGGCTTTGTGAACGGAAAAATGTGCAAATGTATGCGCCGTGCGCTCACACTTGCGGGATATGAAAGCTCCGGCGTTCTGAAACTGATTGGCAAACAGAACTTCGATACGTTTGATTTGACGTATTATGAGGGCGCGGAAAAGACGAATATGGAACGGATTTTAGACCGCGCCAAGCGATATGCCGCGGGCTTCGACGGGAAACATATGCGCAATCTGCTTTTTATCGGTACGACGGGGCTTGGCAAAACGCACCTTTCCAGCGCCATCGCCAAAGAGGTGGTGGAGGGGGGCTTCGACGTCGTATACGAGAGCGCACAGAAGATTTTTTCCGATTTTGAAGCGGAGAAATTCGGCCGTGCCGCGGCGGGAGAAAACCGGACGGAACGCTATCTTGCCTGCGATCTTCTCATCATCGACGATCTCGGCACGGAAATGCAGAGCCAGTTTACGGTTTCCTGCCTCTACAATTTGGTCAATACGCGTCTGATTTCGGAAAAGAGCATGATTATTTCCACCAATATCCGCAAGGAGGAGCTTCTCGCAAAATATACGGACCGCATCACCTCTCGGCTCTTTGGGGAGTTTGAGATCTGCGTCTTTGCGGGGAAGGATATCCGCAGTCAAAAGCTGATGCGCGGATGAGGAGACGGTTTTGACTGCGAATTTAAAAGACCGGGGATGGAATGGACGCCGGCAAAAATCGGAGGGAAAATGAATACACCCGCGCTTGAAACCGAACGCTTGATACTGAGAAGATTTTCTGAAAATGATTTGGAAGCCATATACCGAATTTTCAGTGACGAGGAAGTCAATCGCTTTCTGCCGTGGTTTCCTTTAAAAAGCGTTGAGGAAGCACGGCCGTTTTTCGAGGAAAGATATGCGTCAAAATATGCACAGCCGCAGGCCTATGCCTATGCTGTATGCCTGAAAAAGGACGACATTCCCATCGGTTACGTGAATGTCGATATGGCGGAGCATCACGACCTTGGCTACGGACTGCGAAAAGAATTTTGGAATCAGGGTATCATGACGGAAGCAGGGAAGGCGGTCGCCGCACAGGTGAAAAAGGACGGACTGCTTTACATCACCGCGACTCATGACCGCGACAATCCCCGGAGCGCAGGCGTCATGAAAAACATCGGAATGAAATATCGATACTCGTATGAGGAACAATGGCAGCCCAAGGATATCTTGGTTACTTTCCGCATGTATCAGCTGAATTTTGACGGACGGGACGACAGCGTTTATCAAAAATACTGGGACCACCCGAATGTCCGTTTTATAGAAGCGGATTTATGATTCTCATCTGTCATGCAATTGCAAAAATGCTGTCGAGGGCGGGTTTCATTCCCGACGGTACCTTTTGTCGGGCAGTCAAAAAAGCGCAAGCGGTTTATCCGCTTGCGCTTTTAATATGATTACGGATTCTCGTAAAAAGAACCGATTTCCCTGATTTTATGCGGCTTTTCATGGGCTGCGAAAGCAGGAACGGTTTCTCTGTACGGATAGCTTCAAGAGGTTGTTTTCGTTTTGTGGCAAGGGGAAAAAGACGGACAAAGCGCAGATATTTTTACGTTGCCCCTGTGTGGAGTTTTGGATGATACTGTTTTGTGAATGGCTCTGAATTGTCTTTTGGGGAGGTTATGTCCAGTATTTCCGGTCGAGCGAGCGAAACTGGATGGCCTCCGCGATATGCGGCGCGAGGATTTCTTCGCTTCCCGAGAGATCGGCAATCGTGCGGGCGACGCGCAGGATCCGGTCATATCCGCGGGCGGAAAGCCCGAGCCTGTCAAACGCCTTTTTGAGAAGTGCCGCCGCCGCGGAATCGGTTTTGCAGTATTTTCGGATTTGTGCGGATGTAAGCGCCGCATTGCAGTAGAGCTTTTTTTCGCTTTCATAACGGCGGTGCGCGAGGAGCCGCGCTTCATTGACGCGCGCCCGGATGACGGCGGAGCTTTCTCCCCGCTCCGGTTCCTCGCCGGCGATTTCACCGTAAGAAAGGGATGGCATTTCCACCTGAATGTCGATCCGGTCGAGCAGAGGTCCGCTGATTCTCGAAAGATACCGGCGGATATCGTTCTGCGAGCAGGTGCAGGCTCTTGTCGGATGCCCGAAGTAGCCGCATTTGCATGGATTCATCGCACAGACGAGCATGAAGTTTGCCGGAAACGTCACCTTTCCGCTGACGCGGGTAATCGTGACCTTGCCGTCCTCGAGCGGCTGCCGCAGCGCCTCCATTGCCTGCGTTGAAAATTCCGGCAGCTCGTCGAGAAACAGGACGCCGTTATGCGCAAGGGAGATTTCGCCCGGCGCCGGTATTTTTCCGCCGCCTGCCAGTCCCGCCGCCGACATGGTATGATGCGGCGAACGGAAGGGGCGTTCCGCCATGAGGGCGGTCCCCGCGGGAAGCGTTCCTGCGGCCGAGTGAATTTTTGTGACTTCGACTGATTCATCGAGCGTCATTTCGGGCAGAATAGTAGGGATGCGTTTGGCCAGCATGCTTTTTCCGGTGCCGGGCGGGCCGATGAGCAGAACGTTGTGTCCGCCTGCCGCGGCAATCTCAAGCGCACGCTTGGCGCGTCCCTGACCTTTTACATCGGAAAAATCCAGTCCGGCATATATTTTCTCTTTTTCAAATATACTTTTATCGAATACGGCGGGTTCCAGCGTATGCTTGCCTTTAATATGCGCGATAAGCTCGCGCACGCTGTGCACGGGGAATACGCGCACATCTCCCGCGATGGCGGCCTCCGCCGCGTTTTCGGCGGAGATATAGATTTCCGATTTTCCGCTTTCCTTTGCCGCCATACACATGGAAAGCGCACCCTTGACGCCGCGCAGATCGCCGGATAAGGACAGCTCGCCGATAAAGCATTTATCGTCGAGCGAGAGCTCGGAGGGAATGGCGCCCGAGCATTTCATGATCGCGACAAGGATGGCGAGATCGTATGATGAGCCTTCCTTTTTCTTGTCGGCAGGCGCGAGATTGACGGTGATTTCGGCATCCGGAAAGAAAAAACCGCTGTTGATGACGGCAGCCTTGATTCTTTCTTTGGACTCTTTGATGGCGGCGTCCGGCAGGCCGACGATATTGAAGGCGGGCAGTCTGTCGTTCGCATTGCATTCCACCGTGACGGAATAGCCCTCGATTCCGAAAATCCCCGCGCCGAAAACCGTTGACAGCATTTGGTTTCCCCCTCCTCTGTGTCGATTCATATTCATATTCTTATTATAAAATAAAATACAGAAAAATGCAATTATATTTTCTGAATTTGATTGAAAATTGCTCAAAAAATGTTAATGAACGCGCGTGCTTGCATGCGCGATATCTATCCTCAAAAATTTGGTTTACGGAGGAATCACGGTTCATGCAAAACAAATTTACGGCAACTGCGAAGAATACCTTGAAGCAGGCGGCGGGAGAAGCGGGAAAGCTGGGACATACCTATATCGGAACGGAGCATCTTTTGCTTGCCATGCTCGGAGACAGAGACAGCGTCGCCGGCAATATTCTTTCGTCGAGGGGCATTTTCTATGCTCCGACTCACGAGCTGATTGAGGAGCTGTCGGGCGTCGGAGAAAAAAGCGTGGTGGATGCCGGCGATATGACGCCGGGACTGCGCCGCGTGATCGAGGCCTCCTCATCGGTCGCCGCGAAATACGGACACACGCTGATCGGAACGGAGGATCTTTTGCTCTCTTTGGTATCGGAACGGGAATCCGTTGCGGTAAAGCTGATTGTCGCGCAGAATGTAAGTCTTGGCGAGCTGCAAAACGATATCATCGCGTTTTTCGGCGATATGGGCGCCGAAGTGGATACGCCGCAGGGCAAGCCGATGAAAGGCGGCGGAGGCAGCGGCGGTACGGCCTCCGCCGTAGGACAGTACGGGAGAGACCTCACGACGCTTGCCATATGCGGCATGCTTGACCCGATTATCGGAAGAGAGGCGGAGACGGAGCGTGTGATTCAGATTTTGTCGAGGCGGACAAAAAACAATCCGTGTCTCATCGGCGAGCCGGGCGTCGGCAAAACGGCCGTCGTCGAGGGCTTGGCGTCCCGGATCGCGGCGGGGGCTGTCCCCGACAATCTCGCCGACAAGGTCGTCATCACACTCGATATCGGCGCGATGATTGCCGGGGCGAAATACCGCGGCGAATTTGAGGACCGCCTCAAAAAGGTCATGGACGAGGTGATGAAAAACAAGAACATCATTCTGTTCATCGATGAAATCCACACGATTGTCGGTGCCGGCGCTGCGGAGGGGGCTGTGGATGCGGCGAATATCTTGAAGCCGGTGCTTGCCCGAGGGGAAATACAGGTGATCGGCGCGACGACGATTGCGGAATATCGCCGGCATATCGAAAAAGATGCCGCACTGGAACGGCGCTTCCAGTCCGTCCTTGTTTCGGAGCCGGATGAGGAGCAGACGTTGGCGATTTTAAAGGGGCTCCGTCCGAAGTATGAGAATCATCACCATATCACCATCACGGACGAGGCGCTTTCCGCGGCGGTATCGCTTTCCGCCCGGTATATTCCGGACCGCTTTCTTCCGGATAAAGCGATCGATCTTGTGGACGAAGCGGCGTCCAAAAAGCGGATCGAAAGCTATGGGAGCACGCCTCATCTGATGGAATACGAAAATGAAATCAAAGCGCTGCTCGAAAAGAAGGAAAACGCGATTCACGAGCAGAAATTCGAGCTTGCCGCCGAGCTTCGTGACCGCGCGGCGACGCTGGAAAAGAAATATCGGGCCGAAAAGGAGACGATACGCCGCGAAAGGGAGCGGCACAGGGAAAAAATCGGTGCCGGCGATATTGCCGACGTCGTCACCGCATGGACGGGGATTCCGGTGAAAAAGCTGGCCTCCACCGAGGGGGAGCGGCTGCGCCATTTGGAAAAGCTTTTGCAGGAGCGCATCATCGGGCAGGACGACGCCATTTCCGCCGTCGCACGGGCGATCCGCCGCGGCAGAGTGGGACTTGGAAATCCGGCGCGCCCGATCTGCTCGCTGCTTTTTATGGGACCGACAGGCGTGGGAAAGACGGAGCTTGCCAAGGCGGTCGCCGATGTCGTTTTCGGCTCCGCGGGAGAGCTTATCCGGCTGGATATGAGCGAATATATGGAAAAGCACAGCGTTTCCAAAATGATCGGCTCTCCGCCCGGATATGTCGGATACGACGAGGGCGGGGGACTCACGGAGAAGATCAGGCGACGCCCGTATTCCGTGGTTCTCTTTGATGAGATCGAGAAGGCGCATCCCGATATCTTCAATCTGCTTTTGCAAATTCTCGATGACGGCATCCTGACGGATTCGACGGGCAGAACCGCGAGCTTCAAAAACGCCATTATTATTATGACGACCAATATCGGTTCGCCCGTCGCCGGCGGCGGAGGTTCGCTTGGCTTTGCCTCCGTTTCCGACGAAAATGCGGAGAAAAAAGCCGCCGAGCGCGCCGAACGAATGAAGCGCCTGCGCGAGAGCTTCCGGCCGGAGCTTGTCAACCGAATCGATGAAATCATCGTATTCGACAGGCTTTCCCATGACGATATCGTGGCCATCGCCCGGATGATGATACGGGAGGTGGAAGGACGCATCACCGCGCTCGGAATCACCGCGCAGTTCGATCCGTCCGTCGCACAGATGCTGGCATCCTGCGAATCGGTAAAAACGTATGGGGCAAGACCGCTGCGCCGCGAGATTTCCTCGAAAATCGAGGATGCATTTTCTCTTTGGATGCTGGACGGCAAGATTCGCGAGGGCGACCATGTGCTTCTCTTCGCCGTGGACGGCAAAATCGAATACCTCAAGCTTGAAACGGAAAAAAGCGAGGCATAGCCTCGCTTTTTGTGCGGTTTGTGAAAATAGAATCGCTTTTATGCTCCCCAAATGATAAATTACACCCATTTTACACCCGAATGAGAAAAAATACACCCATTTTACACCCAAAAACAAGAGAAATCAGGAGAAAACAAGAGAATACAGAAGAAGCAAAAAACAAGAAAAAACATAGCGCCGGACTGTTTTTTCAGTCCGGCGCTATGTTTTTTGCTTTTGTTATATTTGTAACATCGCGACACTATAGATGCTGCTGCTTTCAGGTTTTTGCCTAAACCAAATCACAACCCAGCGTAGCGGTTGTGATTTGGAAAGGAGGAGCGACGGAATGAGTGAGAGATGACTTTTGGATAAAAAAGTCGTCGCGAACGATATGCAGTCCGCGACGACGTGGTGCCGGTGGCGGGGGTCGAACCCGCACGGTATCGCTACCACTGGATTTTGAGTCCAGCACGTCTGCCAATTCCATCACACCGGCGTTTGCGTATCTATTATATCATAAATTCGGAAAAATGCAAGATAAATTTTTCAAATAGCGAAATTTCATTTGACTTTTGCGCGGCGGTCTGTTACCATATCCATATAAAAATCATTGGAGTGAAGTGATGATGCTTGAAAAATACGATCCGCTGAACGCGGTGATAGACGCGCATATGGCAAGAGGAGAGATAACGATATTGGCAATCGACGGCATGGCAGCCTCCGGCAAAACGACGCTTGCCGGTATGTTTTCGGAACGGTATGGGGCACCCGTCGTCCATATGGACGATTTTTTTCTGCGTCCGGAGCAGAGAACAGCGGCGCGATATGCCGAGCCGGGCGGCAACTTTGACCGGGAACGCTTTCTGTCGGAGGTGGCGCCGCATCTTCGGGAGGGGCATGGGTTTGTCTATCGGCGGTTTGACTGCGCTCTCATGCGTCTTTCGGAATCGGTGACGATACCGCCGTATTCTATGCTCATTGTCGAGGGTACATACAGTCTGCATCCGGTGCTTGCGCCGTTTTATTCCGTGAGGGTCATGCTCGCCGTATCGGAGGACGTGCAAAAATCGCGCATCCTAAAACGCAATGGCGAGGCAGGCTATCGGCAGTTTGCGGAAAAATGGATTCCGCTTGAAAATCGGTATTTTTCGGAATTTAATGTCGGAGATAATGCGGATTTTGTATTTAACGGATAACTTTTGAAGCGCTGCCAAAGATTTTGCATTGAATCTGTGTGATCGATATGTTACGATATAGACACGGAGGTGATGCAAATGAAAAAGATGTTATCGGTGATGTTGGCAGCCGTGATGCTGGCGATCCTGATTTGTATTCCCGTTCATGCCGGAAACAGGCAGATTCCCGTATACATAGGAAACACGACGGTTGAAGGCGTGCTGATCGAGGACACGACATTTGTGCCGTTCGATACTTTCTGTTATGCGATGGGCGCCGACAGCGTTACATGGGATCCGAAAACGAATGTTGTCTCCGCATCCTGCCGCGGCATTGTGATTGAATCTAAGGAAGGGGTTTCTTATATCGAAGCAAACGGCAGATGCTTTTATACAGGTCCTTATTGCCGTCCGATCGACGGTATGCTGTATGTTCCCGTAAGACCGCTTGCCAAAGCCTTTGACGCGGAAGTGATTTGGAATGGCGATAATTACAGTGTTCAAATCATCGACGGGGGAGGGGTATGTGAATCCGGCGATTCTTATTATTGGGATGGCGCCGTGATGTGGCTTTCCCGCATTATTTATGCGGAGGCCAATACTGAGCCGATGCTCGGCAAAATCGCGGTCGGAAATGTCATTATGAACCGTGTCGACAGTCCGGAATTTCCGAATACCATATACAGCGTCATTTTTGACCGAAAATACGGTGTTCAGTTTACGCCTGTGGCCAACGGAAGCATTTATAACAGTGCGAATGCGGAATGTGAACGCGCCGCCAAGATGGTTTTGGAGGGCACAAGCGTGGATAATGAGGTTTTATACTTCATGAATGCCGCCGCGGCGAGCAATCTGTGGGTGAAGAACAACAGGGAATACCGCTTCTCGATCGGAAGTCACAGCTTTTACAAGTGATGGCAGGTTATATCACAGAACAAAAGCCGACGGAAAACCGTCGGCTTTTTCATCGTTATCAAAAGAGCTGTCCGATGGACAGCTCTTTTTTTTATACGCCGGTTGTTTTGATGTCGTCGAAATCTTTAACCGAGCACTGTCCGTAGGTGTTGTCACCGACGGCATGCACACGGCCTGCACGGTCGAGCGCTACGGTGTGGTTGCGTCCGGCGGAGAGTGCGATGATATCCGACCATTCGGAGACATTGCACTGCCCGTATCCGTTGTGACCGACTGCGATGACATGACCGTCCTCTTTTAATCCGACGGTATGGAAATTGCCCGCCGCAATCGCGGTGATTTTATTCCAGCGCGAAACCTCGCACTGGTTGTTGGCGTTGTTGCCGACGGAAACGCAGGTTCCGTCGCTGCGCAGCCCGATGGTATGCAGCCCGCCGGCTGCGACCGCGGTGATGCCGCCCCATTTGATTGCGCCCCACTGGCCATCCGTATTGGCACCGACTGCAACGATTGTGCCGTCTACGCGCAGCCCGACCGTGTAATTGGAATTGGCCGCGATGGAGATGATATCCGTCCAGTCATAGACGTTGCATTGGCCGTAGGTGTTGTCACCGACTGCGACGCAGGTCCCGTTTTCGAGAAGTCCCACGGTGTGGCTTGTGCCCGTCGCGATAGCACAGATGCTTTTCCAGCCGGAAATGTCGCATTGTCCGTACCCGCTGTAACCGCAGGCGACACAGGTGCCGTCCGCTTTCAGTCCGACGGTATGGTGATTTCCCGCGGATACCGATACGATATCGCGCCATGCGGAAACGCCGCACTGGCCGTATGTACCGTATCCGGTGGCGGCGACATAGCCGTTCCGGCGCACGGCGACCGTGTGCAGTCCGCCCGCTGAAATCGTCTGAATGGAAACGAGCGGGACAAATCGTGTGACCGCCTTATATTTTCGATTGATTTCAAAGGTTTCGGAGCCGACCGACATGATGGTGCTTTTCGGGCGGCGCGCTTCCTCCCGTATTGCATCCTCGAGACTGACCTCGCCGGTTTCTGCGTTGAGACGCGGCTTCTCCGACTGGGAAAATTCCCGTGTGAGATCTCCGGTCGGCTGTTTGGGACGCGATACCGGTGCGGAATTGAGATCCGCCGCCTCATAATGGATGGTGCGCTCTGCCGCATTGGGAATGGAGACGGAGGCTCCGGTCGGGGATTTCCCTCGTCCGGAAGGGCTTTTGGACATCGGCGAATATTTATTGACCGCATCGGAGGCGGATTTTGAAAGCTTCGATTGACGGTTGGCGAGTATTTTCAGCTTTTCCTCTTGGGAGCCAACTCGTTCCGCCAAATTACCGACCTGATAAAGCGGATACATAAGGAGCAGAAAAATAACGGCGAGCAGCAGCCAAAGAATTTTTGCCGTAATATGATCGGCTCCCGTGAATGCCATAGCGGCGCAGACCGCGGCGCCGAGCACTCCGCCGAGCACAGCGATGAATTTTACCGCTTTCGCCTGATTGCCAGACATAAGCACCTCCTTCGCCGCATCCCGCGGCATTAAAAATGAATGATGATGAAAATTCAGCCTAAGAGACCGGTTCCCGTGACAGCGTCTCTGATGCTGTCCAGTACGACGGCATAAGCCGCCCTTGTCAAGTGCATATATTCGTCGTTTTGATAAATAATACGCAGATATCCGGTGTCGTCCGCAAGCTTTGAATGGGTATCGACATATAAAATCCCCATTTCCGCACAAAGACCGGAAATCCAGCAGTTGGCCTCGATAACCGCTTCGCGCGTCAGCTTTTTGTAATGATTGACCGATTTATCGGAGAGGGGCAGAATCGATTGTACAACAATCCGCGTATCGGGACTTGCGTCTTTCACGGATTCCAGCATTTCACGGTAAATCGCGACGAATTTGTCCCTCGGCAGAAAGCCGGCTCCGCCGGATACGCCGAGCGTGATGACGAGAATTTCCGGCTTTTTCAGGGCGACGGCGTCCGAAAGGGACAGGTCGAGATTTTCTTCCTCCAAATGGACGCATTTTGTCCGGTTGACCGTTTCAAACAGCACCGTGTTTCCGGCGCCGGACCAAACGCGCTCCTTCGGAATCCCTCCGCGGACTGCGAGATGCGCCGTGGTCGAATCGCCGAAAAAGACGATGTGATCGATGATATCCCCTTCTGCTTTGAGCGTTGCTCCGCAGGGAGACAGAATAAAAGCAAATATAACGGCAAAAAGAATCAGGTTTCGATATGGATGCACAAGAGTGGCCTTCCTTTATTGTGAAGTCAGGCGGAATACCTCTTTCTTGTCGGAGCAAAGGATGATGGTGCCTTCCTCATCGGTGCGCAGAATCTGCACGCCCGCTTTTTCCAGTTTTTCCACGGTTTCCGCATGCGGATGGCCGTAGGAATTTCCCTTGCCGCAGGAAATGACGGCGAGGTCGGGATCGGCGGCGGCAAGAAAAGCGTCGCTTGTGGAGGTCGTGGAGCCGTGATGACCGACTTTCAAAACATTGCACCGAAAAGAGGAAGCGGGGAAGCGGTCGAGCATTTCGGCTTCGCTTGATGTTTCCGCATCTCCCGTGAACAAAAAGGATGTATCGCCCCAAGAGAGGCGGATGACAACGCTGTAATTATTGGCATCGCTTGGCTTGACGGAGGTGGCGTCGATTGGTCCGAGAATGGTGAAGGAGGCTTCGCCTATGGTATAAGTTTTTCCAGCCTCGCTCGGAATATACGCGAGGTTTTTCTCGTCCATCGCCGTCAGCACATTCAGCCAAGCCTTGGAGGACGCTTCACATTCGGGCATAATGATGTTTTGAACCGTAAAGTCCGTAATCACCTCGTCTGCGGCGCCGATATGGTCGAGATGCGGATGCGTGATAATCATATATTCAAGCTCGGTGATTCCAAGCCCGTTCAGATAATTTACAATATTGGAGGCCGGATATCCGTCCGAGGTACCGGCGTCGATGAGCATATTTTTGACGCCGTCCGATGTCGGAACGCGGACAAGAATGGAATCCGCCTGTCCGACGTCTATGTAGTGAACCTGAAGGTCGGTGACGGCGGCTTCGTTCTTGTTTCCGATTTCATTTTTCTCTCCGCCGATATACTGCCACGGTTCTGTAAAGTAGGAAATGATCGCGAGAACGAGTACGAGCAGGACGGATATCAGGGCTTTTGCCGCTTTACGGCTGCTTCTTCTTTTTGCCATTGTATTCTCCGAAATCATGCTTTCTGCCGGGGATGCGTATTACCTTTATATGGTCAACGACCCAGCCGAAAGGGGATATTAAAATATTTGATACAAATATATTATATCAAACTCCATACCCGTTTACAATAGAAAAATACGAAAAAAATTTTTTGTTTGTAAAAAGCGATGCTTAACTGAATCCTAAACAGACCGACCGAAGTGCTTCCGAGCATATAGGCCTGTTCCGTTCCGGAACAGTGAAATCCGTGCAGCTGTATCAGACCCACACTTGTCGGATAAAGCTTCCGGTGCCATTGCTCCGAATGCGTTTGAGACGTCATTGCCGCGAAGCGGGACCAAATCGGCGGGACAAAGCACCGGCAGAAGAGAAATACGCAGTCAGCGAATCTCCGGCAAAGGGGGTGTCAGAGGAAGAAGCGGAGCCCGCCTTGATCCGAAGGCACTGACATGTACTGCCATATTGTTATGCGGTTTCATAATTTTTGCACTGGAAAATTTGTTGGATTTTGAATATATATTTAAATGTGGATGAGTGAGAATGATAAAAAACGATTATAAAAATTCAGGCCGATGAAAGGAAAAATCAACCCTTCATCGGCCTCTTCGCTTTTAGTAAGAGTAACCGTTTTTATGACTATGGACGTGAGATATATTCAAAAATTGTTTGGCCATAGTTCCATTACAACAACCCAAATCCATACATCTCTGCCGTTGTAGCCGAAGATGACTTCACTGGTACCCGTTCTCGCTGTCTGCTTGCCGTAGGTGTCATACTGGAACGTATCGGTGACGGCTCCCGTGCTGTCCGTAATCGCCACGGTGCTGCCGCGATAATCGAAGTGGTAGGTCTTGAAAGCTTGTGATAAACTATCATAAGTATAGCATAGATAGATGCTTTTTGCAACAGGATTTCATAAAACAGCCGCACCTTTTTGGGGTGCGGCTGCGAGCAGTATAAAGCAAATTCACTCTTGTTTGGTTATAGTTTCATCTTTTATAAATTCAAAATTTATACATACATATTTGATAGCATCAATTAACAATACCAGTAAAACAGCCACTAAAATATCACCAATGTAGTATAAAATTTTCAACCCCATGTCGTTTTGTGAATTCCCGATTTTAAATCCAACAAATACTAATCCCAAAAACACAGAGAAATAAACAAGAGCATTGATAACATAAAACAGTGATTTGTGTTTTATATTCATTTTCATTTTTTGTCCCGTGTGATTATTATAAAACACCTGTTTGATTTCAAAAGCACCATTTGGATTTGCTTTTTTTATATATTCCAAAAAATTTGGTTTGCTTTTTTTCATATGTACCTCCTAAATTTAAGGATGATTTCTGTATCGGTAAGCAAGATATTCATCTGTATATGAGGTTTCTGTTCTTGATATTTTACCATTCATAACGTAATATTTTTCAGTGATCGTATATTTGAAATTTCTATTTTCATATACCCTATATCCATGATAATTTGCAACTTCGACAGAGTACGTATGATATCCAGTTTTTGTAATCACATATGTTGGATAATCGCCGGATCCGGGTACGGCTGATCCGGCTGAAACTCCAAAACCAAAACTTGCTATAGTAGCCGGAATTGTTGCAATACCTAAGTACGGTGCTATTGCTGTAATCAATATACCAACACCTGAAATAACGGCATTATTTAAAAATGGCTCGTATTCATGTACTGTTGTTAATATTTTCTCGATAGTAACTTCGGAAAGATCATTTTTTTGATATTCTTTTCCGTAAGTGTCATAGTAAATTTTCAAAAATTCATCTATTATTTCTTGCTTACTGTCCTCGTTTTTACTATTTGCCTCTCTCTCCGCACTGAGCCCAAACGGGTCAACATTCGATACCGGGTTGCCGTTGGCATAAGCATAGCGATTGAGGGTAATAGCGTTGGAAATCTCGCCTGCGATGATGTCCGCGTTGATGAACCTGCGAAGCTCCGGCGAATAGTATCTCGCCCGCATGTAGAGCAGGGAATTGCTGTCTGTGATGACACCGTCACGTCCGTTGTAGCCGAAGATGACTTCACTGGTACCCGTTCTCGCTGTCTGCTTGCCATAAGTGTCATACTGGAACGTATCGGTGACGGTTCCCGTGCTGTCCGTGATCGCCACGGTACTGCCGCGATAATCGAAGTGGTAGGTCTTGAATGCGCCCCCTGTCTCCTCACCAATCAGTCTCATGCCGTATACATACTTTGTCACCGTGCCATTCGTCGTTTTGACAAGCAGCCGGCTGAGCTTGGTGTTGGTGTCGTAGGTGTAGAGCGTTTCATCCTCGCCGCAGAGGTTTCGGATTCGGATATCCTCCGCGTTATAGGTATATTCACAGCCGCCCGCCTTTAACAGTCGGTTTGCGGAATCGTATGCAAGCGACCTCTCCTCGCCGTCCAGCGTCATGGAAAGCATGTTGCCGTCCGCATCGTAGCTCACGGCCTCGCCGTCTATCGAGATGAGCCGGTTGTTCGTATCATAGACGAAACCGGTTTCGGACGTGCCGCCGATGAGATTGCCCGCAGCGTCGTAGCTGAAGGTCTCCTCCGAGAGCGTCACGTCGCTCAGGTTTTTGACCGTCCGCTTTGTCACCCTTGACAGGTTATCATAAGTATAGCATAGTTTTTTCCCATTTGCAAGATGTTTTTCCACAAAAATCCTGCCAAGTGCATCATATGTATACTCAAATCCGGTAATGACAGCGCCGGAAGACGTCTTTTCCACCGTAGAAGTGATGCGCTGCCTGTTGTCGTATACCGTGGTGGTGATACTGCCGTCCGGCTTTGTGACGCCGGTCACTTTGCCGTTTGCATCATAGGTGTAGGCCGTCACTCTGCCCGCCCAGTCGGTGACGGTGGAGAGCGCGTTGTTGGCGTCGTAAGCGTAGAGGACCGCGGTATCGTCGGGATAAATCAGTTTGACGAGATTGCCGACGGCGTCATACTCATACCGGATGGACTTTCCGAACGTATCGGTGTATTTTGTGATTCTGTTCAGCGCGTCGTATTCCCGCGTTATCGTGCCGTTCCGATCTGTGACGGTGAGGACGTTGCCGGCCGCGTCATAGGTGTAGCCGACGGAATCCTCTGCGCCGACATAGCCCGTGATTCTGCCCATCGCGTCATAGAAATACTTCCGGAGCTGTCCCCTCGCATTGGTCAGCTGCTTTTTCACATTCAATTCGTTGTAGCCGTAGGAGACCGTCCCGCCCGACGCGGTGCTCTCGGAAATAAAAAACCGACTGCTCCCAAAAAGGAGCAGTCGGAAAAGTTGAAAATTTTATGATACTGCGTTATAACAAAACAATCATATTTTAATCGGTGTTGTCTTCTGAATTAGTCTTTGGAAATTTTAAAGTTTCCGGACCGAAGCATACGTCTTCATCTGGCCAAACGGCGGTATAGATGGGATTACCTGTATCCTTGTCTATAATCGTAACTGTTACAGAAATGTTCTCCGGATCTGTTCCGCCAATCAATTGACAATTTGCCATGTGAAATATAGTATAAACTTCAAATTCATTCCATATGACATTTAATACCTCTTCTTCATTGCCGGTAATCGTCAATCTATCGTAATTCGCTGAAATTTCCACTCCTTCTACGGCGTCTAGCGCTTCAAGATCGGTGTAGGTGGACTGAAATAAAGCAGCCTTTTGTTCACTGGTTAAACGAATAACCAAGTTCCCGTTTTCATCAATTGTTGCGTGATTTCGAAAATCTTCACAGTTGTCATAATAGTCATAATAGGTTTTAAAAAATTCTGTTGGTTCTCGTCCGAAAAATGCCAATGACATTTTCGGAGAAAAAACATATGTTGTCCTTGCTTCTTGTTTTGAAAATTTCAAAACGACTCCGATTGATATTACACCTATGAATATGACCGCACAGCATATAATGATTGATATTTTATATGATTTTTTCATATAGCGCTCCTATCATAATTTCAAATTCGGGGGTCATGCTGTCTGCTGTTTCATCCCGGGACCAAGGCTGGCGCACTGCTTGAGAAAGATGCGATAAAATCAGCCCAAGCTTTAGCAGCTCCGGATAACGCCGGTGCATCGTTCCATATTCCCATGCCTCCGGTTGCGGCGGTTTCAACAAGTGCGACACCAGCGAGTGCCGTTGCACCGACAGCTATCAACCCTAATCCCACTTTTTCAAGCCAGTCCCAATTAGATTCCGTAGAAAGTTCTTCTTCCGGTACTGGTACTGTTACCGGAACTTGATTCGGTTTTTGGCTATTGTTATAGGTCAGTCCTACACTTGTCGATATCGAATTATTATACGCATCGGTGGTAATAACCTTATAGCTTGCGGATAAAGAAACATTCACAACGCCTGACAAGGAAACAATTATTGCAGTATGCCGGTCGACTTTACAGGAATATTCAACTTCAATACTATGATCACTACTTACCGATAAAGTCAAATCTGATGCGGAAAATGACATAGAAGCCAACAAATCAAGCTGATCTGAAATAACACTGGAAATTTCAAGATTGCCGCTCCCTCTTTTTACTGCGGTGGAATAGGACACCGTTGTGTTTTTATCGATTGGAATTTCAAGGCTTAATTTACTCGAAGCTGCAAACACATTTCTGAAGTTTAAAATTTGATCCAAGGTTGTTGCTAACATATTTGCTGCGAGCACTCTGTCGCTTGTTTGTGGTATGTTTATGAAAATGTCTGTGTCTGCTACTCCTCTCGAGGTCAACCCAAACGGGTCAACATTTGATACCGGGTTGCCATTGGCATAAGCATATCGATTCAGCGTAATGGCATTGGAAATCTCACCTGCGATGATGTCCGCATTGATGAACCGTCTCAGTTCCGGCGAATAGTATCTTGCCCGCATGTAGAGCAGGGAATTGCTGTCGGTGATGACACCATCTCTGCCGTTGTAGCCGAAGATGACTTCACTGGTACCCGTTCTCGCTGTCTGCTTGCCATAAGTGTCATACTGGAACGTATCGGTGACGGCTCCCGTGCTGTCCGTGATTGCAACCGTGCTGCCGCGATAATCGAAGTGGTAGGTTTTGAAAGCTTGTGATAAACTATCATAAGTATAGCATAGATAGATGCTTTTTGCAACAGAATTTCAAAAAACAGCCGCACCTTTTTGGGGTGCGGCTGGACTTATCGTTTTTACGTTTTATATGCTCTCTATGATAACTTTTATGAATTCTATAATGAAAAGAATAGCAAATATCGAAACAGAAATACCGATCAAAATCAAAAGAATTTTAAAGAAAATATTCATTTCTTTTCCCTTTAGGACTTGTTTCCTTGTTTTTTTCTTTTTATCCTTTTTTTTCGGCTCCAGATTAGATGACATCGTATCTCCGTTTTCGTCACAAATGATTCTGTATTTTTTACAATAATAGTATTTGACAAAATTCACATATCCGAGTGAAAAAAGCAAAGAAACAATTGTAAACGCGACAAAAACAACATATACAGCTACTTGATTCTTAAAATCAAAAGCACCAAAGATTATTCTTGCGACAATCATCCCAATCGTGCCTGATATAGGTATCAATGAACCGATGAATAATGAAGTTCTTTTCGTCTCAAGTGATTGATTTGTATGTTGATATTTATCGAATTTCGAGTGGCAAAGCATCAAAACGACATGTAGAATTATAAACATCACATATGATATGAGAGTTCCGTATTTTACGAAGTCTGTGTCGCAATCCGTCGCACATAGAATCGTATAGGCAGAAGTCAAAAATAGACTTGACAAAAGCATATTTACAATTCCGTCCGATAAAAAGCGCAAGGCATAGTTGTTTTTAAAAAAGAATTTCAGGAGAATGAGGTGGAGCAAAAATGCACAATTAATGACTATAAAAATCGCCATAAACAGCCACAGTTTTGCAATAATCGCATATGTGCCAGCAATTAATGTAATGAACCAGCAGACGCAAATCATCAAACATTTAACACTACCATACGAGGTATAGTTGTGGTCGTTATTGTAAACAAAATTGCGTATCCTGTCCTCCATAAAATGCTCCTTTATCAACTAAATATACCCGACAAAAAATTCCCTACTGTTTTAAATCCATTGGATATTGCCTCACCTGTATCCTTTACAAAATTTGTGGTTGCCTCCCAAGCGTCGACCGCTGTGTCAGCAATCCAATTACCGGCATCTTCGATAAAATCCGTAGTTGCTTCCCAAGCTTCAACTGCAGTATCTGCAATCCACTTACCTGCTTCAACAACTCCATCTGCAACGACAGATGCACCTTCTTTAATCCATTCAGAGCCAGACTTCCCATTGAATTCGATCACATCCGTAAGTACATATGCACCTACACCTACCACAGCGCCGCCTAATGCTCCAATAACATTACCCCAGCCAGGAAAAACCGTGCCAGCTAACGCACCAATTTTTGCACCTGCAGCTGCCGATAAGGCAATAGAGCCTATTCCAAGTCCAGTATCTACAACAGCATCTGATACGATTTTTTGTGGTTTTGTGCCGTTTTGAATATTTTCATAAATACCCAATCCGGTATCTAACGCAACCATAGCATATCCCAATATGCTTCCTTTTCCAGTTAACGCATTTTTAACTGCGATTTTAGGATCAATATATTGAAATACATTTCCATATTTACTTGCGTTAGCAAACGCATATCGAGTGCCCTTGATTCCTTGATTGATGGCGGTGATTGAACGGGCACCTTTAACAATTGCATATGCTCCTTTTTTATATACAGAGAAACCATATTTACAATAGTTAAATATTCTTTGACCAATGCCAAAGGCATCATTTATCCAACCTGCGACATCGGTAAAACCAATATCCCAGTTCAAACTAATTCCTCTGGTTTCTACACTCAACCCAAACGGGTCAACATTGGAAACGGGATTGCCATTGGCATAAGCATAACGATTCAGCGTAATGGCGTTGGAAATCTCGCCTGCGATGATATCCGCGTTGATGAACCTGCGAAGCTCCGGCGAATAGTATCTTGCCCGCATGTAGAGCAGGGAATTGCTGTCTGTGATGACCCCATCTCTGCCATTGTAACCGAAGATGACTTCACTTGTACCCGTTCTCGCTGTTTGCTTGCCATAAGTGTCATACTGGAACGTATCGGTGACGGCTCCCGTGCTGTCCGTGATTGCAACCGTGCTGCCGCGGTAGTCGAAGTGGTAGGTTTTGAAAGCTTGTGATAAACTATCATAAGTATAGCATAGATAGATGCTTTTTGCAACAGGATTTCATAAAACAGCCGCACCTTTTTGGGGTGCGGCCGTTTTTTATTTGAGCTTGGGGATTTCTTTTTCTTTGACAATTTTTTCTGATTTAAATTCTTCCGGTAATAATTCCAATTTCTCAAGCTTCAATAAATAATATAATCTTTGTATTGATAATAGACCAATTGACAGAAAACTTGTGATAATTGCACAGCAAGTTAATACTACGATATACGCTGTTTTTTGACTTGTATTTCTAAAAATTGCTGCAAAGTTCATACCTATAATGCCTGACATTATCAGACTGACCCGAACTCCGCTATGTAATATTTTTTTAGACGGAAACAAAGTATCTTTTTTGATTTTTTTTGTTGCGTTTATTCCTAGTAGCAACGGGATGAGAATTGGTGGAATATAAATCAAATAAAGAAAAACGCTATATGGAAACATAATTGAAAAATACATAAGCTCTAAGAACGAAATTTGCAAAATCCAGTTAGAATAAATTAATATTTGTAAGATCAATCGGTTTTTCACAGTAAATTTTTGGTTTGACAGTATAAATACTGCAATTGTCATAATTAAAGCGGTAATCATCATCATTATGGAAAGAATCAACTGATACCCGCCTAATACAATACCCGGAATAAGTCCCATTGTAAGTATCATTATAAAAGGAGCACTCACGAGCATTCTGAATTGTTTCTTTTCAGGAGCAATTCCTAATCCGGATTTTATATATTCAGTAATGTTATCTATATTCACACCAATCTCCTCTCTTTAATTAAACAAATCCGAAATTGTATCTGCTACCCAATCAAGACCTTCTCTGGTATATTCAAGCATCAAGTCAAATTCTTTCTTGGCCGTATCGACTACCCAATCAATTCCATCTTTAAATCGGTCAAATAACCAATCTACTCCTTCTTTGCTCCATTCGACTAAAGATTTACCGTTGATTTCAATTACTTCTGTACCAAAATAAAATGCTACACCGACAATTAACCCAACGCCTGCACCGATAAGATTTCCTATGCCAGGGGCAACGAATCCGGCAACTGCGCCAGCAGCGGCTGAGGCTGCTGCCGATGCAAGAGCTCCACCACCTATACTAAAACCTGCATCAACAATTGCATCGGAGACAATTTTTTGTTGACTGGCATCGTTTTGAACATTTTCATAAATGCCTTTTCCTACATCAACTACAATGCCCACATAACCTAATATGTCTATTGCTTTGGACAAATTTGATGATTTGCCAAGATAATTTTCTACCCATTGTAATTCTTCTTTTATTTGCTTTTCCCAGATGCCTTTGCCGATATTGTTAGGACGTGCTGCATTTTTAATTCCATTATACATGTAATTGTAAAATGCCTCTAATGTTTGGCTATTTACCAATGCTTCAAACGTGGTTTTGCCAGCGTAATATTTATCTAAATATTTTTCAAATTGAACGGAAACGAGCGGAGGCAGTTCTATCTCGCTTCCTCTCGAGGTCAACCCAAACGGGTCAACATTCGATACCGGGTTGCCGTTGGCATAAGCATAGCGATTGAGGGTAATAGCGTTGGAAATCT
>CAKSDZ010000001.1 GCA_934446365.1 uncultured Eubacteriales bacterium | reverse complement strand
TTCATATCTTCCACGGATAGACGGCAGTAGAGTGCGGTGATTTTATCAGTTGCCCGTAACATTTCTGTTTCCTCCTTTGAAGGGGCAACTGCCAGTACAGGATTGGTTGCTTCTATTGTACCAAGATTCTGTGAATTTGTCATTCGGTATCCTCCAACTTTTCTGTAAACTTTTCAGCCATAATGCGCTCCATTTTCTTATCCAGCGTTTCCGTTCCGTCATAAGTGCCTGTGACCGAGTAGATCGTGCCGCCGATCTCTTTCTGCAAAGTAAACTCCGGCAGCCAGAAAGCGGATGGATTTTTTACGCAAATGTGTCCGTCCTCGTCAAACCAGAAATTATGTCTGGGATGGTCGGGCGGCAGCGGTGTGGGGTTGAGATACGGGTCGGGATTGGAGAAGTAATACCCCTCCGGCTCGTCATGCTCCTGCTGCTCCCATTCCTCGATCTCCGCCAAAAGCTCCGGGTCGATTTCATGCTCAAATGGTTTCTTCTTGCTCATAAGTGCCTCCTAAAAATGTGTAAAGATTAGTGTTCGATTTCATGCTTTTTCTGCCGTGTAACGGCGTTCTGACGATCCTGCTCATGGATAACCTGTTCCACCTTATATTTGATCTGCCAGAGCTTTTTTACCTCCGCATGGATGGGCGAAAGCTCCGCTTGTTCGGCCTTGTATTCCTGTTCCAGACGGTCACGCTCTTTGCGCCATGCGGTGATGGGCAGCTTGCCATCCTTGAAATGCGGCGTCAACTTACGCTCTGCCATGTGATACAGGCGGAGTGTGTTTTCATTTTCGGACATGAACTGCTCCCGCTTGCCTTTCCACTTGATAGTCGCTAACTTATCGGCAACAGGCTTGCCCTCAGTGTAAAACTGTACCATGCGGAGAAGCTCGTCCAACTCTTTCATGCGGTCAGATTTGCCACGTATGGAGTTTTTCAAAGTGTCGATGCGCTCACTCAGCACAGACACACGCTCCTGCAATTCCTCAGGCGTTGTGAGTTTATTCTGCATAAGATAATTGCAAATCTCGTTGAATTCTTTGAGATTGCCGATCTTCGCTTTCTGGCTCCAAGCTCCGGCATTGCGTCCAGAATAATACTCGCTGAGCAGGTGCGCCAGATTGGGGGCTTGCGGCTTGCTCAATTCCTCATGAGCTTCTTTCAGCCAGTCAAGCAGCGCAGAGATTTTCTTTTTCAGATTGCGGATCAGATTATTGGTTGTCTTGATCCATCGGTTGAGATCGCCCTTGTTGGTGCGGATGCCCTTTGCTTCCATTGCCCGGACGGTTACACCCTCATGGATGGTGGGAAGTTGGTCAATGCCCTGTCGCTCATAGCTGCGGTGGTCGATCCGGCAGTCCAATTCGTTTTCCGCAAACTTCTGATTGCACAGGTCAGCCCACGCCTGCCGCCAATGCTCCAAGGTGTCGTGACTGCCCCAGTCGGTAGTCGGCACAGCGTTAAACACATAGTTTCCCGCTTCATCTCGGATGCGCTCTCCATGCTCGTCCAACAGATATTCCCGCCGCTGCTTGTTGCCCCATCTGCCGTGTTCATCCAGAGGACGGATAGGACACATAACATGAAAGTGCGGATTGGAAATGCCGCCATCCTCTTTGTCGGGAGAGTGAACGGCGAAGTCCACCACCATGCCCCGGCTCACAAACTGCTCCAACAAAAATTGCCTTGCAAGTTCGATGTTCTCCTGCATGGAAAACTCGTTCTGCAAAGCAATGTCAAAGCTGTATGCAAGCTGCGCTTTCTTTCCCCGTTCCGCTTTCTCTACCTCGTTCCATAGGGTTTCCCGGTCAGAGAAAGAGGGTGGGGCATAGGGCGGCAGCAGGATTTCCGAACAGATCACGCCGCCCTTTTTGGTGTAGTCGCTCTCCTCACCGTAGTATTCGCTGTGCAGCTTTTCGCCGGAGCGATAGGCAGCAGACGCAATGGCGGATTGTCCTGCGCTGCGCTTGATTTGTGTAACATGAAAATGATATAGTGCGATACTCAGCACCTCTCTTTACTGTTACTGCTCTGCCCGGTTGTGTTCGTTGACCGCTTCCATGAGCAAGCCCTTGACCTCCGGGACGGTAAGAGCTTTTTCCGCAAAGGCGTAAAACTCGTTTTCGCTCAAAACCTTTGTCAATGGTGCGATGCTTTCAATGGCTGCGCCACGAGTGATAAGGTGGTGCGCTCGCTTGCGCCGATCACCTTTTTCGTAGTAGGTGATACGGTTTTCAAGCTGCTGCTTTTTGTGTTGGAGCTGAGTGAGCTTGCGTTCATTTTCGGCTTTCTCAGCTTCCAGTTCGGGGATAGTTTTCTGTTTTGCCATAGTGCATGACCTCCTTGATTTTAGTGTAGGGATATAAAAAGACCGCCTACCGAAAATCGGTAAACGGTCATAGGTACATATTCAAAACTTTGTGAGTGGTGCTGTTTGCGTCAGCAAATTGCGCCAATCGCAAAGTACGCAGGGATAGCCGCATAGCGGCGCAAGGGGTGCAGCCCCTTGTACGGAACGAAGTGACGCAAAACAGTCCGGACTTCCAATCGTCCGGGCTGCCTGCCTCGCAGAGCGCACATACAGGGCTTGCCCCTGTATAGAAGTGCGCCCTTTGTTCCAAAGGGATTATCCGAAGTTATTTAATCCCCCTACATTCTTTGCACCAAGATTGATTTCGGATTACTCCTTGCTCGCCTTTTTGCATTTTTCTAAAACCAAATTCACTTAATGGTTTTTCTTTGCCACAATGGGGACAAATCCGAGTTGGTTCACTACCATTATAACCATGAGATTGGATAATAGGTCTGTCTTTATTTACTGCCATCCTTATCCCTTCTTTCTCTGAGAAAATAAAAAATTATTCCTCAATAATTCCAAGAATCCAATTCACCCAACCAACAACCGTAGAAGAACGCCGCAAATATGTGCTATCAGCTTCAACACGATATAGATTGGATCGTTTCATTATCTGAATTATGGTTTGTTTATCCGGCATCTCTCCACATTGCAAATGAAGTTTTAGGGTTTCGTTGAATACTTTGTGCATCAATATTTGAGTTACAAGCGCAAGCTGGCGTTCTTTATACTCCAAACCCATTATACGGTGTCCGCAGGCAGAAAGTTGGAATAGAATGTTGCCATCCTCATCATGGGTTTTGTCAATGAGTCCTAGATACCGTCCTGCGTCTGTATAATAATTAGTTTGGCGTTCATCAAAAGCATACTCCGATGTAATGTCCTGTTTAGTCATCGGCTTTTCATTTAACAGCTCGATAAGGTTGACTATCCGAGACATACGATCTGCTTGCGGGAATGATATGTCTGGCTCTTGTACCAAAGGAACAGTTCTCAAAAGGTTTTCAATATCCGCCAAACAAATTTCTGTTGCTATTACATAATTTCTCTGCTTCACTAGTATAAGAGAATTGTAGTTCTGCGGATCTTCAAACTGATATTGATACAGATTGAACATACCATTTGAGAAAATCAAGAAAACAGGCTTTACTGTTTTCGTCACTCGTTCACTCCAAACACGGAACGGGTAATAAAGTTGGCGAACAAGAAAATCATCAGATAAATCCCGCTTCGCTTCAAATAAAGAAAGATAATGGATACCTTCATATGCTGCATCAATTTCAATTTGAGAATTGCTTACGGTAATATTTTTCGTGCCAAAAGCGGTGTTAATGCCAAACTCAAAACTGCCAGAACTCATGCGACCGCTAACTGTTGGAACAAGCTCATCGTCCTCTAAAAAGTCATTAAGTATTCCACAGGCATTAGCGCAATTCAACGCAATAGCTTCGCTCACAAGAAACTGCGGCATTAGACTCTGAATATGTGCTGGAATTGAAATCCGCTGAACATATTGGGATGGCTCGTCAAATTCCTTATATGCCGAAAAAGAGGAAATAACATAATCTCCACGAGTTATCGGCAAAATTGACAAGTTGTTAGCAACAAAGATATTTGGAAGATTTATTTTGTGGTCAAACTTGGTCATTAACCGAGGCTCTCTGAACTCTTTTATCTGGTTTGCCGAAATGACGAACTGTCCATTTCGCTCGATCTCATCAAGAATATGATACTTGTCAAATAGGCTTTCCCATGCGGCATCATTCAGTCCCATAGTTCCTAATTAGCACCTCCTCTATCGATCCGCGTTTGCTTGCATCTGAATTGATTGCCCTCTTTGCCTGTACGATGGATATGTTGTAGTCCTTATACAGTTCTTTTATGAACTCTGTGGCAGAATTGGATAGCAAGAATTTAATGCCTCGCTGCGTCAGCTCATCGCAACATTGCTTTAGTCTGATTTGCTCGTTTCTGTCAAATCCGCCTTTATTATAGCCGGTGAAACTTGCTGTATCAGAAACAGGATCATACGGTGGGTCAAGATACACAAATCCACCCTTGCCAACTCTACTTAGCGTCACAGCAAAATCTTCGTTGCAAAATGTGATATTGCCAGACGAAAAATACTTGCTTACTGCCCGCAGAACAGGCTCATTCACAATGTTAGGATTTTTATAATGACCAAACGGAGAATTAAACTCCCCCGATGAATTAACACGGAACAAACCATTAAAGCAAGTCTTATTCAAATAAATCAATCGTGATGCACGCTCAACCTTTGACATGGCTTGATAGGCTTCTTTGTCTCTATCTAAATCTCGTATTGCGTAGAAATACTCTGAAGTATTTTCGTGCTTTCTGAGATCTGCAATGAGAGATTCGACATCGTCACGAATAATTTCGTAAACCGCAATCAAATCCCCATTCAAGTCATTTACGATTGCTTTGGATGGCTGAATAGAAAATAAAACGGCTCCACCACCCAAAAAAGGCTCGCAATAAGAAGTGATCCGCTTAGGAAGTAGGGGAGTAATCTCGTCTAACAACTGGCGTTTTCCTCCAACCCATTTGACAACAGGGGCAACCAGTTTGTTCTTTGCCATATCCGCACCTCCTTGTTTATAGATCAATTCATAATATATTATAGCAAAAGAGTCCCGAGTTCTCAAGTTACAAGTTTAGAAATTTCGTAACTTTTTTGCAAACTCGCTTGCTGCCCGTTTTCGTTCCTCGCTGTACGGCGCAGTCAACCGAAAACTCAGTCTGCCTTTTTCGATCTCAAATGTCAGCTCGCCTTGCTCATCATCGTCAATCTGGCGGCAGCATTGCGGATATTCTTTCGCAAATGCGGTCAGCCGCTTTTTTAGATCGGTGTTATGGGTCTGCGCCTCGATCATACTGCCGTACTCATCAAAATAGATGGCAGTTGTCTTTTCTCTCTTGGTAAGCCCTGTTCTCATAAAACCTCCTGTTTTTCACAAATTTTTCTCGGCTCTTGAATTGGAAAAGCGGTGCATTTTTTCGATAGAAACGCTTCAAACGATGCGGAGTATGTTTCGGCTCTCGCTATCGGCTGATTTGCCACTTTTCCGGCTCTTGACTGTGTTTTCACGCTTTTCTGTTTGTCCGGCTTTTCAGCCATTCTACAAGCTCATTTTTCATCACCAATTTGCGCCCGCCGATCCGCAAGGTCGGAAAATCCGGGCTGTTCAAAAGGTTATATGCCCCCGCTTTGGAAATCTGCAACGCTTCCGCAAGCTGCTTTGCATCCATCACATCAGGCATGGCTTCAAACGGTTCTCTGCTCATAAAAATCTCCTTTCCTGCACGAAAAAGCAGCCACGATTTCTCGTGACTGCCATAAATCAAAATTTCTATTATTTAGGGGTAACTTGTGTAATTTCGGGGAATACCTGTTTTTGTTGTTCAGAACCAATGTGGTAAAAAAGAATGTTGTTGTTTTCGTCTGCGCCTACAGCCACACACAACACCTGTATTCCCATAGACTGATTCACCTTACAAAGCATTGCTCCATTAAGTTCTAAAAGTTCGTGTGCAATCTTTGGTCTAAAACAAACATTGTACTTGGTTTTATCCTGAACAGAGGAATATGCCCACGCATCTTGCACCACTCTTGGTGGTAAATCAAAATAACTTTTTGCAATCGTTTCAGACACTTTATACAGATATTCTGTTCCTTTTCCCACATCTCTGCTAAATTCATCTCGCAAAAAACTATTATACATTTCATGTATCAATTTTACTTTTTCGTCCTGTACCCCTAACTGTTCATAATCAATCTCGCCGCCAATCATATTCACCTTAACATCTGACTTGGCAGTATATTGAATAGCTACAAATGGCTCATCTTCTTGAATATGCACCTCGCCAATCGAACAGTACAAATCAGGAGACACATAAAGCAAGGATTCACCCGGTTTATTCAAACGACCATATGTCGTCAAATATTTTGGGTCTGTTTCCCAGTAATCTTGATACATACCAAATCGTTCATTCGGAATGGTCGTTCCTTTTAATCTTTTTACTCGGAAAAATTTTGCTCCGGCAGGATACATTTTCATATTAGTATAACAACTAAATACACCATTCCAACACAGTACTTCTAAAATAGCTTGGTCAATTTCTGCGTTGTTCATATGAGAAATATTCAGTTTTCGGAAATTTGTGATTTTTTGCATTAGAACGAGTGGATCTATCTGCCTTAGTATGCTTTGTATATCCGCTTGCTCTTTCAACTCATAGAACATAGGATTATCCAATGTAGGAATCATTCTTTACCTCCAACCATAGTTAGGGATTTGGAGAAATTTTATCTAAAAACTTTCCGTATTCCGCTGTCACATAGTCCTCATAAGCGGCTCCAATCTTGGCGATCCGCTTATGGACTGCGCTTGCTGTTTTGTAGCCAACCTTGTCTGCAATCTCCTGCTCGGTGTAACCCTCCATACGCAGCTTCAATATCTCCCGGTCTTTCTCTGTGATGGTGCTTTCCGCAAAGGAAGCAATCCGCATTTCGGAAATAACGGAGTTCTCAAAATCGCTGCGGGGGTCTGCCACATCGAAAATGTCCCCGTCCTCACTCTCCATCATTTCATCCAAAGAGATCGACTTGCCGGAACGGTTGTGATGCCACTTTCGCATGAAATCAGTCTTAACGGTGCTGCTTGTGGTTTCGTAGTCCTCTACGGTGCGATTTTCCCAGATAGCGTCAATCACAGGCTGCCATTTCTGTTCCACAACAACCATATCGGTGACATTGCCGATCAGATTGCTGAATTGCTGATAAGTCAGCCACGGTACTTCCACGCCTTGCGGGATGTTGTAAAGGTTTTGGAGGCCAAGCCCGTTCTGCTCAAACTTCATTCGGATATAGGGGATAATGCTGTACGACAAACGCCACAGGGGAAAATATCCTGCGTACTGCGTCCATGCACCGGGAATGTCACGATAATTGCCCTTGCGGTCTTTCACTTGGAAAAACTGCCATGCGCTCCATGCGTAGCAGTCCCACACAAGCAGCTTGAACATATCATCACATACGATGTGGTCATACTTGTCCGTCCTCAGAACTTCATAGGGGCAGCGGGGCAGATCGTAGGCAGGCTTCCACTTTTCCGCAAGTTCCCTCGGTAGGCTATAAAACAGGGTCAGCCATGACTTGTCGCTGTCCTGCGGTATTTCGATGATCTCACCGGGCAGCACCACAATGAAACCTTTCGAGCTTTTCCGCTTCTCCATAAGCGTCACCTCCAATCGTTTTCAAATAGCCCTCTACTATATATGGCATGAGAAAGGCTGAATTGTTCCAATGTTTCCAAAATTTTTTGAGATTTTTTGAAAAAATCACGAAATGGAAAGGATAGGAAAGATATGAGTTAATTATACTCGAAAACTGTGAATAAATCTATTGCTTTCAGTTAAGGGCAAAAAAACAACGGGTACTCGGCTTTCGCCGAATACCCGTTATCTCGTTTACCAACCCCGTCTGACAGATGCCATAATCGTAATTCTTTCAAATCACTTTCTTATGAGCACCCACAGAAAGTCCGGCGGTTTTTGCTTTTATAAATCGATTGGGAAAGCATCAGTACGGGCTGATTTCCAGCGATTCGTCATCGGTACCTTTTTCAATTCCGCGAATCTCCACGTAATAGGAATATTCCGCATTCACCGTAACAAGCACTCTGTCGCCTGCCTTCTTGCCCATAATCGCCTTGCCGAGCGGAGATTCCTTGCTGATATAGCCCTTGATGGAATCCTGACGGAGCGTGGTGACAAGGACAATTTCCATTTCCTCGTCGTCCTCTTCCATGTAAAGGCGTATTTTGTCGAAAAGCCCGACCGTATTCGCATCTCCCGATTCCGCCGAGATGACGACGGCGGTAGCAATCATCTGTTGGAGATAGCGGATTCTGCTGTTGTTTTTGTTCAGGTCGCGCTTTGCGGCGTGGTATTCAAAATTCTCGCTCAGATCTCCGAGCTCGCGCGCATGTTTCAGTGCCTCTTTGAGCTGAGGCGCCAGCACGAGCTTGCGGTAATCGATTTCCTCCTGCATTTTTTTGATGTCCACGGCGGTAAGCTCGTCATGCATTTCCATCGGCTCCTTCCGTATTGCGTTCTTCCAAAGCCTTTTTGACGGCTTTTCCGATGGCATCGGCCATGGCGAGATATCCTACATCGTTCGGATGACAGCCGTCGGCGGAGCATTCATCCCGATAATCGGAAGGAAAAACCTCGGAGCCGTCCACGAAATACAGATGCCTGTCGCCCGCTTCAAGTCCCCGCTTATAGCTTTCCATGACGATCCTGCGCCGGGTTTCGTTCGTTTCCGCATCGCTGTGATAATCCACCTTGGATGCCATAATCACCGGAGTATCCGGCTGCGCTGCGCGGAAACGCCGATAGCCCTCGTAATGCGTGTTTTTAAGATATTCGGCATCGGGCGCGTTGTGGTCATAATCGTAGACGAACACGCTCATATCAAGTCCCGCGATGTAATCCATGATGGCGGGTTCGGCTTTTGCCGAACCGCCGAAGCCGAGATTGATGAAATCGCTGTCAAGCCTGCGCGCGATGATGGCGGCATAATGACTGCCGGGTCTGCCGGCTCCGGTGCCTTGGACGATAGAGGAACCGTAGAATACGATGGGCTTCGGATACCGGTATGCACCGCCCGCGTCAAGCTCCGAGCCTTCTCGGAGCGCAACGGATACCGAGGCGATCTTTGCAAAATGAGGGAATCCGATGATGATGTCTTTTTTACCGGCGGCGAGCCGGACGCGGCTTTCCACATAGTTTTTTCCCTCTCCTTGGGAGGGAATCATGAGGCCGAGAAAGCGATAGGCATCGTTTTCTTTTTGATAAAGCTCAAAGCCTCTCGCCATGATTTCGGGAGACTGCGGGTTTTTATCCGTACCGACGATTTCCGCATGAATGACGATATAATCCGAATCCGTCGAAAAACGAAGTCTTACGCCGGCCGTCATCGGCGCCAGATTCTCGACGGATTTGCTTGTCGCTTTTGCGACAGCCTCCGGGACGCGCCGGAACGGCTCATAAAGCCCATAAAGGCGGAAAGGCGGCTTTGTAACGTCGAGGAAAACGGGATTTCCCGTGGTGATCGTCGTATCGCTTGGCGTGATGCCGTGTTCTTTTGCAATTTTCATCGTAGTAAACTTCCTTTTTCTGTTTTATGATAAAATTATATTCCTTGTGCGACCGCAAGTCAAGTAAAATATATACAAAAAACAGCGCAGCATTTCAGATGCTGCGCCGGTTTTTAAATTGTTTTGAAAGTCAGTGTCGCCTTGAAAAGGTCGCCGTCGACGGAAAGGGAAAGCGTTCCGTTTTGAAGCTCAGTGAGACTTCTTGCAATGGAAAGTCCGAGACCGCTGCCTTCCGTGCTGCGTGAGCTGTCGCCGCGCACGAAGCGCTCCATCAGTTCATCCGCAGAAATGTTGAGCGGAACCCGCGAGATGTTTTTGAAGGTCACGACCGCCTTTCCGTTCGTCTTTTCAAGTCCTAAATAAATTCTTGTACCGGATTGGGAGTATTTGCAGATGTTGTTCATGAGATTGTCAAAAACGCGCCACATATATCTTCCGTCCGCCATGATTTTCACAGGCTCCTCCGGACACGTGACGATCGCTTTGAGGTCGGCCTTTTCCAGCTTTTCGTCATATTCTCCGACGGTCTGTTGGAGCAGAACGCCGACGTCACATTCCGTCATGTCGACCGTGAGGTTTCCGGTCGAGGCCTTGGACGCCTCGACAAGGTCCTCGATCAGCTTTTTGAGTCTCGCCGCCTGACGGTCGAGCACCGCAATGTATTCGCGGAGCGTCTCGTTGTCGATATTTTCTTTTTCAATCAGGTCGATATAATTGATGATGGAGGTGAGCGGCGTTTTGATGTCATGGGAAACGTTTGTGATAAGTTCCGTTTTCATGCGCTCGCTTTTCATGCGCTCATCCACCGCCTTTGACATCCCTTCGCTGATGCTGTTGAGACTGTTTCCGAATGCCTTGAAATCGCCTATCATATGCGCCGTATCGATTTGGTAGGTGAAGTCCCCCTCGGCGATTTTTTTGCCGCCGGCCTCCAGCCTGCGCAGCGTCACGGCGATATAGAAAATGATCGGAACCAAAATGATATTTTTAATCAGCCAGTAGCCGATGAGGCTCGAAGTATAATAAGAAGAAACAAGCGCGATAAAATCGATGAAAAGAATCCCTGCGACGACGAGCACGGTTTTCCAAATCAGCGGAAGATGGGCAAAAAAGGAGCCGATTTTACGGAAAAACCAAGCGAAAATACGATAGATGAGCATGCTTTTGCCAAGCCCGCCGGCTTTGAGCCTGACGGTAAGACTGATCAGATACGATAACGCCAGAAGATAGAGCAGAACAAGGGATAAGCATGCGAGAATCAGGACAAGGGTGTTGGAGCTGTTGAAAGAAAATCCGCTGATGACGATGAAACCGACGGCTCCGATCAAGAGGTACAGCACCGTGAATACGTCGAAAGGGATTTTTTCAAGTGTTCCGTTCTGCGGTTTTTCCTCACCGTTCCGATATCCTGCGGCGCAGAAGAGGAAGATCATGAGAACTACGAACACGCATACGGCGAGAAATTCCAAAACGATGACGGTATATCTTGCCGAGTACAGGAGCTCGACAAACGATAGGAAACCGCTGAAAATGTCCTCCGCGGCGCCGCTTACGACATATCCTGTGAGGGTATATTCATCGGTGATCTGCTCAATGATCTCTCCATCCTCGTCTTGTTTATAGTATTCCCGCGTATATTCGCGGATTTCCGAGCAAAGGACCTCTCCTCCGCTGTACGTCGACAGGAGAGCGTCGCCGTTTTTTGAAATATCGAATTCAAAATTCGTGTTTTCAAAATATTCTGCCGGATCCTCTCCGTAGTAAAAAAGCTCATAAGCCTTGTCGAGCTTGTCATACACCATCTGCGACTGTGCGGCTTTTTTCACCTGCGTCAGGGTAGAGCTGTAATAATCGTATTCGGCCATATAAACGATTCCGACGGCTCCCGCTATGATAAGGACGAATACGATCGCCGAAAGGAAAGCTGCGATCGCTTTTTTTGTGAAGCTGTATTTGTACTTTTTCATAGGACACCTCTGCGTGCCGCCTTGGCGGCGAAATCATGACTGCTTTCTTTCATCGGAGGAGGAAACGTTCTTTTCGATTTTATATCCCTGTCCCCAAACGGCTTTGAGATACCGCGGCTCCGCAGGATTGATTTCGATTTTTTCCCGCAGGTGCCGGATATGTACCGCTACGGTGCCCTCCGCGCCGTACGGATCGCCGTTCCAGATTTTGCGGTATAGCTCCTTGGGGGAGAAAACCTCGCCGGGATTCTGCATGAGCAGCTTCAGGATTTCAAATTCCGTCGGTGTCAGCGAGATGGGCTCGCCGTCCACCGTCACGGACTTTGTTTTGTCGTCGAGCGAGATGCCGTCGACCACATATTTCTCGGATTTCTGAACGGCGCCGCCGCCGAGCTGCATATAACGGCGCAGCTGGGAGCGCACCCTTGCCATGACCTCCGCAGGCTTGAAGGGCTTTGTCACATAGTCGTCCGCTCCGACGTTGAGACCGAGGATTTTGTCCGCGTCCTCACTTTTTGCCGTGAGCAGAATAACCGGAATATTGGATTCCTCTCTCAACCGGATCATGGCGGCAATCCCGTCCATTTCCGGCATCATGATGTCCATCAAAATCAGATGGATTTCCTCTTTTCGGACGATTTCCAGCGCTTCGCGCCCGTTATAGGCTTCAAATGTCCGATAGCCCTCCGAGGACAGATATATTTTAAGTGCGGAAACGATGTCTTTTTCATCGTCGCAGATCAGGATATTATACATAAACAATTTGCCTTTCTTATGGATTGGAATGTGCAGAAACATCGCAGCAAAGCTGCTTCCGAACGTTATTATATAATAAAAAATTTTAATTTCCAAGTATCTTGTGTTTAAGATTTATTTAAAAAGATTTCGGATGGGGAAGAAACGGGCTTTACGTCGTTTTTCTGTCGGACGGGAGACGTCCCTGATATTCGCGGCGGATGATTTCATTCATTTCCTCCGGCGTTTCCTTGCAGCCGCCGGCAAGCCACATTTTGATGATCGCGTTCAGTCCGCTTTTGAAAAATTCCATGTGGTATGCAATGTGCCGATTGTCGAAATGCTGCTCGGCGAGCTTTGTGTCATATTGTTCGATTTTAAGCTGATGATCGTAACCGAGCTTGAAATAAATGAGGTAGAACGATTGGTTTTCTTTTATGTGGCGGAAGAGCTTTAAGTAATCGTTGCTGTTGAACTTTTGCACTCGTTCCGCTTCATAGAGGCGGCCGACTTCCTCCTCCAAATGCGCTTTGACCTTATCCGCAAGCTCGTAGATGTCGGTATAATTGGCGTAAAAGGTGCTGCGGTTCAGCTTGCTTTGTTTGCAGATTTCGCAGACCGTTATCTCGTTCAGTTCTTTTGTCTGCAAAAGCTCGATAAAGGCGCTTTCAATCTGTTTTACGGATTCACGCCGGCGGCGGTTGTTTTTGGTATTCATGCGCTCCCTCTTTTATTATTCCGACACTTGTGTGTAAATTGTCGGTTGTATTTTCATTTTATCAATATTATACTATATTTGAAGACAAACAACAATCGTTGTTTTCATAAAATACGGAGGTGTTTTCAATGAAAAAAAGTAGTTTTGTCGCGATGATACTGGGAACCGTCGGCGGCGTGCTGTTTGCTCTCGGCATGTGTATGGCTTTGATTCCGGAGTGGGATGCATTTAAACCGGGACTTGTGTTCGGCTGTGTCGGACTGCTGCTTGGGATCATCACGCTCATTGTTTGGCGAAAAATGGAGCATAAGGCGCCGATTAAAGTTTCCGGCAAAACGATTCTTATGATTGTCGTCGGCATTCTCGGTGCTCTGGCATTGGGTGTCGGCATGTGCTTTTGCATGGTATGGGGCAAGATGGTTTTGGGTGTTGTGATTGGTCTTGTCGGCATTGTCCTCTTGCTTTGTCTTGTCCCTTTGATGAAAGGAATCAAAGAATAAGCAGGGAATCGGACGAAACATAACGGATATCAATCGGGAATAAAATATAAACGGAAAAATCTTATTCCGTCATATAAGCGTCCATGCGGAGCCAAAACCGCATGGACGTTATGTTTTTATTTTGACGAAATCGGGCGGAATTTTTTCATTTTGAAGGTGCCGGCATGGGAGGGCGAGCAGTTTCCGGAATCAGGGGAAAATGTCAGCGTTTTTCTCCGGATGCTTTTCATAAAAAATTCAAGAATCATCGGGCATTTTTCTCGATTTGATGTTGACTTTGACTTTCCTATGGTGTAAAATGACCACGATAGTCGGATGTGTTTCTCATCGAAATGAAACAATCTGCAATTTAGATGGAATGCCCGGGAGATTTGGCTTCCCCGGCGTTACCTGGAGGTGGATCAAAATGAAACATGGTGTTGGTGTAATCGGATTTGGCGGCGAGGGCTATTGGCAGGCAAGACATGTCTTGGCCTCGGATTACCTCGAGCTTGTCGGCGTTTCCGATGTCAACAAAGAACGTGAGGAATATGCTGCGGAAAAGGGCATAAAGTTTTATGAGTCGAATGAGGCGCTGCTCGCGGACCCCGCGATCGAGCTTGTCATCATCGCGACGCCGAACGATTCGCATAAGCCCTTGGCGCTCGCCGCGATGGCGGCGGGGAAAAACGTCGTCTGCGAAAAGCCGGTCACGATGAACAGCGCAGATCTTGCGGAAATGATCGAGGCATCCGAGAAATACGGAAAGCTGTTTACCGTTTATCAGAACCGCCGATGGGACGGCGATTTTCTGACGGCCAAAAAGATTGTGGACGAAAATATGCTCGGGGAAATCTCCCGCATTGAATCGAGAGTTCACGGCTCTCGCGGGATTCCGGGCGACTGGCGCCAGCTTCCGGAGCACGGCGGCGGTATGATTCTCGACTGGGGCGTTCATCTGCTCGATCAGGTTCTGATGCTCAAAGGAAAGACCAAGCTAAACTATGTGTATGCGTCGGTCTTCAATATCACAAATCAGCTGGTGGACGACGGCTTCACGGCGATGCTGACGTTCGAGGACGGCATGGAGATTCTGGTCGAGGTCGGTACGAGCAACTTCATCTCGCTTCCGCGGTGGTATATCGTCGGACAGAACGGCACGGCGCTGATCCGCGACTGGACCTCCGGCGCCGAAATCGTTTCCGCCGCCGGGGTCGACGAGCATGACGTCGTTCCGGTGCATACCGCGTCCGGTATTACCAAAACGATGGCGCCGCGCCGCGAGGAGAACATTCACAAGACGGAAATTCCCGTTGTGGAAAGCTCCATTTATGATTTTTACAGAAATGTGTCGAAGGCGCTCGACGGAGAAGAGGAAATCATCGTAAAGCTTCCCGAGGTCATGCGCGTCATGCGCCTGATGGAGGCGGTCAAACGGTCTGCCGAGACGCATGAAACCGTAAAATTTGAATGATTCCGTAATTTGGAGGAAAAGTCGTATGGAGCAGATCATCAAAATCGGAACCTGTCTGCCCGGCTGGATGGCAGAGAAGGCGCTGGGCGCCGCAATCGACGCGGGCTATGAAACCGGCTCGGTCAATTTTCACATGAAAACCTTCGATGCCGATTTTTTGAAGGAGCTGGCACGGAAGCTGACTGCCACGATCGACGGACGTGATTTTAAGATTACAACGCTTGGCTTCTATCTCAATCCCGTGGAAAACGAGGAGCATTTTGAATTTCTCAAAACCGTGATCGACAGCGCACATCTCTTCGGTGCGACGCATGTTTCCACCTTTGCCGGCGCTTATAACGGCAAACCGGTGGAGGAAGCCGTCCCGCGCTTCGGAGAAGTGTTCCGCGAGCTTGCCGCGCGCGCCGAGGCAAACGGTGTAAAGCTCGGTATCGAATGCTGTCCGATGGGCGGCGATTGGAACCGTGCCACCTGCAACATCGGCTTTACGCCGCGGGCGTGGGAGCTGATGTTCAATGAAGTGTCAAGCGACAGCTTCGGCCTCGAATGGGAGCCGACGCATGTGATGTTTCAGCTCATCGACCCGATTGCGAATCTGAAAGACTGGGTGCATAAGGTGGTTCACATTCACGGCAAGGATGCGAATATCGACTGGGATTGGGTGAGAAAGTACGGTACCTTTTGCAGTGCCGGCAACTATGCGCGCGACCGGATTCCCGGCATGGGGGACACCGACTGGCGCAGGATTTTTACGATTCTGCGCGACGCCGGCTATACGGACGATATCTGCGTCGAGGGGTATCACGACAAGCTGTTCGGCGGTGAGCTTGAAACGATGGGACAGCTCCACGCACTGCGTTATCTCAAGTGGTGCCGCGGCGGCGATTTCACGGCCAATCCGTGGTGAATATAAACTGTATTTTTGAAAATCAATAAAAATCTTGTTTTGGAGGAATCGATATTATGAGCGCAAAACTGAAAGTGGGCTTTATCGGATGCGGCGGTATCGCAAACGGCAAGCATTTCCCCGGCATGGAGCAGCAGAAGGATGCGGCCGACATGGTGGCATTCTGCGATCTTGTGCGCGAGAGAGCGGAGCGGGCTGCGGCAAAATACGGTACGCCGGACGCAAAGGTTTATACCGATTACAGAGAGCTGCTCGCAGACGGCAGCATCGACGCGGTATTCGTCCTGACGCCGAACGTGTCGCATTGTGAAATCACCTGCGCGGCGTTGGAAGCGGGCAAGCATGTGCTTTGCGAGAAGCCGATGGCGGCGACCGAGGCGGACGCAAGAAAAATGCTGGAAGCGCGCGATAAGAGCGGCAAGCTGCTCACGGTCGGTTATCAGTACCGCCATTTTCCGGTCAATCAGGTCGCGAAAAGAACGATCGACGACGGCTGGCTCGGCGATATTTATTATGCGGAATCGACGTATCTGCGCCGTCGCGGCGTCCCGACATGGGGCGTTTTCACGGATAAATCGAAGCAGGGCGGCGGACCGCTTATCGACATCGGCACCCATGCGCTTGACCTTACGCTGTTCTTTATGAACAATTACGAGCCGCTGTATGTGGTGGGCACGGCTTTTGAAAAGCTCGGACGCCTGCTCGATGCGGAGCATCAGGGACAGACACGCCGCGACATGACGCCGGATACTTGGAATCACGAAACCTACGATGTCGAGGATCTCGCCGTCGGACAAATCAAGATGAAAAACGGCGCGGTCATCGACCTCAAAGCTTCTTGGGCGCTGAATATGGCGGAGGATGCCGGCGCGTTTGGCGACGCCAAGGTCAAGCTGTGCGGTACGAAGGGCGGACTTGATACGCATACGGGCGTGGTACGCCTCAATCATGTTGTGGCGGGACAGCCTGCCATGACGACGATCGGCAGAAAGGTGGACGCTTATATCCCCGGCTTTACGGGAGGAAAGCCTCCGGTATCTCTTGAACATCAGATTTTTGTCGAGGCGCTTCTCGGCAAACGCGACCTGTTCGTAACGGCGGATCAGGCGTATGTCGTGACCAAGATTCTCGACGCGATCTATGAATCCTCCAGAACCAACAAGCCCGTGTATTTTGATTGATGCGGGAATGGTATCAAAATGGGCAAGAGCGAAAATCGTTTTGAGAAAATATATTCGCAGGGACAGGTCAACGTAACGGAAATTTGGGTCGATAAGCAAACCGGTGTGAACTATGTTTTTCATGCGGGCGGCTATGCCGGCGGCATAACGCCCCTGCTTGACAGAGACGGAAAACCGGTCATCACTCCTGTCGTGAACGGCGAGCTGTCTAAAATTTAGGAGATTTTTATGAAAAATATCGGCGTACAGCTCTATTCCTTTTCCGGTGTGGAGCTTTCAATCAGTGAAAAAATCCGCCACGCTGCCAAATTTGGATATGACGGCGTGGAATTCGCCGACGATTACGACGGCATGACGGCACCGGAGCTTCGTGCGCTGCTCCGGGAAAACGGCTTATGGGCGAAAACCGCGCACGTAAGGCTCGACAGGATCGGGCAGGAGATTCCGTTTCTTGCGGAGCTTGGCGTTTCTCATGTGATTTATCCGCATTGCGATTTTCCCGATGTGGATAAGGTGAAGCGGGTTGCGGAAAGGCTCAACGAGCTTGGCAAATACGGAAAAGCCTATGGAATCAAGGTCGGCTTTCATAATCATTATGACGAGTTTTTCGTGCTGGATGGGCAGACCATTATGGACCGGCTGATTGAGCTTACCGATCCGGAAACGGTGTCCTTTCAGCTCGACTGCGGATGGGCGGCTTGTGCCGGTATTACTCCCGAAGAATATCTTACCGCCCATGCGGGACGGTTTTCCTCTGTTCATATCAAGGAAAACGCGGGAGTGATTCTGCCGTGCGCCGCACGGAAAACCGGTGAGCCGTATGTGATCTCCGACGGGCGGATGCTCACGGAGGAGGAAGCGGAGGCGCGCTGGACCGTGATTAAAAATGCCAATGTGAAAATGGGCACCGGCAACGTGAATTGGCGTGCTGTGATAAAAGCCGCCTTGGCGCAAAACTTGGAAACGACTTTTGTTGTGGAGCGTGAGAATGCTTATGCGGACAGGGATAAGGAAGTTTGCATTGCGGAGGACCTCGCGTGGCTGAGAGAAAATTTGTAATGGGACCGCGGCTTATGCGGCGGATTCTTATCGAGAGAGGGAGGAACGAAAGATGAAACTCGGTGTACTTACCAATGTGGTCGGGGAGATGCCGCTTTCCGACGCACTTGCTTATTTCAAGGGACTCGGCGTGCAGATGGTGGAGATCGGCTGCGGGGGCTATCCCGGGCGCCAGCACTGCGACCCGGATGTGCTTTTGAACGACAAAGCGGCGCTGTCTGCCTTTGAGAAAACGGTTCGGGATTCGGGGCTGGAAATCAGCGCGCTCAGCTGTCATGGAAATCCGGTTCATCCGAATAAAGAAATCGCGGCAAAATTTGACCGCCATATGAGAAACGCGGTTCTGATGGCGGAGGCGCTGGGAATCCACCAAATCAACGGCTTTTCCGGCTGCCCGGGCGATTGTCCCAATTCGCTTTATCCGAACTGGGTCGTCTGTGCATGGCCGGAGGACAATGCGAAGATTCTCGAATATCAGTGGAACGAGGTGCTGATTCCGTACTGGAAAGAGTTTGTCGCGTTTGCCAAAGCGCACGGTGTCGATAAAATCGGCCTTGAAATGCATCAGGCGTTCTGCGTCTACAATACCGAGACGCTTCTGCGGCTGCGCGAAGCGGTGGGACCGGAGATCGGAGCAAACCTCGACCCGTCGCATCTCATTTGGCAGGGAATGGACCCGATTGCCGTGATCCGCAAACTGGGCGGAGAGGCAATCTTCCACGTGCATGCGAAGGATACGAAGATCGATGCGGCAAATGCCGCGGTCAACGGCGTGCTCGATGCAAAATCGTATGCGGATGAGATTCATCGTTCGTGGATTTTCCGCAGCATCGGCTACGGACACGATGAGCTTTTCTGGAAGGATTTTGTGAGCAATCTGCGCCTTGTCGGTTACGATTATGTGCTCAGCATCGAGCATGAGGACAGCCTGCTCAGCAAGAACGAAGGGCTTGTCAAGGCGGTCGATGTTTTGAAACGGGCAATTCCGTTTGAGGATAAAATGACCTCCATGAGATGGATTTGAATCAGAAAATACCGCCTTTCGGCAGGATATAACAAAGAAAACAATTAAGCGGTATAGCGACTGCTATACCGCTTATTCCCGTTTGTTTTCCTACTGCCGCGTCGGAAAATGGGAGCGCGATGCTTTCACCGGCGGTTTTTCATGAAAATGTATCGATTACAGGCAATATATGAGGAAGTTGAGTCGAGAAATGAAAGAAAAATCCGGACGTTCCATTTTGGTTGTCAATACGCTGCTGTGTATTCTGACCGTTCTTTCCACCGCATTTTTTATAAACGATTGGAGTCTTCCCATCAAGACGGCTTGCTACGGCATTGCCATCATTGGACTGATTTTCGGAACCGTCGTCTATTTACGCAAAAAAGAGACGCTTTTGAAGGGCTGCTTTGTCTTGATTCTTTGTGTCTTTTTGCTGACTGTCATTGTCGCCTTGCTTGGCAGCTTCACAAATCTTGGCGATTATAAAACCGATGCGGATAAAATCGAAAAGCTCGTCCAAATTATACGGAATACCGGCAGATGGGGAAAGCTGGTTTATATTTTTGTGCAAATCCTGCAAGTGGTGATTCTGCCTCTGCCCGCTGCGGTGTGCTATATTCCGGGCAGTCTGATATGGGATGCGTGGACGGCGACGCTGCTGGCTTCGCTCGGCGTCTTAATCGGCTCCGTTATCGCCTACGGCATCGGCAAGGTATTCGGTAAAAAGGTGGTCACGTGGATTGCCGGCAGGGAAGCGACCGAAAAATATTCGGATTATCTCGGCAGCAAGGGAAAGGTCGTGTTTGTTCTGATGCAGATACTGCCTTTTTTTCCGGATGATATTCTCTGTATGGTGGCGGGACTTACGTCGATGAGCTTTCTTTTCTTTTTTGTCACAATGGTCGCAGTCCGGCCGCTTATTATTGCCGCGTACTGCTTTCTCGGAAGCGGAACCGTTATTCCGTTCGAGGGCTGGGGAATTGCCGCTTGGATCTTCATTTTCATCGGCTTTTTTGTGCTTGCCGTGCTGTCGTTCAAATATCAGGGACGATTTGAAAAATGGCTGGTCGGCAAATTCTCCAAATACAGAAAAGCGGGCGTCAGAGAAGGTCCGCGCGGCGCCAGGGAGCATGCTTCCAAGGATAAATTCGGAAAGGATAAGTAAATTCTGCTTGGCAGACAAAATATCGGCATATCATTGAAGATGAGAAAGCATGTGAAATGTTCGACTTCTCGAACAAAACACTTGCAATCTCATCTTCTTTGTGGTATAATAGCCCCACAAATGCAAAGCATTTGTGTTTATCGAAACAGAAAATGCGGCAAAACAAAAAAGGGCATAGATTGATTATGAATTTATGGTATAATAGCTCCACAAATGCAAAGCATTTGTGTTTATCGAAATAGAAAATGCGGCAAAACCAAAAAAGGGCATAGATTGATTGTAAATTTATGGTATATTACTATAAGTTTAAGATATAATATCCGCATATAAATGGAGGGGGATGATTTTTTTGGAGGTCAGCTACAAAAAGCTGTGGAAGCTTTTGATCGACAAAGATATGAAAAAGAACGATATCCGCAAGATTCCGCTCAGTCCCAGCACGATCAGCAAGCTGAACCGCGGAGAGCTTGTGTCGCTCGAGATTTTAGTCAAAATATGCAGATTTCTCGGATGCGATATCGGGGATATCGTCGAGGTTGTTCCGGTATCGTAAAAAGACGGTCCGGCAATATGAGGATTCACTTGGTTAAGACGGTGGAGGAACAGCGGAGCGTCCGTTTTCCTCCGGAAAGGATTGTCACTGAAAAATGAATATAACGATGATATGCGACGTTCTCGGCGCAGAAAACAACGGGACGACGATCGCTGCTATGAACCTGATCAGAAGCCTGAAAGCGAAAGGCCATAATCTCAAAGTCGTTTGTCCGGATGAGGATAAGCGGGGACAGGACGGCTTTTATGTCGTTTCCAAATATAATTTCGGCCCATTAAACAGCTATGTGGAGAAAAACGGCGTATCTCTTGCCAAACCGGACGAGGATATCCTGCGTGAGGCGGTGACAGGTGCCGATGTCGTTCACATTTTGGTGCCGTTCGCGCTCGGTCATGCGGCGGCGGAAATGGCGACGGAGATGAAAATCCCGGTGACGGCGAGCTTTCATTGTCAGGCGGAAAACTTCACCAATCACATTTTTTTGATGAATTCGGATTTTGCAAATCGCACTGTTTACCGCTTCTTTTATAAGCAGGTATACCGTATGTGTGCGGCAGTCCATTATCCGACGAAATTTATCTGCGACGTGTTTGAAAATGAGGTAGGGCCCACACCGCATTATGTGATTTCCAACGGTGTCAACAAAATGTTCCGGTATCGGCCGACCGAAAAGCCGGAAAATCTGAGGGATCGCTTTGTCGTCATGTTCACAGGACGATACAGCAGAGAAAAGTCGCATAAGGTGCTCATCGACGCCGTGGCGCAGTCGAAATACCGCGACCGGATTCAGCTTATTTTGGCGGGCAGCGGTCCCTTGGAGGAGAAAATCAAGGAATATGCGAGGGAGAAGCTCCCGATTTTTCCTATTTTCAGGTTTTATTCAAGGGAAGAACTGATCGAGGTTTTAAATTATGCCGATCTTTATGTCCATCCGGCGGAAATCGAAATCGAAGCCATTTCCTGTCTTGAAGCGATTTCCTGCGGACTGGTGCCGGTTATCGCCGATTCGCCGCGCAGCGCAACCCGATATTTTGCGCTGACGGAGGATAATCTGTTTCACTATAACGATGCGGCATCCCTTGCGGAAAAGATCGATTTTTGGATGGAAAATCCGGAAAGAAAAGAACGGATGCGCGAGCAGTATCTCGGTTATGCGGAACAGTTTGATTACGATATCTGCATGGACAGAATGGAGCATATGCTGATATCGGCAGCTTCCAAAGAGGCGCTTGTATGAAGCCGAAAAAGACGGTATATTATTCCGACCCTTTAAAGGACGATTTTGCCGGCACCAATATCAAGCGCAAAAACGTCGGCCATGATTTCGTCTTTGTTCATCGGGATTTTTGGTGGAAGCTTATCTCGTTTTTGCTGTATTATTTGATCGCTGTGCCGATTGTTTGGTTCTATACTAAGTTTGTTATGGGCTTGAAAATCGAAAATCGGCGCGCGCTTCGTAAACTAAGAAAAACCGGATATTTTCTGTACGGAAACCACACGCAGCTGCTCGACCCGTTTATTCCGCCGATGGTAACTTTCCCGAAAAAGGCTTATACGGTAGCCAATCCCGATGCGGTTTCAATCAAATTCCTGAAAAATATCGTCATGATGCTCGGTGCGCTGCCGATTCCGACGGATTTTTCCGGGATGCAGCGATTCATTTCCGCCGTGGAAACGCGGTGCTCCGAAAAAAACTGTGTTGCGATCTATCCGGAGGCGCATGTGTGGCCGTTTTACACCGGAATCCGGCCGTTTCTCTCGACTTCTTTCCGATATCCTGTGAAGCTGGATGTGCCGGCGGTCGCCATGGTGACGACTTATCGCCGCCGCCGCGGGCTTTTCCGCTTTTTCAAGCGTCCGGGCGTCACGGTGACGGTAAGCGAGCCCTTTTACCGCGACCCGTCGCTTTCCGTGCGGGCGGCGCAGGAGGAGCTTTGCCGCCGCGTTTATGATTTTATGGTGCAGACCTCCGCTGCCAAGGAGAATGTGGAATATATCCGCTATGAGCAAATGCCGTCGGCATGATGAGGGGAGATGACTATGGAGGGGATTTTTATTCGCAGGAAGCCTTTGCTTGCTGTTGGTATTTCGGGAATGTGTGCGCTGCTTGCAGCAAGATTCGGCGAGTGGTTTGTTCGGGCTGTGAGCCGTCCTATTCTGGCGATGCTTCCTATACGGAATTTTCAGATGCTTATCAGATGGGATGCAGGCTTTTAAAGGAAGAGCAGCCTTTGGTGCTCTATATGGATGATTAAAAAACAGAGCCGGACGCGGTTTTCCGCGTCCGGCTCTGTTTTTCTTTCGGGAAAGCTTAAAAATTTCCGAAAAAACCGCCTTTTCCTCTTGACTTTATCATGATAGCGTGATAAAATGCTAACATGATTTTAAAAATTGAGGCGGGATTTATGATACTCGACGAAAAGGTTTTAAAAAGCGAGGAGCAGGCGGTTTTCGAGCTGCGAGCGCTTTACCGGAAATACGGATATACGCAGTTTAAAATGAGCAAATTCGAGGAATATGACCTTTATGTAAAAAATAAGGATTTCCTTGTCGGGGATGGGGTGATTACCTTCAACGACACGGACGGCAAGCTGCTGGCGTTAAAGCCGGATGTCACGCTTTCCATCATCAAAAATTCCAAAGACGAGGCCGGCGTGACGCAGAAGGTTTATTACAACGAAAACGTCTATCGCATCTCGGGCAGCACGCACACCTTCAAGGAGATTATGCAGACCGGGCTTGAATGTATTGGAGATATCGATGTCTATTCGATGGCGGAGGTCGTCATGCTCGCCGTGAAAAGCCTTGCCGCCGTCGGTGAAAGCTATGTTCTTGACCTTTCCCATATGGGCATTCTGTCCGCGCTTGTCGATGCCGTGCCGGCGTCGGAGGAGGAGAAAGCGCGGCTGATTCGCTGCATCGGAGAGAAAAACGCGCATGAGGCAAGGGCGATTTGCGCGAGCTGCGGCGCCTCGGACGCGCTCACGGAGAAGATACTCGCTTTGATTTCTTCCTATGGAAAGCCCGGGGCGGTTTTGCCGGTCCTGCGGGATTTGTGCGCGGATACGGGGTTCAAAGAGGCGCTTTGCGAGCTTGAAACGATCGTATCCGTTTTGGAATCGGTCGGATGCCTGAATCATGTGAACATCGATTTTTCCGTCGTAAACGATATGAATTATTACAGCGGGGTGGTTTTCCGCGGCTTTGTGGACGGCATTCCGGAGGGGATTCTGTCCGGCGGCAGATACGACAAGCTGATGCGGAAAATGGGCAGAAAAGCGGGGGCTGTCGGCTTTGCCGTCTATCTCGACCTGCTCGAAAGGTTGAATGAGGTGCGGGACGATTATGACGTCGATACCGTTCTGCTTTATGGGGACGACGCGAGCATGGGGGAGCTGATGCGCACGGTCGACCGTCTTGTCCGTGACGGAAAAAGCGTGCTCGCGGAGAAAGCGCTGCCGGAGCGCATTCGGTACAGACGGCTTCTGTCATTTGGAAACGGAGGGACAAAAATCCTTGAACAGCATGATTAACATTGCCTTGCCCAAGGGCAGGCTCGGTGAAAAAGTATACGGTATGTTTGAGCGCGCCGGCTTTGACTGTCCCGCCATTCGGGAGCCGGGACGCAAGCTGATTTTTGAAAATGAGGAAAAGGGGCTTCGCTTCTTTTGGGTCAAGCCGTCCGATGTCGCGATTTATGTTGAACGGGGCGCTGCCGACCTTGGTGTCGCGGGGAAGGATATCCTGCTTGAATATGCGCCAGAGGTATACGAGCTGGTCGACCTCGATGTCGGAAAATGCCGTATGGCGGTCGCCGCGAAAAAGGGCTTTCGCGACGATACGGAAAAGACGCTGCGCGTCGCGACAAAATTTGCGAATATCACAAAAGAATATTACGCGAAAAAGTGCCGCGATATCGATATCATCCATTTAAACGGTTCCATCGAGCTTGCGCCGATTCTCGGGCTGTCCGATGTCATCGTCGATATTGTGGAGACCGGAACAACGCTTGCGGAAAACGATTTGGAGCCGATTGAGACCATTGTACCCATCAGTGCGAGACTGATTGCCAACAAGGCGAATTTTAAGTTTAAAAGCGAAAAAATCGAGCGGATTATCGAGGGGCTTTCCCGGATATCCGCCGGCAAGGAATGAATGGCTTCCGCGTGTGGTCGCGGGGATAACGGAGAGGATTATGATTCAAATTCTGAACAGCAAAGAGGTTTCGCGCGAGGAGATTTTTGCGCGCGCCGTATCGACGGTCGACGTCACAGGCGTCTGTGCGGAAATCATCGCGAATGTACGCGCCCGCGGAGATGCGGCGCTTTTGGAATATTCGGAAAAATTCGACAGGGTGACGCTGTCGTCGCTCGAGGTGACGGAGGCGGAAACCGAGGAGGCGCTCTCCCTTGTCGAACCGGAATTTTTTAGAATTTTAACGGAGGCGGCGGAGAACATCCGGGCATTCCATGAAAAGCAGGTGAGAAACAGCTTCATCATCAATGAGAAAAACGGCGTTGTCATGGGGCAGAAAATTCTCCCGATCGAGCGCGTCGGATTGTATGTGCCAGGCGGCACGGCGGCTTATCCCTCGACCGTGCTGATGGATGCCATTCCCGCAAAGCTTGCCGGCTGTTCCGAGATTGTCATGGTGACGCCTCCCGGGCAGCAAGGGCGTGTGAATCCGGCGATTCTTGCGGCGGCCAAGGTCGCGGGCATCGACAGGATCTTCAAAATCGGAGGCGCGCAGGCGATAGCGGCGCTCGCATACGGAACAGAGAGCGTGCCCGCGGTCGATAAGATTGTGGGACCGGGAAATGCGTTTGTCGCGGAGGCGAAGCGGCAGGTTTTCGGCAAGGTGGCAATCGATATGATTGCCGGTCCGTCGGAGATTCTCATCGTCGCGGACGGTTCGTGCGAGCCCGCCGTCGTTGCGGCGGACATGCTGTCTCAGGCGGAGCACGACAAGCTTGCGTCCGCCGTCCTTGTGACGGATAGCGGGGCGCTTGCCGCCGCCGTTTCGGAGGAACTCGAAAATCAAATCAAAACGCTCCCGCGGTATGAAATCGCAAGGGAATCCATCGACCGGAACGGCAAAATCATCATAGCGGAAACGATTGCGGAGGCAATCGGGATTGCAAACGAAATCGCGCCGGAGCACCTTGAGCTTTGTGTGGACAACCCGTTTGACTATCTCGACATGGTTCGGAATGCCGGTTCGATCTTTATGGGAAAAAATTGTCCGGAGGCGCTCGGAGACTATCTCGCGGGACCCAATCACACGCTTCCCACGAGCGGCACGGCGCGCTTTTCAAGTCCGCTTTCCGTCGATGATTTCGTGAAAAAATCCCAATACACCTATTTCACAAGGGAGGCGCTCGCCGCGGTGGCGGAGGACGTCGCGTATTTCGCGGAAAAAGAGGGACTTTCAGCGCACGCAAGAAGCGCGGTTTTCCGATTCCCGAAGAAATCATAAAAAAAGAAGGACTTTTATCACATGAGCAGATTTTTCAGCGGTAAATATCGTTCGCTTGAAGCGTATACGCCCGGCGAGCAGCCGCGCGATAAGAATTATATCAAGCTTAACACCAATGAATCCCCGTATCCGCCGTCCGCGGGCGTTGCGGCGGCGGTTGCGGCGGAATGTGAACGGTTGCAGCTGTATTCCGACCCGGAATGTACGGCGCTTACCGAGGCGGCGGCGCGCCTTTACGGCGTGTCCGCATCGGAGATTCTGATGACCAATGGGTCCGATGAGATTTTGAACTTTGCTTTCATGGCGTTCTGCGATGCGGAGCATCCCATTGTGTTTCCGGATATCACCTACGGCTTTTATCCGGTTTTTGCAGCGCTTTCCGATATTCCTTATGAGGCGATTCCGCTGATGCCGGATTTTTCGGTCTGCGTTTCCGATTATATCGGCATCGGCAAAAACATCGTGATTGCCAATCCGAACGCGCCGACAGGACTGGCACTTTCGGTTTCTGAAATCGAAAAAATCGTTGCGTCGAATCCCGATCATGTGGTCATCGTCGACGAGGCCTATGTCGATTTCGGTGCGGAGAGCGTTGTGCCGCTCATTCACAAATATGACAATCTTCTGGTAACGCAAACCTTTTCCAAATCCCGCAGTATGGCGGGCGCAAGGCTCGGCTTCGGCATCGGCTGTGCGGCGCTGATTTCCGACCTTCGCACGATCAAGTATTCGACAAATCCCTACAATGTCAACCGTATGACGATGGCGGCGGGGACGGCGGCGCTTCTCGACAACGATTATTACATGGAGAACTGCCGCAAAATCATGGAGACGCGCGAAAACACAAAGCGGGAGCTTGAAACGCTCGGCTTTGCCGTGACGGACTCGAAAGCGAACTTTCTGTTCGCGGCTTCCGGTAAAATCGACGGGGAGACGCTTTACCTTGAATTGAAGCGCCGCGGAATCCTCATCCGCCACTTTGGCGCGGAGCGCATACGGAATTATAACCGGATTACGATAGGCACGCCGGCGCAGATGGCGGTGCTGATTCGTGAAATCAAGTCCGTATTGAGCGAAAAATAATCGGCTTATATCCATATAGGAAAGGAAATCGTATGAGAAAAAGTGAAATTATCCGCAAAACGGCGGAAACGGATATCACGCTGCGGCTTTGTATCGACGGCACAGGCATATCCGATATCGATACGGGCTGCGGCTTTCTGAACCATATGCTGACGCTGTTTGCTAAGCACGGCAGATTCGATCTTTTTGTCCGCTGCAAGGGCGATACCGATGTGGACTATCACCACACGACGGAGGACATCGGAATCTGCCTCGGCGACGGCTTTCGGCAGGCGCTCGGCGATATGCGAGGCATCACCCGCTACGGCCATTGCATTCTGCCGATGGATGAGGCGCTGATTCTCACCGCCGCCGATATCTCCGGCAGAGGGAAGCTAGTATATAAAATGAAGCTTCCGACGGAAAAGGTCGGCACCTTTGATACGGAACTTGCGGAGGAATTTTTTGAGGCGTTTGTACGCCATGCGAATATCACGCTGCATATAAGGGAGCTTGCGGGAAAAAATTCGCATCATATCATCGAGGGCGCCTTCAAAAGCACGGCGCGCACGCTGCGCACGGCGGTGAGGCTCGATCCCGATGCGGTGGGAGAAATCCCGTCGACCAAAGGACTTCTCGTTTAAAATTTGACGGCCGCGCCTGCGGCGAAGGGAGTATTTATGATAGCTGTCGTTGATTACGGGGTGGGAAATCTGTTTTCGCTTTCCTCCTCACTTGCCGCGGTCGGAGCGCAGACTGTCGTCACGGGAGACGCGGACGTTCTGCGCGCGGCGGATAAAATCGTGCTGCCGGGAGTGGGCGCCTTTGCGGACGCCGCGGAAAAGCTTCGGGCGGGCGGTCTGGATAAGGTCGTGAAATCGGAGGCCGAAAAGGGAAAGCCGCTGCTCGGCATCTGCCTTGGTATGCAGCTCCTCTTTGAGAAAAGCTATGAATTTGGGGAATATGAGGGACTTTCGCTGATTCCCGGCACCGTGCGTCCGATCGCGGACGTGATTCCGGCGGGGCTTAAAATTCCGCATATCGGCTGGAATGCGCTCCATTTTGAGGGGGAAACCAGACATCCGCTGTTCCGGTATACCGAAAGGGGAGACTGTGTGTATTTCGTCCATTCCTATTATGCTGCGGAATGTGAGGAGAACGTAATTGCAACGGCGGAATACGGCGTACCGCTGACCGCGGCCGTGGCAAAGGACAATATACTGGGATGTCAGTTTCATCCCGAAAAAAGCGGCAACGTCGGCCTGTCGATCCTGCGCGCGTTCTGTGAGCTTTGAGCTGCTGCGGCAAGGCAACATGCACGATAAAAAAATAAAAACAGCCGCGTTTTTGGCGGCGTGGAGGCTTTATGAATCTTTTTCCCGCAATCGATCTTTACGGCGGAAACGCCGTGCGCTTATATAAGGGCAATTATGATGAAATGACGGTGTATGACACCGATCCCGTAGCCGTTGCCGAGAGGATGAAGGCGTCCGGCGCCCGTTTTCTGCATTTGGTCGATTTGGAGGGCGCGCGCACGGGCAAAACGCCGAATCTCGGCGTGATTCATTCCATTGTCGGGAAAACAGGGCTGTTTACCGAGGTCGGCGGCGGTATCCGCACGCCGGAGACTGTGGAGGCCTATCTTTCCGCCGGTGTGTCGCGTGTGATTCTCGGGACGGCGGCGGTCACCGACGAAGCATTCCTCCGTTCGATGGTGGAGACTTATGGGGAACATATCGCGGTCGGCGTCGATATCAAGGATGGCTTTGTCGCCATCCGCGGCTGGACGGAGCGCTCCGAGATTCCATATGCGCAGTTTTGTGAAAACATGATACGGCTCGGTGTCGGGACGGTCATTTGTACGGATATTTCACGCGACGGTGCGATGAAAGGGAGCAATCTCTCGCTTTACCGCGAGCTTGCGGAACAGTATCCCGCGCTTGATATCATCGCGTCGGGCGGCGTTTCGTCGATCGGCGATGTGAGAGCGCTCGCGAGTCTCGGGCTGTACGGCGCAATCATCGGCAAAGCGTATTATATCGGAGCGATCGATCTTGCGGAAGCATTGGAGGCGGCAAAATGATTACCAAACGCATTATTCCTTGTCTGGATGTCAAGGACGGGCGCGTCGTCAAGGGCGTGAACTTTTCGGGTCTTGCGGATGTGACCTCTCCTGTGAAGCTTGCGAAATTTTACAGTGAATGCGGTGCGGACGAGCTGGTGTTTTACGATATCACCGCCTCCGCCGAGGGGCGTGCTCTTTTCACGGATATTCTCTGTGAGGTGGCGCGTCAGGTGTTCATTCCGCTCACGGTCGGCGGCGGCATTCGCTCGGTAGAGGATTTCGACCGCGTCTTAAAATGCGGCGCGGATAAGGTCAGCGTCAATTCCGGCGCGATTGCTTCTCCCTCGCTTATCGACGAGGCTGCCAAAAAATACGGCAGTCAGTGCGTGGTGATTTCCGCCGATGTAAAGCGCGTGGACGGCGTGTTCCGCGTTTTTGCCAAGGGCGGCAGAGTGAATACGGGTCTCGAAGCGGTTTCTTGGATCCGCGAATGTGTGGAGCGGGGCGCCGGCGAGGTTGTGCTCAATTCCATTGATACCGACGGCGTCAAGAACGGCTTCGATTTGGAAATGCTGAAAGCGGTATCCGATGCCGTGGAGGTTCCGGTAATCGCATCGGGCGGCGCCGGATGCGTTGCGGATTTCGTGACGCTGTTCAAGACGCTTCCGCGTGTGGACGCCGGACTTGCCGCGTCGATCTTCCACTTCGGTGAGGTCGGGATCGGCGAGTTGAAGTTCGCTTTGGAAAAACAGGGCATCAACGTAAGACGGATTTAAAAATTTCTATAATAGCGCGGCTGTGCCGCCGGAGGAGAATAAACATGCTTGATATAAAGGAATTAAATTTCGATGAAAAGGGGCTGATTCCCGCGATTGTTGTCGATGCATACAGCAAAAAGGTGCTCACACTCGCTTATATGAATCGCGAGAGCCTTGCGCTTTCGATGGAAAAGGGACTTACCTGCTTTTGGAGCCGTTCCCGCGGCGAGCTTTGGACAAAGGGGGAGACGAGCGGCAATTATCAGCATATCGTGAGCATCACCGCGGACTGCGACCGCGACGCACTAGTCGTGCTCGTGGAAAAGGACGGACCGGCGTGCCATACCGGCGCGGATTCCTGTTTTGGGGAGCCGGTGTTTGAGAGCGAGGAGCGTCATGAATTTTCCCTGAATTCGCTGATGGAGCTTATCGCAGACCGCAAACTGCATCGTCAGGATGGCTCTTATACCACCTATCTTTTTGAAAAAGGGATCGATAAGATTCTCAAAAAAGTCGGGGAGGAATCCACGGAGGTTATCATTGCGGGTAAGGCGGCGGACAAAAAGGAGACGATCTACGAAATTGCCGACCTCGCCTATCATGTGATGGTGCTGATGATCGAGATGGGAATTTCTCTTGAAGATATTGAGCGCGAGCTTGCCTCCCGCCATGTCATCGATCACAAAGTAAAGCAGGAGAAAATGACAAAATGAGCCTGCCGAAGCTTCCGCAGCCGGCGGATCTGCATGTTCACACGACTTTCTGCGACGGGAAGAGTACAGCGGAGGATGTCGTGCTCTCCGCAATCGGGAAGGGCTTTTCCGTCCTCGGCTTTTCCGGACATGCACCGATGCCGTTTGAGGCGGATTGGTGTATGACGGAAGACGGTGCCGCTCTATACCGCACGGAAATTGCCCGTCTGAAAGAGAAATACCGTGATAAAATCCGCATTTACTGCGGTGTGGAGCAGGATTATTTTTCGGAATCCCCGACGGACGGCTATGATTTTGTCATCGGCTCCGTTCACTATGTGAAAAAGGATGGCTGCTATCTTCCCGTCGATGAGACAGGGACGCTGCTTTCTGAGGCGGCGGAAAAGCATTACGATGGCGACTATTACGCTTTTGCGGAGGATTACTATGCCTTGGAGCGCGATGTCGTGCGCCGTACCGGCGCCGATATCATCGGGCATTTTGACCTCATCACGAAATTCAACGCGGGAGACATCTTTTTTGATACGCGGCATCCGCGGTATATCGCGGCATGGCAGTCCGCCGCAGCGGCGCTTCTTCGGCTTGGTATTCCGTTCGAGCTGAATACCGGCGCGATGTCGCGCGGGTACCGCGCGGCGCCGTATCCGGCGGGAGATATTCTCTCATATTTGGCGGAGCATGGCGGATGCGCCGTGCTGTCGAGCGACAGCCATCGCGCCGATACCCTCGGCTTTGGCTTTGATACGGCGGCAGATGCGGCCGCGCGTGCGGGACTGCCGCTTCTACGGCGTGTGCGCGATATTGCGTGGGAAGAGGAGAAAGACGATGCCGAAGCATGAATTCGGACTTATGGAAAAGCCTCCGAGACTCCATGCGCGGTATGATAAATATGAGCCTGAAAAATATCATTGTGTTGAAATCGACGATGATGACATCGAGCCGCTGATGATGGAATTTCAGAAAATCCCGTGTTTTTATCATACGCGGCAAAAACCCGGGATGGGACTTGCTTGGTGCGGAATTACGCTGATTCCGCCAGAGGCCGCGGAGGCTTTTTTATCGGTGCTTCATGGGTATGGCGGCGAACGCTGCCGTCCGCTCATCGGGCTTTTTGAAAGAGCACGAGACGAGGGAAAATATGTGATTCATTTTGGAATATAACAAAGAGAAATCACTATGAAAGGGGGAAAATTGAAATTGATCGTATTGCCGGCGGTAAATGCCATAGCTTCATACAAAGTCTAATCCGGATTCTTGTATGAAGCAAAAAAATATATCCGGACATGACTTTGCTGATAAGATGATAGGGAATATCGGAGGTAAAGTTATGAAATATTTTATGAATAACAGCTATGAGCTGCTTCAAATGGCGGCGGATTGCAGCGACAATATGCTTTGCCCGCAGAAGCTGTATTTGGATGTCACGCAGGACTGCAATCTGTGGTGTAAAATGTGCCGGGACAAAAGCTCGGTATGCGGCAGGACGATGCCGATGGAGCTGTTTTGCAGAATCGTCGATGAGACGGCGCCGTATGTCAGAAGCTACTCTTTGTTTAACTGGGGTGAGCCGCTTTTGCTAAACGATCTGCGTGAGAGAGTGCGCTATGTGAACCTAAAGAAAAGAGCGGATTGCCATGTGGAGCTTTCCACGAACGGCATGCTTTTGGAGCCGGATTTCATCGAGTTTTTCGCGGAGGAAAAGGTAGAACTCATCATTTCCGTGGACGGTGCGGACAAATCCACATTTGAATCGATTCGCAGGGGAGCCGATTTTGAGCGCGTCATGCGAAATGCGGAGACGGCGGTGAGGTTCTATGAGGATTTTCCGGCGCACCGCTCGCCTTCTTTTTATATTTCCGTGCAAAAGGATAACGAACGTCAGGTCGCGGAGATTTTTCGGCTTGCTTTTTCACTTGGCATAAGACGTGTCGGCTGCGGAATTGTCACCGCGCCCTCGTTCTGTGTCCCTGAGCAGAACGAAGCCTTGTGCCATGAATTGGAAACGGCTTATCGGTTTGCCTGTGAGCGCCGTATGTTTCTTGACGTGTATCCCACGAAAGTCGGCGATTATGTTTTTGCCGACGGCAAGTACCGTCCTGCCTCACAGTATATTGTAAATACCGTGTGCCATGCGCCCCTTGTGAGCGCCGCCATTGACTATGCGGGCGACGTTTATCTTTGCTGCAACGGCGGTGCGCGTGTCGGAAACCTTTCCGGGAGCGGCTTTTTGGAGATGTGGCAAAGTGAGCCGTATCACCGGCTGCGCCACGCCGTAAACTGCTCTTGGGAGATGTCCGAGCGATGCGGACGATGTGCATGGGTCAACCGGAACTAAACGCAAAAAATGAATTTTGAAACAGAAAAAACTCGCCGGAAAAGGAATCCTTTTCCGGCAAGTTTTTTATTCGATTTGAAAGATATAAAATTTCAGGTATTCCGTTTCCGGCACGCCCCATAGGACCGGATGGTCCGGCGCCTGCGCCCTTGCTTCGATTTGGCGCAGCCTTACGCCGACATCGCGGGCACATTCCGTGAGCATTTTCCGGAACAGGTCGTCCCGCATGAAATGCGAGCAGGAGCAGGTGGCAAGATAACCGCCGCGCGGCAGGATCCGCATGGCGAGCGAATTGATCTCGCGATAGCCGTTTGCCGCGTTGCCGACGGTTTTGCGGCTTTTGGTGAAGGCGGGCGGATCGAGAAGGATAAAATCGTGCGGCTTTTCCCGTTTTTCGTGGAGCTGGCGCAGATAATCGAATACATCCGCGCGGATAAACTCGATTTTGTCGGAAAGCCCGTTTTGCGCGGCATTGTGCCTTGCCATGTCGAGTGCGGTTTCCGAAATATCGACGGCGGTGACCTTGGCGCCGCCTATGGCGGCATTCAGCGCGAACGAACCCGTATGCGTAAAGCAGTCGAGCAGCGTTTTGCCGCGGGAAAGCCGCGCGATTTCTCGACGATTGTATTTCTGATCGAGGAAAAATCCCGTTTTTTGTCCGTTTTCAAAATCGACGGTGTAGCGAATGCCGTTTTCCGTGATTTCCGTCTGCGTGGACTGCGGGTGAGCATCGCCGCAGACCTCTGCCCACCCCTTGTATTCCGGAAGCCCTTCGAGCGCGCGGATTGCCGCGTCGTTGCGTTCATAAATGCCGTCGATTTTTTCTCCAAGCTCTCGCATAATTTTCCATAACAGAGAAAAAATCATGTTTTTCCGAATGTCAATTCCGTAGGAGAGCACCTGTGCAACAAGAATGTTTGAAAAACGGTCTACTGTAAGGCCGGGCAGTCCGTCCGCTTCGCCGAAAATGAGCCGGCAGCAGGAAAAATCGTCGCCCATAACCGTTTTTCGGTATTCGACGGCGTAGCGCAGGCGGCGCTCGAAGAATGCTTCTCCAAAGGCTTCGTTGGCGTTGGCCGCGAGAATACGGAGCCGGATTTTGCTCTTTTCGCTGTAAAGACCGGTGCCGAGATAGGTCCCCTTGGCGGATACGGCGTCCGCAAGACAGCCGTTCGGTGTCTCTCCGGATATGTTCGTGATTTCGGTATCGTAAATCCACGGATGGCCGGCGCGCAGGGACGCTTCCGCCTTTTTTGAAACTGTGAATTTCGGGAATGTTCGTTCTGTTTTCATTCTTATATCCTCATGAGCTTATTGCCGATTGACAAAGGAGAGAAAACGGCGGAGTGCCCCGCGGCCTTCCTTTGTGCATTTGTACACACCGGCATCTTCCAGCACGCGCACGAAGGTCTTTCCGATTTCGCGGTGCAGGATTTCCTGTGTGTTTTCCGGTGTAAATTCGTAGCGATTCCGGAAAGCTTCCAGCCATGCCGCATGCTTGGCGACGGTTTCGTCCGCCGTGATATCGGCGCCTGTGAGAATCGCTTTTTCGAGCGCCGCCATTTCCGATTTTAAGCGGGAGGGAAGAACCGCGAGTCCCATGACCTCGATAAGACCGATGTTTTCCTTTTTGATGTTGTGCAGCTCCGTGTGCGGATGAAAAACGCCAAGCGGATGCTCCGCCGTCGTGATGTTGTTGCGCAGGACGAGATCAAGCTCATAATTCCCGTTTCTGCGTCTGGCGATCGGCGTTATGGTATTGTGCGGCTCTCCGTCGGTTTGCGCGAAAATAAATGCGTCGGCGTCGGTATAGAGCCTCCATGCACGGAGGATTTTATCCGCAAGTGCGATGAGGCGCTCTTTGCTTTCTCCGTTTATCCGAATGACGGTCAGCGGCCATTTGACGACACAGGCATTGATGTCCTCGAATCCCGCAAAGGCGATTTCAAATTCTGCCGTCGCCTTTTCCATGGCGAATGTATAGCGTCCGCCCTGAAAGTGATTGTGCGTGAGAATGGAGCCGCCGACGATCGGCAGGTCTGCGTTTGAGCCGATGAAATAATGCGGGAACTGCTCCACGAAGTCAAGCAGTCTCACAAAGGTGCCGCGGTCGATTTTCATGGGAGAATGCTCGGAGGAAAGCACGATGCAGTGTTCGTTGTAGTAAACGTACGGCGAATATTGGAAGTACCATTTTTCGCCTGCGAGCGTCAGGGGAATGATGCGGTGATTTTGACGGGCGGCGGCATGCAGATTTCCGGCATAGCCCTCGGTTTCGGCGCACAGCGCACATTTCGGATAGCCGCTCTGCGGCACGGACTTTGCCGCAGCGATTGCCTTCGGATCCTTTTCGGGCTTGGAAAGGTTGACGGTGATGTCGATGTCCCCGTAAACGGAGGGGACCGTCCATTTCAGATCCTTCTTTATCCGATAGGTGCGGATATAGTCGGTAGCGCGGGAAAACGCATAGTACCAGTCGGTGGCAGCTTCCGGCGAAATCCGGTAGACCTCTCGGAAGCGCCGGATCACCTCAGAGGGAAACGGGGTGAGCAGTCCCATGATTTTGGTGTCGAAAAGATCGCGGACCGTGACGCTGTTGTCGGAGAGCAGACCGTTTTCATTGGCAAAATCGAGGATATCCGCGAGGATTTCTTCAAGCGGGGCATCCTGTGCAGCTTCGATCTCCTCATAAGCGGAAAGTTCGAGCGCTTCGATGAGACGGTTGTGCGCGAAAATACGGTCTTCTTCGCCGATGAGGCCGTTTTTGACGGCGTATTCCGTCAGCTGAGCGATTCTGATGTTTATATTCATTTGACGCCTCCGCGATTTATGGATTCCGAGCCTTGTGCCGGTGGTTTGGGATTCTGTTTTTTGAAAAACTGATAGAAATAGCAGGGAAGCATGCCGTTGTAAAGCTTGCGCACTTTGTCCGCTTTTCGCCCGTAGAGCTTCTCGAAGCCCTCGTGCGATGTCAGCACATAAATCTGCCATGCATCGAGCGTAGCGAAATGCCGTCCCATTTGCCGGTACAGCGCTTCCGCTTCTTTTATCGTGCCGAGCCGCTCGCCGTAAGGCGGATTGCAAACGATGGTTCCGCGCCTGCCGCCCGTTGCAATGGAGAGCGCATCGGCTTCATATATCCGAATATACTTTGCCATGCCGGCATTTTTCGCACAAAGCCTTGCGTTTTTGACGGCATCGGGAGCGATATCGGAGGCATAAGCCTCAAAGCTCGTATCGCTCTTCCGAAGTGCGGCTGCCTCCTCGCGCGCCGCCGTCCAAACGGATTCCGGCAGGAACGCGAAAGCCTCAGCGGCAAAGCTGCGTGAAAGGCCCGGCGCGGTATTGGTCATCATCATGGCGGCCTCAATCGGAATGGTGGCGGAGCCGCAGAACGGGTCGTGGAGCAGCACCTCCTCGCGGGGACGCGAGAGCTTTACCAGTGCGGCGGCGAGCGTCTCGCGCAGCGGTGCCGGAACGCTTTGCGGACGGTATCCGCGCTTGTGGAGCGCCGTGCCGGAGGTATCGATCATGAGGCTTGCTTCATCTTTCAGAATAAAAAACTCGATCTGATATTTTTCTTCGGTCTCAGGGAGCCACGAGGTGTGATAAGCGTCGGAAAGTCTTGTCGCTGCGGCTTTTTTGACGATTTTTTGGCAGTCGGGGATGCTGAAAAGCGTGCTTTTGACGGAATGTCCCTTGACGGGAAACGCGCCGCTTTTCGGGATGAAAGCCTCCCACGGGAGCGATGCCGTACCGTCAAAAAGCTCTGTGAAAGAGGCGGCATGAAAGCTGCCGACGAGAATATAAACGCGCTCCGCGGTGCGAAGCCACAGATTTGCGCGCGCGACGGCGGCTTCATCTCCCTCAAAAATAATTCTGCCGTCGATGGTGGAAAGCCTTTTGTATCCGAGTGCATCGATTTCTTCGCCGAGCAGGTGTTCCAGTCCGAAAAGACAGGTGGCGACAAGCTGTAAGGTCATAGGCACCTCTTTTTCTCATATGAATTATTACATTATAGCACGAAATCTTCAAAAAAGCAAATAAATACGGTAAAAACGCAGAAAAACAGGGAAATTTGCGTTTGTTGCAGGGCTGATACCGTTATGATGGCCTATAAATGGTAAAAGAGCGTCCGAAGACGCTCTTTTGTTTTCTGAATTTTATTTTTTCTGCGCGCGTTTTTTGTCGTTCATGCGGGTGAAAATTTTGATGATTTCCACAATCGGAATGATCGAAATCGCAAGTCCAAGAGCGACGGCGTATTCCGTAAGGTCAAGCCTTGCAAGGTCGAACGCATTCGCGAGGAACGGAACCTCGATGACGACGGTCGTCATGACAAGGGAAAGCGCGGCGGCTCCCCAAAGCCACAGATTTTGCTTTTTCATTTTGAAAAGGGAGCCGTGGAGCGAGCGCATATTGAACGAATGACAGATCTCCGCCATCGAGAGCGTGAGAAACGCCATAGAGGTGCCGAGTCCTGCGGCGTCATAGTCCAGCGGAACGCCTGCCGCCGCATGCTGTTCAAACAGCACATATTTGCCGATGAAATAGGAGGCGAGCGTGATGAGCGTCACAAGAAGTCCCTGATAGGCGATGGCAAAGCCCATACCGCCCGCAAAGACGCCCTCTTTCGAGTCTCTCGGCGAACGCCGCATGATGTCCGCTTCCGGCTTTTCCATGCCGAGCGCCAAGGCGGGGAAGCAGTCGGTGATTAGGTTAATCCACAGCAGGTGCACCGGCTGGAAGATGGAGAAACCGAACAGCGTTGCGAGAAAGATCGAGAGCACCTCCGACAGATTGGAGGCGAGCAGGAACTGAATCGCCTTGCGGATGTTGTCATAGATCCGTCTGCCTTCGCCGACCGCCGAGACGATGGTGGCGAAGTTGTCGTCCGTCAGAATCATATCGGCGACATTCTTGGTGACGTCGGTGCCCGTGATGCCCATGCCGACGCCGATATCGGCGTTTTTGATGGAAGGCGCGTCGTTGACGCCGTCGCCCGTCATCGCAGTGACTTTGCCTTTTTTGCGCCATGCGTTGACGATGCGGGTTTTATGTTCCGGCTGGACGCGCGCGTAAACGGAATATTTTTCGACGGCGGATTCAAAATCCTCATCGGAGATTTCATCAAGCTGCGCACCGGTGATCGCTTCCTCCGCGCTTTGGATGATGCCGAGCTGCATGGCAATCGCGACGGCGGTATCCTTATGGTCGCCGGTAATCATGATGGGGCGGATACCGGCCGAGCGGCATTCGTCGATGGCGGGCCTTACCTCGGGACGGACGGGGTCGATCATGCCGCAAAGTCCGATGAAGCAAAGCTCGTTTTCAATCGCTTCCGATTCATAGACGGCGGGCGCCTCCGAGAGCTTTTTCATCGCGGCGGCGAGAACGCGCAGCGCTTTATCCGCCATCGCTTTGTTTGCGGCGAGAATTTCGGCGCGAAGCTCCGGGGTCAGCGGAACAGCCGTGCCGTTCACGAGCGCCTTGGTGCAGCGTTTCAGAATTTCATCCGGCGCGCCCTTGGTGAACTGTATGATGCCGCCGTTTTCCGTCTTGTGAACGGTGGACATCATTTTCCGCATGGAATCGAAAGGAACCTCTCCGATTCTCAAAAATTCCGTTTTTTGCGTGTTCTTGTCAAGTCCGAGCTTTGCCGCATAATTGACAAGCGCACATTCGGTCGGTTCGCCGACCGCCTCGCCCGCTTCCGTATCAAGCTCCGCATCGGAGCAGAGCGACATCGCGGTGGCAAGGAGATTTTCGTTGTCGCCGTAATGATCGACGACCGTCATTTTATTTTGCGTCAGCGTGCCGGTTTTGTCGGAGCAGATGATTTGCGTACATCCGAGCGTTTCGACTGCGGTCAGCTTGCGGATGATTGCGTTGCGCTTCGACATGTTGGTGACGCCGATGGAGAGCACGATCGTGACGACCGTCGCAAGTCCCTCCGGTATGGCGGCGACCGCAAGGGAAACGGCAACCATAAACGTATTCAGGACGATATCGACGGAAAGTCCGTCGCCGACGGCGAGAGAACGGATGAGATTGATGGCGAAGATGACAACGCAGATGCCGACGACAAGATACGTGAGGATTTTGCTGAGCTGTCCGAGCTTCTGTTGGAGCGGCGTCTTGCCTTCCTCCGCCTTTGCAAGCGCGTCGGCGATTTTGCCCATTTCGGTATCCATGCCGGTCGCCGTCACGACCGCTTTTCCTCGTCCATAAACGACGGTGCTGCCCATGAACACCATGTTCTTCCGGTCGCCGAGAGCGACGTCGCCGTTTTGTCCGGCGTCGAGCGTCTTATCGGTTTTGGTGACCGGCACGGATTCGCCCGTCAGCGCGGCCTCCTCGATTTTCATGCTGGCACATTCGATGATGCGCGCATCCGCGGGAACCGCGTCTCCCGCTTCGAGAACGATGATATCACCCGTGACGAGCTCCTCGCTTTTCACGGTCATCTGATGTCCGCCGCGGATGACCTTGGAGGTCGCGGCGGCAATTTCTTGGAGGGCTTCGATTGCCTTTTCCGCCTTGCTTTCCTGAACCACGCCGAGCACCGCGTTGATGACGACGACCGCCATGATGATGATGACATCCGCCGGAAACTCATTTTCCATGACCGCCATAACGCCGGAAATCACGGCAGCGACAATCAGGATGATCGTCATAGGCTCCGCAAGCTGCTTGAAAAACCGGTGCAGAAGCGATTCCTTCTTGCCCTCGACAAGCTTGTTCTTGCCGTTTTGCGCAAGTTTTGCTGCCGCATCGGTCTCCGTCAGTCCGTCGGGGGTGGTGGAGAGCTCTGCCATCACGTCGGCCGAGCTTTTCAGATACTCTTTCATTTGAAAACTACTCCTTTGAGATTGTTTTTTGACGGCAGTTCCTTTCTGATTTTATCCCTAATAATCAAAAAGGACTTATCTGCCGGTCACAGATAAGTCTCATCGTTTCAAATAAAGCCAGAGCAGGAGGAAAGTGCTCCCGACTCAAGGTGTTGACTTTATTACGACATGCGTCGATTACTCCCTTATTCGTTTCTTAATTTTATCATTTCCACGCGATGCTGTCAAGAGGGAAACCCATAAAATTTACTTCTGTTTTAAAATTATTTTATCGGAATGATGTCAAAAAGCAAAAAATCCCTGCCGGTCTTTCGGCAGGGATTTTTTGATTACAAGCTTTCTTTCAAAATGCGGATAATTTCCTCGCGCCGGAGAAGCTTATAGCCTCCCGGCAGCACAGCAGTCACATCTGCAATCTCTTCGATCATATCTTCGGTAGCGCCAAGCTCTGTAATATTCATAACAAGCCCCAGCTCTTTCATCCAGCTTTCCATTGCCGAAAGTCCCTCCTCTGCAATTTGTCGATCGCTTTTTCCTTCCGGATTTACGCCCCATACGTGGATTGCGAAGCGTTTGAATTTGGCAAGACCATACGGCATGATATAGCGGTAATAGGGCAGCGAAACAGCCGAAAGCGTCATTCCATGCGTGGCGTTGGTATGTCCGCCGACCGCCTGTCCCAGCATGTGTACCATCCAGTCTGTCGCCTTGCCTCTGGAAACAAGCGTATTCAGCGCCCATGTGGCCGTCCACATGATGTTGCTTCTTGCTTCGTAATTCTGCGGGTCCTTGTTTGCGATGCGGCTGGAATGAAGCAGGGAACGCATTAACCCTTCGCTGATATAATCGCTGGTATTGTCGTCTTCGCCGGAAAAATACTGCTCGCAAATATGATTGAAAATATCATAAATACCGGAAACCATCTGATAATGCGGCAATGTCAGTGTAAATTTAGGATTCAGGATGGAAAATCTCGGCATAACATCTTCGCTTGCAAAGACATGCCCGATTTTCTGCTTTGTCTCCTGATTGGTAATGACCGCACCGGCATTCATTTCGGATCCGGTGCCTGCCATCGTCAGGACACAGCCTACGGGAATCAGCTTGCAGTCCGGTTCTTCAAACCGCAGATAATATTTCTCCCACGGATCTTCCCGGCAGTTCACCGATACCGATACCGCTTTTGCATAATCGCAGACAGAGCCGCCGCCCACGGCAAGAAGCAGATCGGCCTTGTGATTTCTTGCGGTTTCAATCCCTTCATACAGCTTGGCGAGCGTTGGATTGGGCATGACACCGGAGATTTCCGCAACATTTTTTCCGTTCTTCTTCAAAATTTCCATTACTGCGTCATAAATTCCATTTTTCTTAATGGAACCGCCGCCGTAAATCAATACGGCGTTGTTTCCGTACTTTGGGAGCTCCGTATTCAAATAATTCAGCGAGTCCTCACCAAAATAAATTTTTGTAGGGTTACAGTAAGCAAAATTTCCTAACATGATTTATATCCTCCATAAATTGATTTTTTCATATCATAGCCTCTTGTCATGTGGGAAATCCTTTGTTTTTGCAGCTTCCCCTGCATCGGCAAAAAAGCGTCCGATATATCCGCGAAATTGCCATGCTCTCTTGGATTTGCACTGATAATAAAAGATTTTTAGGTATTTCGGAATTTCCCGAGGCTTATTTGACATTTCTGTCCCTGTTTGATAAAATGATTATAATACCTAAACCCAACTTTAGGTCAAGTCCATATTTCAAAATTTTTAAAAATTTGGAGAAAAAAAGCATGTATACGATTGGTCAAGTGTCTGAAATGTTTGGTTTGCCGATCTCCACCCTGCGGTATTATGACAAAGAGGGGCTGTTTCCCGGTATACAGCGGACTTCCGGTATTCGCAGATTCGGTGGAAAGGAGATTGATGCCATACGAATCATTGAATGTCTGAAAAAATCCGGTTTGGAAATCAAAGACATTAAGCTTTTTATGGAGTGGTGCGCACAGGGAAGCGAGACCTATCCGCAGAGACTGGCGCTGTTTGTCAAGCAGAAAGCGGCTGTGGAATTGGAAATGGAGCGAATGAACCGTGTACTGGATATGCTGAAATTCAAATGCTGGTATTATGAGGAAGCCATGAAGGATGGAAACGAGGAACGACTGAGCCGCATGAAACCGGAGGATATGCCGGAGGAAATCCGGCGGGCGTATGAAAATTCACATATGTAACATTGGCTCCGGCAAGGGCATTTGTATGTGAAAAATGCTCTAAGCATTCGCTTCGCTAACCATGAGAAAGGCCGTGATTAAGAAGTCGCTCAGAGCATATAAAAAATGGCATTTTTTGAAAGGAAAAATCATGCCTTGCGGAAAAGCTGCCTATTTCTTTTTCTCCTTTGATTTTTTCTCTTTGGGAGTCTTTGAACCTTTTTTGCGGAATTTGCCGGCGAGATCCGAAAGCTTTTCCTTGAAAGTTCTGCCGTCGTCCGGCTTCGGTTCGTAGAGTCTGCGGTCGGTCTCACTCATATAGGAGAGCGTATCGACCGCCAGCTCCTTTTTGACGAGCCTTGCCTCGATTTTTCTTTTCACCAAAACATAGATAACGGAGAATACGGGAACGCCGATGAACATGCCGACAATTCCGAAAAGCCCGGACATGATCGTGATGGAAACGATGACCCAAACCGGCGCCAGTCCCGTAGAGGTGCCGTGGATTCTCGGCGCAATGATATTGCCGTCGATCTGTTGGAGAACCAAAATCATGATGATGAAATATACGGCCAAAATCGGCTTGTAAACAAACAGAATTACCGCGCTCGGCGCGGCGCCGATGAACGGGCCGAAAAAGGGAATGATATTGGTGACGCCGACAAAAACGCTGATCAGCGGAGAATAGGGCATGCCGAGGATCTGCATCATGATAAAGCATACGAGGCCGACGAGAATGGAATCGAGAATCGCGCCGGTAAAATACCTGCCGAAGGTTTTGTCCGTCAGCGTGATGACCTCGCTTATCGAACGATAATGCTTTTCACTGAAAACCGCACGTGCAATCTTTTTGGTTTGAGAAGAAATGCGTTCCTTTGCGCAGAGAAAATAGACGGCGAAAACGACGCCGAGCACAATATCGAGAACGGCTGCGGCGACGGACTGGAGCTTTTCCGTCATTTTGGGGAGCAGCTCCGAAAGCAGGTCATAGGAGCTGTCGATAAAGTCGTTGACATATTTTAAAAGCGTGTCGATTGCTTCGGCGAAAATGCCGCCGTTTTCCGCAATGGAGTCGGCGATCTCCTGCAATGAGGCGAGATAAGTGGGGAGCTTAGCGACAAGATCCTTGATGCTTGCGGCGAGCTGCGGAGCGATCATCCAAATGAACAGGGCAAGGAAAATGAAAAACGTGAGCATGGTTGCAGTGACGGAGAGAACTCTGCGAGCGGTTCTTGAAAGGCCGCTGCCGTTTTTTCCGCCGCGAAAGACCTTTTCCTCATAGACTTTCATCAAGGGATTCAGAATGTAGGCGATGAAAGCGCCGTAAATGATCGGCGCACAGATTTTGAGCAGTCCGGAAATCGCATTTCCGATTTGATCGAATTTCAGAAAGAAGAATACGCAGAGAACGCCGAGAATGAGAACAATGGCGGTATATACCGCGATTGTCGTATATTTTTTGTTCCATTGGGGTTTCAATTCGCGTATGCTCCTTTCCTGTCCGGATTTTTATAGGTTGCCGATTACGATGCCCTCCACGATATTGGCGACATCCTCACAGTAGTCGCAGACGTTTTCAAACGCCTTGTAAATGTCGCGCCACACGATGATTTCGATGGGATCGCGGCTTGTCGCGTGAAGATTTTTCATCACGGAGATATAGAGTGCGTCGCCCTCTTCTTCAAGGCGATTGATTTCGATGATGACATCCTTGATGGTTTTGGATTTCTTGAAATTGCGGAACTCGTCAAGCAGCTCCTTTACTTTCTGGCAGCAGCGGATGAGCAGCTCCGAAAACTCGATGCTGTCCGGACGGATGGACTTGACCTGATCCATATTGATCTGAATGACGACGTCCTCGACGGAATCGGTGATATCGTCGATCGCCTGACTGAGATTCATGATGTCGTCGCGTTCGATCGGCGTGATGAACGCTTTTAAAAGGGCGGAAAGCATATCGTGCTTTTTTTCGTCCGCCTTGTGCTCGACCTCGTGGAGCTCCCGCATGATGTCGTCGATTTCCTCGGACTTGAATTTTGTAAGCACGGAATGGAGCACCTCCGCCGCCTCGCAGGCGAGCGAGGCGCACTCCGCAAAGGTGTTAAAATAATAGGAATCGCTTTTGGAAGACATGGCTTGTACCTCCGAAAAAGTTTTGGATGAAAATCGGAATATTGGATTTCTTTCAAAAGTCTATGTTGAAAAGAAAGCTCGTCAAATCAGGATATGAGAAAATTTAAAAAATTGCCATGAAAAGTTTTGCCATAAGGAAACTGATAAGGCCGCAGCCGGGGAAAGTGAGCACCCATGTGAGCACCATATCCTTCACGACGCCGAAATTGATGGCGGAAAGCCGCTTGGTTGCGCCGACACCCATGATCGCGGTCGTCTTGGTATGTGTCGTGCTGACGGGGATGCCGAAAACGGAGGACAGCAAGAGGCAGAAAGCGCCTGCGATATCCGCGGAAAAGCCCTGATAGCTTTCAAGCTTGACCATATCCATGCCGACGGATTTGATAATTTTGTAGCCGCCGAGCGAGGTGCCGAGCGCCATAATGACCGAACAGATCACCATCATCCAGATCGGCAGGGCGACGTCTCCGGTCGTGTCGCTGCCGTTGGCGAGAAAGACGCTGAGGATCATAACGCCCATAAACTTCTGCCCGTCCTGCGCACCGTGCATAAATGACATGGCGGCGCCGCCGAAAATCTGCGCTCCCTTGAAGAAGCCTGTGTTTTTTCTCCGGTCGGTCTTTCGGAAGATCGCCTCGGTGAGCTTGGTGAAGAGAAAGCCGCTGCAAAAGCCGAGGACGGTGGAAAGCACGAGTCCATAGATTACCTTGACCCATTCGCCGCCGTTGATGCCGTCGAAATTGCCGTGAAAAGCGATGGCGGCGCCGGAAAGACCGGCAATCAGCGCATGGCTTTCACTCGTGGGGATCCCAAAGTACCACGCGAGCGTCGCCCAAACGATGATGGCGAAAAGCGCGGCGCAGAGCGCGGTCGTCGCCTCCTTGCTGTTTCCGTTGAAATCGACCATATTTTTGATGGTCATGGCTACCGTGGAGTTGAGGAGCGTCATGACGAAAACGCCGAGGAAATTGAATACGGCGGACATGAGGACCGCCGCACGGGGCGGCATCGCCCTCGTGGCAACACAGGTCGCAATGGCGTTTGGCGCGTCCGTCCAGCCGTTGACAAAGATGACGCCTAAGGTGAGGAGCGTCGTGATGCACAGCACGGGATTTGAGAGGAGCTGTTCGATAAACCAAGTAAATTCAAATTCCAAACCGAGGTACCTTTTCCGGCGGGAAGTTCGCCGGCCTTTCGATTGGCGGATGCCGGGGCATCTCTTGATTTTGCTTTGAATAAACGATATTTCTTACTTATCTTATCATAGATTTCCCATAAATTCAACCTGTTTTCAGGATTTTCAGCGCGGAAATTATGAATTTTTTGTATGGCTTGCGGGGAGGCGGCATAATGTGAAGAATCTATAAATAAAATATAAATAATCGGTGCTCTGTCTTGACATCGCACCGTTTTTATGATATGATACATCCAAAACAATTTTGAAGGAGAGTGAAAGGGAATGGATGACGGCGGCAGTACGGACGACGACGACAACTACTTTGCTGTACATACATTTCATTTAATTTTATAGAGAATGGGGCATAGCCTATGACCGTCTGGCGGCATAGGCTGTGCCTTTTTGCATATTTTTATAAAATTACAATGAAACTAACAGTGAGAACTACTGAATAGGAAACAGAGGAGAACCATGATAGGCGCAATTATATTACAGATCGTACTTATTTTTTTAAACGCGGTTTTTGCCAGTGCGGAAATCGCGGTCATTTCAACCAATGAAGCAAAGCTTGAAAAGCTGTCGGAGGAGGGCGATAAAAAAGCGAAGAGGCTGCTTTCTCTGACCAAAAATCCGTCTAAATTTCTTTCGACGATCCAAGTGGCAATCACACTTGCGGGACTTCTCGGAAGCGCATATGCCGCGGATAATTTCGCAGATCCGCTTGTAAAATGGCTTGTCGGGCTTGGTGTCGGCATTTCCGAGAGCACGCTGAATTCCATCTGCGTGTTTGTCATTACACTGATTCTCTCGTATTTCAGCATCGTTTTCGGCGAGCTGGTGCCAAAGCGGCTTGCGATGAAGAACGCAGAGAAAATGGCGCTCGGTATGTCCGGCACGCTGAAATTCGTCTCCTGCGTATTTGCACCGTTTGTCTGGATTTTGACGAAATCGACAAACGGACTGCTCCGGCTTTTCCATATCGACCCTAATGAGCAAGGGGATGCCGTGACCGAGGAGGAAATCCGTATGATGCTCGATACCGGAAGCGAGCGGGGCACCATCGACAGCATGGAAAACGAAATGATTCAGAATGTATTTGAATTCGACGATATTTCGATTTCCGAAATATGCACGCACAGACGCGATGTCACCATTCTTTATAAAGAGGACCCGCTTTCCGAGTGGAAAAAAACGATTGCCGAAACCCGCCACAGCTTCTATCCGATCTGCGGCGAGGATACCGACGACGTTATCGGCGTTTTGAACATCAAGAAATTTTTCAGAACGGACAATTCGACGCCCGAAGCGGTTATCCGCGCGGCGGCGGAAAAGCCGTATTTCGTCCCGGAAAATATGAAAGCCGATGTGCTTTTCCAAAATATGAAGGAGACCCGCAACTATTTTGCCATCGTCATTGACGAATACGGCGGCATGAGCGGTGTCGTGACCATGCACGATCTTCTTGAACTTTTGGTAGGCGACCTTGTCGATAAGGATGAGGAATATTCCTTGGAGATTGAAAAGCTCGGTGAGAATGAGTGGCGTATTGCCGGTGCCGCGTCGCTTGAAAAGGTCGGCGAGGAGCTGGAGCTTTCATTTGATGCGGAGGAATGCGACACTTTCGGCGGCTATATCTTCGGCCTTCTCGGCGCCGTGCCGGACGACGGCACGACCCTTGAACTTGAAACCGATGACCTGAAAATACAGGTCGTTTCGGTGGAGGATCACAGAATCGAGAGCACGGTTGTGCGGAAAAAAGAAAGAGAAACAACAGAGACGGCCGATGAGGATTGACTTTATCCAAAGTCGGGCAATACTGAAAAAGGAGCGGAAACTTCCGCTCCTTTATTTTTGCTGAAATTCTTTTCCCGTAATCAGATAATCGATGGATACATGAAAATATTCGGAGAGCTTTATGAGCATATCGATGTCAGGGCTTCTTTTTCCGTTTTCATAATAGGACAGCGCCTCGCGGCTGATGCAAAGCTCCATCGCCGCTTTTAACTGGCTGTATCCCTTTTTTCGCCGGATTTCCCGCAGACCCCTCAGCCCCACCATGCTTCGATTCTCCTTTCCCGAAAATTTATCAAATTTCTTCTTGACATCATAGTAACAATTTGTTATTAAATGGCGGAAAGGGGATAAAGACATGCCCGAAAAATCAAAAACGACGGCGGCACTTCTGTGTTTTTTCTTGGGCGTCTTGGGATTCACAGATTTTACATGGGGAAGATCGGCACGGGAATTCTGTGGCTTCTGACCGGCGGTATTCTCGGAATCGGCACCATAGTCGACTTCATCGTCATGCTTTGCGGGAAAGCAAAGGATAAGCAAGGGCTTTTGCTCACAAAATGACCTAAAAGAAAAAGACGTCATGGACGTCTTTTTCTTTGGATATTTCTCTTGCATTTTCTTGAATTTGTGATATAATAGCCCGCAGTGAGTTCGTAACCATCCTCACTTAAAACAAAACTAAGGAGAATCAAAATTATGGAAAACAAGAGCATTCGTTACTTGACATGGGGCGCGATCATCGCCGCTCTGTACGTCCTGCTGACCTATCTTGCCTCCCTGTTGGGGCTTGCAAGCGGGGTGATCCAGTTCCGGCTTTCCGAGGCACTCTGCATTATGGCGTGCTTTACGCCGGCGGCGATTCCGGGACTGTATATCGGCTGTCTGCTGTCCAACATTCTGACGGGCTGCGTTTTTTGGGATATCTTATTCGGCCCCATCGCGACGCTGATCGGCGCTGTCGGTACCTATCTTCTGCGCCGCAACAAGTATCTTGCGGTAATCCCGCCGATTTTGGCGAACACCCTGATTGTGCCGTTTGTACTGAAATATGCATACGGCGTCGAGGATATGATTCCGTATCTTATGCTGACGGTCGGAATCGGAGAGGTTGTGACCTGCGGTGTGCTCGGCGTACTGCTGCACATACTTGTGAGTCGGTATAAAAAGCCGATGGGGCTTGACTGTCTGTAAAGGCGGCCGCAGTCGCATCACCGTAATTTTAAGATGGAATAAATCCCGCAGACCAAGTTATGATCTGCGGGATTTTGCGTCAAAGGATATAATCCGTAATGCAATCATACCAGTGGACATAGGTTTCGCCATTTACGCTCAGTCGCTCATTATCGGGAAGCCTATCGGTCCATTTTTGCTGATAACGGTGAAATGCCCAGTCATTCCGGTTGAATCTGCGCCAAAGAACCGTTTTTCCATGACGATCAATAAACTGTTCCGAAACAGCGCCGGATTGATAGGAACCAAAATCCACAACACAAACGGTATCGTATTTTTTCCCTCCGATCGTTACCGTATATCTGCCGACAACATCGAGGAGAAACGGCTTCTCGACAGTCGTCAAGACGTTTTCGTCCCGCATGATCTCTCCTTTCGGAACAATGTTTACTTCGTTTCCGCAGTTGTCCTCTCCGAAGCCCCAATTGGCAAGAAAATCATTTCCGTCAAGGAAAGTGTAATATTTTTTGATTCCGCTTTCGGTGTGACTTTCGGCAAGAAGTCTGCAATGGGTATCGGTAAGCTGCGCGATAAAATGCCGTTCCGCTTCTTTTTGTCCGCCGGCACTGTTATATTCCATAGGTTCATATTCTGTTGAAACGATTTCGACTCCCTCGATTCCATGAATTTCCGCTTTGCCGACCACTTCCATCTGACACATTTCAGTGCGCCTACGCGACGGAAACTCATACATGGCCCACGAGAGCTTTTCTCCGAGCTTTGGTACGATAAACCAGCCCATGACTTCTTCCCATCTGACAGAAAACGGTTTTTCCTCAGATTTTGTTATCCTATATTCGGGCATGACAGCAGGCATTGTTTTCATATTGTGATCTCCTTTCGTTTTCGGTGAATACGGATATTTTTCTTTGAAGTTCTGCTTTGCATGATACAGTCTGCTTTTGACGGTTCCGACCGGAAGTCCCGGTCTGTGGGCGATCTCGTTTTGCGGCATGCTTTTGAAATAATACAAAAATAGGATTTGTTTATCCTTATCGTTTAGCAATTCCAGCGTTTCTCTGACAGCCGTTGTTTCCGTGATACCGTGAATCCCCTTTGTCAGAACAGATTCCGACAAAGTCTCCAACGGAATATCCATCTGTGCAGCTTTTTTACGGTAATATTCGCTGCATTTGTTTCTCGCAATGCTGATGATCCACGCTTTGAAGGACATTTTGTTGATCAGGGATTCAAAATTCGTGTAAGCTGCAAGACAGGTATCCTGTATGATATCTTCCGCATCGGTTTTGTTTTCCACTTTGAATTTTACAAACCGTTCCAAAGCGCCATAGCATTCATGAAGAAAACGTGAAAAATCATCCATATTCTCACCTCCTCGCAAATTGAATTTGAAATTGATTTCGCCTATATAGATGAAAAAAGGGATCGAAAGGTTCAAAAACGATAATTTTATTTTTTGCATATTTGCGATATATTATCAAAGAGGTGAGTGAACAGCGGATGTTGCCGAGAAAAAGGACGGACAGCTTGAATCTGTCCGTCCTATGTGTTTTTGGTATGAACATAGACCGCGGTTTTTATGGTTGATTTTTACAAGCCTTTTTCTCGGCTTTTTTTCTCGCTTTTTCCGCTTTTTTGGCTTCTTTTTGCTTGGTTTTCTCGGTTTTAAAGCGTTCGGACAGGGTTTCAAACTCGAAATCGACGTTGACCGTCTCCGGCGGCTGCTCCAAAACGGAGGGATCTCTCAGATATTTTTCCATAGCTGCGAACGCAGTGGCGTAATAATGACCGTCTGCGATGCGCTCGTCCATCACGATGCCGAAGGGAATTTCTTTTTCCATCACGATATTGCCGGCTTTTGTTTTCGGCGTATCGATGTTGTTGCCCATCGCGATGACCATGCCCATTGTGCCGAAGTCATATACATGATGATAAATGTGATTGGTGCGGATGCTGGCGAGATTGGTGAACACCGCGCTTCCATGAAAGGGACTGAGGTCGGTGACAAACTTCGGAAGCCAGCCGTGCCGGTCAAGAAGGCGCAGGAGCCAGAGAATAAAGCGCATCAGGGGACCGCAGTTGAGGAGTACGCTGAAAAGCTTATCCGTACTGGTACTGCTTGAGGATTTATTGTTTTCCGCGATGAAAGCTTCGATTTTATCATTTACATCGTATATGGTGTCGTATAAATCGAATTTCATTTTGCTCATGGAAGGGTTATTGTCGGAGGGGCGAAGAACGACCATCGCGATTTTCAGCTCGTTATGCGCGTAAATTTTGCTGTTGACGACAAAACGGTTCAGCTGCGGGAATTGTGAAAAGGTACGCACCAGTGCCGCCATAACGACTGTCAGGTGGCTGACACGAAAGCCTTTCTTTCTTGCGTCGATAACATAACTATGCACGTTTTCGTAAGGAACGGTAACGGTAATCGCATTCTGCGCATCGGAACGGGTGCGCATAAAATACGGCGCCAACGTATACATCGGATCTACATTTTTGACTCTTTTTCCGTCTGCTCTCATATTAACTTTTATCCTTTCCGTCGTGGATCGATTGCTTTGCTGTGACTGCTGTCATATAGGACAGTTTCTAAGGGACATGGTTATCTGTCTTTCAGAAAGGGATTCTGAACATAATCAAAAGCATTATACGCCTTGTAGGACGTTGTGTCAAGATAATTTTGTCGCGGCAGCATTTTAATCGTGGATATGCTTTCGGAGTTTTTTGGCAAGAAAATAAGCGCCGACAACGGAAACGACGTCTTTGAGAAGGTACGGAAGGGAGGCGACGGAAAGCGCGTACCAAATCGTAGTATCGCCGACGATGGAAAACCATATCGCGCCGAGGAGATGACAGAGCAGAAGTCCGGCGGCGGAAGACAAAATGATAGCCGGGATGTTTTTCGTTTTCCACACAAGCCCGCAGAGCAGAACCATCAAAATAAAACCGAATATATAGCCGCCGGTCATGCCGACAAGTGCACCGACGGAGCCTTTCAGTCCGGAAAAGACCGGCGCTCCGACCGCGCCGAGCGCGATATATACGAGGATGGAGGCCGTTCCGTACCAAGGTCCGAGAAAATAGGCGCAAAGCGCTACACCGAAGGTTTGCAGCGTAAAGGGAACATTCCACGGCGTGGGAATGGCGATTTGAGCGAGCACGGCAAGAATCGCCGTCATCATCGCGGTTTGAACGATTTTCAGGATATAATGTCTGCGCATATCTGTTATGTTCCTTTTTTTGAACTTTCTCTGATATTTTATCAGCAGATTCTGAAAAAGTCAAGGGCGAAAAATAATCGGAGAAAACCGAAAAAAATATTGACAAAAAGAATTTGCCGTGATACAATATTTTCTGCGACTGCGGCAAGAATCCGTGAGGGCCTTTAGCTCAGTTGGTTAGAGCAACCGGCTCATAACCGGTCGGTCTGGGGTTCGAGTCCCTAAAGGCCCACCAAAAGCTTGTCCGCCGTAATAAATAGGGGTATAGTTCAGCTGGTAGAGCAGCGGTCTCCAAAACCGTTTGTCGTGGGTTCGAATCCTACTGCCCCTGCCATTATAGGGCAACAAAAAAGGATATTGCCCGAAAAAAGTCCGATTTTATCGGACTTTTTTGTTTTCTAAGGCTGTTTTTGAAAATTCGGAATCGTAGATATTTTTCGGATATTTTACGGATCCCATCCTCGGATTCGTAAGCGACAACGAATAAAACGTAAAATTATTAAGCTAAGCATGCTGGTGTCATGGAACTTGCATTTTTCCAAGTTGACTCTAAGTTATTCTTAATACAGAAATACCACGATCATTTCTTAAAATATGTTTTTATTTAATATGAACAAATAAACAAGACAATGTGTTGGTAAATTGCCTATTGTATTGTATTAAATGCTGAAATTATTCAAGTGTAAATGAAATTAAATTGACAAAAAATGAAAAATATGCTAAAATGTATATGTAATATAAAGTTGAAAAGGAGGTGAAAGCCAATGAAGATAATCGTCTGTGCCGGTATGTCTGTGCTACGAAAGGGCATTGGATGGTGTAGCTTTGGTAAACTATAGCCCAACTGTAAATTGCGGAAGCGAATTTTATTATACTGCTGTTATGTATAGTTCAACGATAGGAAGAAATGGTCCCGTTAAATTTAGTGTCACTGACATGAACAATAACTCCACAGATATTGCAACAATTGGGGAAAGTATCGGATATTTTAAAGCATTGAAAGCTGGTCCTGTTCGAATACATATCACTTATGATAATGCTCCTTGGGTTTGGATTTGGAATATTAATATAATTCTTCCTACTTCTGGTTATGAGGTGCCATATAATACATACTTGTGGAATTATTCTCCTGTAGTTTATTCCACAAACTGTTATGCTTATTCTTTAAACAATCAGGTTTATCCAAAAACCAATAATTTATGGTTTATGCAGCCCGGTGAAGCTTCAGGATACAGCTTAACGAGAGAAAATTTAACGGCAGAACGTGTAGAGCAGTATGTACGAAGTGATTCTACTTCACTTAACTTTATATTTGAGCGTGTTAATAAAAATGATAAATGCGCGGCAGGTTCGTATAAAGTAGCCTTAGTTATAGCTCCAGGCGTCGATTATCATTGGTATAGAGAGAATCCAGATGGCACATGGTCTCATAAACCTGGTAGTGGAAATGTAATTGATGAAGACGCTTCAGGTAATGTAATTTTTGATCCAGAAACAGCTGACAGAACATATCCTTATGCAGACTACTCTATATTTGTAGGATTTTTCAGAATAACTCCTCTAAATAATTTTTATTCAAATGGAAGAAGTGTTGCGTTATATGATCAACTTATGTTGGATAAATTCAAAGCGGATCTTCCTGAAGTCAATTCTGCCTTACAGATTGAAAAAAATATGACGTATTCTGATGTAACAGATATTATAGGATTACCACAACGAGTATTAACTTTCGGGGTAATGGTAGTGGAGTACGAATTAAAAGGAGGGAAATCGTTAATTGTTGAATATGTAAACCAGAACGGTCATTTTGTAGTTGAAGATTGCAGTGTTGAGTAAATACTGAAGATTGGGAGGTTAAGTTTGCGAAAAATAAGTATTTGTTTCGGAATTGTCGTATTGTTAATGTTATCATCTTGTTCACTGGGAAGTAAGGACATTTTTTCTCAAATTCGAGTTGGCATGACATACAATGAATTCAGGGAATTAAATGAATCTGAAAAAAGTTTTTATTATATGAATTATGCATTTATCGAAGAAAAAAGCGACCAATCCATTGTTGTTGAATTTTCTTCGGATATGCAAGGAGTCGTAAAAAAGGAACAATATGATTTTAGCTCAAATTACTTTGTCCAAGACTTTGATCGTATTGTTCCAGGAATGTCTGTTTATGAAGTAGTTGAACTGATTGGGATGCCTATTGGAAGTTCTACTTCGGGGATGCGGTCTCTTGATTTTAGCAGCAATGACAGTTCCATATACCGTGTTTTATGGGATGATGAGATGAAAGTAGTAGAATGCTATAAAGTGAAATCATGACAAAATAGGAGGAGAGGTGGCTATCATCTGATAGCCGCTTCTTTGCTATGGTATCCTATAAGTTTTTTTATTTATGTGCTATTGCTATTCTTGTGCAGATAGTTGTAAGGGAACGGTGACATCCGGAAATTTAACCAATGGATGCAATCATTATCCTATTCATTTAACTGACGATGCCGTTAGAAATGATATTATTTCTCGCTTTGGTAATGGAACCAATCGGCTGTCGAGAATTATATGGTCCGGTCATCTGCTAAATGGAAATCCAAGTTCAAATTCTTCTGATTATTCACATACCGTTGTTATGACAATTCGCCATACTACATCATTTGTCTAATCATCACTAAAAGGAGGAGTATATGAGAAAAATTAAATTTGTAATTATGATAACAATGTGCTTATTACTATTGGTGTCTTGCGGTTCTAATATATCGGAAAATAATACAACGACGAATAATAGTGAAAATCATCAGGAACCGCCTATTATGATAACATTGACAAAACCGGAGTTTAGTCAATTACGGTCTGTAATAAAGAACGGTGAAGAAGCTGCAAAGAATTTTATGAAATCAATTGATCAATATGAGTTGTCTATGACAGAAATAAATGAATTTTTAAAAATTTATGATTCTCTTCCTGTGCCTATAATTTCAGGATCGGAAGAAAAAGTTAAAATTTCTTATTTCCCAGAGAGTCCTACAATTTATTTCCTATATGTAATCGATGGGGAGAACCGTTGGTATCGATTTGAATTTCCACTAAATGAAAAAGAACTCCAAGAGGTCAGAGACTATATTGAGAAAAAGACAGATGGAAAAATAGCAGATCACCCGATTGACAAAAATGGACGTATAAAGTTATTATACAAAGAGGATATGAGCGAATCTCCTGAGCTTGCAAAAAATTATGCTGAATTTTGGCTTGATATTAACGGATATTTGGTAAAAGCTGTTTGCATGAATAAAACAGTTAATGTTGGCAGTGCAGAGATAAAAGATATATTAAAAGAAGTATATGTATCGTCTCTTATTCCTACCTCTTAAATTCATTGTTGTTGGATTTTCAGTAGTGAAATGCTATAAGGCGGAGTCGAACGACTGACAAAATAAGAGAAGCGACTATTTGGCAATAGTCGCTTCTTTGCCTATTGTACAATTGGGTTTCATAGCTTATCTGCTGTGAATGATTTATAGCATGGCTATGTAAAAATAAGAAAAGAAAAACTTGTTGATTTTTTAAACTCAATATGTAGATCTTTCATTTTTAATTTCCTTGATAGTCTTGCTTTGAGCAGAAAAATATCGATGTTTTTCGTCTGTTTATGTTGACTTCATATAACGGCTGTGATAAAATAAGCGAAGAATAAACCGATACTGATTCGGTCAATAGCCGCCTATCATACATAGGCGCGAAGGAGGATGGCATGTCTTTGAAGCTTGCTTTGCAGCTCTATTCCGTGGGGGCGGATGCCAAAGCGGATTTTGACGGAACGCTCAAAAGGGTGAGCGAAATGGGTTACGAGGGGGTTGAATTTGCCGGACTGCACGGCTATGACGCCGACCGCGTTGTCGAAATGCTCCGGAAATACGGACTTACTCCGGTTTCCGCGCATATATCGCTTGATGATTTGGAGAACAAGTTCGACGAGGTGACGGCGACCTATCACAAAATCGGGTGTCCTTATATTGCGGTTCCGTATCTTGTGGAAGCTCTGCGTCCGGTAATCGGGGACTTTGAGCAGGCGATAGAGCGGATTGCCGCGGTGGCGAAGCGGTATACGGAGGCGGGCTTTGTCGTATCCTATCACAATCACGATTTTGAATTCAAAACGATAGACGGAAAGCTGGCACTGGATATGCTTTATGACCGCATACCGGCGGCATATCTGAAAACGCAGATCGACACCTGCTGGGCGAATGTCGGCGGTGTGGACCCTGCCGATTATGTTTTGAAGTATACCGGCCGAGCGCCGACCGTTCACATCAAGGATTTTTATCTGAAAGGCCGGCCGCAGAACAATATGTATAAGCTCATCTGCGACGGGGACGACGCCAAGGAGGAAGAGGGGAATTTCTCTTACCGCCCCGTCGGATACGGCTTGCAGGACGTTCCGAAAATCATGGAGGCCTGCAAAAAGGCGGGCGCCGAATGGGTGATCGTCGAGCAGGACGGCGTCAGCCGTCCGGGCGCTGTCAAGATGGAGGAGGTCGCGCTCAGCGCGAAGTATATTCTCGAAAATAAACTGCTTTGATGCAGATAGAAATTAAGAAAAGAGAGGTATGGATATGGCAAAATCAGGAGATGAGGTGCTCGGCCAGTTCACACAGGCGGCGGAGCAGGAGGAAAAAAGCTCGGAGAGAAGATACAAAATCGGAATCATCGGAACCGGATGGATTGCGGAAGCTCATTTGCAGAGCTATCTTGCTTGTCCCGACGTCGACGTTGTCGCGCTGGCGGATCTTATTCCGGGCAAGGCGGAAAAATTCGCAAAAAAGTTTGATCTCGATTTGTCAAAGATTCACTTTTATCCCGATCATAAGGCGCTTCTTGAAGGGGAAAAAGATCTCGACGGCGTCAGCATCTGCACGTATAATGTGACCCATGCGGAATGTACGATCGCCGCGCTTTCCGCGGGTGTCAACGTCCTGCTTGAAAAGCCGATGTGCGTGACGACTGAGGAAGCGGCGGAAATCATGCGCGCGGAAAAAAAGAGCGGCAAGGCGCTGACCATCGGTTTCCAGCCGCGCTATGACGCCAATATGCGCAAAATCAAGGAAATCGTGGAATCCGGTGTGCTCGGCAGGATTTATTACATTCAGACGGGCGGCGGGCGCCGCCGCGGCATCCCGAACAGCACCTTTATCGAGAAAAAGACCGCCGGTATCGGTGCGCTCGGCGATATCGGCTGCTATTCGCTCGACATGGTGCTCAATGCCATCGGCTATCCGAAGCCCCTTACGGTGACGGGATACACGTCCAATTATTTCGGAACCAGCACGAAATATCAGAAGCCGGCGGACGCCGCACGGTTTGACGTCGATGATTTCGCCGCGGCTTTTGTCCGGTTGGAGGGCGACATCGTTCTTGATTTCAGAATTTCATGGGCGATGCATTTGGATACGCCCGGAGACACGGTGATTCTCGGAACGGATGCAGCGCTGCGGATTCCGTCTACCGAATGCTGGAACGGCTCCGTCGGAGGACCGATGACGCTGTATACCGATATCGCCGGAAGCCGTGTGGAGACGACGATTCCGATTGTCGAAAATAAGGGCGGCGGCTTGTTTTATCAAAAGATACGCTCCTTCTTGAACGCTATCGACGGGGCACCGGTCGAGGTTCCGTCAAGCCAGATTCTTTATAATCAGGCGATTATCGATTCCATTGCCAAGTCCGCGGCACTCGGACATGAGGTGAATGTGGAAATTCCGGAGATATAAATATGTCTGCGGTGATATAAAATCATTTTTAGGGAGGAAAATTTATGGCTTTTTGCAGCAAATGCGGCGCAGAGCTTGAAAAGGACGCGAAAACCTGTCCGTCCTGCGGCGCCACGGTCGGAGAGACCTCCGAGAAAAAAGAAAACGGAAGCGATTTCGGCGCCCGGGCGGAGGAAGCGTTCAACAAATTCAACGATACCAAAGACGACACCTCGGCATTTGACCCCGCCGATATCGAGTCCAACAAGGTGATGGGTATTCTTTCCTATCTGTCGTGGCTTGTTCTGATTCCGCTGATTGCGGCTCCGAAATCTCCGTTTGCAAGGTTCCATGCCAACCAAGGCTTAATCTTGGCGATCATTGAAATTGCTTTCAGTATTGTACTCGGTGCGCTTTCTCTGATTCCGGGGGTTGGAATTGTTTTCAATATTATCCTGTCTCTTTTGGGGCTGGTGTTCCTGCTTTTCTCGATTCTCGGAATCGTGAATGCGGCGAACGGCAAAGCAAAGGAGCTTCCGGTAATCGGCAAAATCAGATTGATCAAATAAGGAAGAATAAAAAAGACCGCCTTTGGCGGTCTTTTTTATTCTTTATTTATCCAAATGCACATCCATTTGCGGAAATGGTATCGAAATGCCGCGTTTGTCGAAGATTTTCTTCGAGGCTTCGAGCATATCGAAATTGACGGTCCAATAATCCGAAGCCTTGACCCATACGCGCAGATAAAAGACGAGCGCACTGTCGCCCTGTTCGCCGAGACGGACAAAGGGGGAGGGCTCCTTTAAGACAAGCTCATGCGCGTCGGCAAGCTCTTGGAGCGTATCCTTGACGAGATCGATGTCGGAATCATAGGCGACGCTGAATTTGAGATCGAGTCGGCGGATTTCCTTTGTGCTGTAATCGGTGACGGATTGATTGGAAAGCGTGCCGTTCGGAATCGTGACGATTTTATTGTCCGGCGTTTCGAGCGTGGTGTAGAAAATTCCGATATCGGTAACGGTTCCGCTGTGGGTTCCGTCGTCGATAAAATCTCCGATGGAGAAGGGCTTGAAAATGAGAATCATGATTCCGCCGGCGAAATTGGAAAGACTTCCTTGCAGAGCAAGTCCGATGGCGAGCCCCGCGGATGCGACCGCGGCTGCGATGGAGGCATTTTCGATTCCGAGAACCGACGCGAGAATCACAATCAGCAGAACATAAAGGGCGACCTTGACCAAATCGACGATCAGCGTTTGAACATTGGGGGGAAAGGATTCGAATTTTTTCCCTTTTTTGATGAGTTTCAGGCACCATTTGATCAGCTTTGTGCCGATGATAAGGACGAGAATCGCGCCGAGGATTCTAAGTCCCGCGGTGGCCGCAAATTTTGCAATACTGTCCAGTAGGGATTTTAAAAAATCGTTCATAATCGACTCCTAAAATATTTTATTTTTCATATTCCGTGACGGCGATGGCAAGCTCTCGCAGGGCTTTTTCGTCGGCCGGCGTAGGACAGCCGGACATGAGCTCCGAGGCATTCTGCACCTTGGGGAACGCTACGACGTCGCGCAGACTGTCCGCGCCGCACATAATCATCGCGAGCCTGTCCAGTCCGAGCGCGGCGCCGCCGTGCGGCGGTGCGCCGTAGCGGTAAGCGTCCACAAGGAAGCCGAATTTTCTTGCGATATCCTCATCGGAAAGGCCGAGCCTGCGGAACATTTTCTGTTGGAGCGCACAGTCGGTGATGCGCATGGAGCCGGAAGAGATTTCGATGCCGTTGAGCACGAGGTCGTAGGCTCTTGCGCGCACCCGTCCCGGATCGGTGTCGATATAGCCGAGACACTCGTCGAGCGGCATTGTAAACGGATGATGCATGGCAAGCCATGTGCCGCTTTCCTCATCCCATTCAAAGAACGGAAATTCGGTAATCCACAGGAAATTGTAGCCGTCCGGAATGATACCAAGCTGCTTTGCCACGATGAGCCGGAGCGCACCGAGCGTGGGGAGGGTGACGGAATCCTTATCGGCGACGATAAGTGCCACGTCGCCGCGCCGGCAGTCGATTTTGTCCATGATGGCGTCGAGCTCGCCCTCCGCCATAAATTTGGCAAAGGAACAGGAGGGTGTCTCATCGACATAACGGATATAGGCAAGTCCTTTCGCGCCGATGCCGCGGGCGTGCTCGGTGAGCTTGTCGATTTCCTTGCGGGAGAGCTTTGCGGCGGCGTCTTTTGCCACGATGGCGCGCACGGAACCGCCGGCCGAGACGGCGGAGGAAAATACGGAGAAGCCGCTGTTTCCTACAAGCCCGGAGATATCTTTAATTTCCATTCCGAAGCGGGTGTCCGGCTTGTCCGAGCCAAAGCGCTCCATCGCTTCGCGGTAGGTGAGACGCGGCAGGGGCAGGGGGATATCCACATTTAGAATTTCCTTAAAAAGTCTTGCGACGAAGCCCTCGTTGACTTCCATGATATCGTCCTCGTCGACGAACGACATCTCGAGGTCGATCTGCGTAAATTCCGGCTGACGGTCGGCGCGCAGGTCCTCGTCGCGGAAGCAGCGCGCAAGCTGAATATAGCGGTCGAAGCCGGCAAGCATCAGAAGCTGCTTATATTGCTGCGGCGACTGCGGCAGCGCATAAAAGCTGCCGTGATGGATTCTCGACGGCACAAGATAGTCGCGCGCGCCCTCCGGCGTGGGATTGACCATCATCGGCGTTTCGATTTCGAGAAATCCGTTTTCATAATAATATTCTCTCGCGACACGCGCGATTTCATGACGCATAATGAGATTTTTTTGGAGGGAAGGGCGGCGCAGGTCGAGATAGCGGTATTTGAGCGCCAGCTCATCGCGTACCTTGACATTGTCACTAATCTCGAACGGCGTCGTTTCCGCTGCGGACAGGATTTTATATTCCGTGACGAAAATTTCGATTTCTCCTGTCGGAATCTGGGAATTGACGGCGCTGCGCTCACGGACGGTGCCTTTGGCTACGACGACGTATTCGGAGCGTGTGCGGAAAGCGTCGTCAAAAATTTCTCTGTCGGTGTGCTCGTCGAATGCGAGCTGAACGATGCCGGTCCTGTCGCGCAGGTCGATGAAGATGAGTCCACCGAGATCGCGTGCCCGCTGCACCCAGCCCATGACGCAGACGGCTTTGCCGGCGTCCGTGCGCCGCAGCTCGCCGCAGTAATGTGTCCTCTTGTCTGTCTTTTCAAGCTTTGCCATAATATTTGTCCTTTACTTGTCCATATTTTGGAGAATTTCGATTGCTTCGGGAATCGTGACGCTTTTCTGCTCGCCGCTGCGCATGTCTTTGAGGGCGACCGTCCCCGCCGCCGCTTCGCGCTCGCCGATTACGGCGGCATAGGGGACGCCGCAGCGGCCGGCATATTTCATCTTCTGCTTCATGCCGCGCTCTCCGAAATAGACGTCGGATGCGATGCCGGCATTCCGGAATTTTGTGGCGGCGGACACCGCGAAGGGAACGGTGCTTCCGTCCATCGGCAGGAGCAGCACACGGGCGATGCTTCCGGTTTTCGGTGCGATGAGCCCGCTTGCAAGAAGCTGGGAAAAGAGCCTTGTCAGTCCGATGGAGATGCCGATGCCGGGCAGCTTTTTGTCGGTGTAATATCCGGTGAGATTGTCGTAGCGCCCGCCGGAGCAGACGCTCCCGAACTCCGGATGCGCCTTAATTTGGGTTTCGTATACGGTGCCGGTGTAATAATCGAGTCCGCGCGCGATGGTAAGGTCGAGCCGGAAGCTGTCCTCCGGCATGCCGAACATGCGCATGTATTCCGTGACGGCGGCAAGCTCGGCAACACCGGACGCATAAGTCTCGTTTTCGATGTTTATCGCGCGCAGCTTTTCAAGAATTTGCCCGCAGGTGCCGTCCGAGGTGATAAAATCGATGATGGTATCGGTCTTATCGGCGGCAACGCCCAGCGCGATAAGCTCGGATACGGCGGCTTCTTTGCCGATTTTTTCGATTTTATCGATGATTCGCAGGATATCCTCGATTTTGTCCGAGAGTCCGAGGGAGGCGAAAAAGCCGCCGAGAACCTTTCGGTTGTTGAGGCGGATGACGAAATCGCCGATGCCGAGCTTCTCAAATACCCGATAGATGATGGCGGGCATCTCGGCGTCGTAGCGCAGATCGAGCTCCTCGTTTCCGATGATGTCGATGTCGCACTGATAGAACTCGCGGAAGCGCCCTTTCTGCGGCCGCTCGCCGCGGAACACCTTGCTCATTTGGTAGCGCTTGAACGGAAATACGAGGTCGTTGTAATGAGATGAGACGTACCGTGCGAGCGGAACGGTCAGATCGAAGCGAAGGGACAGATCGCTGTCGCCTTTTTGGAAGCGGTAAATCTGTTTTTCCGTCTCGCCGCCGGCCTTTGCGAGCAGTACCTCGGAAAGCTCGATGACCGGCGTGTCAAGCGGCAGAAAGCCGAAGCTTTCATAGACGCCGCGAATGGTATCGTACATATCGTTGAACAGAATCTGCTCGGCGGGCAGAAGCTCCATAAAGCCGGGCAGGATTCTCGGTATGACTTTTTCCTGCATGATGATTTCTCCTTAAAACGCGGGATAGAATAAAATATTGATAATATTATAGCACGATTTTTTAATTTTTCAATATTTTCCTTTCTATTGTTGACGGGAAAATGGCGAAGTGGTATAATTTAGAAATAAAAAACAGGCTCGGAAAGGCTGCTTTTGCGGATTCGGAGCCGGAAGGCGGGGGTCATGCGCGGGAGTACGCTGAAAACGGGGAAGAATACGCCGGTGGAACGCTTCTTCGGCGTCGGCGCCAAGCGCGCGGAGGCTTTTCACCGTATGGGAATTTATACGGCGTGCGACCTTGTTTATCATTTTCCGCGTGCCTATGAACCGCGCGGAAATGTCAAGACGACGCTTGATGCCACCGACGGGGAGGTCTGCTCTCTCATCCTTACGGTGAATACCGAGCCGAAATCCGCGATGATAAGGCGCGGTATGGTGATTACGAAAGTGACGGCTTTCGACGATTTCGGCAAATGCGGGATTACGTTTTTCAATCAGCCGTATGTGAAGGACCTGATGCACCGCGGCTCGACGTTCCGCTTCTTCGGAAAGGTGAAGCGCGAGGGCTTTGCCGTTTCCATGAACTCGCCTGTGTTTGAGCCGTATAACGGGGTGACGCCGCTGCGGCCGCTCGTGCCGGTATATCCGCTGACGGAGGGTATCTCGCAGAAGCTGATGGGCAGCACGGTGCGTTCGGCGCTCGACATGACCTTTTCCGAGCATGACGGACTTGCGGAATATCTGCCGGCGGCGCTTCGCGAACGGTATGCCTTATGCGATATCCGCACCGCACTGCAACGCATTCACAGACCGGATACCATAGAGGATACCGCGAGCGCCGTGCGGAGGCTCGCGTTTGACGAGCTGTATCTTTTCGCGCTCTCGATGCTTTTGTTCGGAAAGAATCAGCCGAAGCGCGCGTCACATCCCTGCGTAAGGCCGGACCGTGCCCGGTTTTTGTCGGCGCTTTCCTATTCGCTGACCGAAGCGCAGAGGAGGACAATCGACGGGATAGAGGCCGATATGACGGGCGATACGCTGATGAGCCGGCTCGTCGTCGGCGACGTCGGCTCCGGCAAAACGGTGTGTGCGGCGTATGCGGTCTACACGGCGCTGGAAAACGGCTTGCAGGCAGCCTTGATGGCGCCGACGGAAATCCTTGCAAGGCAGCATTTTGCGGAGCTGTCGGCATTTTTCGGCGCGATGGGCTATCGAACAGAGCTTCTCGTCGGAAGCATGACGCCCGCTGCCAAACGGAAGGTGTCGGCGTCTCTTGCCGCCGGAGAGGCCGATTTTGTCATCGGCACGCATGCGCTCATCGAGGACAGCGTCTGCTTTGCAAACCTCGGACTTGCCGTCATCGACGAGCAGCACCGCTTCGGCGCCGCGCAGCGTTCCGCGCTCGCGGCGAAAGGAAAGGATGTGCACATGCTTTCCATGAGCGCGACGCCGATTCCGCGGACGCTCGCCATGGTGCTGTCCTTTGATACGGACGTATCGCTCATCGACGAGATGCCGCCCGGCAGACAGAAGGTGGACACTTATCTTGTGGATGAGAGCTACAGAGAGCGTCTGAATGCTTTTATCCGCAAAAATGTGGACGGCGGCGGACAGGTGTACGTGGTTTGTCCTGCCGTCGAGGAGCAGGAAAAGCTGGAGGGCGAGGGCGGCGATATGCTCGGGCGGGATGAGCTTATTCCACCCGGAGGTGCCGTCGAAGAAAAGCCGAAGCTGAAAGCGGCGGTGGATTATGCGAAAGCCCTGTCGGAGACGGTTTTTCCGGACTATCGCGTCGCTTTTATCCATGGAAAGCTGAGCGGCAAGGCAAAGGATGCGATTATGAGGGATTTTGCCGCGGGAAATATCGACATTCTTGTTTCCACGACGGTGATTGAGGTCGGCGTGAATGTGCCGCGCGCGACGCTCATGATTGTCGAGAACGCCGAATTTTTCGGGCTTTCGGCGCTCCATCAGCTGCGCGGCCGCGTGGGACGCGGAGAGAAAAAATCGTACTGCGTTCTTGTCTCGGACAGCAAGTCCGAAAAAGCGAAAGAGCGGCTCCGGATTCTTTGCGAAAATTCCGACGGCTTCCGAATCGCGGAGAAGGACCTTGAAATGCGGGGTCCCGGCGATTTCATCGAGCAGAGCGTCGGAAAAACCCGCCAGAGCGGGGAATTTGACCTCGGAATCGCTTCCTCCCTGCGGGACTCCGCGCTGTTTTACGCCGCATTTGACGAAGCCAAACGGACGCTTGCGCAGGATCCGGGGCTTGCCTCCGAGGAGAATGCCGCACTTGCCCGCATGGTGGCGGAGAAAAGCGGAAGCTCACGCCCGCGGACGTGATTGGCATATATTTTTAAGAAGCCATTAAGGCTTTGTGCGATTGAATTTTAAAAATATAGGATAAATTATGGAAGGAGACGCTTTATGGGAAAAATCATCTTTAACGAGGATCCCAATCATTTTATTTATACGCGGACGGCGGCGGGTATCGAAGAGGTTACCAGAGAGGATCTTGTGAACTTCATCATGCAGTATAAGGATACACAGATCACCGACTTTATGGTTTGCCTGAACGCCTCCCTGACGTGGTACAATTCAAAACGCACCATGAGCGGCATTGACAAGTATAAGGAATGGGCCGCCGCCGGCAAGACCGACGATACGGAAACCAATAACGTGATAAAATGCGGAAAGCTCCTTGTCGACATCTATGAAAACAAGGGCATCGAGATGCACAGGCTGTGGATCGAAACGCTCCGTTCCATCGGAATCCGCCCGTGGATCAGCATCCGCATGAACGACATTCACGAGACGGACGCGGAGGATTCGTTCCTTTTCAGCGATTTTTATAAGAAAAACAGGTGGATGAACCGCGCTTCCCACCGCACGCCGGCGGGATATTATGAAAACGGACTCGACTATATGTTTGGAGAGGTCCGCGACTACTATATGACGGTCATCGAGGAGGCGCTCGATACCTTCGACGCTGACGGCATTGAACTTGACTGGATGCGGGAAATTTATTCCGTCGGCATCGGACGCGAATATGAGGGAATAGCCGTTATCAACGCCTTTATGCGGGAAGTATATGCGCGCGTAAAGGATGCGGAAAAGAAGTGGGGACACCCGATTAAAATCGGCGTGCGCCTGCCGGATACGCCTGAAAAGTGCCTGCGGCTCGGCTTTGATTTCTTCGATTGGATCGACGCCGGTATCCTCGACCTGATTGTTGTGACGCCGCGTTGGTCGAGTGTGGACAACAACATGCCGATCGACCTGTGGCATCGGATTCTTGCCGGAAAGAACGTCGAGCTTGCCGCGGGACTTGAAATTTTAATCGATGCCTATAACCGCCGCGGCAGAAAATATTGGAACAATACCTTTGAGACGGCGATAGGCTCCGCTTGTGCGTATCTCTCGCTCGGCGCGGATGCGATCTATCTTTTCAATTATATGGACGGTATCGTTCCGCAGAGGGATAAGGATGATTCGCTTTATTCAAATCCCGAAATCTATCATCGGTTTTTGACGACGGCGGGGGACATCGAAAAAGCGGCGGCGGCGCGGCGCCGCCACGTCGTCACATATGACGACGTCTATGCGACGGGAGCCTCCAACACCAAGCAGCTCCCCGTTGCGCTTTCCGGCAGCAGGGAACACACGACGGCGTTTTCGGCGCTGCGCATTCCGACGGGACCGGTTCCGGCGGGACGCTCGGTGCGGGTCGTGCTCGGCTTTGAAAAGGGTCCGTTTGACATTCAGGACGTCGTGGTTTATCTGAATGCGAAAAAATGCGTGCTTGCGGGAGCGGCGGCGCCGGTCAACCCGCAGTATCCCGATATGGATTACTATGTGTTTGATGCGGAAAACGACGGTGCGGTTCCGCCGGTCTCCGTCTTGGAGGTCGGCATTTCGGACGGGCAGGCGACGATTCACTGGGCGGAGGTCGACGTTCTGTAAACCCGAAGCGCGATTTTTTCGGAAACACATCTGTCGAAATAAAATTGCCGATTTGAGTGAGAAAATTTGAAATTTCACACGACAAATTCATAAAATGTTAACATAGGAGGCCTGTTTGCTTTGGATAGGAATACGGAAAAAATAACGGGCTGGAAACGGTTCTGCTCGCTTGTCTATCGGAATCGCTTCCCGCTTTCCGCCTTTGTGCTGACTTATTTCGCGCTCGTCATCACGGCGATCATACGCGGGATTGCGCCGTTCGGCGACAATTCGCTTTTGACAATGGACCTTTGGGGACAGTATTATCCCATGATTGTGGAAAAGCTGGACGAGCCGTTTGCCATATGGTCGTGGAACGGGTCTCTCGGTTTTTCCGCAATCGTGCAGAGCGCATATTATACGAACAGCTTATTTAATTTCTTGCTCCTGCCGTTTTCCGGCTACGCAAGAATCGCAGCGCTCGATCTTGTGATCTTTTTGAAGGTTTCGCTTGCCGCGTGGAGCTTCTCCTATTATCTTGAACGCCGGTATGGAAAGCGCTCGCCTCTTGCCACGGCACTGGGCGTCGCTTACGGACTTTCCGCCTATATGCTCGCGTTCATTTCTCAGCCGATGTGGCTGGACGCGGTGATTTTTGTCCCGCTCATCATGCTCGGTCTTGAACGGATGCTGTCGGGAAAAAATCCGTGGATGTATGTGACCTTCCTCGCGCTTACACTTTATTCCAATTTCTATATCGGCTGGGCGGTTTGTCTTTTTACCGTTCTTTGGTTTGTTGTCACGATGTGCTCGGACGGCAATCGACGGGGGATAAAGAAAGTGGCGGCGGATACGGGCAAATTCGCGCTGATGTCGCTGATTGCCGGCGCGCTCTGCGCGTTTGTCCTGCTGCCTGTGGTGTACGGTATGCGGAACTGGACCTCCTCCTCTCTCGGCTTTGATAAGGAAATCGCGTTTTATCACAAGCTGCCGCAGATTATCGACAATCTTTCGGCCGGCGTCAAAACGTCGCTTGAATTCGGTGTGGCAAATCTCTATTGCGGCTCCGCGGCAATTTTCTTTGCCATTCTTTTCGTGCTGAACCGCCGTGTTTCATGGAAAAAGAAGCTCTGCTATACGCTTTTGTGCGCATTCATGCTCGTTTCCTTTGAGCTGAATATCCTCGATTTTATTTGGCATGGACTGCATTTCCCGAATCAGCTTCCGGGACGTCAGAGCTTCCTTTATGTGTTTATCGTCCTGCTCATGGCATATGAGGCGCTGACGCATTTGGACGGACTGAATCTCGTCTGTACGTCTGCGGCGACGGTGATAGCCGGCGGTATTCTGTTTATCGGCATAAACGACAGCAAATATCGTTCGGGACGCATCGTTTCCGCCGCCGTGATTCTCCTTGCGTTCACCGTGATTGCGGTGTATCTGATTATGTCGAAAAAGATAAAGCTTCAAACGGTGACGTTCACGCTTGCAGCGCTCATCTCATTGGAGGTGATCTGCTCCGGCGTTTACACGATGTCCCGGTATCTCGGCTGTGCGAATGCGGTTTCTTATACGGGTTATGAGAGCGATATGCGTTATCTGACAAAGAAATATGAAAGCGGAAAGGACGATTTCTGGCGTTCGGAGATGACGCCGAATTTCACCTTTGACAGCGGAATGCTGTATGATTTCAAGGGTGTGACCTATTATTCCTCCACCATGAACGGGAATCTGTATAACTTTTTTCAAAGGCTCGGAAACAGAGTGTATGCACTGAATGTCAGCACGATTTATCAGCCGACGCCGATTTTGGATATGATGTTCGGCATTCGGTATCACTATGTGACCGGCGGCGCCTTGACCTCCGAATATGGGGATGTCATAGAGAAAAAGGGAAGCATCACCGTGATTGAAAACCGGTATACGCTTCCGGTGGCTTATGCGGTGAACGATGCGGTCAAAAGCTTTCAGACGGAGGGCAAAACCCCGCTTGAAGCACAGAATGACTTTATCAGACTTTCCACCGGAATCCGTGATGTCGATGCGGTATCGAGCGTTCAGGCGAGAGTTCTGAACAGAGAAAACGCCAATCTGTTCACCTCGGGCGGCAAGCGGTATTTTTCGTCGCCGAAGTCGGATGAGGAATCGATTTTCGAGTACAGCTTTGAAGCGACAAAGGATGGTTTTTTCTATATCGACTTTGATTTTATCGTCGGAAATTACACGGTCAGCATCAACGACGGGGCGGAAAAGACCGGTTCCTGCGGCAGAGACCCGCTGAAAAACATCGGTTATGTGAAAAAAGGAGATACCATATATTTAAAGGTGGTAATCAGCGGATATGGCGTCGCGCTGTATGGCGCGGAGGGTTATATCATAGATGATACCGTTGTCGCACGTGCTTATGATAAGCTGTCGCAGAATGTGCTTGACGTTACCTATGCTTCAAGCACCAAAATAAAAGGGACGATAAGCCTGAAAGGCGATTCCGTGCTCTATTCCTCGATTCCGGCGGAGGCAGGCTGGAGCGTCTGGGTAGACGGTGTGAAGCAGGATACGTTCGCTTTGGACGGCGTTCTCCTTTGTTTGGATATTAAGGCAGGCGACCATACCGTCGAGTATCGGTATCAGGCGCCGGGGCTTGCGGCGGGAATCGGAATTTCGGTCATCGGCGCTGCGGCGCTTGCGTCTTACTATCTGTTCGGTTATCTTTACAGGAAAAGAAAATCAGATGGTGCCGCAAAAGAAAAAGCGGAGTGAATTTCACTCCGCTTTTTCTTCTTCTATTTTTACCGTGTTTTCTTCGCACGGTTGTATTCCGATTTCGGGTTCCAAAATTCGCGCCAGTCGAGATCCCCTCGGTCGAGTGCGGTGATGATCGCTTCCGCCGTGGCGATATTCGTCGCTGTCGGAACGTTGCTTCTGTCACATTCGCGCATGAGTGCGGCGTCCTTCAACATGTCGTCGGGATTGTCGCTGCCGTCCCGGAAGTAAAGCAAAACGTCGATTTCATTATAGGCAATCCGGGAAGCGATTTGCTGGATTCCTCCCTGATTTCCCGGAAGAAGCTGCTCGATGGCAAGACCTGTCGCCTCCGAGACGATTTTTCCCGTCATTTTCGTGGAGCAAATGTTGTGCTTCGCGAGTACGCCGCAGTATGCAATGCAAAACTGAACCATGAGTTCTTTTTTTGTTTCTGCGGCTATGAGTGCTATTTCCATAAGCTAACCGGCATTGCCGAGCGGCAACGCATTCCTTTCAAAGTATTTATTTCAGTCTTTTCAGTCTTCGTATATGGGCAAAAAGACGTCTGCCTTCTCCCATTGTTCTCGCGGCGATGTTGTCAAATGCATTTGTGATGTTGAAGCTGAGCATTTCATCGACAAGAACGCCCTCGTTGCCTGCGTGTATGAGCTCCGGGTCGTACGGAACGACGCCGATGAGCTTTACCGAGGTGCTGTCGATGATGGAGATGACCTCGTCTTTCGCTTTTTTTGCGGACCCGCCGGTGAGCTTGTTGATGATGAGTCTGCGGCGGCGGACGCCTTTCATGCTGAGAAATTCCGCCGTTCTGTCGGCGGCGCGGATAGCGGCTCTTGTCGGCTCGACGATGATATAGGCGGTGTCGGCGACATTGGCCGCGAATTGGAGCGGCTCTCCGATTCCGCCCGGCGTATCGATGAAAATGAAATCGTAATGGTCGGCGGCCATGAGCCTTTTTACCGCGGATTTAAAGGAAAAAGTATTCATTCTGCTGTCGAATCCATAGGGAGCGGCGACGAAAAAGAGATTTTCCGAGCGGGAATCCCGTATAACGGCACGCTCGCAGGGGATTCGTCCGAAAGCAAGGTCTGCGATGTCATAGATCACCTTGTCGGAAAGACCGGCGACAAGATCAAGGCATCGATTGCCGAAATCGCAGTCGATGAGCAGCACGCGCCGTCCGCGCAGGGCAACCGCCATCGCGAGATTGGCGCACACGGTCGATTTGCCGACGCCTCCCTTGCAGGAGGTAAAAAGGATTACCTGTGTGCTGTCCATGGATGAACCTTCCATATTTCGCCTCCATGCTGATATCTTGCAATTATTTTACCATTCGCAGAGACATTTGTCAACATCAATTCTTCGTTATTTACGTCCGACAACGACCGTTTCCAGTGTGGCGAACGCTTCGTCCTCGAGCGCTTTTACATCCACTTTTTCCTCCTCGCGTTCCACCTTGAAAAGCTCCGGCTTGGTCCTGGGATGGCGCGGAGTAAAGACGGTGCAGCAATCCTCATAGGGAAGGATGGAGGTCTCAAACGTGTCGATGGTGCGGGAGATTCGGATGATTTCTTCCTTGTCCATGCCGATGAGCGGGCGGAAAACCGGACGGGAAACGACACTGTTCGTGACGCCGAGCGCCTGCATGGTTTGGCTTGCCACCTGTCCGAGGCTTTCGCCCGTGATGAGCGCCTCACAGCCGAATTTTTCAGCCGTGCGCTCGGAAAGACGCATCATGAAGCGGCGCAGAAGAAGCGTGAAGTAGTCCTCCTCACAGGCGTCCCGAAGCGCCTCTTGGATGTGCGTGACGGAGATGATGTGGACGTGGATTTCGCCTGTGTATTCCGTGAGCTTTTCCGCAAGGGAGAGCACCTTCATGCGCGCCCGTTCGCTGGTATAGGGAAAGCTTTCAAAGTGCATCGCGTCGATTTTGACGCCGCGCTTGGCCATCATGAAGCCGGCGACCGGACTGTCGATGCCGCCGGAGAGAAGCAAAAGCCCTTTGCCGCTGGAGCCTATCGGCATACCGCCGATGGCGCGCTCCTGTCCGGCGCAGAGATACGCCGCAAGGTCGCGGATTTCCACACGGACACACACATCCGGATGATGGACGTCCACGCGCAGTCTGCCGTGAGAGGCTTCGAGAATCGCGCCTCCTACCTCGGCGGAGATTTCAGGGGAGGTCAGCGGAAAGCGCTTGTCCGAGCGCTTCGCCTCCACCTTGAAGGTTTTGGCGCCTTCGAGATACGGCATAAACTGATTTTTCGCCGTCTCCAGAATGGCTTCCGTCGTTTTTTCCGTCTGAACGGCGCGTGTGATTGCGGAAATGCCGAAAGTATTTTTTGCCGCTCTGTACGCGCCTTCCACATCGGCATCCTCATTTTCCGGTTCGATGTATACCGTGCTTTGGAGCGAATAAATGCGGAAAGCGCCGAATGCGGCGGTGCGCTTTTTGAGCAGCTCCCGCAAGAGTTTTTCAAAATAAGCGCGGTTTGCGCCTTTCAGCGAAATTTCACCGTATTTGCAGAGAATGATTTCTTTCATGCCGTCGAAGTTCCTTTCGACTCCGGCAGGTGCCAAATAAAATTGCGGGAAATCATGTCTCCTACTTGCGCTTGCCGAAGTTTTGTATTATAATAAATTCAAATATAGCCTGTCCGTCGTATATTTTTCATTATACGCCTGCGGCGGGACAAATTCAATGCTTTCTGTTTAAGTTTTTTGTTCAAAGGAGAAATTTCAAATGAAGAACAAGCATAATATCACGATTGCCGGCGTGGACCTCACGCTGAATTCCGAGAACAGCGAGGAATATGTGCAGAAGCTCGCACTTGAATTGACGCGCAGAATCAATTCCATCGCGCTTTCCACCTCGGGTGTGACAAAGCTTCAAGCAGCCGTCGTATGTGCGCTTGACCTGCTGGATGAAAATTACCGCCTGAAGCTGCTCATCGAGGACGAGAAGAAAAAATGAAGCCTGAGCTGCTGGCTCCCGCCGGCTCGCCGGAGGCGCTGCGCGCTGCCGTCTCTGCCGGTGCGGACGCGGTATATTTCGGCACACAGAGCTTCAACGCGCGAAAAAATGCGGAAAATTTTCCGGAGGAGACAATCGGCGAGGCAATTCGGTACTGCCGGCTTTTCGGCGTGAAAACGCATATTGTCCTCAACACGCAGCTTTACGGCAGGGAAATCCCCGTTGCGGTCGAGCTTGCCGGCCGACTGCTTTCGCTCGGGGCACACGCTTTTATCGTGGCGGATATCGGCCTTGCCGCGCAGCTTGTCCGCCGGTATCCCGGCATCGTGCTCCACGCGAGCACACAGACCTCCGGTCAGAATGTTTTGTCCGCCGCAAGGCTTGCCGAAATCGGTTTTCGGCGCATGGTGGCGCCGCGCGAACTGCCGCTGCGGGACATCCGGACGCTCTGCGCCGCGTCTCCGATTGAGACGGAGGTTTTCATTCACGGCGCGCTCTGCGTCAGCCATTCCGGACAGTGCCTTTTCAGCTCCGTCATCGGCGGGCGCAGCGGGAACCGCGGCGAATGCGCGCAGCCGTGCCGGCTTCCGTATCGGACAAGATGCGCCTATCCCCTCAGTCTCAAAGACTTATGTCTTGCGGAGCATATTCCGGCGCTTATGGAGGGCGGTGTGACATCCTTCAAAATCGAGGGAAGAATGAAGAGCGCCGAATATGTGTACGGTGTTGTGTCGGTTTACCGCAGGCTCATCGACGAGGGACGCGGTGCGACGCCGGAAGAGATGGCGTCCCTCGCGCGGCTGTTTTCCCGTTCGGGCTTTACCGACGGGTATTTTACGGAGCGGATTTCAGGCTCGATGCTCGGCATCCGCACGGAAGCGGATAAACGGACGTCGGTTTCCGCAGCGGAGCAGGGGTTTGGGGAGAAACGTCTCCCGCTTGCGATGGAGGGCAGCTTCCATGCCGGACAGCCCGCCCAGCTTCGCGGAACGGTTAAGCGCGGAGCGGAGAGCTTTTCCGTTGCGGTTTCGGGAAATGTGTGCAGAAGGGCGGAGAGGACGCCGACGGGAGAAGCGCGGATTGCGGAGAATCTGTCAAAGCTCGGTGCGACCGTTTTTTACGCATCCTCCGTCTCGGTGGAGGAGGACGGCGTCAACATTCCGATATCCGAAATCAACGGCCTGCGGCGCGCGTTGTGTGCGGGGCTGGAAGCGCGGCTTGTCGGCGAGTTCGCGCCGGTGGCGGCGTCCGAAGCCGCCTCTGCGCCCTCCGGCTTTGTGAAATCGGAGCAAACAAGCGCCTATTTTGCCTTTTATGATACGGTCACGCCCGGCGCCCTTGATTTTTTTGACCGTATTTTCGTTCCGCTTACGGAGTATTTGTCGCATGCGGACGAAGTCTCCCGCCATCGGAAAATCGGAATTGCGTTTCCGCCTGTTTGCTTGGATCATGAGCTTAATGCTGTCCGCGAAATGGCGAAAAAGGCGGCGGAGGTCGGCTGCCGGCTGGCTCTTATCACCGGCCTTTGGCAGTGTGAGCTTGCGGACGCGCTCGGGCTGGAAAAGCACGGCGATATACGGCTCAATCTCTTTAATCCGTACAGTGCCGGCGTCTATCAAAAGCTGGGGTTTTGCTCTCTGCTTGTCTCTCCGGAGGTCGGGGCATCCGCCGCGCGAGGTATGCCTTGCGGCATCCCAAAAGGCTATGTCTATTATGGAAAACTGCCGCTGATGACGCTTGAAAAATGTGCCATTCGCGACAATTTTTCGCCGGTTCAAAGCGGAGAATGCCGTTATTGCGATACAAACCGGTTTTCCTATCTTGCCGACCGAACCGGGGCGCGCTTTCCGTTGTGCAGGGAATATCCGCATCGGAACGTGCTTTACAACAGTGTGCCGGTTTACATGGCGGATATGCCGATTGCGGGACTTTTCCGTCATTGTATTTTTACCGATGAGACGCGGGCGGAAGTGGATTCGCTTCTCATGCGCTTTCAGGAAAAAAAGCCGCCGGTGGGAAAATTCAAAAGATTGTGATGCGGCGTCCTTTCCGCCGCGGAGGACAGACTATGAAGATGACGGATATTGTGCTCGCGTCGGCGTCGCCGCGCAGACGTGAAATTCTGACCACTCTCGGGGTCCGGTTCCGTGTCGTCGTCTCCGGTGCGGATGAGGATGTCTCCGGCGCCGCATCGCCCGAGGAGTATGTTTTGCAGGCGGCCAAGCGGAAAAACGAGGCGGTTTTGGCGCGCTTAAAAGAGGATGCCTCTATTACGCCGGATACGCTGATCATCGCCTGCGATACCGTGGTCGTTTATAATGGCGTCGTAATCGGAAAGCCTCCGGACGAGCCGCATGCGATTCTGACGCTCGGCATGCTGTCGGATTCTTGGCATTCGGTGCTGTCCGGCCTTTCCGTATATTATCATGGGCGCACGGCCGGCACGGTGGCAAGGACCGAGGTCAAATTCCGGGAGCTTTCCGAGGCGGAAATCTTGGCGTACGTGGAATCGGGCGAGCCGATGGGAAAGGCCGGCTCTTATGCCATTCAGCAAAAGGGCGCTTCGTTTGCGGAGCGCATCGAGGGCGATTTTTATAATGTCGTGGGGCTTCCGGTAGCGGCGCTTTTGGCGCTTCTGCGGTCTGAATTTGGGATAACCTCCCTTGATATCATGAACTTTTGAGGTGAAGAAATGCTTACGAAGGAAGAGAAAATAACAAGAGCCGCAGAGGTGGTGGCGGCTTTGGAGGAGCGCTATCCAAGCTCTGTCTGCGCACTTGAATACGGCGGCGACCCATGGCGGCTGCTCGTGATGGGGCGTCTTTCCGCGCAATGCACGGATGCACGTGTCAATATCGTGTGTGAGGAGCTTTTCCGGCGCTTTCCCGATGTCGACAGCATGGCCGAAGCGCCGGTAGAGGAGATTGAGCGGCTTGTGTTTTCCTGCGGTGTGTATAAGGTCAAGGCGCAGAATATCAAGGATTTTTCCGTAATCATTCGCGACCGCTTCGGCGGACGTGTGCCGGACAATATGGATGAGCTTCTGACGCTTCCCGGCGTAGGACGGAAAATTGCGAATCTTATCCTCGGTGATATTTACCATAAGCCGGCGATCGTGGCGGATACGCACTGCATTCGGATTTCAAACCGGCTCGGCCTTTGCGAAAGCAAGGTTCCGGAGAAGGTGGAAATGACGCTTGCCGGCATTGTCGAACCGGAGAAGCAATCGGATTTCTGCCACAGACTTGTCATGTTCGGAAGAGATGTCTGCTCCGCCCGCGGCCCGTCATGTTCAGACTGTCCATTCAATAAATACGAGTGTATAAAATAATAATACAAAAGAATAAAATGATTTATACATATTTATAAATTATTTGATACCAATGTATAAAACTCGACAAAAAGCGCTTGAAAGCGGCGTTTTATGAAAAAGGAGTCTATATGCTGAAACAGCCCCTTGCAGACAGAATACGGCCGGAATCCTTTGAAGATATGGTGGGAGATCCGAAGCTTTTCGGGGCGGATGGAATTTTCCCAAAGATGCTGAACGCCGGTCATATCCCCAATATGATATTTTTCGGTCCCTCCGGCACGGGGAAGACGACTGCGGCCAATATTTTGGCGAAGGCTGCCGGAAAAACGCTGCACAAGCTCAACGCGACAAGCGCAGGGCTTGCCGACGTGAAAAACGTGATTTCGGAAAGCTCGTCTTTGCTCGGAGCGGACGGCGTTCTGCTGTATCTTGACGAGATGCAGTATTTCAATAAAAAGCAGCAGCAATCGCTTTTGGAATATATAGAAAACGGCAGAATCACGCTTATCGCTTCCACGACGGAAAATCCGTATTTTTACATTTATCCGGCGATCGTGTCGCGCTGCGCGGTGTTTGAATTCAAATCCATCGGTGCGGCGGAGCTGAAAAGGGCGGTGCTCAGAGGGGCGGCGCTTTTGGAATCGGAAACGGGACGGAAAATTTCGGTTTCCGACGCGGCACTTTCGATGATTGTCACGGCCGCTGCGGGAGACGCCCGCCGTGCGCTCGGGCTTTATGAAAATATCGCCGCCGTGTATGACACGGTCACGGAGGAAACCGTGCGGGATTTTCTGCCGGAGGTGATGGGCATGGGCGGCTTCGACAAGGATGGCGACGGGCATTACGACCTGCTTTCCGCCTTTCAGAAGTCGATCAGGGGCTCCGATCCCGACGCTGCGCTTTTTTATCTTGCCAAGCTGCTCTCGGGCGGAGATTTGATTTCCGTTTGCCGGCGGCTTCAGGTCGTGGCGAGCGAGGATATCGGACTTGCCTATCCTGCGGCGATCTCCGTGGCGCGCGCCTGTGTGGAGAGCGCCCGCGAGCTCGGCATGCCGGAGGCGCGGATTCCGCTTGCGGACGCGGTTGTGCTTCTTGCTACGGCGCCGAAATCCAATTCCGCCTATTTGGCATGCGATATGGCGATGGAGGCCGTGGCGGCAGGCCGCGGAGCCACATTTCCTCGCGCCCTGCAAAATGTCCATTTCGACGGCGAAAACGCTTCGGAAAAGGGACAGAATTATCGGTATCCGCACGATTATGACAATCACTATGTAAGTCAGCAGTACCTGCCGGACGACTTGAAGAATGTCCGGTTTTATACCTACGGGGACAACAAAAACGAGCAGGCGGCAAAGCAATACTGGGATAAAATCAAAGGCGGAAAATAAGGTGCCGTTCGGCATGAATTGGTGAGGTGCAAAATGAAAATCGTACAAATCGGCGCGGCAGGGCATTACGCATATGCGCTTCCGACGGCGAAAAAATACGGTCTTGCATTCGAGGGACTTTGCGCGGCGGATCCCGAAGATGATTTAGACCGTGCACAGCGGGAGCTTTCGGCATATGGATTTGCGCCGCGCATTTATCGGGATTGGCGGGAAATGCTTCTTGCTACGGCGCCGGATATCGCGGTTGTCAACACGGTGATGGCGAGAAATTCCGAGATTGCCGCCTTTGCGCTGGCACATGGCATAAGCGTGTTCTGCGAGAAGCCCGTGGCGACGGATATGGCGGCGCTTGTAAAACTGGAGGATGCCTATCGAAACTCGGTTCTTCATTATAAAAATAAGAAGAATATCTGCTTTTGCGGCATGTTCGGAATCGATTATCTGCCTCATTTTGAAACAGCGTACCGCTTTGTGAAGAGCGGCGCTCTGGGAGATATCCGGCTTGCGAACGCGCAGAAATCCTATAAAATGGGACGCCGCGAAAAGTTCTATTCGGATCGGGAAAAATACGGCGGTACGATTCCGTGGGTGGCGATTCACGCGATTGAGTGGATTCAGCGGATCGGCGGGCTTTCTCCCGTTTCTGTGACTGCATACGGCAGTACCGCCTGCAATGCCGGAAACGGCACGATGGAGGCGTCCACTCTCTGTCTTTTTGACTGTGAGGGAGGCCGGATGGCTTCCGTTTCCGCGGATGTTATGCGTCCGTCGTCCGCGCCGACACATGACGACGATCGCTTGCGGCTCGTCGGCTCGGGGGGCATTCTCGAGGTGCGCGGCGGTCATGTTTACGTGATTGACGGAAAAGGCGAAAGGGAGCTATCGCCCGTGCATACGGAAAAAGAGCTCTTCGAGGAGTTCATGCTGGAAATTCTCGGAGATGGGAAATGCCGCGTTTCCGCGGAGGATGCGTTTTCCGCGACGCGCACGGCGCTTGCTGCACGGGAGTCGCAGGATACGGGAAAAACCGTGCGAATCGGAGAGGTCGGACAGAGGAGCCCAGATGAAAAAGGTTAAGATATATACGGACGGAGCCTGCAAGGGAAATCCAGGTCCCGGCGGCTGGGGCTGTATTCTTGTGTATGGAAAATTGGAAAAGGAGCTTTCGGGCGGCGAGCCCTCCACGACGAACAACCGGATGGAGCTTTCCGCGGCGATTTTTGGGCTTTCCATGCTGAAAGAGCCGTGTGAGGTCGAGCTGTTTTCGGATTCCAAATACCTCGTGGATGCGGTGAATCTCGGCTGGGCACGGTCTTGGCGTGCAAAAGGCTGGAAAAAGGGCGACGGAAAGCCGGCTTTGAACGTGGATTTGTGGGAGCGTCTGCTCGGCCTTTTGGAGCTCCATAAGGTGAGCTTTGTATGGGTGCGCGGTCACAACGGCCATGAATATAACGAGCGCTGCGACCGTTTGGCGGTCGCAGCTGCGGAGAAATATTTATAAAAGGGTTCGGGGAATCGCAGCGCAGGCATCAGAGCCACACTTGGTTCGCGCCGTCCGAATTTCAAATGGAAGCATTGCGGCTGTTTGGGGTTGGAAAAATCGAATTTTATGTCGAGAATGCGGTTTTGTAAAAGGATCTGGCGTTTTGCCGCTGTGGTGTGACGGTCGAATTTTTGGGAATCTTGCCGATATGTGCCGCGAAGCATGGGGAGCCGGCCGTGTTTTATGCAAATAGCCTTTGACTAATGATTGTGTTGAAAATTGAACATTATTATAATAATATTAGAAAAAAGTTACGCATTTTAGCTTTGAAATTTGATTTTTTTGTTTTTTGTGATTTTTGTCAAAAAATAAAATGATGCCCCTGATTTTTGTGAATTTTTCACAAAAATCAGGGGCGCTTTTCTTTTTGTGCCTTGTTTTGATATTTTACAGGACATTAAATTTAATTTACTCGATTGCGGCGCATGAAAAATCATGAAGCAAATGGCTCGAAAAATCCTTGTTTGCAAAAGAATTTTTGAAATTTTTCTAAGCAAATCCGTAAATAAAAAATACCCGACCGAATAAAATTTTAGGGAGAAAAAACGGGCGTCAATCCGCTCAAAAAATATTGGTTCCTCGCGTGAATCGTTTGGACTAAAAAAATCGAGAAAAAGTAGAATGAATTGTAAAAAAAAGAAAAATTGAGCTTTTCAAAATTATTGATTTTTTATTAACCGAGTGGTAACATATTAAGGTAACATACGTATTTATGCTGGTTTTTGGATATTTTTCAGAAATCGCATGACAGTTCAATGAATTGTGGATAGAAATACCGTATTAATTGTAGGAGGAAAGTCTATGAGAAATTCAAAGCTGACAAGAGTGATCGCGCTTTTGCTTGGCATTATGATGATGTCATGTCTTGGTCTCAGCGTTTGTGCCGTGTCGCTTCCGACCGGGACCAGCGCAGCATCTGGGGAGGACAGCACAACGGCGGAAGCTCTTGAAATACTTGGAGACGATAAGTGGACCGAGTATAAGGAAAAATATGGCTCTTATCCGAATTATGAGGGCGAGCCTATTGTGATTCGTGCGGTCGATGCGGAGACCTCTTCGCTTCCGGAGGGCGCGCAGGTGATGGGAGAGCTCGGCGGAAAGTCGAATGTGCTTTATCTGCCGGACAGCGGTACTGTTACATGGAAAGTGACGGTCCCTGTTTCCGGACTCTATGCGATTGATCTTTCGTATTTCCCGATTCAGTCGAAAGCTACGGATATTGAAAGAACTCTGCGTATCAACGGAGAGGTTCCTTTCACCGAGGTCAGAAATCTTCTCATGACCAAGCGTTGGGAAGAGGATCTTTCCGAATTAACTGTTGTGCGTGATGAGAACGGCAATATTACGGATATTGAATATGAAAAGGATTCCAGCGGAAACGAGCGCCGCCCCAGCAAGGTGGAAAATCCTATGTGGATGGAATATACGGTTTGCGATCCGACCGGAAATTACAATAATGAATTTTATTTCTATCTTGAGGCCGGAGAAAATACCATTTCTCTTGAAGCACAGAAGGAACCGGTAGTTCTTGATACGATCACGCTGCGCACAAGAGAAGAGACATTAACATACGAAGAGTATCAGGCGAAGAACGCTGCGGCGGGTTATACCAAGGCTCCCGCGGATTCCAGCATTTTCCTCGAAGCGGAATTTTATACGGCGACTTCCTCCAGCACCATATATGGACAAAATGACAGAAGCTCCGCTGTCACGAGTCCGCAGAGCGCGAAATATCAGCTTATCAACGATGTCGGCGGCAAGAACGGAAGCTACAACTGGTCGACGGTCGGGCAATGGATTGAATGGACCTTTGTAATACCGGAGGGAAAAGCCGGCCTTTATACGATCAATACAAGATTTCTTCAGGATCAAGTCGAGGGCTTGTTCGTTTCCCGCCGTCTGTATCTTGACGGGGAAATACCTTTTGAAGAAGCGAATAACCTTGAGTTCCTTTACAGCGGCAGCTGGCAGGTTGGAACATTCAGCGATGGGACGACGGAATTTGAATTTTATCTTTCCGAAGGCGAGCATACGATGAAGCTGGAGGTCAACCTCGGAAATCTCGGTGAAATCATTTCCGAAATTCGTGACTGTGTGACACAGATCAATTCGATCTACATCAAGATTCTTCAAATTTCCGGCTCGAGCCCGGACCCGTACATGGATTACAGCTATTATAAGAGAATTCCGGATGAAATATCGGAGATGGGTGTAATTGCAAAAAGACTGTTTGATATTTCGGAAAAAATGCAGCAGATCAGCGGAGGCAAAAAGAGCTCGAGTACGGCTACGATTGAAAATGTTGCCCGCATTCTGCAAAAAATGTCCGCGGACAGTGAAAGACAGATTGCCAAAAACTTTACGCAGCTGAAATCCTATATCGGCAACCTTGGAACATGGCTCAATGAAATCAGCCAGCAATCTCTGATCCTTGATTATTTTGTGATACAGCCCGCGGGAAATGAGCTGCCGGCAGGGGAAGGCAATTTCTTCCGGAGCGCATGGTATGAGATTCAGATGTTCTTTTACAGCTTCTTTAACGATGAGTCTTCCTTTGAATCCACAGCCGAGGGAGAGAATGTCGTAAAGCTTGAGGTATGGACGACGGTTTCACGTGAGTATACGCAGATCATCCGTTCTCTTATCGACGAGAGCTTTTCAAGGGATAACCCCAACATTTCCGTCAATTTGAAGCTGGTTACGGCGGGAACGCTGCTTCCTGCGACGCTGTCGGGCGTCGGTCCCGACGTGATGATGGATGTGACCTCGTCGGATGCCATCAACTACGCGGTCCGCGGCGCCACACTTGATGTCAGTCAGTATGAGGGCTTTGATGAGGTATATGGGTATTTCCATGAATCCGCTTGGGTTCCTCTGACGGTTGCGCTCGGCTCCTCCGACGGTGATATCGCAGTTTACGGCGTTCCTGAGAAGCAGAGCTTCAATGTCATGTTTTATCGAAAGGACGTTTTTGCGGAGCTGGGACTCAAGATTCCGACAACGTGGGATGAATTCAACGCGGTTTTGCCGATTCTTGTCAGCAAAAACTATCTGATTGGTGCCGGTGCTTCTGCCGACCGTACCAACTTATTTTATATGATGATCTATCAAAACGGCGGAGAGCTTTACAGCAACAACGGTACGACGATTTCTTTTGATCAGGATGTGACGTTGGATGCTTTTACGCGCATGTGTTCATTCTATACAACCTATAAGCTTCCTCTGACATATGATGCGCCGAACCGTTTCCGGACGGGCGAGATGCCGCTCTTCTTCGGCGATTATATTACAAACTATAACCAATTTACGGTATTTGCCCCTGAGCTAAAGGGACTGTGGGGCTTCACCTCGATTCCGGGTACCGTGCAAGAGGATGGTACGGTCAATTCCTCTATCGTATCTTCGGTTAACTGCATTGTCATCATGAAGGATGCGGTTGACAGAGGCACCGGTCAGGCAGGCTTTGACTTTATCAAATGGTGGATGAGCGCCGGTATACAAGGACAATACGCCAATGAGCTGGTGGCACTTCTCGGATCTGCCGGTAAATATGCGACCGCGAACATGGAAGCTTTCAACGATATGTCATGGTCGTCAAATGAGCTGAGAGAGCTGAGAACTCAGTTTTCCAATCTCGTCGGTGTCCCGGAAATGCCGGGAAGCTATATCATTTCGCGTTATGTCGGATTTGCTTTCCTTAATGTATATAATGACGGAATGGTTCCGAGCGAGGCGCTGATGGATTATACGGCGACGATCAACAAAGAGTTTGAACGTAAGCGCGAAGAACTCAAGAGGGAATTTTATATTCCCTCGAAAAAGTAAAATTTGATAGCAAAGGAGAGATTGGACATGTCAGAAAATGCTGTTGAAGCAAAACAGAAGAAGCGCAAGCCGGTAGCCCGCAAGGATATGTCAAAATGGCAATGGACATGGAAAGAGATGAAACGCAATTATGTTGCCTATCTTATGTGCTTTCCGTTCTATCTGATTTTTACGGTATTTATCGTCGCGCCTGTCGTGCTTTCGATGTTTTTCAGTCTTACCATATTCAATATGATCGAAGCTCCCCAGTTTGTGGGAATCGACAATTATCTCAGACTTTTCTTGGATGATGATATTTTCATTATCGCCGTTAAGAATACGTTTATCTTCGCTGTGATTACAGGACCGGTTTCCTATTTTCTTTCCTTGTTTACAGCGTGGTTTATCAACGAGCTTCCTCCAAAGATTCGTGCGGTTATTACACTTATATTCTACGCGCCTTCTCTTTCGTCGGGTATGACCTTTATTTGGAAGGTTATCTTTGACGGGGACACTTATGGTTATGCGAACTCGATCCTTTTGAGCCTTGACATCATACAAACCCCGATTCAGTTCTTTCAAAATGAAACATGGATTATGCCGCTTTGTATCATTGTCGCCTTGTGGACCTCTCTCGGCGTTTCTTTCCTGTCGTTTATCGGCGGTTTGCAGACGATCCCGAAGGACCAATATGAGGCTGCTGCGGTTGACGGCATTAAGAACCGGTGGCAGGAGCTTTGGTATGTGACGCTTCCCAATATGAAGCAGCAGCTGTTATTCGGTGCGGTTATGTCGATTACGCAGTCTTTTAACTTCGGTTCGATTGTCAATGACCTTGCGGGATTTCCGAGCTATAACTATGCGGCGCATACGATCATGCATCATTTGCAGGACTACGGCGGTCAGCGTTTTGAGGTCGGCTATTCGTCGGCGATTGCTATGGTTCTGTTTATAATCATGATAGGTGCAAACATACTTGTAAATAAATTGCTATCGAAGGTGGGACAATGATATGGCGAGAAAATTAAGAACAAGAAATCATAAAGTCGTCCTTACCCGTTCGGCCGGAGGAGACGCTGGCATTGCCATATTCTTGACGATATTCGGCATCTTCATGTTTATTCCGATGTATTATGCGATTATCCAATCGCTGAAGCCGCTGGATGAGCTGTGGAACTATCCACCGAAATTTTATGTTGTGAATCCGACGCTATCCAACTTTTCGGATATGTTTAAGAGCATGACCTCTTCGTGGGTGCCGTTTTCCCGATATATATTCAACACGGTGTTTATTTCTGTTGTCGGTACGTTCGGAAACCTTGTTTTCGGCTCACTTGCCGCTTATGCGGTTTCCAAAATCAAGTTTCCCGGCCGCGGAATCCTGTTTGCCGGCGTTAAATACTCTTTGATGTTTACGGCGACTGTTACCAGCATTGTCAACTTTATGACGATGAGTAAGCTTGGCCTTGTGGATACGTATTGGGCGATCATCATACCCGCATGGGGCGCGACGCTTGGAATGTTCCTGATGCGTCAGTTTATGGTTTCGGGCATTTCGGATGCCGTTTTGGAATCCGCAAGACTTGACGGTTCCAGTGAGCTTCGAACATATTGGACGATCGCGATGCCGATGGTTAAGCCTGCATGGCTGACGCTTATTGTGTATTCATTTAAGGATTTGTGGAATACCGGTTCGTCGATCTATATTCAAAGCGAGCAGCTGAAAACCTTCAACTATGCGATTTCTCAGGTTGTATCCGGCGGTATTGCCCGTGCAGGTGTCGGCGCAGCCGCAGCGATCGTTATGCTGATTGTTCCGGTGATTGTGTTTGTCATCAGCCAAAGCCGCATCGTAGAAACGATGTCTACGTCCGGTATGAAAGATTAAGATAGGAGGATGAAATTTTGAAAAGAATATCGAAAATATTAACATTGATTTTCTGCTTTGTCCTCCTTGCAGGATTTGCAATGCAGCTTTCTGCCGCAGCAGCTCCGTACGAGACGTATACGTATTCTATTGAGGGAGAGATTTTGACTTCTCCGCATGCGTATACTCCGAGCGCAGCCATTACTTCCTATGAGATGAATATGCAGACGCCGCTGAACGGAGCAAAGGATATCTTTGTCGATGAGAATAACAAGATATATATATCCGATTCGGGAAACAACCGGGTGGTTGTCTGTGATCCTGATTTTATGTATGAGTTTGAAATCAGCTCGTTTATCAACGAAAACGGTGTTCAGGACTCGCTTTCCGATCCGCGCGGATTGTTTGTAAATTCCGATACGATCTATGTTTGTGACTGGCAGAATTCCCGTATTGTGCTTTTTGATTTGGAAGGGAATTTTAAATCTATTGTAGAAGCTCCGACGGCGGACGTCATGGGTACGGATACCGTCTTTCGTCCGCAGGCGGTGGCGGTAAACTCGTCCGGAACGATGTATATTGTTTCCTCGACAACATACAGCGGTATCATCGCGCTCAATCCGGACGGTTCTTTCCAGAGCTTTCTTGGCGCGCAGAAAACGACGGTTTCTCTTGCCGTCAGGATTCGCCGTATGATTTTCCCGAATGTCGTGACGGAATCCTATATATCGACTCCTTATCAGAACCTTACTCTTGACGATGAGGGATTGGTTTGGGCGACCATCATTTTTGATGACGAGGAAGCGGAGCTGCTGGCCTCGGCGATTCAATCGAACGCAAAAACAAGCACTTATGCGCCGGTCAAGCGTTTGAACGCAAAGGGCGACGACGTCATGGTCAGAAACGGATTTGCCATGCCGGCCGGTGAAAGAGTCTTCGATACCATGGGCACCTATGCGAAGGCGCTCGGTCCCTCTGAGCTTGTGGACATTGCGATGGGTCCGAACGGCATGTGGTCGGTTTTGGATTCCAAACGGTCTAAAATTTACACGTATGACAATGAAGGCAATCTGTTGTTTGCTTTCGGAGATCAGGGAAAGCAGCTCGGCAACCTTTCTACGCCGACGGCAATCACCTATTGCGGAAGCGATATTTATGTTCTCGACAGCACGCTGAATTCCATCACGATTTTTAAGAGGACGGATTACGGCGATGTGATCAATCAGGCGTTGTATCACAACAGCATTCGTGAGTATTCCGCAGCCTATGAGGATTGGCAGGATATTCTCAGAAGAAATATCAACTTCGATGCGGCTTACGTCGGCATCGGAAAAAATCTCTACCGTCAAGGTCAATATGAAGAGGCAATGGAGTATTATAAAAAAGCTTGGGAACAAACCAACTATTCCGTTGCTTTCAAAAGCTATCGTAAAGAAGTGGTAGAGAAATATATTCTTTTGATTATCGTTGTCGTTGTCGCTGTCATAATTCTTTTGGCGAAGTTCTTCAAATATGTCGGTAAAAAGAACAAGGCCGGAGAGGTCAAGACAGGGAAGCGAACGCTTTGGGAAGAGTTTTTATTCGGATTTCATGTGATCCTGCATCCGTTTGACGGATTTTGGGATTTAAAGCATGAAAAGCGAGGCTCGGTCAGAGGCGCTTTCTGCATCTTAGCTTTTACCATTGTAGCGGTGATGTATAATATGGTGGGCTCCGCTTATCTGTTCGGCGGCGGCCAGCAAATCAACTTTCTTTCTCCGATTATGATCGTTTTGGCTCCTCTTCTTCTTTGGTGTGTTGCGAACTGGTGCTTGACAACGCTGTTTGACGGAGAGGGAAGCTTCAAGGATATCTTCATTGCTACCTCGTATGCGTTGCTCCCGCTGCCGCTGATCTATATTCCGACGACAATTCTAACGAATTTCCTGTCTTTGTCGGAGGCTGAGTTTGTCACCTTATTTGTGGCGATTGCTTATATTTGGACTGGCGCACTTATCTTCTTCGGCTCAATGACGACGCACGGCTATTCGATGGGACGCAATATCGCTATCACGTTATTTACGATTGTCGGAATGATATTTATTCTGTTTATCATTCTTCTGTTTACGAATCTTATTCAGAGAATGGTGAGCTTTGTATCCGAAATCATCACAGAAATATCATACCGAGCACAATAAACAGGGGAGGAAAATATGAAAAAATTCAGAATAATTTCAGCGGTTTTGGCAATACTGCTTGCTTTTTCTGCTGTGAGCCTGCCTGTTTTTGCTGCTGATGCCGTAGACATATCTGTTTATCCCACAACTGAGTATCAATCTCAGCAGGCGAAAGTGGCTACGATGACTCTCATGTACGAGGATGTGGATGCGGGCTATGCGTTGTATTTTGACACACAGTCGGCTGAGTTTGCTTTGCAGAATCTAAAAACAGGTGAATACTTGTTTTCAAATCCTTATGATATCGCGGTTTCTACGGAATCCTCTTCTAAGGATAAGGGTGACGAGGACCCGATCAGACAGGCTTTGCTTTCTCAGATCATTTTGCAGTATTTGGATACCTCTACAAATACATCGGCTACGATGAAAAGCTATACGGATGCGGCGCTGAGCGGTGGGCAGATTGTTTTCAAGAACATTTTGGGCGGCGTTCGCGTCGAATACGCGATCGGCACGGTCGATACCAAACGTTTGATTCCGCAGTGGATTGAAAAATCCAGATTTGAATCCCAAATTCTTGATGTCTTGGATACTCATACAGCGGAATTTACCTCAGAGGAGCTGCTGCTCTATAATGCATTAAAGAATGCGACATCCTCTACCAGTACGCCGTATGGTCTTGTGGGACCGGCCGAAGCGGGATCTGTTTATGATCCTCAGTCAACGCCTGATCCCAACAGACCGCAGACATACGAGTTCCTTGTCAAAAACGAAGGCGCCCAGATGTATGTTTTGCAGGGCGTCGGCGAAAGAATGAAAAAAAATATCGAGAAGCTCATCCGAAAATATTGTCCGGACTATACCTATGATAAGCTGGAAGAGGACCACGAGCTGACCGGATATGAGGGAGATGAAAAAGAGCCGGCGCTTTTCAGGATCGCTGTGGAATACACGATCGATGAGAGTGGACTTACGGCCAAGATCCCGGCTAAGAGCATTCGATACAATGAGACGAACTATGTTTTGGAATCGCTCGTTCTGCTTCCGTATCTTGGATGCACAACGCTGAAATCTACCGGCACGGAAACAGGCGACGGCGGAAAGATTTCGAGAACCGGCGGATATATCTTTATTCCGGACGGAAGCGGCACGCTTCTTTCCTACTACAACGACGACGGTACGCCGAAAAGCGGCATTCAGGGCGGTTCGATGTATGGCTACGATTTTGCAATGGAATCCATCGATGCGACGAATGCCAATGCGGAAACCTTCCGGGTTCCGGTTTTCGGGTTGACCGAATATTACGACGTCACCACGAGCGTTTCCAGGGGAGAGGGTCGTCCGGCTGTTGCCGATAAGCTTGTGACGGAATCCTATAAGCGCGGGTTTGTAGCAATCATCGAAGAGGGCGATTCATTCGCTTCGATTCGTGCAAATTTGAGGCAGACCGGATGGACGGGCGCTTCGGGAACCACGGAATACAGTACGGTGTTTGCATTATTTACGGTAAAGCAGTCCGACTCTGTTTCCATCGGTTCTTCTATCGGCGGCAACGATGCATCGATGTCGACGACAATCGATACCAAGTATACCGGCAACTATACGATTCATTATACGATGCTTTCCGATCCCAATATTGCGGAAGAAAAGGGTGTTGACTACTATGATCCGTCATATGTCGGCATGGCCAATGCTTATCGCGACTATCTGATCAGTAACGGGTCCATCGATAAGCTTGTTTCTTCCGAGCTTGAAAGCTCGCTGCCCTTGTATATTCATTCATTCGGCGCTTTGGAAACAACGGATACGTTTCTTTCTTTCCCGATTACGGTGACAAAGCCGCTTACCACGTTTGAGGATGTCATTACGATGAGTGAGGAGCTTAAGGACGCCAAGATTACCAACGTGAAGTTTATTCTTGAGGGCTTTGCGAACGGCAATATGTCCGAACCTTATTATCCCTCCTATGTGAAGTGGTCATCTACCGTAGGCGGTAAAAAAGGTCTCCAGACGCTTTTGGAATATGCGTCGGAAACCGGTATCGATATTTACCCGGAATTTGATTTTGCAAATATAGCATTCAAAAAAACCGGTTCCGGCTTTTCTTTCCGGAAGCATGCGGCTCAGGCGATGAGCGGCAGATATACGATGAAGCGCGATTATGATTCTGTCTATCAGGCGATTTCTATGGCAGGTTATAAGAATGTCGTTTCCTCCGGTGCTTATGCGGTTCTGTTTGAAAAATTTGCGAAGGATTATGACAAGTACGAGATCGGTGCGATATCCGTTATGACTCTCGGGACGGATTTGAATTCGGATTTTAATGACGATTACCCGATTACCCGTGAGGATTCTAAGGTAAATACGATGGATATCCTGAATACGATGAAGGATAAATACGGCAAGGTTCTTGTTGCCGGCGGCAATGCGTATACGCTTCCGTATGCCTCGGATATCGTCAGCCTCCCGCTGGATAACAGCCGCTATCAAATTTCTTCGTATTCTATCCCCTTTATCGGAATGGTTCTGCACGGTTATATGAATTATGCCGGAAGCGTGATCAACACGGAAGGCGATGTTAAATACGAAGTGCTGAAATCCTTGGAAAACGGAGCCGCGCTCTATTTCCTTCTTTCTTATCAAAACACATTGGAGATTAAGAGTGCGTATTCTATGGGCTTGTCGGATAACTATTCCGTTGCATTCCAAACGTGGAAAGAGGATGTGATAAGCTATTATAATATGCTGAATGATGCGGTAGGAGCTTTGCAGACCGCTACCATTACCGATCACAGCTTTGTAACCGCTTATCGTCTTGACAGCACAAAGGCAAACTTTATGTTTGCACAGTACAATCAAACGCTTGCCGCTTACGAAAGTGCAAAGGAAGCATATTTTGATGTCATGGATGAGGTGGACTTACTTCGTCTTAATTCCAGAGAGACAGAAGCCACACTGCTTTTGTATGGAAACAGCAGTGATCCGAGCGATCCCATCAATGAACGCTGTGAAGTTACTTTGCGCGATAAGTATAACACGCTGAAGGAAAGATACACGCTTTCTACCGCATTTTCATCGAAATATTCGGTGGACAATGTTGTTTCGGTGACGTATACGAGCGATAACGGCAAAAAAACCGTATTCTATATCAACTATAACAGCTATGATGTCGCAATAGAGCATAACGGCGGCTTGTATATTCTCGGCGCCGAATCCTTTGTCAATGCCGAGGACATTAAATTGCTTGAAACGGCTTCTGTTTCTTATGAAGCTGTCGACGCTTACCAGCCGACGGACGGCCAGCTGAAAAATTATCAAGAGGCGCAGGAGAACTATGATGCCGCGCTGCTTACAGGGAATGAAAGAGAAATCACCCGTGCGAAGAGCGCGCTTGACAGGATTATCAGCAGTCTCACAAAGCCGACGACAACTCATGTTGTGAAGCTCACAAGCTCGGATGGAACGGTTTGTTATTTCAATTATATGACATCAAACGCGCTTGTCCAAGTATCGGATACGGAATATGTGGTTGTCGGCCCTCAGACCTATGTCATTCAGTGAAGAAAGGAGAGGTGAAAGATGACAAATGAACTGAAAATGAAAAAAACAGCATTGGCTTCTGGCAAGAAAAAGCACAGAGGCGCCTCTCTGAATGAGAAAAAATCCAGAATGGGCTGGGTATTTATTCTTCCGTTTATAATCGGATTGGTTTTCATCTATGCAAGTGTAATTTATGAATCGTTTATTTATAGTTTTGCTCAGTATAACACAATACCCGCCATCAAAGGCGGCGGGTATTCGCTGACTTGGGTTGGTTTTGAAAACTTTACCAAGCAGCTGATTGAAACAACGGTAAACGATGAAGGAAAAACATTCCTTGAAATGATGCTTACCAGCTTTGCCCAGCAGATTCTGGACATTATCATCATTATTATGTTTTCACTCTTCATTGCGGTGCTGCTCAATCAGAAAATGGTTGGACGCGCGGCGTTCCGAGCGATCTTCTTTATTCCTGTCGTCGTCAGCGCCGGTATTATTGCGAAGATCGATAATGCTACCAACACGATTTTGGAATCCATGTCCAGCATGGAAGGCATTGATCTTGGAGAGGTCAATTCCAGCGGCGGTCTTGTCAATATGATGGATATCAGCATGATGCTGGAAAGCTTAGGCGTCGGAGGTCAATTTACAGAGCTGATCACAAATTTGGTAAGCAATATTTATAATATTGTCAACCGTGCCGGCGTACAGATGCTGATATTCCTTGCCGGTCTGCAATCCATTTCACCGTCTATTTATGAGTCGTGCCAAATGGAGGGCGCTACCGGCTGGGAAACTTTCTGGAAGATCACTTTCCCGATGATAAGCCCCATGATACTCGCCAATGCGTTTTATACCGTTATTGACTCCTTTACGGCGGAATCCAATGAAGTCATGCAGGCGATCATCGATATTTCCCCGAACGGCGTGCCGAACGGACAGCAGTCCGCCGCCGCGTGGACCTATTTTATGATTGTAATTGTAACGCTTGGACTTGTTGCGTTGATATGTCGGAAGTTTGTCTTCTATCAACGCCGAAACGACTGAGAAGGGAGGGGAAAACATTATGAATAATAATCAGGACACTCCGCGGGTGTTAAAGGAATCTAAAAATAAAATCCGAGTGGATTTTGACAGAACATCCCGCAAGGAGAGATTAAAGGCTAAATATCTCAACAGTCATTTTTATAAAAAGCTGCTGATTGCGATATTCAGGTTTGTTCTTCTTTTTGGTATTTCTTATATTATTTTATTCCCGTTTTTCTCTAAAATCTCGTCGTCTTTTATGAGTCCGGTGGACTTTATTCAAACCGACGTAAAATTGATTCCGAAATATCCGACGCTGAATACCTATAAATATTTGATCATTGAAAATCATTATTTTAAAGCGATGCTGAATACTTTCATATTGTCATTCAGCTGTGCGGTATTGCAGACGTTTATCTGCGCGCTGATCGGATATGGATTTGCCAAGTTCAAGTTTAAGGGACGCGGCGTGATGTTTGCGTTGGTTTTGCTGACGATGATCGTTCCGCATCAGATTTTATCATCTTCGTTTGTCCAGAAGTTTATCTACTTTGATATCTTCGGAATTTTAAATGCAACCGGCTTTTATTCGGCCATCGGGTTTACGCAGGGAATTTATAATACCTATGTCCCGTTGATTCTGTTGTCGCTGACAGGTCTCGCATTTAAGAACGGATTGTTTATCTTTATCATGCGACAGTTTTATCGCGGTGTTCCGGATGAACTGGAGGAATCGTCGTATGTTGACGGCTATGGCGTTTTCAAGACGTTTTTCCATATCATTCTGCCGCTTTCCGTTCCAATGCTGATCACGGTCTTTATTCTCGCATTTTCATGGCAGTGGACAGATATTTTCTATGTCAATACATTCATGCCGTCTTCGGACCATCTGTTTTTGACAAGTACGAGTTTTTGGTCTGAGATGCCGGCGACGCTTGACATTTTGAAGAGTCAGGCGGGTGTCAACTATCAGACATATGAGATTGCTGTCAAGAATACAGCCGGACTTCTGGTTATTCTGCCGTTGATTCTGATGTATCTCTTCTGTCAGAGATATCTGATTCAGGGTATTGAACATTCCGGCTTCGGTGGAACCTGATACGACAAAAAAGTGCTTCTGTTTTACAGAAGCACTTTTTTTATCTCGGAGGATTGCTTTTTGCCACCCACTGTGCTATGATTAAAATCAGAATGGAAAGGGGTGCATGATTGTGAATGAATGGATGAAAAAACCGGTTTTCATCAACGAGGCCGCCTCACAGAGCCGTGGACGAAACATATGGTTGGAGATTTTGATTTTTTTCGTTGTTTTTTTGGCAGGCGGAATTTTACAGGAAATACTCATGATCATTCCGACGATTGTTATATTTTTTTCAAGCGAGAGCTTTCAGAGCTTGCTTTCAAAAATGGAAGCGGGAGAGCAGATTAGTCTTATGGAATGGCTTTCTCTGCTCGAACTGCCGGATTCCCTTGTTTTAGTCACGCTGTTTGCGACGGTCGGAACCATCGCTGCCGTCCTTTTGTATGTGCATTTTATTGAAAAACGAAAGCTTTATACCATGGGACTGACGCGTACTTCCGTCTTTTCGGAATATGGTATCGGACTTGCGGTCGGAATTGTGATGTTTTCTGCCGTCATAGGCCTCAATGTGCTGTTTGGCGGCCTTTCCTATGCCGGAGCATTGAGAAACGGAGGGATTGCTATGATTCTTTTTATGTTTCTCGGTTATATCGTTCAAGGAGCGAGTGAGGAGCTTTTGTGCCGGGGATATTTCTTTGTGTCCGCCGCAAGACGTTCTTCCTTGCTTGTTGCTATGCTTGCCAATTCCGTCCTGTTTGCCTTGCTACATGCCGCCAATGTCGGAATTTCATGGCTTGCTCTTTTGAATCTTCTGCTGTTTGGGATTTTTGCGTCTTTTTATATGGTCCGGCGCGGAAATATTTGGGGGATTTGTGCGATTCATACGATGTGGAATTTCGCACAGGGCAATATTTTCGGCTTGCAGGTCAGCGGAACGGGTTCTACGGCTTCCATCTTTTCCTTTGTAGGGGATGACGGCAAAGCTTGGATCAACGGCGGGAGCTTTGGACCGGAGGGTGGAATCTGCGTAACGATTGTGCTGCTCATTTCAATTCTCATTCTGCTGCCGATGAAAAATAAGGACAAAGGTTTTCCTGCGGTGTCGGAAAAACCGGGTATGGAGGGAGCGGCTGATAGTTGAAACAAAAAATTCGGGAAGCGTAATCAATCCGCTTCCCGAATTTTGATATACGCCGTTTTTAAGATTTCTTTTTCTTGATTAAGAAGACCAAAACGCAAAGGAGAATCATCGCACAGACCGCTATAACGGCGATGATCCGGCCGGAGCGGTTTGCCGCGTTGGGAGAGGGCGGCGCCCCGGTCGTTTCCTCTGCCGGAGGAATCTCCGATGCGGTTGTCTGCTCCGGCTGTGTCGTTTCCTCACAGGAGCTTTCCGTGGTGGCGGCAGGGGTGGTGGTTTCCTCCGGCTTGGGCGTCGGAACCACGCCGCCGCCAATCGAGAGAAGCAGAGCATCCGCTCGCTCCGAGAGGAAGTAACGCAGATAACCGAGCGCCGTTGACGGCATCTTGTCCGTTCCGGAGCCGTATACGCGGAAATGCACAAATTTGGTGGAAACTTTGCCGGTGCCGCTTGCATTCAAAACCCATGCTGCAGGGTCATAAATGTTCCACCGGATTCTGTCCATGGCGATGGAATCCGAAATCATCTCGCTTGTTTGTTCGAGCCATCCGTCGGCCGCGAGATATTTTTGTGTTTCAAGATATAAGAAATCAAATTTGTCCGAAACGAGGGCGGCAAAATCGTTATGGCTCATCAAAGGAGCGGCAAGCGCGCGTACATAATCGGAAAATACGCCGTTCTGTGCCCAAAGAAAGCCGGTATCCGTCGCATAGGTATCGAAGCTTAGGTTGCCGAGAATGTTGTCGAGATCCCACAGCGGCCCCATATAGATTTTGGCGACCTCGCCATTTGCATCCGCGTCCTTGTAGAAAAACATGCTGGAAAAATAGGCATCCCAGTTTTTGAGAAGCTCCTCGACGACATATGCGCCGGCAAAGCTGTCCATATCGATGTACTCGCTGTAATGTCTGCCCTTGCGGTTGTATCCGTTCGACGAATAGATCGCCTCCTCCATTTCGGCGAACAGACCGGCGATGTATTCCATTTCCTCGCGGCTTGCGTATTCGGGGGATTTCACGACATACGTGTTGCCGTTTTCCGTGGTGAAGCGAGAGGGCTCCGCGGCACCCCATACATTGTCGAGTTCTACGAGATATCCGCCGGTGATATCGGCGGGCGAGGTCATGCCGTCGGCATAGGTGTACGAGGTGAGAATGGAATTTGAAATAAGCTCCCCTGCCGTCACCGTCCGGATCGGCAGGGTGGACAGCTCGACGCCGGGATTTTCCGTTTCGTTGAATTTTTCAAGCTCGCGGATATTGATCCGACCGGAACCGATCTGTACCTTTTCACAGAGCATATAAATGCCGCGGTAGGAGCCGTCGATGTAAAGATTGACATAGCGGTATTCGATGTTGTAAGGCAGTTCCAGCGCATCTCCCATTTGAAAAGCAAGCGCGTTGTGAAGTCCGGATTGATCGACATAATTGGCGAGCAGAATCCAAGTTTTGGCCGAATCCAAGCCAAAAAGCGGCTGCTTTGCGGAGAGCTTGATCTGATACGGCTTTTTATAATAGCCCCATGTGGCGTTTCCGCGTCCCTTGATTTCGCTTTTTGTGCCGCTTGTTTCATCACAATACTCCGTTTTGCCGTTTTCGTCGAGTATCAGGATGCGTGCGTCTTTGTCTCGGTTGTTTTTGGAGGCCTCGACAAAGCTTAGCCCCTTGGAGGTTTCGATGGAGACGACAGGCAGCTTGGCGTCGTGATAGAATACATACCGCTGCGAACCGGAGGCGGATGTGAAGGTGACATCATAGCAGAGATTTCCTTGCGAGTCTTTTGCAAGCATCGGGGAGAGATCGATTCTATCGCCGGAGTCGCAGCTTCCGAGCGGCGCGGCGCCCGTTTTTCCGTAAGAGACAGTCCCGCCGTTCCAGCAGATTTTGACATTTTTTATGTCTGCGGCGCTGGGCAGAAAGATATTGTCCCCGTCGGGAAGGATGCGAAATGCTTCGTTGCCGGTTCCGTCGGCGGATATGGAGACGTAAAATGAGGAAAGCGGAGAGGCCGCCGATACGGCGGAGAAGCCGAATGCAAATATCAGAAGAAACAGGCTTGTGACAATAAAAAGTCGGATTTTTTTCATGGAAATCTCCTTGCTTTCGTAATTCGGTGGGGAACGTATGGGGCATTTGCGGACAGTAATATTTTTCGGGTTGTTTTCGTGCCGCGTGAATTTGGGAAAAGCGCTGTTTTGTAAATACGGATATCGGACAGAGGGATATCCCGCTTATCGGCAGACGGTTTCCGTTTTCAGAGGCTCGCTTGCCGCGTCCCAAGAATCATATGCGGTGAGCGTAAATACATAGGCGGCTCCGCATGCAAAATCCGGAATGATGAGCTCCCAATCTTTTTTCATGTCGGACGGAGACGGTGAGGAATAGAAGTCGGTGACAATGCGTCGGTGCTTTTTTTCGCCGTCCGTTTCTCCGTATTCTATGATGTAATGATGGACAAATTCATCGTCCGTGCCGGCGGGGAAGCGAATGACGGCGTCCCGACGCTCCTGCGCATTCCCGGGAAGAAATTCGACCGAAAATCCGTGAAGCACCGGCGGCTTATTGTGCTTTTCGTCGGCGCGGGCGCGCGTGTATACGGAGAGATGGGAACGGTCGTTTCCGGGATGGGGAACCATCCACTTTTCGCCGATTTCGGCTTGTTTTTTGAAATCCATCCTTGTGAGCGTCATATCTCCTGTGGGAGAAAGCTGCATAAGAAGTCCTTGTGACAGCTGAAAGCTGTCCGGAACGGGGCATGGAGCGGCGGGCTTGGCAAAGCCGTCGGTTTCCACGCCGAGATAACGTGCGGCTCCGGTGCCTACGGCGGTGAAATCCGTCTGCATGATGCTTCTCGGATCGTTCAGAGGGAAGTGCAGATGTCCGCTGAAAACGACCGCCTGCGGATATTTCGACAGAATATCCGTAAGATCCTCCGTCGCCCATGCGCCGCCGCCGAGCTCGCTTCCGTAGACCGTATTCGCAATCATGGGGTGGGTTATGACGATGACAAATTTTTCGGGTTCGCTCCGTGTGAGCGCAGCGAGATTCTCCGCGAGCCATTTTTTTGTTTTATCAGAATAAACAATCGGCCGCCTGCCCGCGGGTTCAAGCGCGAGGATATGATATCCTTTGATGACCGCGTGGCGGTTTCCGTCGGGTATGGCGGACGGATCGATATCATATTGATAATAGCTTTCACCGAATATTTCCGTGTATTCCCGAATGATATCCGCGGCATGAGGGTCGCTCCAAACAAGGTCGTGATCGTCGCCGTAGCAGTGGATGAGCGGTACCTTCTCCGGGTTGAAAATTTCCTCGTAGATGTTCTTAAAAATGCGTATTTGTTCCGATCTCATGTTGTTGGCGAGATCTCCGACGGCGAGTATGCCGTCCAAAGAAGCACCTGTCTGCGCGGCCTTGGCCGCCAGCTGGAACAGCGCCGATCGAAAATTTGCGGCGGCGTCCGCATCCTCCTCTTTGATATGGATATCGCTGATGATGCCGAGTGTGCAGGGGACAAAAGCGTGCTGATTCATTTTACCGGCCTTTCCTGATAGAAAAAATAGATAAATTTATTTTATCATATTCAAATGAAACTGTCAATAACGCCGTTTTTTGCCGGAGAATGTTGAATCTTTGCATGCTTCATGATATACTGTTTCGGAAATGAAATCCTTTGTGGTAAGAACCGAGGCGATGCATTTTGAACGAAACACAAAAAAATCCCGTAAAGATGACGGCAAATTTCCATACGCATACGGCGCGCTGCCGTCATGCCCGCGGAACGGATAGGGAATATGTGGAATCGGCGATTCGGGCGGGAATCTCCGTGCTTGGATTTTCGGATCATTCCCCGTATTATTTTCCGGACGGCTATTATTCGGGGCATCGGATGCGTCCCGAGGAAACCGAGGGATATGTGCGCTCGCTTTTATCCCTGCGGGAGGAATATCGGGATGATATCGCGATTTATATCGGCTTTGAGGCGGAATATTATCCAAAATATTTTGACAGAATGCTTGAAATTCTTTCTCCGTTCCCTTATGATTATTTGATTTTGGGACAGCATTATATTCGTAACGAGCTCGGTGGAAAGCATGTATTCAGCGATCGGAACGAGGAGGACCTAATCTGCTATGTGGATGAATGTATCGAGGGGCTGAATACCGGCAGATTCTTCTATTTGGCGCATCCGGATGTCATCCGTTTCACGGGAGATGACACGGTTTATGAGAGAGAAATGCGAAGGCTTTGCCTTGCCGCAAAGGAGCTGCATATACCGCTGGAAATCAATCTGCTCGGCATTCGTGACGGGAGGAACTATCCGAGAGCGCTTTTCTGGAAGATTGCGGGCGAGGTCGGCTGCGAGGTGATTTTGGGGTGTGATGCACACGAACCGGAATCGATTGCAAGAGAAGACGATTTGACAGCGGCGGAAAAGCTGATTCGGAATTATCATCTGAAAAAGATAGAGCCGTCGGCTCCCGTCATGAATATCCGCTGAATGTCGGTGTGAACGGCCTTTGGAGCGTTGGCATGCCATTCATGGAAAATATACCAAAACTTATTGACTTTGTCACAAAACCGGGCTAAAATATGAGGTGGAAAAACGATTATTCCGATAATCGGCAAAATATGGAGGTATCAAGTTATGTCTTACCGTTTTGTACTGAATGAAACATCCTACCATGGCAAGGGCGCGATTGAAAACATCGTGACCGAGCTCACGACCCGCGGACTGAAAAAAGCGTTTGTCTGCTCGGACCCGGATCTTCTGAAATTCGGCGTTACGGGCAAAGTCACCGAGCTGCTCGACAAGGCGGGCTTCCCGTATGAGGTTTATTCCAATATCAAGCCCAATCCGACAATCGAGAATGTTCAGACAGGTGTCGCTGCGTTCAAAAAATCCGGCGCGGACAGCATTATCGCGATCGGCGGCGGTTCCTCGATGGATACCGCGAAGGCAATCGGCATCATCATCACCAATCCGGAGCATGAGGATGTCCGCAGCCTCGAGGGCGCGGTTGTGACGAGAAATAAGACCGTTCCGACCATCGCCGTCCCGACGACGGCGGGAACCGCGGCTGAGGTTACAATCAACTACGTCATCACCGATGTGGAGAAAAACCGCAAATTCGTTTGTGTCGATCCCCATGATATTCCCGTTGTCGCGGTCATCGATCCCGATATGATGTCCACGATGCCGAAGGGACTTACTGCGGCGACCGGTATGGATGCGCTTACGCATGCGATCGAGGGATATATCACCAAGGGCGCATGGGAGCTTTCCGACATGTTCCATCTCAAAGCGATTGAAATCATTTCGAGAAGCCTGCGCGGTGCGGTTGCCAATACCGCCGAGGGCAGAGAAGGCATGGCGCTCGGTCAGTATGTCGCAGGCATGGGCTTTTCCAATGTAGGCCTCGGAATCGTGCATTCGATGGCACATCCGCTCGGCGCGCTTTATGATACGCCTCACGGCATTGCAAATGCCATCATCCTTCCGACGGTGATGGAGTATAACGCGCCCGCGACCGGTGATAAATACCGTGACATTGCAAAAGCGATGGGCGTTGAGGGCACGGAGAAGATGACCATCGAGGAAGCGCGTAAAGCCGCTGTGGACGCCGTCAGAAAGCTTGCCGCCGACGTCGGTATTCCTGCCGATCTGAAAGCGATTGTCAAGGAGGAGGATATTCCGTTCCTTGCGCAGTCGGCATATGACGATGCTTGCCGTCCCGGCAATCCGAAGGATACGAGTGTCGAGGAGATTGCGGCTCTTTATAAATCCCTGATTTAAGATAAAACGAGAAAAAACGGGCATGAAAATGCCCGTTTTACCTTAATTGTGCACAGACAGAACTTTCGGCGATTTGACTATACTCTTGAAGCAGACCTGTTTGCAGGCTATGATATTTATAAGATAAATTTGACAAATCGGAAGTTGTAAAGGAGAAAAAACAAATGGACAAAGTAAAGAATGAAGAATATGTTATCTGCCCGCGTTGTGAACAAGAGGTCTACAAAGAAGCAATTATATGCCCTTTTTGTAAGTTTGGTATTATGGCATGGATTGAGGGAGAGATTGATGAAAATGGAAATTCAATAAAAGATAAATCCAAGTGAAATTCCAGTTTATCGGGCCGTCTCGAAATGCGAGATGGCCCTTGCTTATTTTAGCAAACAGCATTTCAGGTGCGTGAATAGGGTACAGGAGAGAATCGTTCCGTTCTCAATCAGAGCGGGGGCTTTCATATTCCGCCGTTTTAACGAAGGGCACTCCAAATGCACAAATAGAGTAAGCGGGCATGAAAATGCCCGTTTTTTTATTGCTGCCGTGATTTGCTTCTTACAATAGATATGCTGTGATGAATTTTTTTCCCTGCGTGAATTGTTTAAAGGATTCAAAGCATACGGGAGCTGTGTCGTCGTCGTGCAGATTGTATATTTCAAGTCCGCTTTCGGTGATTTTGCCGGCAACGGTGTGAATCCCTTTGATTTCCAAAAGATTTTTGACATCCCAATAAGAATAGATAAAGACCTTTTTGTTTCCGGCGAGCGCCTTTTTGAAGTCTGCTTCGTTTTGATATGACAGAAAGCTTTTTCCATGGCCGAGCCAATATTCGCCGAGCTTTTTCGGATCGGTGCCGGCAAAGCCACTGAGAAGCGCCATGTCGTTTTCTTCCAATTCCAAAATGATATCCGCAAGAGATGGTTTTCCGCCTGTCAGCATTTCCGCGTTGTAGAGGGCAATCGGCTCGCCGCCGTTGAAGGACAGAGAAAAGCTTCCGTAACGGAAAAGCGATGCCGGTTCATGATTCTGACCGAAAATAGGGACTTGTTCAAGGGAAAGCTTGGCGTTTTCCTCGTAGTTTTTGTTCCGGATTCCGAGGCTTCGGAGCATATCGGCGGTTTTCCAGCTTGAAGCATCGTCCGCAAGAAAGATATCCTCGACGTTTTTTCCGAAATATCTTGCGATTTTGATGGCGAGCAGGATGGACGGATTGTATTTTCCGTTCTCGATGGAACAGATTGTCTGGCGTGAAACGCCCATGGCTTGCGCTAAGTCCTCCTGCTTTAAGCCGTGCTCACGGCGCAGTCGTTCCAATTCGTTTTTCATCGAAAAAGCCTCCGTTTCTCGTTTCTTGCCGATATTTTAACATATTTGTCTTGGAATTTCAACCGAAATTTGCATTTAAGCTGCGAGAAGATGGATTCCGTACAGAGCGGCAAGATGTGCGGGATAAAACAGATAGAAGGTGTATTTCAGCCGCGTGCATCCTCGTTTTCCGTTATAAAAAAGCAACAAGGGAATCAATAGCAGGGAAATCCATATGTACGGAGTGGATTGGCAAAGGGCGATACAAAAAAGAAAGAGTCCGAAGGCGAAGAAAGAAACCTGCAATTCCTTTTCCTTAAAAATAATCGCGAAAAGCGGCAGCAGAATGCCGGAAAGGCCATAATCTATCGTGATTTTAATGCCGACAAGCGTCTGGGACTGCCTGCAAAAGAGGTCGGTCAGGATGACGGCGCCGACAAGGACGAGAAATAAAGCGAGTGAGCGCACTTGATATTTTTTACTTTGTGTTTCTTTTCGCATATTTTCAAAATGAAGAAAGGAAAAACAGATGGGAATGGAGAGGGAAAAGGTTAAAAGAATGTTCAGGTATAAGCATGAGCTTTGTGGCGTAATCTTTCCGGATGTGAGTAGTTCCTGTGTGATATAAACCGTTTGACATAGCAGACCGAGAAGAAAAATACGCAAAAAATATCGGAACCGATTGGAGGTATGCCGGCAGCCTTCGGCGATGAAAAAAGAGAAAATCGGCATGGCGAGCCGCCCGATCAGGCGGAAAATGAGAATATTCGGAAACAGCAGGTAGCCGATGTGATCGATAAGCATGGAAATACAGGCGATGCTTTTTAATATGTTGCGATTCATGATAATCTCCTTTTTGTAAAGTTTGCTTGACTTTATTATAAAGTGCATTTTTGGTTTTGTCAAGTTTGCTTTACAAAAAAGGATTGCGAAAAGTATGATAGATTCGGCCGCTGTTTTTTTTTACTTAAAAATCAAATAAAAATAACCGCAAAATTGCAGAAAATGCAATTTTGCGGTTATGGTGGAGATGGTGGGATTCGAACCCATGACCTCTGCGTTGCGAACGCAGCGCTCTCCCAGCTGAGCTACACCCCCGTACTCGTATAGTATAGCATACATTTGTCCAAATGTAAAGATTTTTTTGAAAAAATTATGGTAAATTTAAAAAAGAACAGATTTTTTAGGTGATATAGCCCACAAATGCGAAGCATTTGTGTTTATCGGAATGAAAAAGTATGGTAAAACAAAAAAGGGCATAGATTGCTTAAAAATACGGTATATAGCCCCACAAATGCAGAGCATTTGTGTTTATCAAAATAAAAAATGCGATGAAACGAAAAAGGGTATAGATTTGTCCTGGTTTTATGGTATAATAACCTAAAATATTGATTATATATGGAGATATATATGCATCTCGAACATCCTTTTCCTCCGGTTTTCGATCCAAATTCCCGCATTTTGATTTTAGGAAGCTTTCCCTCTGTGAAGTCGAGAGAGCAGGGCTTTTTTTACGGGCATCCGCAAAATCGCTTTTGGCGTGTGACCGCGGCCGTGATGGCATGCTCTGTGCCAGAGACGACCGAAGAAAAACGCGCTTTTCTTTTGTCCAATGGAATCGCACTGTGGGATGTTATCGCATCCTGTGAAATTGAAAATTCGGCGGACAGCAGCATCCGAAACGCTGTGGCAAACGATCTTTCCCGGATTTTTGCCGCAGCGGATATCCATGCCGTTTTTACCAACGGAAAAACGGCAGACCGTTTATATCGGAAATACATAGGAGAAAATGCCGTGTGCTTGCCGTCGACAAGTCCGGCGAATGCCGTGTGGACGCTTGAAAAGCTGATCGCGGCTTGGGGCTGTATCCGTATTTAAACGAGATCGAGAAACGCTTTGATATAGTCGTATCGGCAAAACGAATCCTCTTCTATCATACTTAAAATCATGCTTTTGTCTGCCCACCGGACGGCAGTGGTTTCTCCCTTTTGGAGCTTTACGCGTTCAAGCGGAAAATCCGCTTGGAACAGCCAAACGTCGCCGAACCAGTCGCTTTTTCGATAGGACAATACGCACCGTCTGGAAGAGTCAGAATGGTCGATGCCGGTTTCTTCGAGCGTTTCGCGAAGCGCCGCGGCTTCGCTGTCCTCGCCGGCGAGAGCCGAGCCGCCCGTGCATTCCCACTTGCCGGGGAACGGCTCCTTGCCGTCTGCCCGTTTGGTGATTAAAAAAGCTCCCGTGCTGTTTCGTACCCATATATGTACGACAAGATGATATTCCCCTTCGAGGAGCGGATCGCCGCGCCTGTGCCGTTTTCCGGTAAGCCTGCGTTCGGCATCGTAAATATCCCAAAATTCCGCCATATTCTTTCCTTTTGCCTGCATAAACTCAATTTTTGAAAATATTTTATCATATTATAAAGAGATTATCAATCTTTCTGTTAAGGAAATCTTAAATACGAATCCGTAAAGAGCAAAATGAAAATAACTTGATTTTATAAATGATATATGATATAATTTATAAAATAGACGGTATCTGTCTGTATTCATCGGTTTCTTGCCGCTTGGCACGGAAAGTTAAATTTTACGGAGAATGGCTTATGAAAATGATTTGGAGCGTTATATACCTCGTGCTGGTTGCCATTTTGGGCCATTATATCGGTGAGCTCCTGCCGAGAAAATGGTTTGATTACGAAAGCTTTCCGTATGCTCCCTTTGGCTGGGAAAAAGACGGCGCCGTATACGACAAAATCAAAATCAAAAAGTGGAAGAGCAAGGTGCCGGATCTCAGCCGTATCGCAAAATATATGGTTCCGAAAAAGGTTACTTCCGGCATGACGTCCGCCGATGTGGATGTCCTTTTGCGGGAGACCTGTGTGGCGGAATTTGTTCATGTGGCGGTTTGCGTGGTGGCTGTCGGCGTCTGTTTTATTTCGGAACGGACTTGGGGTGTTGTTCTTTGGCTGGTATTTTCCCTTGGCAATGTGCCGTTTATCCTGATTCAACGGTATAACAGACCCCATTTGAATAGGCTGAGGGAAAAAATGCTGATACGGGAAGAAAGGCTGAATCATGCGAGTTCTGATATTGTCATGTAATACCGGCGGCGGACATAATTCGGCAGCGTCGGCAATTAAGGAATATTTTGAATCCGTCGGCGTATTCTGTGAAATCAAGGATGCTTTGGCTTTCGATTCTCAGACGAAATCCGATTTTATCAGCTGGGGACATGTGTTTATATACAAAAGAATCCCCCGGCTTTTTGGCGCGGGGTATAAATTTATCGAAAATCATCCTCCCAAACCCGGAAATAGCTCCGTGATTTACGACATTGTCCGAAAGGATGCGGAAAGCCTCCATGATTATCTGATGGAGACAGGATACGATATCATTGTCAGCACGCATATATTTGCTTCCATGATTTTGACGGAGGTCCGAAAAAAATATCTCACGAATTTTAAAACATATTTTGTAGCTACCGATTATACATGCAGTCCCGGTGTGGATGAGATCGACGCCGATGCTTTTTTTATTCCGCATCAATCCTTGATTTCCGAATTTACCGGCAACGGTCTGCCGGAGGGGAAGCTGATTGCGTCCGGGATTCCGGTCAGACATTCCTTTTATGAGCATGTGGATGCCGTGTCGGCGAGAAGGGAGCTGGGGCTTCCGACCGATAAGCGCGTCGTGCTTATGATGTGCGGCAGCATGGGCTGCGGACCGCTTCGCGAGCTTGCCTTTTCACTGGCGGGGAATATTCCTTGTGATACGGTTCTTGTCGTGATTTGCGGGAACAATGAGAAGCTGTATGAAAAATTCAAAAAATTTCGCGATATACCGAATGTGTTTGTCGTGGGTTTTACCCGGAAAATCAGTCTGTATATGGATGCGGCATCGGTGATTTTGACAAAGCCGGGCGGACTTAGCTCCACAGAGGCCGCGACCAAAGGCTTGCCCATGGTGCTTATCGACGCGGTTCCGGGCTGTGAAAGCAAAAACATGGAATTTTTTATTCAAAACGGGTTTGCCGTAACGGAGGAGACAATGGAAAGGTTGACCGCTCAGGTAAACCTGCTTCTCGCCGATTCGGCGAAAGCGGAAAAACTTTCTTTGGCGCTTCGTGGATCCTTCGCGGAATATGCGGCGGAAAAAATAGGCGGCTACGTACTCTCGGAGGTTTCGGAACGGAATGGTAGATTATCGTAAATTTCGATTTCATAAGCTTAACACCCCTGAATTTTCTCACCTGTGGTTACTTCTTTTTTGGCCGATTTACGGACTGGCATTCGCTTTTTTGGAGCGAGGACTGCCATGGCTTACGGGGCTTTTCGGACATGAAATTACCTATTATGCGATATGGTGTCCGCTTGACGACCGGATTCCGTTCTGCGAGCTTTTCATCATTCCGTATTATCTGTGGTTTGTATTTCTTGCGGGAATGCTCTTATATTCCATGTTTTTTGAGATTCCGACTTTCAAAAAATACATGTGGTTTATCATCATTACATACAGCATTACCTGTCTTGTTTATGCCGTTTTCCCGAATATGCAGGAGCTCCGTCCGCAGACGGCGGAGGAAATCGGACGGGACAATTTTCTTGTCGACATCGCTTTTTATCTTTATGATTTCGATACCAACACCAATGTTTGCCCGTCTTTGCATGTCATCGGCTCATTTGCCGTGTTTTTCGCCGCATGGCACAGTGAACGCTTCGGAAAATGGTATTGGCGGCTTATCTTTGGCATTTTTACCATTCTCATCAGCATTTCGACCGTATTTTTGAGGCAGCATTCCGTTATCGACGTTTTCGCGGGACTTGCTGTGTGCGCGGTCGTCTATCCGCTTGTATATCACTGGAAGCCAAGAAAGAAGAAAAAATCCGCCGAGGTCGAAGCAAAGGCCGAGGAAAAGGAAACGATAAGCGTATCATGAAAAAAGCCGGACAGAGATTTTCTCTGTCCGGCTTTTTGTTTTAAGCTTTATCGGCTTGGCGCTTTTTCTTTCTTCTCACGATTTTTATAGTGACAAGCACGATGACGGCGATGATGAGAAGTACAATCAGGATGACTGCCCATGTAAAAATATTGGCGCCGCAGAGCAGCTCATACGGATTCATGCTGGCATATACGACCTTGCGTGCCTCCGGTGAGGAGTAGGTTTCGGGGACGACGGGGATGCCGTCCTCATTTTTCTCGAAGGTTTGAAGATAGGACGCGAGCGCATACCATTCCTTAATTTCATTTGAATCATAATCGGTGACGAAGCTGCCGTCCGCGTTGCGGGGTGTGATGCTGAGGATTCCGAAGGATTTCGCGTTGACGGTGGAAAGCATCTGACAGCAGTAAAGACCGGTGACGATCCGATACAGCTTGTCATCTTCAAGCGGCACCACGGTTCCGTCCTCCAAAGTCTGTCCCCCTTCGACAACCTTGTTGAAGATCATGCGGCTTGTGTTGTATTTCCAGTACATGCCGCGTCCGTATAGCTGTGCCGCCGGCATCAGCGGCGTGACGGAGGCATCGACCTCGAATCCGTCTTTGATTTCGCGTCCGGTGAGGTAAAAGGAAACAAGCGGATAACCGGGTGTGCCGTCCGCGCCGACGCCGAGAGACAGCACGTTAAAGGCGTCGCTCACCGTTATGCTTCCGGCGGGGAAGGTGCCGCGGATAACGCCGGCGGCGTTCATGGTGAAGGCGAGCGGCTCCGCATCATCGCCTTCCGCTTCCTTTACCGCATACCAGTAGGCATCGGCGATGAGGTTTCCGATGGCCTTGTCCGCCTGCGCGCCGTAGACCTCGTCGAAATCAAACGGGGAAACGGCGAGCACCTCGTCGAAGGTCATGCCGTAATTTGTCAGATAATGCTCGGATACCAGCTCCTTGTAATCGGCGATGACAGCTGCAATTTCCGCATTTTCCTCCACCGTTTCATCGACCGGAATCAGCTCGTAGGACAAGAGCTTGACCTTTCCGTTTGTTCCGCGGGCGATTTTCAGCACGCCGAGATTCTGCGCATAGGAGCCGCAGGAGACGATCAGGGTGTCGTTTACGGAGAGCGGCTCCGTCAGCGTTGTGTGGGAATGACCGCTTATAATGACATCGATGCCGTCAACGGCCTTGGCAAGCTTCACATCCTCGGAATCCGAGAGCTTTTCGGAGGTTCCGGAGTGGGAAAGGCAGACGATAAAGTCATATGTTTCGTTTGCCTGAATGGCGGCGACGACGCGTCCTGCCGCCGTGACCGGGTCCTCAAAAACCATGCCGGACATCGGCGCGTCCTCATGGGATTCTTCTCCGAATATGCCGAAAACCGCGAAGCGGACGCCTTCCTTTTCAATCATGATATAATCGCGGATTCCGTAATCCTCATAAGCCTGCCATGCGGCAGCGTCGGATTCCGTGAAGCCCTCGTCGCCCTCCTTGTGCGGGAAATAATTGGAAAGGACGATCGGCGGCAGCGCGTCTTCGGAGAGGAGCGCATTTGTCAGCATCTCCGTCAATCCGCTTTGACGGAAGTCGAACTCGTGATTGCCGAGCGTCACCGCATCGTAGCCGAGATTGCCGAGAATCCGAAGCTCCGCGGCATCGGTTGCGTAGATCGTTTGGAAAAGCGAGCCCATGGAGAAATCGCCGCCGTCAAGGGTGATGGCGCCGGGGGCTGCCGCGCGTTCCCGTTCGAGCAGGGTATAGAGTCTCGCATAGCCGCCGGATTCGCCGCCGTTTTCCGTTTTGACCGGAAGAAAATGCGAGTGCATGTCGTGGGTAAACAGGATGGTGGCCGTCTTTTCCGGCATCTCGGGGGACGTTGCCGCGATTTGCAGCAGAGCGGCGCACATAAGCAGCATACAGAGGAAAAAAGTGAGGATTTTTCTTACCGTTTTCATATATAAGCTCCGTTTTGATATGGATTTGTTATGCGTTTGCCGACAGCATAACCGGGTACGGATATTTTACCATAGATTTGATGGAAAATCGATACTTATTTTCTGATTTTCTGCAATTTTTCGCGAAAGCTGCAAGATGAGCATATTCTTTGAAAAATAAAATTTAGCACTCTTGTATTGTGAGTGCTAAATTTACAAGCTGTTCATATAAAAACCGTTTCTTTGTCACAAAGCGGACTATAATAAAAAATGTAAGGATCCAAGAGATGGGATCCGAAAAGGAGATGGTTGCCATGTTTCATGCTTGCCGTCCGGGGGTCGCTTAATCCACGCCGAACGTGTATAAATACAATCGGATTAAGATAAAATAATAACAAATTTTAGTAAAATTCGGAGGTAATTATTATGTTTGATCTCAAACCCTATGAACGCAAAAACAATGTATCTTCTTATAATCCTTTCCGCGATATGGAAGCTTTTGAAAGGAATTTCTTTTCCAATCCGTTTGGATTCTTTGATTCGAGAGCGCTTTCCGAATTCAAGACGGATATCACCGATAACGGCAAGGAATATGTGCTGGAAGCCGACCTGCCGGGATTTAAAAAGGAGGATATCGGTCTTGATATCGACGGCGATGTTTTGACGGTTCGCGCCGAGCGCCATTCCGAGCACGAGGACACGGATAAGAAAGACAAATATATCCGCTGCGAGCGTTCCTACGGTCTTTATTCGAGACAGTTTGACGTTTCGGAAATCGATACGGAGAACATCAAGGCGAAATACGATAACGGCGTCTTGACGCTGACGCTCCCGAAGAAAGAGACGGTTTCCTCCTCGCCGAGGCATGTGGAAATCGAATGATATCAAAAAAGAAAAAGGCGGTTTTCACCGCCTTTTTCTTTTTATACAAAATCGATGTGATAGGCTTCCGCCCAAATGTCGAATTGCAGCAGCCATGCGAGCAGCTGCGGGCGGCTCATGAGCTGCCCGAACCATGTTTCGTTGTCGGAGGTTAAAAATTCTTCAAATTTTTTCCTGTTCAGCATAGCGGATAAAGGTGTGTTCTTTTTTTGCAGCCTTTCGCGAAGAGTATCTCTGACCGCGCGTTCATATTCGGGATTCTGCGTTTTCGGATAGGGGCTTTTCTTGCGTGTCAGGATTTTTTCCGGCAGATACTCCGCCATTGCGTTGCGCAGAAGCGCTTTCTCCACCTGATTTTCAAATTTGATTTCCCACGGCACGTTGTATACATATTCCAAAATGCGGTGGTCGGCAAACGGGACGCGCACCTCCACGGCTGAGGCCATGCTCATGCGGTCCTTGCGTTCGAGCAGGGAGGTCATAAAGAACTTGACGGAAAGCCATGTGGCAAGGCGGCTTTGGCGCATCGGCTCGGTATCCGTGTCGAGAAGCGGGCAGGCATCCATGCTTTCCTTATATTTTGTCCGGATATAGTCATAGCCCTCTGCGGCGTGGACGAGCTCGTCGTCAAAAAGGGAAGCGCGCAGCATCGGCTCATGAATCCATGGGAAAAAGGGATGGGCGAGCATTTCCGGACGGTAAAACCACGGATATCCGCCGAAAATCTCGTCGGCGCATTCTCCGGAGATCGCCACCGTGTGCCGCTCCTTAATCCGCCGGCAGAAATACAGCAGAGAAGAATCGATGTCCGCCTGCCCCGGAAAGTCCCTTGCGAGCGCCGCCGTGCCGAGCAGCCCCGCGACTTCATTTGTGGGAGCGGTCAGAACATGATGACGGGTGCCGAGATAGTGCGCCATGTAGACGGCATATTCGTCGTCGCTTTGCGGCTGGAAAAGACTGCTTTTGAAATTCTCCCGGTTGCCCTCGTATTCAAACGAATAGGTATCAAGCGTCATACCGTGTTCTCTGTAATATTCCGCCGCAACGGAGCTGATGACGGAGGAATCGAGTCCGCCGGAGAGCAGGGTGCACAGCGGTACGTCCGATACGAGCTGACGGCGGATGGCGTCTTTCAGCAGGAAGCGGGTATTTTCGATGATATCGGAACGGCTGTCCCGACATTCGCCCGCCGTGAGCTTCCAGTAAGCCTCGACGGACAGCGCGCCGTTTTTCCATACCGCCTGATGTGCGGGCTCGATTTCACGGATCCCCTTGAAAATACAGCCGATCCGGTCGGGAGAGAGGAACAGAAGCTCCCAAAGGCCGATTTTGTCTACCTCAGGCCTGATGCCGGGATACCGGAGCAATGCCTTGATTTCGGAAGCAAAGATGAGCGTATCTCCCGAAACGGTATAAAACAATGGCTTGATGCCGAAGCGGTCACGTGCGAGATAGGTTTCGTCCAGCGCCGCGTCATATACCGCGAAAGCAAAGATGCCGTCGAGCATGGAAGCGCATTTTTTCCCGAAAAGGATATAGAGGTATAGGACGACCTCCGTGTCGCAGTAGGTTGTGGGTGTGACGCCGTGTTCTTTGATGAGAGCGGTAAGCTCCGGCGTATTGTACAGCTCTCCGTTGTAAACGATGGTGAAGTCGCGTCCCATGTAGCTTCTTGTCATCGGCTGTATGCCGTTTTCGACGTCGATAATGGCGAGCCGGTTGTGTCCGAGGGACACATTTCCGGAGAGGTAAATCCCGTTTTGATCGGGACCTCTTGTTTTCATCGTTTCATTGACGGCGGAAATCACTTCACGTCGGTGGTCTTGATTCCCGCCCAAAATGCCGCAGATCGAGCACATAAAAAATTCCCCCTATTCGTGAGAGGCCTTGCGGCCCTCTTTTAAACAATGACAGTATATGAAAAGTTTGCGGAAGTCGTGAGGTCTATATATGACGGTTGATTTTTGCGCATTTTATGGTATACTGAAAAAACAAATAAAATTTTAAAAAATCAGAGAGTGTTTTTTTCGTTTCATTTGTATAATAGACAAAGTCCGAAAACAAAATACAAAATTTAAAGGAAAGTTCCCGGACTGACTGCTTGTGATTATACACAGAGCATAGAGAAAGGAAAAAACAATGAAAAAACTGATTTGTACCATTCTAACACTTGCCACACTTCTGTGTCTTTTTGCCGCATGCGGCAAAACGCCGGCCCCGACCGAAACCACCGGAAGCACGCCCTCGGACACAAAAAATCCGGAGGAAACGAAGACGCCGACAGAGACAACGGGAGCGGAGGATACGACAAAGCCCGAGGAAACGACCGAAGCGCCGGAGCCGGCAGAGACGATCGACAATATGGCGCTTATGGATATTCTTGAAAAGGTCTATGCGGCTTGCGGAAAATCGGTAGATAATTTCTACAATACGGAAGTGGATGCGGAAAATCTTGCACGCTATTTCGGCACGAATTTTGACTTTGCGGAAGCTGTGGCCTCGGAGTACATGATGGGCGGCGGATATTCCTTCTGTCTTGTTAGGGTTGATACCGACAAAACGGAGGAGGTTGCCAATTTGATAGAAACCCATGCCGATCCGGGAAAGTGGATTTGCATGTTTGCCGAAGAGGTGACCGTTGCGGTAAACGGCAACGTCGTGATGCTCTGCATGGCGTCGAAGGAAACCTGTCAGGAAATCGAAACCGCTTTTAAAAATCTGAAATAATCTTTTGAGAGGAGGCGTCTGATATGGACGGCGAGAGCTTATATCGTCAGTATCTGTCGGGCGAGAAAACGGCTTTCGACGGAATTGTGGAGCTTTACCGTGAAAATCTGATTTTCTTTATCAACCGCTATACCGGCGATCTCGACGCCGCCGAGGATTTGTCCCAAGACGCCTTTTTGGAGCTTCTGCTTCATCCGAAGCGATATGATTTTCGGGTATCGCTCAAAACGTATCTTTTTACGATCGCACGCAACAAAGCCTTCAATTATCTGAAAAAGCAGGGGAGAATTGTGTATTCCGATGAAGAAACCGCCGAAAAATCGGAGGCATACCGCTCCTTTGAGCAGGAAATGCTGAAAAATGAGGAGAAACGGACGTTGCACAAAGCGATTGCGGGGCTTCCTCAGGATTATGCCACGGTCATTCATCTGCTTTATTTTGAGGATATGTCATATTCGGAAGCGGGTGCCGTTATGAAAAAATCCCGCAAGCAAATCGAGAATCTGATTATGCGGGCAAGAGCGGCTCTGCATGCCACAATGGAAAGGGAGTGGTCATACGAATGAAAACACCGGAGGAATATAAGCGCACGCTTTATGAAAAGCGTGACCGGCTTGTGTCGGAGCGGAAAATGACGAGAAGAAGCATGATTCTTTCTTTTTCATCGGCCGCTGCCTGTCTTTTGATCGTTTTTTCCGTTCTGCTTTCGCCGGGCGTCGACCTATTCCACTTGAAGGGAAAGGAGGCTTACGTGAAACGGATTATGATCGAGGCGGATGGGAAGATGCTTCGGGATTATGAAGACGAGAAAACGGTTTTAGCGATCGATGAGATGCTTTCCCAAATGTCGTTGACGGAAGAGATGCCGTCCGTGCGGGATGAGGAGATTCTCTATACCGTCACCCGAATCGATTCAACCGGAGACATGACGCTTTTATATTACGTCGAAGCGGAAAATAAAATCAAGCCGTCCGGTATCGGTGTTTCGGCGTTCTCCGCTTCCATGCGCGATATTTTAGAAAAATATCCGTAAAACCATGCGCAAAATAGAATCTCCCCGCCGGTAATCGGCGGGGAGATTTGCTAATTTGGGATTTATTCTTCCGTCAGGATCCTCGGAGCGGTCATGATGCCGGTCGGATAGAGCATATACTCATCCGTCCAGAATCTGCCTTTTGTGCGCCATGCGCCGTTTCCGGCCCACGGGATGTTGTCGTCGGTGTTGTGGAGCTGTCCGAGCGTATTCATGCGGTTGCCGAAGAAGACAAGCTCGAGCGTATGCTCGCCCTGCGCAAGCTCGCCGAGATACAGCCTGTGCGGCGGGAAGTCGATATATCCCTTGCACTCGCCGTCGAGGAACACCTTGATGACGGCGCCGCGGTATTTGGAGATTTCCACGGTCTTTTTGCCGCCTCCGGTGAACGTCATGCGGTATTTGATATTGGCGCCGTAGAAAGGAAGCTTCTGGGAGGTGATGTCATCAAAATAAAGCACGTCGGGAAGCGCTGTGAGCTTGGAATAGATGCCGTGATGCTCCACACCGAAGTTTCCGAGCAGGTAATAGGATTCAAGCGGCGTGATGTCACCGACCCTGAGATCGAGGACAAGCTCGTTTTCGCCCTTTTTGATTTTCGGCATCGGAACGGTTTTAATCGAAGCTTCATCGATGTAATAGCCGTCGATGTTCATGGGAACAGGTTCACCGTTGAACGTGATTTCCGTATATTCCGGCGCTTCAAGCGCAAGATGCGCGCCCTCATATTCGATGTCGGAATCGAATGTATAGCGAAGCCGTACCTTATCCTTCGGATTTTTGTCGAGCGGCTCGATCCATGGCTGCGCCATCTGATTGCCGCGGATATGGAGCCCGAGCTCGCGGCGGATGATTTCATCGGCTTTCAGGATGTTCAAAGCCGGTCTCATTTCACCGCCGCCCACACTATATTCCGGTCTGTCAAGCAGCAGCACGTTCGGCTCGGAAAGCTCGAATTTCGCGCAGTGTGCGGGATATTCGGCTTTGCTGTAATCCTTGTCGACGTAAACAAATCCATCCTCGGATGCGTCTTTTTCGGGGGTCAGTTCAAGCAGCAGAGAGGAATCGCCGCCGCATACCCACAGGAATACGGTTTTGCCGTTCCGGTAGGAAACCTTCAATTTGCGCTTTTCTCCCGCGAGCGTGTCGTATTCGGAAACCGTCCATTCGCCTTTGAGGTTGACATAGTAGGATTCGATATAGGAAACGTCGTAATTGCGGGGCTTTAAGACGTGGCTGATGAAAAGATTCTTGCGGCTTCCGTCGTCGCGAAGCTGATAAATGAGATTGCCGGAGGCGTTGCCATTCAGCTCGCGGATATCGAGGAACTTGCGTGAGGCGAGAGCATTGTAAAGCTCGCCGCGGACCCACGGAATCTGTCTGCATTCCGCCGCAAACTTCTTCGCTTCGTCGGACGGTACGGCATCGACGTAGATCGGCGCTTCTCCGATGAAAATGACGTCTCCGCCGGCGGCACGGAATTTTTTCAGAGCGTCGAGCGTGGTGCTGCGGATCGTTTCAAGCGCCGGTACGACGACGGTATTGTAATTCATTTTGCCGACGACAAAACCGCTCTCCGTCTCCTTGTACTGAGAGGGGAGCAGGGACTCGGAGATAAAGTCGAAGTCGAGCAGTCCGTAGAGCATCCATTGTGTAAATTCGGAAAAACGGTTGTCAAGGTCGTTGCGGTGCCGGACGGTTTGGTCGTTGGGACCGAAATGGAGCCAATAGGATTCCACCGGATGAACGACGCCGATTTTCACGTCGGGCACGCCGCGCGTCATAACGGTGTTGACACGGGCGAAGTGATCTTCGATATGTTTATATTCCGTATACCACGGGGACTGATAGCCGATGGACGCGGGATAGTCACGCTTCGCTTCGCCGCCCATGGAGACCCAGAACAGATGCGGTACGCGGCAGGTCACGCCGAGTGCTGCCTGCCAGTCCCCTTGGAGCTTGTGGCCGCGGAAGTCGAAATTCCAGTTGGTGACGCCGTAAAGCTCGCTTGTAACGCCGGGACGTCCGTATTGATGCACCGCACTTTGTGCCTGCTTGGCCGTGTTGAGCTCGCGATGGTCGCAGAGCATATCGATGCCCGGGAGCGTAAAGCCGCGGTAGCAGCGCATTGCGTCTCCGACGCAGACGGTCTGCGAACCGAGCGTTGGCTCATTGAGCAGATGTCCGGTCATTAAGATGCCGTTTTCCTCACACCACTTGCCGACCGTATCGCAAAAAGCTTCGGCAAAGCGTTCCGTGATGTGGTCATGATACCAGTAGCGGATTCGCGAGGGGATGCCGTCTGCGGGTTCCCATACAAGAACGGGCAGGTGATCCTCGATGCTGATGCCATAGGCATCCCTAAAAGTCTTGTCGAAATCCGTCGTATAGGGAATGACGATTCCGTGCTTGTCGGCGGCGAAATTCAGTGTTTTTTTGGTGCGGAAGTTCGGCTCGTCCGTAAAGATTGCGGGGATTACCCCTCCGAAATCCTTTTTAAAATGCTTTTTATAAGCGTCGTGCGTGATTTTGATAAAGCTTTCGATCACGCCTTTTTGGAGCGTGTCACAGTATGCTTGATTGTTATAATACGGAGAGGGGACCGCATATTCCACATAGGCAAACCATTTTTCATGTCCCGCGGGAATTTCGTCGGCAAGCTCGATCCGCTTGTAGGAAATAAGCCTCGAATCTTCGTTTAAAAGCACGTCGAAGCAGGCTACAAAGTAATATTTGGTTTCCGGAAGCCTGTCGGTCGCATGTGCCTTGTCGTATTCCGTGACAAGCGTCCCGTCGTTGTAAGGAAACGAGGTGATGAAAAGGGATTTTTGCCGGTTTTCCTCCTCTTTTGTGTTGAGTCCGCCCGCAAAGCCGGAGGGCCATTTGTCCTCGTCGTAGAGCCATGCGAGCATGTCGTTTTGCTTGCCTTTTTCCACGCAGGTGCGGACGAGCTCCATATATTCTTCGGAGAGATAGGGGGTTGCCATGCCGACGCGCGGATGCATCATGAATCCGCCGAAGCCCATTTCTTTCAGATAGTCGATTTCCTTTTCCAAAAGCGTCGGGTCCAGTTCACAGTTCCATGCCCAAAAGGGTGCGGCACGGTATTCCGCCGTCGGGTTTCGGAATAAATCCATGTCGAGCTTTTCCGTGTCGTTTTTCGGATAAAGCATAGTTGTAACCTCACGTATCATATGAATTTGCGGATTTTCTCCACGCCATCATTATAACGAACCGAATATGCAAAGTCAACATCAATCGGGGATTTTATCGATGAATTTTTCGGCGTTCATTTTTTGTTCATGATTTTATGCTATATTGATTTTATTGTCACAGGCTGCTGCCTTTGGAGGATTGTTATGATATATGAAGAAACGATGAAGCCGACGCTTGAAGATTTCGGCAGAGACGGGAATATCACGGAAAAAGCGGTTCTGCGGATGCTTGAAAATATCGCATGCTATCACTCGGATATGGTCGGCTACGGTGCGGGAACCATGAATGAAACGATGATCGGATGGATTCTTCTCGAATGGAAGGTGAAAATCCTCCGGCTTCCGAAATACGGCGAGCAGCTGCGCGTGACCACGTGGAGCCGCGGCAAGGCGACGCTTTTTACGACGTACCGTGATTTTGAGCTGTTCGGAGAAGCAGGAGAGCTCTGTGTGATCGCTTCCTCCAAGTGGGCATTGATTGATCTGCACACGAAAAAGCCGGCGGTAGTCGGCGAGGAGCTGATTGAAAAATATCAAACCGAAAAACGGCATGTGTTTGAGGAGCCCGATATGGAAAGGCTTCGCGAGCCGCGCGAATATACGGGCGGGACGGAATTTCGCGTCGGCCGACGGGACATCGACCTGAACGGACACGTCCACAATCTCTGTTATCTCGATTTTGCCTATGAGGCGCTTCCGGAGGCGGTTTACCGGAGTGAGATTTTTCATGATATCCGCATCACCTATCGCAAGGAGATTAAGCCGGAAGAAACGGTCGCTTGCAGGTATGTATGTGAGAACGGTATGCATACCGTGGGCATTTACGGGGAGGACGGCACGCTGCGTTCGCTTGTAACGCTGGCCTGACGGCTTTATGTGATGGGAAAGCTCGCCTGTTTTTTCTTTTTGACAGTGCTTGCTGCCGACAATTTTCTCCCGTTTGTCCTCGGCGCCTTTTACCCGGGCTATCGGCATAAAACGGAGGCGCTGAGCGTTTTGGGCTGCCGCGAAAGTCCCGTCCGGCGGATTTATAATGCTTGGTGTATTGTATCGGGGCTTGTGTTTTGTTTTGCGGGATATGCGATATTTGACGTTCGCAGAAGCGGGATGTCCCTTGCGGTTTTTGTCCTGATGGTTTTATATGGGATAGGCTGCGAGGTGATTTCCGGAATTTTTCCTTTGCATAGGGAAAGGGAAGCGAGAGACCTGTGGACAAAAATTCACGGGGCAGGCTCAGCCATAGGCTTTACGGCGCTGCTGTTTGTTCCGCTGTTTCTCGGACTATGGTCTGTAAGAGAGCGGCCTTTGCCCAGTGCAGTTTCGTTTGTCTGCTTCGGCGCTGCGTTTCTGTGCTTTTCTTTTTTCATTATGGGAGAAAAGGATAAATTTCGGAATACGGTTCTTTGTTACGGCGGTTTGTGGCAGCGGGCGGTGCTTTTGTTATGCTGTGTTCCGCTCGCTTTTTCATCGGTTTATCTCTATCAATCCTGAATATTTTTTTATTTTTATAAATTACACTTGACAAGATATAATAACGGTGTTATAATAACGGCGTTATCGAAGGCGGGGAGCAATGAAAAACGAATCGATTAAGCAAAAAATATTGGAATGCGCCAAAGCGGAGTTCATGGAAAAGGGCTTTGCCGATGCTTCTATGCGCACGATTGCGGAAAAAGCGGGGTTCACAACGGGAATTTTATACAGCCGCTTTGCGGATAAGGACGAAATCTTCCGTGAGCTGGTAAGTGACGGCGCCACCGAGCTATATGACTATTTTTGCTTTTTGCAGGATGAATTTGCTTCCTTTGAGCCGGAGAGACAAAAGGCGGAGATGCATGACTATGTGGATGAAAAAGTCGATTATATGCTCGACATCATCTACAAGCATTTCGATGCGTTCAAGCTCATTATCTGCAAGAGCAGCGGTTCAAGCTATGAAAATTACGTCGATAAAATGGTCGAGGTAGAGACGCGGAACACCGTTCGCTTTATGGAGGTGCTCCGAGGCTTGGGTATTTCTGTGAACGAGGTGCGGGCGGATTTGAATCATATGCTTGCCAGCGCGCTTTTCGGCGGAATGTTTGAGATTGTGGCGCACGATTTCCCGAAAGAGGATGCGGTCATCTATGTGAAGCAGCTTCAGGAATTTTTCAACGCCGGCTGGGATAAATTGTTGGGATTGTCATAAATCCCATCCTTTTTGCCACGGAGTTAGTTTTGACAAACTCTGCGAAAGCTATATTTTTTAGGAGGTGGTTCGTCTTTGCAAACTTCAAAAAGAAATCGGGAACGGAGGAGAGAAGAATGAAGAAGAACAAAAGCTTTTCTGAGCTTATGGAATATGCGGGAAAGCATAAAATCCTCACGTATTCCTCTTGGGTGCTGTCCGCGGTAAGCGCGCTTCTTGCGCTTGTGCCGTTTGTGTACATTTGGCTGATTATCAAAGAGGTCATCGAGGCGGGCGGCGATTTTTCCGGGACGTCGGATATCATACATAACGGCTGGATGGCGGTGATTTTCGCGCTTGTCTCCATGGCGGTGTATTTCGGCGCGCTGATGTGCTCGCATCTTTCGGCATTCCGCGTGGCGAGCAATATCCGCAGAAAAGCGATGAAGCACGTGACGGAGCTGCCGCTCGGATTTATGGAGGAAATGGGCAGCGGACGGGTGCGCCGGATTGTGAACGAATCGAGCGCCGCGACCGAAACCTATCTTGCGCATCAGCTCCCGGATATGGCGGGCGCGATTGCGACGCCGGTCGGAATGCTCGTCATTCTGTTTGTTTTTGACTGGCGGCTGGGACTTCTCAGCCTCGTTCCGACGCTGGTCGCGTTCGGAATCATGGCGAAGATGACGGGGCGCGGCATGGCGGAAAAGATGAAGCAGTATCAGTGCGCGCTTGAAGATATGAACAATGAGGCGGTGGAATATGTCAGGGGAATCCCTGTCGTCAAGACCTTCGGACAGACGGTGTTTTCTTTCAAACGGTTTAAAGGCTCCATCGACCGCTATAACACATGGGTTGTAGCATATACCAAAGAACTGATGCGGCCGATGCTTTGGTTCACGACGGCAATCAACAGCGTCTTTGCGCTGCTCATCGCCGCGGGACTTCTGATTACGGGTCACAGCGCGGCGGAGCCGGCATTTCTCATGAATCTGATTTTCTATATCATCTTTACGCCGATCATTTCGGTGACGCTCAACAAGGTCATGTATATGAGCGAAAACACGCTGATCGTGAACGACGCGCTGACACGGATTCATTCGATTCTTGATTTGCAGCCTCTGCCTGAGCCTGCAAACCCGCAGCTTCCTCGGGACAATTCGGTGGAGTTTGACGATGTTTCGTTCCGTTACCGCGGAGCCGATACCGACGCTGTGAGCCATGTGTCTTTTTCCGTGCGTCCCGGGCAGACCGTTGCGCTTGTCGGACCTTCGGGAGGCGGAAAAACGACGGCTGCGGGACTGATTTCCCGCTTTTGGGATGTAAAGGACGGCGCAGTCAAGGTGGGCGGCGTGAATGTCAGGAATCTGGAAAAGAAGCGCCTGATGGATACGGTTGCGTATGTGTTTCAGGATAGCCGGCTTTTGAAAACCTCCATATTTGAAAATGTGAGGCTCGGAAAGCCGGAGGCGACAAGGGAAGAGGTTCTTGCGGCGCTTCACAGTGCGCAGTGCGACGATATCATAGAGAAGCTGCCGGAGGGCATCGATACGGTCGTGGGCACCGGCGGCGTTTATCTCTCGGGCGGTGAACAGCAGAGGATTGCGATTGCCCGTGTGATGCTGAAAAACGCTCCGGTTTTGGTGCTGGACGAAGCCACGGCTTTTGCCGACCCCGAAAACGAATATATGGTGCAGAAGGCGTTTGAGCGGCTGGCCAAGGATAAAACCGTCATCATGATTGCGCACAGGCTGACGACGGTCAAAAACGCGGATTGCATCTATGTGATGAAGGACGGCGGCATTGCGGAAAGCGGCACGCATGAAAAGCTTTTGGAGAACGACGGCCTTTATAAAAAGATGTGGGACGATTATCAGACTTCCGTGAGCTGGAAGGTAGGAGGTGCGGTATGATAAATTTTCTGATGAAAAAATACGCGCTTTCGCGAAACGGCGCGAAGGATCTTATCAAAGCGACGGCTTCCTGCACGCTTTCCAATATCGTTCTGATGCTTCCCGTCAGTCTTTTGTATCTGCTGGTAGACGATCTTTACGGCGGCGGCGTGCCGAAATCGCATGACTGGATTTACATCGTGGGGATTGCGGCGGCGCTTGTGCTGATTTTCCTGACCGCATGGTGGCAGTATAATGCGACCTATTTTGCGACCTATAAGGAGAGTGCCGTGCGCCGCGTGACGCTTGCGGAAAAGCTCCGTAAGCTCCCGCTTGCCTTTTTCGGCAAAAAGGACCTTTCCGATCTGACAAGCACGCTGATGGCGGACTGCGCGACGCTGGAAACGGCGTTCTCGCACTGGATTCCCGAGTTTTTCGGCTCGATTATTTCCACCGTGCTGATTGCGGTTTGTATGCTCTTCTACGATTATCGGATGGCGCTTGCCGCGCTTTGGGTGCTTCCCGTAGCGCTTGCCATCGTCGCCTTTTCCAAAAAGGTGCAGAACTATTTTACAAGAAGACAGATGAAAGCCAAGATGGCGCTTGCCGACGGCATTCAGGAATGCCTTGAAACGGTGCGCGATCTCAAATCCAACAATGCGGAAGGCACTTATCTCAGAGGACTTGACCGTAAAATTAAAGCGGTGGAAGGCCGCGCAATCAAAAGCGAGCTTGGCGCCGCGATGTTTGTCGTCACGGCGGGTATGCTGTTGAAGCTGGGAATCGCTACGACGGCGCTTGTCGGAGGCTCGCTCCTGATAAAAGGCGAGCTGCCTGTTATGACGTTTTTCATGTATCTGCTCGTGGTGTCGAGGCTGTATGACCCGATGTCGGGCGCGCTGCAAAATCTTGCCGCGATTCTTTCGACGCAGATCAACATCGACCGTATGAGGGAAATCGAAGAGTATCCCATCCAACCGGGAACCGCCGATTTCCACTCGAACGGATATGATATCGAGTTCAAAAACGTCGGTTTTGCCTATAACAGCGGCGAAACGGTGCTGAAAGACGTATCCTTCACGGCAAAACAGGGCGAGGTCACAGCTCTTATCGGTCCGTCGGGCGGCGGAAAATCCACGGCGGCAAAGCTTGCGGCGCGTTTTTGGGATGTCGGACACGGCGTCATTACCGTTGGCGGCACGGATGTGAAAACCGTCGATCCGGAGAAGCTGCTCTCGGCTTATTCGATTGTGTTTCAGGATGTGACGCTTTTCAACAATACGGTGATGGAGAATATCCGGATCGGCAGACAGGGGGCAAGCGACGAGGAGGTCATGCGCGCAGCCAGCGAGGCGCGGTGTGATGAATTTGTGTCAAGGCTGCCGAACGGTTATCAGACGATGATCGGAGAAAACGGCTCCACATTGTCCGGCGGCGAGCGTCAGCGGATATCCATTGCCCGCGCGCTTTTGAAGGATGCGCCGATTATCCTGCTCGACGAAGCCACGGCCTCGCTCGACGCGGAAAACGAAACGGAGATTCAAGAGGCGATTTCGAGACTCGTCAAGGATAAGACGGTGCTGATTATCGCCCATCGCATGAGAACCGTCGAGGGCGCGGATAAGCTTGTCCTTTTGCGGGACGGCTTGGTTGCAGAAGAAGGCAGTCCGGCGGAGCTGATCCGGAAGAACGGATTTTATGCGAAGATGGTTGCGCTGCAAAAACAAAGCGGCGAATGGACGATCAGCGGATAAGACAGCTCGCAGCATTTTTCATGGCATATAAAAACGGAACACGGATTCAAGCCGAATCCGTGTTCCGTTTTTTGATATGTAGGGTGTTTTTCATTCGGAAAAGAGGAAAACAAGCAGACGGACGGTCTCTTCAATCATTTCCGTGTAATCGATATACGGATGCCGGTGATATACCGCTTCATGACAGAGTGTTTCTATCAGATTGTAGGCAATATGGGTTTTTTCTTTGAGATGCGGCACATGGATGCCGCCGGCCTCCAAATAGTCCGAGACGGCTTCCGTGATTTCGTGCTCCAGCTCCATGAAACGCGAATGGACGTCCCCGTCGAGATGGCTCATGGCGATCATTTCCTCATGCGCCGCAAGATTTTCCCGGTGCGACTGTATGGAAATTTGAATCAGGCTTCGCGCCTCTGCTTCGATATCGACAGAGTCCGTCATGGTTTTCAGAGCCTCTTCCATAGGACGGAATACGTTGGTAAAATACAGTCTCAGAGCATGCATCAGAATGTCTTTTTTGTCCTTGAAATAGCTGTAAACGATTCCCGTGGAGACGCCGGCCAGCTTTGCGATTTCGACGGTGGTGGTTTTGTAGTATCCTTTTTCGCCGAATGCCCTCAGTCCGGCTTCTATGATTTTGTTCTTTTTTTCAATCGCATTGACCTTTTGTGGTTCTCTGATTTCCGCCATACAATCACCTCTTTGTTTTTATCAGTATAGCACGGAAAAAGAAAAAAGTCAAATTCAATATGAAATATATTTCATACTACTTGACAAACGGAGAAAATCAGGCGTATAATGCAATGTGAAATAAATTTCATATAAAAGGAGACGGAAATGGCAATCGTAGAATTCAAAGGCGTCAGCCGGATATACAAAAGCGGAGATCATGAATTAAAGGCGCTTGACAATGTGGATATGCGCTTGGAGGAGGGTAAATTTGTCGTCATTTTGGGTCCCAGCGGTGCGGGAAAAAGCACGCTGCTCAATCTGCTCGGCGGCTTGGACAGCCCCACAAGCGGGACGATTCTTGTCGACGGAAAGGATATTTCGACATTGACAAACGACGAGCTGGCGGATTACCGTGCCTCGAAGGTGGGATTTGTCTTTCAGTTTTATAATCTGATTCCGACGCTGACGGTGCTTGAAAATGTTTCGCTTGTCCGCGATATTGCAAAGGATGCGCTGGAACCGAAGAAGATGCTTGAAGAGGTGGAGCTGGGCGATCATCTCCATCATTTTCCGTCCGAGCTTTCCGGCGGCGAGCAGCAGCGTGTCTCTATCGCCCGGGCTTTGGCGAAAAATCCGAAAATCCTGCTTTGCGACGAGCCGACCGGCGCGCTCGATTCGGGAACCGGCGTGCTTGTTTTGAAGCTGCTTTTGTCGATGGCGCGCAGCTACGGCAAAACGATTGTCATTGTCACGCATAATCAGAATATCGCAAAGATGGCGGATGTCGTAATCCGGGTCAAAAACGGAAAAATCAAATCGTGCGAAGAGCAGGCCTCTCCCATGAGCGCGGACGAAGTGGAGTGGTGATATGTTGTTTCGGAAATTAGTAAGAACCGCTTTGAAATACAAAGCGCAGTTTATTTCCATGATTGTCATGGTTGCGCTCGGCGTCGGCGTGTTCGTCGGCTTCAATATCGAGTGGAACAGCATCGGAGAGAACACGCAGTCCTATTTTGAAAAGACCGATTTCGCCGATTACCGGATTTATTCGGAGGGCGGCTTTTCCTCGGAGGATGTCGACAAGGTCAAGGCCATCGCGGGCGTTGACGGTGCGACGCGCTGGCTCGCGGTCGGGGCGGATGTGAAAAATACCGGAAAATCGCTTGCGCTGAACGTCGTCGAAAATTATGGGATATCTTCGTTTCTTGTGATTGACGGAGAAGGGTACGACAAGGATTCCGACGGCATGTGGTTTTCAGACCAGTTTGCGGAAAAAAACGGGATTTCCGTGGGAGATTTTCTTACGCTGTCTTATAAAAATGCCGAGATTGGCGCGCGCGTCGTCGGACTTGTGAAGGCTTCCGAATATATGGTGTGTGTCGCGGACGACAATCAGATTATGCCCGACTATTCCTCATACGGCTATGCGTTTGTCTCGCCGGAGGCGATGAAGGCCGCGCTCGGCGGATATGAGTTTTATCCGCAGATTTACATAAAATCCTCGCTTGAAAAAACGGAGATGGAAGAAAAAATCAACGATGCGCTCGGCAAGACCACGCTTGTGCTCTCGAAGGACGAAAACATGGCATATATGTCGGCGCAGAGCGAAATGGAGGAAGGGCAGACCATGGGTTCGGTGCTTCCCGTGCTCTTTCTGCTGATTGCCCTGCTTACCATGGTCACGACGATGCACCGTATCACGGCGAATGAAAAGACGCAAATAGGGACGCTCAAAGCGCTCGGCTTCCGTGACAGGCGGATTCTGCGGCACTATACCTCTTATGGTTTTGTCATCGGGCTTGTGGGTACGGTGATCGGTATTGCGCTCGGGTACGGAATCGCGGCGGTTATCATCAGCCCGCAGGGCGCGATGGCCACTTATTTCGACCTGCCGGAATGGAAGCTTGTCATGCCGTGGTTCTGCTATCCGGTGATTGTCGGAATCGTGCTTTTTCTGACGCTGATCGGCTTTTTGTCGGTGAAGAGGATGCTGAAAGGGACTGCCGCCGAGGCGCTTTTGCCCTATGTGCCGAAAAAGATGAAAAAGACGGCGCTGGAAAAGACGCGCCTATGGGATAAAATGTCCTTCGGTACAAAATGGAATCTGCGCGATATCTTCCGGCATAAGTCGCGTTCGGCGATGACACTCATCGGCGTTATCGGCTGTATGATACTACTTGTCGGGGGCCTCGGAATGCGGGATACGGTCACAGGTTTTACCGAGCTTTTATATCAGGACATCACGAACTACAAATCGCGGATCAATCTCACGGAGACGGCGTCGAATGAAGACGCTGTGGCGATTGCGGAACAGTATGAGGGCGATATGCTCGCTTCTTCCAGCATTCAGTATAAAGGAAGAACCGTTGCGCTTGAAATATACGACATATCGCACGACAAGATGCGGTTCGCAGACGAGGATAATCATCTTATCGAGCTTGGAGATGAGGGCGCATATATCTGTATCCGCATGGCAAACGAGGGCGTGAAGGTCGGCGACACGATATCCTTCTCGCCGTACGGAAGCGACCGAAGCTATGAGGTGCGGGTTGCCGGCATTATCCGCTCTATGATGACCGAGAGCATCACCATGACAAGAAGCTACGCGGAATCGGCAGGCATCGAATATCATATCGGCGCGGTTTTCACCGATGCGGCGCCGGAGGAAATTGCTCAGAACGAGGCAATCGCCGGCAAGCAGACAAAGCAGGCGATTGTGGATTCCTTCGACAGCTTTTTGGAAGTGATGGACATGATGATCTTTATTTTGGTGCTGGCTGCCGTTGTGCTCGGACTTGTGGTGCTGTATAATCTCGGAACGATGAGCTATACCGAGCGGTATCGGGAGCTTGCGACGCTGAAAGTAGTCGGCTTTCGGGATAAACAGATCGGAAAGCTCTTAATCAGTCAGAACATTTGGCTGACCGTAATCGGGATTCTGATCGGACTGCCTGCGGGTGTCGGCGTGCTGGCCTATCTGCTTACAGCGCTCGGCAGCGAGTATGAGATGAAAATGACCGTCGGGGCACTGACGTACTGCGTGAGCATTCTGCTGACTTTCGGCGTGTCGTTTCTTGTGAATTTCTTTATTGCGAGAAAAAATCGCAAAATCGATATGGTAGAAGCCCTGAAAGGCAGGGAATGAGGAGGTATTTATGCTGAAAATCGTAATGAAAATCGACGGAATGGCCTGCGGCATGTGCGAGGCGCATGTCAACGACGCGCTGCGGCGCGTGGACGGCGTGAAGAAGACGAGCTCTTCTTATTCAAAAGGGCAATCCGAGGTGATTGCCGAGGACGCGGTGGATACGGACCGGCTGCGCGCGGCGGTGGAGGAAACGGGCTACAAAGTATTGTCCATCAGCGCCGTGCCGTATGAAAAGAAGGGACTTTTTTCCCGATTCAAAAAATAAAAGCCGAAAAAAGCGACGGTTTTTGACCGTCGCTTTTTGTGTGAATTGCATATTTATTCCGTAAGACCGTTCTAAAAATCATGCCGAACACTTTTGTGTTCGGCATGATTTGTTTGGTTGCGGGGGCGGGATTTGAACCACACGACCTTCGGGTTATGAGCCCGACGAGCTACCAGGCTGCTCCACCCCGCGATATCTTGGTGCCGGAAACCGGGATCGAACCGGTACGGGATATAAGTCCCACGGGATTTTAAGTCCCGGGCGTCTGCCTGTTCCGCCATTCCGGCGTAATTCGGTTGCCTGCCCATTTATCATATCACGTTCCGGCGGGTTTGTCAACCATATTTTTGCAAAAAATAAAATTTTCATTCGACAAACGCGAAATTCCGTGATTTCCGCATTTTTCCTGTGTTTCGGTTGACATCATATCGGAATCGGGATATAATAATTGACGGAAAATTCGTGCGTAATATAAAATTTTTTGCCAAAAATGATGAAAGGGGCTGTCATTATGGATATCCGGAAGATTCTTTCCGCCGTCGACCACACTTTGCTTTCTCCGGTCGCCACACAGGCCGAGATTTACGCTCTTTGCGATGAGGCGATTGCGTATCGCACCGCTTCCGTCTGTATTCCGCCGGCTTTTGTCGCATCGGTGCGGGATTATGTCACGGATAAAATGCGGGTTTGTACGGTCGTGGGTTTTCCGAACGGCTATTGCACGACCGCGTCTAAGGTATATGAGACACAAGACGCGACCGGAAACGGTGCGGACGAAATCGACATGGTCATCAACATCGGATGGCTCAAAGATAAAAAATATGCCGAGCTGCTATCCGAGATCAAAGCGGTGAGAGAGGCGTGCATGGGGAAAATTCTCAAGGTGATCGTTGAGACCTGTCTGCTCACCGAGGAAGAAAAAATCAAAGTCTGCGGGCTTGTCGGCGCCTCCGGCGCGGATTATATCAAAACGAGCACCGGCTTTTCGTCCGGCGGCGCGACAAGAGAGGATATCCGGCTTTTTGCCATGCACCGCACACCGACGCTGAAAATCAAGGCTGCCGGCGGGATTTCTTCATTGGAGGACGCGGAGGCGATGCTGTCGCTCGGTGCGGACAGACTCGGGACGAGCCGAATAATAAAAATCGTAAAAGCGCTTGAAAAATCCGAAATATCCATCGGATAAGAAAGGAAAGGGAATATGGCTACACCTCATATTGCGGCGGAAAAAGGGGATTTCGCAAAGACCGTGCTGATGCCGGGAGATCCGCTGCGTTCAAAATTCATCGCCGAGACTTATCTTGAAAATCCTGTGCTGGTCAACAATATCCGTGGTATCCAAGGATATACGGGGACGTGGCGGGGAACGCGCGTTTCCGTCATGGCAAGCGGCATGGGAATGCCCTCGATGGCGATTTACAGCTATGAGCTTTACAAATTTTTTGACGTGGACAACATCATCCGCATCGGAACGGCGGGCGCGATTTCCGAGGGGCTGCATCTGCGCGATGTCGTCGCAGGACTCGGCGCCTGCACCAATTCCGATTTTGCCGCCCAGTACAAGCTTCAAGGTACCTATGCGCCGACGGCAAGCTATCGGCTTCTCAAAACGGCGGATGCCGTGGCGCAGTCGCTTGGGACTGCGCTGTATGTCGGCAACATCCTATCGGAGGATACGTTTTATCACGACGATCCCATGGCATCCCGTGAATGGGCGAAAATGGGCGTACTCGCGGTGGAAATGGAGGCGGCCGCACTGTATATGAATGCGGCAAGACTTGGAAAGCACGCGCTTGCCATATGCACCATATCCAATCATCTGCTGACCGGAGAGGAAACCACTGCCGAGGAACGGCAAAGCTCTTTCACACAGATGATGGAGCTTGCACTCGGCACGGCGTCGGCGCTTGAACGCGACTGAATAAACCGGAAATCTGAGGTGAATGGTATGCGAATGACCGATATTTTGGAAAAAAAGCGGGACGGCGGCGAGCTGTCGCGCGCGGAGCTTGAATTTTTTGTGCGGGGACTGACGTCGGGAGAGATTCCGAATTATCAGATATCGGCGTGGCTTATGGCGGTTTATTTTCGCGGCATGAGCGACCGGGAGCTTGCGGATATCACCGAGCTTATGGCGCATTCCGGCGATGTGACCGATCTTACACCGCTCGGGGACCGCACGGCAGATAAGCACAGCACGGGCGGTGTCGGGGATAAAACGACGCTGATTGTAGCGCCGCTCGTGGCCTGCCTCGGCGGGATTGTCGCCAAAATGTCGGGCAGAGGGCTCGGTTTTACCGGCGGTACCGTCGATAAGCTCGAATCGATTCCCGGCTTTCGCACGGAGCTTTCCTCGGAAGAATTCCTTGCCACGGCGGCGGCTCACGGACTTTGCGTGGTCGGTCAGTCCGGCAATCTCGCTCCGGCGGACAAGAAGCTGTACGCGCTGCGCGACGTGACGGCGACGGTGGAGTCGATTCCGCTGATTGCGTCGAGCGTCATGTCCAAAAAGCTGGCGGCCGGAGCACGCTCCATCGTGCTCGATGTCAAAGTCGGAAGTGGCTCCTTTATGAAGGATATCGGGAGTGCCAGACTTCTGGCGGAGAAAATGACGGCGATCGGGAAGTCCGCAGGCCGGCGTATGGCAGCGGTGCTCACGAATATGGATGTACCGCTCGGACATGCGGTCGGAAACTCGCTCGAGGTGGCGGAGGCGGTTCGCGTGCTGGAGGGAAGAGGTCCCGCAGATCTTGCCGAGGTATCGCTGACGCTCGCATCGCATATGCTGTCCCTTGCGACCGGGGAAGAACCGGGCTTGGCAAGAGTGCGGTGTGAGCGTGCGCTTGCGGACGGCTCCGCCAAGAGGAAGCTCTGTGAAATGGTTTTGGCGCAGGGCGGCGACGCCTCTTATATCGAGAATCCCGACCGGTTTCCGAAAGCGGAGATTGTGACCTGCGTTCTGTCGCCGTGCGAGGGCTACCTTTCGCATATGAACGCGGAGAAAATCGGCGCGGCAAGCTCCGTTCTCGGTGCAGGACGTGAGAAAAAAGGAGATGCCGTCGATCACAGCGCGGGAATTGTGCTGTTCAGGAAAACGGGCGAATATGTGAAGCGGGGCGAGACGATTGCCGAGCTGCATACAAGCGACCGCGAAAGGGTTCCGGAGGCGGAGAGCATTTTTCTTGCCGCACTTGCTTTTTCCGAGGAAAAGCCGGCGCCGCAGAAGCTCATTTATGATGTCATCGGATAATGTGCATTTCCGTAGGGGAACGGTATGTGGGTTCTGCTTGCTTTTTTATCCGCGCTGTTTGCGGGAGTGACGTCGGTCCTTGCTAAAATCGGCATCAGAAAGACGGATTCCTCCGTTGCGACGGCGATTCGTACCGTGATTGTATTGCTTTTTTCATGGCTCATGGTATGGATTGTCGGTTCGTCGGATACGCTTGCGTCAATCGACGGAAAATCGTTTTTGTTTCTGATCCTTTCGGGACTGGCGACGGGCGCGTCTTGGCTCTGCTATTTCAAGGCGCTCTCTGTGGGGGATGTGAACAAGGTGGTGCCGGTCGATAAATCGTCCGCGGTGCTGTCCATTCTCCTCGCGATTGTGATCTTCGGTGAGACGGAACATCTTGCCATGAAGCTGACCGGAACGCTGCTGATTGCCGTCGGAACCTATCTTATGACGCTTCGGAAAAAGAACGAGGGTATCTCTCAAAATGGGAATTGGTTCCCGTGGGCGGCCGGCTCCGCTGTTTTTGCGGCGCTGCAATCGGTGCTGGCGAAAATCGGTGTCGAAAATGTGGAATCGAATCTTGCGACGGCGATTCGCACCACGGTCGTGCTGGTCATGGCATGGCTTGTCGTGTTTTGTACGCGAAAAACCGGAGAAATCCGGCATATTCCGAAGAGAGAGCTGCTTTTCATCTGCCTTTCGGGAATCGCGACGGGCGCATCATGGCTGTGCTATTATCGGGCACTGGCGATGGGGCAGGCGAGCGTCGTGATTCCCATCGATAAGCTCAGTATCGTTGTGTCAGTGGCGTTTGCGTATTTTGCATTCGGGGAGGAGCTGACGAAAAAATCCGCGGCGGGACTTGCGCTCATCGTCGTCGGGACGCTGGGCATGGCGATTTTCCGATGATGACAGAAAGGACGCGATATGGAGCATCGGATTGTATTTTTACCGAAAGAAATGTGGCGGGATCACGTGGTCCCGATCTGCTATACGACAAACGAATATTATGACGTCGCGGCCGAGCGGCGTTCGGACGGATTTGCCGTTTCCGTGGAGAAAAAGCCGCTTGCCGTACCCGTCACGCATACGCCGGAGGAATACGATTTTCCGGATAAGCTGTATGCCGATTGGCGGCAGGATGCCGGTGCTTGGGGCATTGTCGAGGGCGGAAAGCTTGTCGCCGTGATAGAGACATGCCCTGAGACATGGTCGAACCGGCTCCGCGTGACAGAGCTGTGGGTAGCGGAAAGCCATCGGCACCGCGGCATCGGGCACGCCCTGATGGAGCTTGCCAAAAATCAGGCAGTGGCGGAGGGGCGGCGTGCGGTCATTTTGGAAACGCAGTCCTGCAACGTAAGCGCGGTCGGCTTCTATCTGCACGAGGGCTTTACTCTCATTGGACTTGACACCTGCTGTTACAGCAACCGAGACATCGAAAGGCGCGAGGTTCGTTTGGAGCTCGGCTGGTTTCCCGTGCCGTCGGATTTGAAAGAGAGCGAATAAAAACAGCCCCGTGAAATCACGGGGCTGTTTTTATAGGAATATCGTTTCCGTCGCGAGTTTCTCTCGGAAAGCCGCGTCGTGCTCCACAAAAAGCATCGTTGGGTGAAAGCGTTCCAGCAGCTCTTCGATTTGGATGCGGGAAAATACGTCGATATAATTGAGCGGCTCATCCCAAATGTAGAGATGCGCCTCTTCACAAAGGGAGCGTGCCGAACGGCCGCCGGAGAATTTCCGGGTCCGTGCCGATGAGGGAAAGCTCGCGTTCAAGCATCCAGCTTTCGCATTCCGGACGGTGTGCGTACAGGATGTCGGCCGTGAGCTGCGAGGAATCCGCCGCTTCATAGGGGAACAGGTCGAACGGGACAGGCGACAAAATCGTTCCGCGGTATTCGTACCGATTCATCATCAGGCGGAAAAGGGTGGTCTTGCCGCGGCCGTTTCTTCCGATGAAACCGAGCTTCCAGTCCGTGTCGATTTGGAAGCTTGCATTTTCATAGATATTGTCGTGGCTGCCGTCATAGGCAAAGGTGAGATTTGTGATTTTTATGGTTGACATGAGAGCCCTCCTTTCCGGATGCAAACAATATGAGCCGCAGGAAAACATGATTATCCTGCGGCTCATATTCTGCTCCGTGAGAACGGCTCACGGCGAAATTATGATAAGGCGAAAAGATATCCGTTTTCCTGCTGCGGCGCAAAAACACCGGACGAAAGGGAAGCCTTCGCCTTTTTCGGGGCTTGCGCCGAATGATTTCAGCGGGAAATACGAAGCATCTTTTCATCTCCAATCGTGTCGTTTTTTTCAGTATAAAGAAAAGCTTCGGCTTTGTCAAGGGAGAGAATAAAAAATGCGGAATTTCCGATTTATCTTTTTATTTGATGTTGCTTTTCTCATTTGTTTGCGCTATAATAGTAAAGTCTGTGAAAGAGGAATTTCTTTCCGTGGAAAAGAAAAAACGCACTTGCTCACGTGCGTCTTCTTTGGAGCAGGCGACGGGAATCGAACCCGCATATTCAGCTTGGGAAGCTGATGTTCTGCCACTGAACTACGCCTGCAAAAAAACTCCGGCAAGCGGAGTTTTTGGAGCTAATGGGGGGACTCGAACCCCCGACCTGTTGATTACGAATCAACTGCTCTACCAACTGAGCCACATTAGCGGGTGATTTTTAGCATGGACTATTTTATCATAACAAAACCGGTTTGTCAACAAAAAAATGAAAATATTCAAAGAATTTCTGAAAAGGATATCAAAAGAATGAAGCTAACGGACATTGCCGCGGTTCGCTCCCTGATGGAAAAGCATGGGATTTCACCGCAGAAGCGATACGGACAGAATTTCCTTGTGAATGAAAGCATCGTGAACCGAATCGCGGATACGGCGGGGGACGGTGACGGGGAGCTCGGCATTCTCGAGATCGGGCCCGGCATCGGAACGCTGACCGAAAAGCTTGCCGAGCGGTACCGCAGGGTCGTTGCGATTGAGATCGACAAAAGCCTTCTGCCGGTGCTTTCGGAGACGCTTGCGGACTGTGAGAATGTAAAGATACGAAACGGCGACGCGATGAAAACGGATTTTTCCGCGCTTGTGCGCGAGGAATTCGGCGATATGCGTGTCGCGGTCTGCGCGAATCTGCCGTATTACATCACCTCGCCTATCCTCATGCGCCTGCTTGAAACGGAAGGCCTTTTTGAATCCGTGACGGTCATGATTCAAAAGGAGGTCGCGGACAGGCTTTGCGCCGCGCCGGGGACGCCGGAATACGGCGCCATCACGGCGGCATGTGCCTACTATGCGCACACGGAAAAGTGCTTTGCCGTTTCTCCCGCGAACTTTGTTCCGCCGCCGAAGGTGACCTCCGAGGTGATCCGGATGAACCTTTACGGTGCCGCGCCCGTACAATGTAAGAGCAAGGAGAATTTGTTCCGCGTGATTCGCGGGGCTTTCGCCAAACGGCGGAAAACGCTCGCCAATTCTCTCGCGGGGGAGACCTCGAAGCGGACAAAAGCGGAGATCGAGGCTGCTCTTGTTTCGCTGGGATACCGCGCGGATATCCGCGGCGAGGCGCTCGGGCTTTCGGATTTTGCGCGGATTTCCGACCAGATTGAGCTTTGAACCGTTAAAAATACAGAGCAGGAGGCTTTTATGAACGAAAAGCTTGTATCATTTAAAGAATGGATAAAGGGGAAGCATGTGGCGCTTGTCGGTATGGGTATCAGCAACCGCGCGGCGGTGGATTTTCTTCTGTCGTGCGGAGCGCGGCTTACCGCACGTGACAAAAATCCTGCGCCGGACGCGGAAACCGTGGATTTCCTCCGCGCGCGCGGCGTGCGTATGATTTATGAGGAGAGCTATCTTTCGGATATCGACGAGGACGTGATTTTCAAGTCGCCCGGCATCCGATATGACGTGCCGGAGCTGCTGCATGCCGGAGAACGCGGTGCTGTCGTGACCTCGGAAATGGAGGTTTTCTGCGCGCTTTGCCCATGCCGGATTTTTGCTGTGACGGGCAGCGACGGCAAAACGACCACGACGACCGTGATTTCCAAAATGCTGGAACGCGCGGCGGAAAAAAACGGTGCGCGCGTCTTTCTCGGCGGCAACATCGGAACGCCGCTGCTTCCCGTGATCGAGGAGGTCGGGGAAGCGGACTTCGCCGTGCTGGAGCTGTCGAGCTTTCAGCTGCATACGATGAAATTTGCGCCGTATTCGGCGGTGATTACCAATATCACGCCCAATCACCTCAACTGGCACACGTCGATGGAGGAATATACCGACTGCAAACGGAATATCTGGCGGTATCAGACGGGAGAGTGCCGCCTCGTTCTCAATGCGGAAAATGGGCTGACGCGCGCGATGGCGGATGAGGCGCCGTCTAAGGTGACGCTGTTTTCCTCAAAACAAAAGCCCGAGTATCCGAATTCCTGCTATTATAAGGATAACGCGATTTGGTATTATGACGGGACGGAGCATTTTGTCATGAACCGCTCCGATATCAAAATCGTCGGAATGCACAACGTGGAAAATTATATGGCGGCAATTTCCGCCGTTTGGGGAATCGTCGGTACCGGGGATATGACGGAGGTCGCGCGCACCTTCGGCGGTGTCCGTCACCGCATCGAGCTTGTCGCGGAAAAGAACGGCGTGAAGTTCTATAACAGCTCGATTGACACAAGCCCGACGAGAACGCTTGCGGCGCTTTCCTCTTTTGAGGAAAAGCTTATCGTGATTGTCGGCGGCTATGACAAGCACATCCCGATTGAGCCTTTGATTGCGCCGCTTGCCGCGAAGGCAAAATTCGTCGTGGCGACGGGCGATACCGGCATGCAGGTGCTGGAAAAGCTTGTGGCGGCCGGCTATCCGCGCAGCAGCATCGCTTACATAGGGAGCTTTGACGACGCGGTGCGCTATGCGGCGGGACGCGCAAAGAGCGGCGATACCGTGCTTTTGTCTCCCGCAGCGGCAAGCTTTGACGCTTTCCCGAATTTCGAGCGGCGGGGCGACCGTTTTACGGAGCTTGTAAAGGAATTATAAGAATCCTATAAAAAGAAAGGAAAAATAACATGCAGACAAAACAGCTTTTGACCGACCTGTGCGGACTTATGTCCGTCGTCGGATTCGAGTCGTATGACGAGACGGCGCTCACGCGGCTTGTCGGGCCGTATTTCGACGAGCATGAGTACGACGCGGTCGGCAATCATATTTTCATAAAGCGCTGTGGAAAGGAAAACGCAAAAAAGCTTTTCATCGACACCCATTATGACGAGGTGGGACTGCTTGTAAAGGGCATCACGGACGACGGCCATCTGCGCGTATGCTCGCAGGGCGGCGTGGATGCCCGCATTCTGCCCGCCTCGGAGGTTGTCGTATACGGGCAAAAGCCGCTTCGCGGCATCGTTTTGACAAAGCCACGCGAGCTTATGACCGGAGACGAGAGCTCCCGTCTTGTTCCCGTGACGGAGCTGCTCATCGATACGGGACTTGGCAAGGAGGAAGCGGAAACGCTGACGCCCGTCGGCACACCGGTGGGCTTCGAGCCGGAATATACGGAGCTTGCGGGCGGATATCTCGCCGGAAAGGGCTTCGACAACAAATGCTCCGCCGCCGCGGTGCTCGCGGCGCTGGCGGAACTTGACATGAGCACGATAAACTGCGACATTTATTTTTCGATGTCCGCCCGCGAGGAGGTCGGACACCGTGCCGTGACGGCCGCGGCATTCCGCATCCGACCGGATGCGGCGCTTGTGCTCGATGTGACCTTCGGCTTTGCGCCGGAGGGCAAAAAGCCCGGCGATTCCGATATGAAGGGCGGTCCTGCGGTTTCGCTTTCCGCGATTCTGGATAAGCCGCTTACCGATTTTATCCTTGACACGGCGAAAGAGGAGAGCATTCCCGTTCAGACGGTGGTGGAGGCGACGGGCACCGGTACACATGCGGATGAGCTTGTATACGCCGCGGGCGGAATCCCGACGGCACTTGTCGGAATCCCGATTTGGTTCATGCATACGGCGAATGAAATCCTGAATCTGGAAGATGTGGAAAGCACCGCGCGTCTTGTGGCGGCGGTTATCCGAAAAAAATTCGGCGTATCGCCGGAGAAAGAGAGGTGACGAGGATGGAAAGAACGGAACGGATGGAAAATCTTTCCCGTGCCGCAGCGCCGTCCGGTTGTGAGACGGCCGCAGCGGAAATTGTCAAGGCGGAGCTCGGCGGGGTCTGTGACGAAATTACGACGGATAAGGTGGGCAATCTGATTGCGAGAATCGCGCCGAAAAAGGGAAACCCGAAGGGCCGAATCCTGCTTGCGGCGCATATGGACGAGCCGGGCTTCATGGTCAAAAATATCGATGGAGACGGCCGTCTGCGGCTTTCGCTTCTCGGGAATCTTGACACACGCACGCTGTCCGGGCGCAGAGTGACTCTCGTTTCCGGCGTGCGCGGTGTGGTTTCGGCAAAACCGATTCATGCGCAGTCCGGCGATGAGCGTTCAAAGCCGACGCCGGCGGACAAGCTTTATATCGAGCTGGGTGCGAAGGACAAGGCGGAGGCGGAAACGCTTGTCCGCCTCGGGGATTATGGGACGTTCGAGCCAAAATTCACTCCTCTTGCAAACGGACTTTACGCCGGCAAGGCGCTCGGCGGGCGCTCCATGTGCGCGCTCCTCTGTGAGCTTGCGGAGAAAATCCGGGGAGAAGGGCTTGACGCCGAGATGACGGATGAAATATTCCTTGTGTTTTCGGTCAAGCGGGAGATTGCCCGTGCGCAGTTTGCCATCGAAACCGCGGCGTATTCGGTCATGCCGGAAAAAGCGATTGTCTTTGACGCGGCGCCGGCAGCGGACTTCGGCGGCGCATCGGAAACGGCATGCGGCGCGAAGCTTAGGGGCGGCGTTGTGATAGCGCCCGCCGATATGAAAACGCTCTATGACCGCGCAATGTTCGGAGACGCGGTCGCCTGCTGCGAAAAAAGCGGAATCCGGTATCAGTATCCTTCGAGCGCGGCGGGTGCCGGCGGGGAAGGCGGTACCGTCCACAAAACGGCGTCGGGAATCCGCACGCTTTCCCTCGGTATTCCGACGAGAAACCTGCATTCCGGCGCGGAAATCATCGGAACGGCGGATTATGAGGCGGCGCTTTCTCTCGGATTTGAACTTGTCCGCTCTTTTGCACGATGACCGTGGAAAACAGGGATACCGGAATGAAATCTTCCTGCCCATGCAAGAGAACCGGATGTGAAAGACACGGGGACTGTCCCGCATGTATCGGGCATCACAGCCGCGGCCGTATCAGGAAAACCGCGTGCGGAAAAAAGGCTTGTTCGGAGCAGGATGGATTTCTGATAAAATTACAGAATAACGGCGGCGTGCCGCACGGCGCCCGCAGGAAAGGATAAAAAACGATGTTTGCACAGCTTAAAAAATTTGTATATGCACACGGCGTGTCCGGCGACGAGGAGGATATTTCCTCGGTGATCGCTTCGGATATCGCGCCGTATGTGGACAAGGTCTATACCGACGCGATGGGGAATCTCATTGCCTTCAAAAAAGGAAAGGGCGAGAATCCGAAAAAGCTGATGTTTGCCGCACATATGGACGAAATCGGCTTTATGGTGAGCTTCATCGACGACAAGGGATATCTGCGCGTTTCCAAAATGGGCGGCATCAACTATAACGCCGCCGCGTTTTCCGAGGTGGAATTTAAGAACGGAACGCGCGGCGTGATTGTGCCGGACGCGCGCACGGCGGCGAAGGATTTCCGCCCCGAGGTGTTTTATGTCGATATCGGTGCGAAGAGCAAAAAGGACGCGGAGCGCCGCGTGAAGATCGGCGATACCTGCCGCGTGTCCCCGAAGCTCATTCACCTTGCGGGAAGCCGCGTGGCGGGACGTCCGATCGACGACAGAATCGGCTGCCTGATGCTTTTTGAGGCGGCAAAAGCGGCGAAAAGCTTTGAAAATGACACCTATTTCGTGTTTACCGTGCAGGAGGAGGTCGGCGTGCGCGGCGCGAAAACCTCCGCGTTTTCCATCGCGCCCGACTGGGCGGTCGCCGCGGATATCGGCGGCTCCGGCGACGTTCCGAACTGCGCGCCGTTCGAGGTGGTGCTCGGAAAGGGAATCGCGGTCAAGCTCAAAGACGGCATGGTTATTTGTCACAGAAAAATGATTGAGACGATGAAGTCCGTCGCCGAAGCGGGCAAAATCCCGTATCAGCTTGAAATTCTCGAATCCGGCGGCACGGACACCTGCATGCTGCAGCAGGCGGCGGGCGGCTGCATCGCGGGCGCTTTGTCCATTCCGACGCGCTACGGACACAGCGCCGTCGAGGTCGTGGACATGAACGACGTCGCGGGGGGCGTAAAAATCCTTGCGGGACTTTGTGAAACAAGGCTGGGCGAATGAACGTCCCCTTTGAAGCGATAATCGCGGAGCCGTCGGATATCCCGGCGTGGCTGGATCTTGTCACGCGGGTATCGGACAGCTTTCCTGGGCTTGATATGGCGGATTATGCGGAGACGCTGAAAAAGAATATTGCGCGGAAAACGGCGCTCCGTGTGAAATCGGGAGACAAAATGGCGGGCGTTCTGCTGTTTTCACCTGCCCGCCGACAGCTTTCTTTTTTGGCGACGGACCCCGCTTGCCGCCGGTGCGGTGTAGCTTCCTCTTTGATGGCAAAAATGTTGGAGCTGATGCCGGAGGGCGACATCGCGGTGACGACGTTCCGAGAGGACGACGAGAAAGGCACGGCGCCCCGAGCGCTTTACCGGCGCTTCGGGTTTGTGCCCGCGGAGCTGTTTTTTGAGTTTGACTATCCTGTGCAGAGGTTTGTGCTGCATAGAAACTGAAAGGATAACATATGGAGTTTTCAGAAAAAATCATCAAAATTTCCAGGGAAGCGGAGGCGGCGCTCGCTCCCGTTTTTGCGGAAATCGACGCGATTGCATACGACAATACGGCGCGTGTACTGGAAAGCTATCGCCGCCACCGCGTGTCGGAAACGATGTTCGCCGGCACCACGGGGTACGGCTATGGCGACACGGGACGCGACGTGATGGGGGAGATCTACGCCGACGTATTCGGCGCGGAATCGGCGTTTGTGCGCCACAATATCGTCAACGGCACACAGGCGATTTCCACCGTACTGTTCGGACTTCTGCGGCCGGGAGACGTTATGCTTGCGGTGACGGGACGTCCTTATGACACGCTTTCCGAGGTGATCGGAGACAAGACGAAAAACGGAGACGGCTCGCTTGCCGATTTCGGCATCTCCTACGACGAGGTGGCCCTCTTGCCCGACGGAAGCGTGGATTTTGCCGGCATCGAACGCAAGCTGCGTGAGCTTGGTTCCCGTGTCAAGGTTGTGTTTATCCAGCGCTCGAAAGGATATGCGAACCGCCCGACGCTTTCCTCGGAGGAAATCGGCAAAATTGCCGCATTTTCAAAGGCGAGAAGCGACGCCTACGTCGTCGTCGACAACTGCTACGGCGAGTTCTGCGACAGGACGGAGCCGACGGCGCACGGCGCGGATATCGTTGTCGGGTCGCTCATCAAAAATCCGGGCGGCGGCATGGCGCAGACGGGCGGCTACGTGGCGGGGACGGCGCGTGCGGTCGAGCTTGCCGCATATCGCCTGACAACAGTCGGCATCGGCACGGAATGCGGCGCCTCTCTCGGGCAGACACGCGATATCTGCAAGGGTTTTTTCTTCGCGCCGCACGTGGTGGCGCAGGCGAAAAAGACGGCGGCGTTCGCGGCTTATGTCATGGGGACGCTCGGATATGAAGTCGAGCCGAGCTATGACGCGGTGCGCCACGACATCATTCAGACGGTGAAATTCGGGAATCCCGACGGACTTTGCGCGTTTTGCCGCGGTATTCAGTCCGGCTCGCCGGTCGACGCGTTCGTTACGCCGGAGCCGTGGGACATGCCCGGCTACGAGGACAAGGTCATCATGGCGGCCGGTACCTTCGTGCAGGGCGCTTCCATCGAGCTTTCCGCCGACGGACCGCTGCGTCCGCCGTACACGGCGTATTTCCAAGGGGGACTCACGTATGAAAGCGGCAAATACGCGATTATGACGGCGGCGGAAGAGCTGCTTCGGTCATGATACAAGATGCGTCTGTGAAGGTCATATCCGTGCGGGAACAGCCCTCTCTTGCCGGAGAAGCGATATCTTATATCGCCTCAAAATGGGCGAGCGAGAAAAGCCGTCCCGTTTATGAGGACTGCATCGGAAGCTGCATCCACAGTGCCTCGCCTCTGCCGCAGTGGTATCTTTTGACGGCGGGGAGCGCGGTCTGCGGCTGCGCGGGACTGATTCCGAACGATTTTATCAGCCGGATGGATCTGTTTCCGTGGCTGTGCGCACTGTTTGTGGAGGAGCGCTTCCGCGGACATGCGTACAGCTCGCTCCTCATTGAAAAGGCGAAAGCGGACGCTGTGGCGCTCGGATACCGGAATCTGTATCTTGCCACCGATCATGTCGGGTATTATGAGCGGTACGGATTTTCCTATATCGGAACAGGCTATCATCCATGGGGCGAATCGTCGCGGATTTACCGCGCCGAACTGAATTTGTAAAGGATTATGGAAAGAACCGATGATACATAAAATCGAAGAAAAAGACAGGGAAGCGTTTTTGTCGCTGACGCGGGCGTTTTATGCGTCGCCGGCGGTGCTGCATCCGGTGCCGGAGGAATATCATATCGCCGTTTTTGAGGAAATGATGCGCTCGGACGTCTATGCGGAGGGCTATTTGTTTGAACACGAAGGCGCTCCTGCCGGATATGCGCTTCTTGCAAAGACATATTCGCATGAGGCGGGCGGTCTTGTCATTTGGATTGAGGAAATCTACACGGCGCCTGCGTTTCGCGGAAAAGGTCTCGGGCGGGAGTTTTTCGCGTTTCTCGACCGGAAATACGGTTCGACGGCAAAGCGGATGCGTCTGGAAACGGAGCCGGACAACAAAAAGGCGGAGGCGCTGTACCGCAGTCTCGGCTTTGATATGCTCGGATATCGGCAGTTTTACAAAGAATCATAAAAATAAGCAAAAAGGAAGTGTGACAAATGGTAAATGTAGACATAATGGCAAGGGGTGTGCAGGAATACACCGAGCCCGAGACGGGCGAGCGGTTCGACCTGCCGTATCGCGTTTATTTTCCGACGGGATACGACGCGAAAGGGGAAAAACGCTATCCGATGCTGTTTTTCCTGCACGGACACGGCGAGTGCGGCACGGACAACGAACAGCAGATTCGCGTTCTGCATAAGGAAAATCGGTTAATCAATCTCATCATCGAGCGGGACGACTGCATCATCGTGGCGCCGCAGTGTCCCTGTAATATAAAATATGAGTGGGTGCCGCTTGCCCATGCATGGTCGACAGGCTCCCGCGAGCTTACGGAAAAGCCGACGGTCGGACTTTCGGCCGCGATGGCGCTTTTGGATCGCTTTCTCGAAAACGAGGCGGTGGATAAGAAGCGAATCTATACGGCGGGAATTTCCATGGGCGGCTACGGTATGTGGGAGCTGATTACGCGCCGGCCGGAGCTTTTCGCCGCCGCCGTTCCGGTCTGCGGCGCGGGGATTCCGAGTCTTGCCTCCCGCCTTACCGATATCGCGATCTGGGCGTTTCACGGCGCTGTGGATCCCACGGTCCCCGTGAGCGGTTCCCGCGATATGGCGGCGGCCGTTGCTGCCGCAGGCGGTACGAAAATGCGTTATACCGAATATCCGACCGTGGATCACAGCTGCTGGATTCCCGCGTATCAGGAGGAAGGGCTGATCGATTGGCTTTTTGCGCAGTCCAAGTCGTAAATGCAATATATATGAGAAAAATGCACGGATTATTCGTGCATTTTTTTATTTTCGTTCGCTTTATTGCGACAAAATTTTAAGGGCATCGCGCGTATAATGGAAGCATATTCAAAGCAAAGGAAGTGGTCATGTGACGGAGGAGATATACGGGGACGTGCTGTTTCTCATCAATTTCAGCATGGATTTCCTTTCTCTTTACATCGCCGGAAAAATCATGCATTTCAAAATGTCGGCGTGGCGCGTCATTCTCGGCGCCTCGGTGGGGGCGGTGTACGGCGTATGCTCGCTTCTTTTCGACCTCGGCGCGCTATTCAACAATGTGATTACAGTGCTCGTCATGGTGATGATGTGCGCCATCGCCTTCCGCTTCGGCAGCTTTCGCAGCTTTGCCGCGACGGCCGCGCTTTTCTGCGGTATCAGCATGCTCATCGGCGGAATCATGACCGCGGCTTTCACGAAACTTGGAAAGTATCAGACCTATATTGAAATCGGCGGCAGCATTCATACGATATACGGGGACCTGCCGATATGGCTTTTTGCCGTTCTCGCCGCGATATCGGCGCTTGCTACATGGGGAATCGGCAGGCTGATTAAGAGAAAACGGGGACTTCGCAGTTGTGAAATCAAGCTTGGCTTCGGCGCCGCGGACACCGATTTTGTCTGCCTTGTGGACAGCGGAAATCTGCTCACGGAACCGATTTCCGGCACACCCGTCATTTTTATAAAGTCGGAGTCCGCGCGTTTCCTGCCGGATGACCTTTTGCTTGCGATGACGGACGGCGTGGCTTCCCTTGACATCAAAACCATCGGCAGACTGCGGCTGATTCCGTCGAGAACGGTTTCCGGAGACGGCGTGGTTGTCGCCGCGGTTCCCGACCGCTGCTATCTTCGGTGCGGCGGCGAATATGAACCCAAAAAAGCGCTTGTCGCGGTCGATTTTACCGGTGGGAATTTCGGCGGCTTTCCGGCGCTTGTGCCGGAAACGCTGCTTTGAGCGTTCGTGCCGGTCAAATAAATCTGATAAAATCCGCTGCATGGCGGGGAACGGGGGACAGATATGAGATTCCTATTAAAAATCAAGCTTTTTTGGATGCGCCTGCTGCTGAAACTCGGAATCCGGAAGGGGACGTATTACATAGGCGGCGCGGATACGCTTCCGCCGCCTCTTACCGCGGAGGAGGAAGCGGAGATTATCGCAAAGCTCGACGACGACGGCGGGTACCGTCATGTCCTCGTGGAACGGAATCTCAGGCTTGTCGTTTATATCGCGAAAAAATTTGAGAATACCGGCGTCGGCATCGAGGATCTCATTTCCATCGGCACGATCGGGCTTATCAAGGCGGCGAATACGTTCCGCCCCGACAAGAACATCAAGCTCGCGACCTATGCTTCGCGCTGTATTGAGAATGAAATCCTCATGTATATACGAAAGAGCGGGAATATCCGCTCCGAGCTTTCCTTTGACGAGCCGCTCTCTACCGACTGGGACGGCAATGAGCTGCTGCTTTCCGATGTGCTCGGCACCGAGGAGAACAGCGCCATGCGGGATATCGAGCTTGACGAGGAGCGGAAAATCATTTACGAGGCCGTCGCCGGTCTTGCGCCGCGCGAGCGGGAGATTATTGAGCTGCGGTTCGGACTTGCCGGAGGCAGGGAAATGACGCAGAAGGAGGTTGCCGACGCGCTCGGCATCTCTCAATCCTACATTTCCCGCCTCGAAAAGAAGATTATCGACCGGCTGCGCGACGAAATCAAGGACAAAATATGAAAAAAAACGGAAAAATCGAAAAAAAGTATTGCAAAATAAAAAAATGTGTGGTATAGTAAAAAATACTGTGAATATGAGAAATGTGAGGTGTGAACAATGAAAGAAGGAATCCATCCCAACTACGTCGACGTAACCGTCAGATGCGCTTGCGGCGAAGTGATAAATACAAAATCCACAAAAGGCGATTTCAGAGTTGAAATTTGCTCGAAATGTCATCCTTTCTTTACCGGCAAGCAGAAATTTGTCGATGCCGGCGGACGCGTTGATAAATTCAAAAAGCGTTTGGAATCCAAGAAATAAGAAGAACGAGATCGGATTTGAGAGCGGGAGCACCATGTGGTTTTCCCGCTCTTTTTCTGTTTTCAGGCGATGGTCGGAGGTGATTTTATGACAGCGGAGAAATTATTTGATAAAAAGGAAAAAAGCGAAGTAATCCTCGTTTCCGTCATGGAAAAGGGTGCGGACCCGCATGAGAGCGAGGCGTCCTTTGATGAGCTGGAAAGGCTTGCGGAAACGGCGGGCGCTTCCGTATACGCGCGCATGACGCAGGAAAAGGAATCGCCGGACGCGCGCACCTATATCGGCAGCGGAAAGGTGAGGGAGCTCTCCGAGCTTTGCAAAAACGGCGGCGTGGATACGGTCATATTCGATTCCGAGCTTTCGCCCTCTCAAATCAAAAATTTGGAGGACGAGCTGGAAGACGTGCGCGTTATCGACCGGAGCATGCTCATCCTCGATATTTTCGCGCTCCATGCGACAAGCGGAGAGGGAAAGCTTCAGGTGGAGCTGGCGCAGCTCAAATACACGGTGCCGCGCCTCACGGGACACGGAACGGAGCTTTCGCGTCTGGGCGGCGGAATCGGCACGAGAGGCCCCGGCGAGAGCAAGCTGGAAACGGACCGCCGCCATGTAAAGCGCCGAATCGACGCCTTGGAGGCGGAGCTTTCCGAGCTTGCGAAAAACCGTGCGGTGCAGCGCGGCGGACGCGACCGTTCCGGCATCTTCAAGGTGGCGATTGCCGGTTATACGAACGCCGGAAAATCGACGCTGCTGAATTTTCTGACGGACGCCGGTATTCTTGCGGAAAACAAGCTGTTCGCAACGCTCGATCCGACGACGCGCCGTTATGCCTTGCCGTCCGGCGAGGAGATTCTGCTCACCGACACGGTCGGCTTTATCCGGAATCTGCCGCATCATCTGATCCGCGCATTCCGCTCGACGCTGGATGAGGTCTGCTTTGCAGATGCGATTCTCGTCGTAATCGACGCTTCGGATCCGGAATCGGACGCACAGACCGCGGTGACAAGGCGGCTTATTGAGGAGCTTGGTGCGGCGGATAAGCCGGCGCTTTTCGTATACAACAAGTGCGATCTCGGCATTGCGGGGCATCCGTCTACCGAGACGGAGCGGAATGTATTCATTTCCGCCGCCACCGGTGAGGGAATGGGCGAGCTTATCGTTCGGTTGGAGGAGCTTGCGGCGGCGGGGAAAAAGGAATATCTGTTTGTGTTTCCCGCCGATAAGCTCGGATTTGTCGGTTCGCTCTATGAGAGGGCGAACGTGACAAGCGTCGAATACGGCGACGACGGCGCCCGTGTCACGGCTGTCTGCGACAAAAAAACGGCGGGACAGCTTTCGGAATACATTCAAAAATAACGGCCATCCGCCGATGCGGTTGGTGCGTTGGGAAAGACCGAATCGACTGCGGCGAATGACGGAACAACATGAAAAACGGAGAGGCATATGTCGGAGCAGAATCTTGTCACGCTTGGAAAAGAGGCAGAGGCCGAGCTTACGGAGAAAAAATCCGTATTTATCGGCCATGCAGCGCCCGTCCGCTCCGCGGAGGAGGCGGAGAGCTTTGTTCTCGGAATCCGAAAAAATCACGCGGACGCGCGCCATAACGTATTTGCCTATACGGTAGGGAGCGCCGTCCGGTGCAGCGACGACGGCGAGCCGAAGGGAACCGGCGGCGTACCGGTTCTGGAGGTGTTGAAAAAAAGCGGCGTCGATCGGGCGGTAATTGTGGTCACGCGGTATTTCGGCGGGATTCTGCTCGGCGCGCCGGGGCTTGTGCGCGCCTATTCCCGCGCGGCGGCGATGGCGGTTGAGGCGGCGGGTATCGTTACATACAGAAGCTATACGGAGTGCACGGTCGCCTGTGAATATTCCTTCTATGACCGGCTCATGTATGAGATCGGCAGACGCGATATCCTTGTGGACGGCACGGATTTTGCGGACAGTATCACATTAAGGCTTGCGGTGCTCTCGGAGGAATATGAGGCGTTTTGCGAGGCGGTTTTCTCTATGACCGGCGGAAAAACGATGCCAAGGCGCGGCGCCGACCGCTTTGACGGCAGAGCCGAACGGTAAACGGAGAGGAAAGTTTACCTGTATAAGAATGCATTTTTAGTGAAGCCGGAGATTAAACACGCGAAACAGACCGGAGCGTATCGACAGGAATTTTTGGCTTGCGGTGACAGCATGGACGGCTGCGGCTCGCTTCGGAAAAGGGAAAATCCGGCCGATTGGCCCGCAGATGTGGAGATGTACTCACGCAAAGAAACCGTCCCTATAAATTGGGTGCCGTCGACGAGTTTATTTCGGAGAAATCGGCGGAAAAATTGTCGGAATGACAGACGTTCGGCGTTACTTTAACGCCTTTTTGGAGAAATATGCCGGATATGCCGGCGATTCCGTCCGTCCCGCCGAACGCAGGAAAGGATATGCGGCCGCCATGCTGCGGGAGACTTTCCGTGCTGTAAAGAAATCGGACTGAAACGCGTGATGAAACATAGGCAGCAGAAAAATGATTTTTCAAAATGGCGGCGTTTATGAATCGACGGTGTTCTATTCCGATGAAAATGAGAATCTTGAACATTACCGGAGCGATTTGACAGCCGATGGTGTCGGTTTGTGAAAAATTATCGGAAAATCCTTAAAATTTTTTGTAAATCAAAAGGATTTTTCGATTTTTTTGCGTATTTATCTTATGTAGACATATTTCGATAAACGTCATGAGTGTGGTGTTTTATGCTTTCGGTGTCTCATGACGGTCGGGAGGTTTTCATGACCATTGCGCAGATGACATGTGAAAGGGAAAGGATGTTTCTTTCGGAATTCGCCTGTCTCAGTGAGAATACGAAAGGCCGTGAGCAGCTGTGCGCACCGTGTACGACGCGCACGGAGTTCCAGCGCGACCGCGACCGCATTATCCACTGCAAGGCATTTCGGCGGCTGATGCACAAAACGCAGGTATTCCTTTGTCCGGAGGACGACCATTACCGCACGCGCCTGACGCATACCTTGGAGGTCACGCAGATTGCGCGCACCATCGCCCGCGGACTCTCGCTCAACGAGGATTTGACGGAAGCCGCCGCGCTCGGACATGACCTCGGCCATACGCCGTTCGGACATGCCGGAGAATACGTATTGCAGGAATGCTATTCGCCGGATTTTACGCACTACCGTCAAAGTCTGCGCGTGGTGGACAAGCTGGAAAACGGCGGTGTGGGCCTCAATCTCACCTATGAGGTGCGCGACGGGATTCTCAACCATGCGGGAGAAAATCTCGCTTCCACATTGGAGGGCAGGATCGTCAAATATGCGGACAGAATCGCTTATATCAATCACGATATCGACGACGCAATCCGCGGAAAAATCTTAAAACAGTCGGATATTCCGGCGGATTTGTGCGAAATTCTCGGTTTTACGCATTCCGAACGCATCGGAACGCTGGTAAACGACATAATTTATGCTTCAACGGGCAAAAATGATATCATGATGACCGACGAGGTGTATGACGCGATGATGAGGCTGCGCGCATTTTTGTTCGAGCGTGTTTACCGAAATCCGGAAGCCAAGAGCGAGGAAGTTCGTGCGAAGGATATGCTTCGGCAGATGTATGCGTATTTTGTCGCACATCCGGAGAAAATGCCGGACGACGAATACAACATGTCCGATTCGGACGAGCCAGTGGAGCGGCGCGTATGCGATTATATCGCCGGTATGACGGACCGATACGCCATCAATGTTTTTGAAAGCCTTTTCATCCCAAAGGTGTGGAAGGTAAATTAAGGAGAAATCCGTTTTAGAGGGGAGGCGGTGCGATGCGGATTCCTCAAAGCTTTATCGATGAGGTCAAATACAGAAATAAAATCGAAGACGTGATTGCTTCTTATGTGAATCTGAAACGCGCCGGCTCGAATTATCAGGGACTTTGCCCGTTTCACAGCGAAAAGACGCCGTCCTTTACGGTGTTTCCGAATACGGAAACCTTTCACTGCTTCGGCTGCGGCGCCGGCGGGGACGTGATTTCCTTTATCATGCGCGCGGAAAATCTCGGATATCCGGGTGCCGTTGAGTTTCTTGCCAAGCGCGCGGGACTTGAAATGCCGGAAGAGGCGGGCGGCGCGGGAAGCGAGACGGTCAAGCGTTCGCGGATGTATGAAATGAACCGCACGGCGGCGGTATTTTTCAATAAAATGCTGTATGCGCCGGAATCGGAGCCGGCAAGGGAATATCTGAAACAACGGGGACTTTCCTCCGCTGCGGTCAAGCGCTTCGGACTAGGCTTCGCGCCGAACAGCTTCGATGCGCTGCGCCGCCATATGCATTCGCTGGGCTACGGCGACGACGAGCTGAAAGAGGCTTTCCTTTGCGGGAAAAGCGAGCGCACGGGCGGTTATTTTGATTATTTCCGCGGCAGGCTCATCTTTCCGATTATCGATAATTTTTCCAATGTGATTGCATTCGGCGGACGGGCACTCGGCGACGGCAAGCCGAAGTATCTCAACACGTCGGATACGCCGGTATTCAAAAAAAGCCGGAACCTGTTCGCGTTGAATTTCGCCAAAAACGCATGCGCGGAATCCCTCATTCTCTGTGAGGGCTATATGGATGTCATCGCCGTGAATATGGCGGGCTTTCCGAACGCGGTGGCGACGCTCGGCACGGCGCTCACCACGGAACAGGCCCGAATCATGGCGAAGTATACGAAAAAGGTGATTCTTTCCTATGACAGCGACGAGGCCGGGGTTTCGGCGGCAAAGCGGGCGATTCCGATTCTCACCGATGCCGGTCTCGAAGTGAAGATGCTCCGGATGGAGGGAGCAAAGGACCCGGACGAGTATATCAAAAAATTCGGTGCGGCGCGTTTTAAGACGCTGATCGACGACAGTCAGGGAAAGCTCGACTATCTGTGCGACAGTGTGCTGAACAAATACAACATTCTGATTCCGGAGGAAAAGCTGAAGGCCGCCGACGAGCTTTGCGAGGTCGTGTGCGGCATATGGTCCGATGTGGAAAGGGAAATCTACATAACGCGGATTGCGGAACGCCTTTCCGTCGAGCCTGCCAATCTGAAAAGGGATGTCGAGCGCCGTATGCGGCGGAAAAGAAAGGACGAGGACGCGGAGCTGCGCCGGAAAATCGTATCCGACACGCTCGGATACGGCGACCGGGTCAACCGGGATTTTGTAGGAAACGCAAAGGCGGCACGTGCGGAGGAAGCGATTATCGGGATTCTGCTTTTGCGGCCGGAGCTTGTTCCGGAAATCCGAAAAGGACGGGTTTCCCTTGCTGCGGACGACTTTGTCACACAGTTTAATAAGAGGGTGTTTGAAGCCATCTTAGGCTGCGAGGGCAAATGCGACATCGGGCTGCTGGGGCAGGATTTTTCCGTGGAAGAGATTGACCGTATTACCGCGATGCAGGTAAAGCGCGCATCTTTGACGAAAAACGACTTGGATGTCCTCGCCGACAATGTCCGCACGCTGAAATCCGCAGCGGCGGAAAAAAACGGGACGGACGAGCTTGAAGATATTAAAAATCTATTGAACATAAAGAAGAAATGACGAAAATTACGGAGGAAGATGTATGAATTGGGAATGGATGCCGGAAGAGGAGAACGAGGAGACGAATTTACCCTCGGAACCGGAAAACGGCGATGCGGAGGAAGCCGCGGAGGAGAAAAGCGAGGATCCATCCAAAACGGTGAAAGGCGATATTCAAGAGCTGATTGAAAAGGCAAAGAAAAAAGGCTCTCTTACCAACAGCGAGATTTTAGCTGTGCTCGGCGATACGGATTACGATATCGATCAGATCGACAAGCTTTACGAGGCACTGGATTCTCTTGGGATCGATGTCACCGAGTGCTTCGACGACGACGATTTGGTCGGGGATCTCGGCGATGAAATCGAAACCGATCTTGAAAATTTCGATAAGCCTGAAAACATGGAAAAAATCCTTGCCCAGGAAGGCCTTACAATCGACGATCCCGTGAAGCTGTATCTCAAAGAGATCGGACGCGTTCCGCTGCTCGATGCCGAACGTGAGGCGGAGCTTGCCAAAAGAATGTCCGAGGGAGATGAGGAGGCGAAGCGGGAGCTTGTGGAGGCGAATCTGCGTCTTGTCGTCAGCATTGCGAAGCGTTACGTCGGAAAAGGGCTTTTCTTTCTCGATTTGATTCAAGAGGGCAATTTGGGACTGATGAAGGCGGTATCCAAGTTTGATTATACCAAGGGGTATAAGTTTTCCACGTATGCGACTTGGTGGATCAGACAAGCGATTACCCGTGCCATCGCCGATCAGGCACGCACCATCCGAATCCCTGTCCATATGGTGGAGACCATCCACAAGGTGACGAAGGTGTCGCGTCAGATGCTTCAAGAGAAGGGACGTGAGGTTTCCGCCGCCGAGGTCGCCAAGGAGATGAATATGAATCCCGACAAGGTGCGGGAGATCATGAAGATCGCGCAGGACCCGATTTCTCTTGAAACACCGGTCGGCGAGGAGGAGGACAGCCATATCGGCGATTTTATCGAGGATCAGGAATCTCCGGCTCCCGCGGAGGCCGCATCCTATGAGCTGCTTCGCGAGCAGCTCAACGAGGTGCTGCATACGCTGACCCCGCGGGAGGAGCAGGTGCTGAGACTGCGCTTTGGTCTTGAGGATGGACGCCAGAGAACGCTTGAAGAAGTCGGACAGCAGTTCAACATTACCCGTGAGCGGATTCGGCAGATCGAGGCTAAGGCGCTGCGCAAGCTCCGTCATCCGAGCCGTTCCAAAAAGCTCAGAGATTATTTGAATTAAAAAATAGTCTAAATTGTACAATAAGAATTTCGACGGTTTGGGATGATTTCACATTTCATTTGGACATTGTTTATAACTTATAAAAAGTTGTTTGTGCAATATGACGGCATCGGTTGAGCAGAACAACTTTTTTAAGTTGTCTTATGGAGTTATACATAGGCTTTTGTCATAAAAAATGCCTTGACACAAATGTAATTTTGATGTATTATTATAATGTTATATTATTATAGTTTTTGACTTACCGGAAGATTGATTTTGGGGAGGAACGCCAAATGATGAAAAGAATATTAAGCCTTATTTTGTGCCTCGGCATGCTGGCCGGTGTACTGCTGATGGCCGGCTGCGGGGATTCGGAAACGTCGGGTTCGACGGGAACGCTTCCGGCGACGATCAACATGCTGGGCATCACAGAGGAGTCAACGACGCCCGAAGCGGTGCAAGCAGTTGAGGACGCTTTGAATAAAATCACAAAGAACAGATATAAAACAAAAGTCAATCTTACTTTGGTTACGGCCGACGAATACATCGCGCTGATCGAGGAAAGAGTTGCCGCTGCGGAAGAGGAAAAGACAAGGCTTGCGGCGATTGCAAAATACAATACGTTGGCGCAGAAAGAAGCGAATAACGCGGAAAAGCTTTTGGCGAGCGAGAAAAAGAGTACCAGCAAGTGGACAAAAAAGGTAACGAGCGTGATTGCGTCTACCATTTCGACGGGTGAGGTTTATTCGGCGGAGGAAACCACTGTCTATGAGGACGGAAAGATCGAGACGGTATATCCTGAGGCGGAGTCGCCGATCGACATCGTTATGATTGCCGGCAAGGAAATGTATGATTATCTCGATTCCAAGGGGTATCTGCTTTCGATTGCGAGAACGCTTGAGACAGACTTTACAAAATTCAAGCAGTATATTTATCCTACTTTCTTTGATCAGCTGTCCGCGATTACGGGGGATATCAAAGCGATTCCGAACAACAATCTTCTTGCCGAATATACGTATCTTGTGGTGGATAAGACACTTGCGGATAAATACGATTTTGATGTGGATGCCGTAGACAATTATGAAGACCTTGACGCGGCGGCGGAGGGCGAGGAGGGTTTTCTTACCCAAATCAAGAAGAATGAGGATGTCATACCGTTTGCTACGGTGCCGGACGCGCTCGGTATTTATCAGTATTTTGACGGAGATATTCCGGTCGGAACCTATTTTGATCCGATTTACGGATATAGTGTAAGCGAGGGAACGGATTTTACGATTCAGAATCTTTTCTCTATTCCGGAGTATCAGGCACATCTGATCCTGATGGAGAAATATGAAAAGAACGGTTACTTCACGGCTGATTCGGATACCGAGGATTTTGCAGTGACCGTTATCAAGGGTGATTCTTCCATTGAAAAGGAATATGGGGATGACTATTATGTCAAGGTTCTCCAAAATCCGTTTGTCGAGATCGATTCGATCTTTGAGGGCATGCTCGCTGTTTCCTCTTATACCTCTGATGAGAAAAGAGCGCTTCAGGTCATTGAAATGATCAATACCGATTCTGAGGTGAAAAATCTTCTTCAGTACGGTATTGAATATGACGGAGACAACGACGATATTGCCAATTATCGCGTCAATACGATCCAAAACGATGACGGAACGGTTTCTTACTCCATTACAAGACTGAATCAGAATTATATGATGAACAATGCCTTGACCGGAAATGTCTATATGGGCTATCCGGAGGAAGGGCAGACGATTGACGCATGGACTTATTATAAACAGACCAATTTGGCATCTGCGCTTTCACCATTCTTAAATTTCTATATGAGCGATGACGATTTGGATGATACGCTCGACAGTATCATACGCAGAGCGGTATTGAGCGAGGCGCTGGAACCGCTTGGAATCGATTATGATGCATATGAGGACTCTCTGGGAACGAATCAGGGAACCGTATTGCGCAGATCCTTTAAGCAGTATTATAAAGAATATTTTATAGAACTGCTGGGAGAAGAAGGACTGACGAAAGAATCTTTTACCTTTGTAACAAAGAATAATATGTCGGAGCTTGAGGCTGATTTTCTCAGCTTTGTCCTGAGCGCAGAGGGTCAGGCGATTCTTAAGAGCAACGGCTACACACCGATCTCGACGGAGGCTGCACCTTATGTCAAGAAATCCACAGCGTTCAGCGGAACTTTGACAATGTGTGCGAGCGTGAAAAGTGCTCTCTACACCTACTTTGAGCCTACGATGCGGGAGCTTGCGGCTGCGTATGAGGAATTGTATCCGGATGTCGACGTTGTCGTTCCGGAAAGAGACAGAGATAACGTCTATCAGGTCAATATGAGCGAGGTCGCCAACGGAACGTATAATATCGGTTTGATATCTATGGATATCAGCGATGTTTATATCGGACTTGGCCTTACCGGAACATTGATCGCGACCGATTATCTCGAAGTATTTAACAATGACAGCCATCTGACTTATACGGTTTCTTGGTATGAAAACAAGATGGTCGAGGAGATGACAGCGGAAAAGTACGCCGATATTGTTTCTGAAAGCGGACTTTCTTTGATGATCACCAATAAGCTCGGCGAGCTTGCGGGAATTGATCTTTCCAAATACAGCGCTTCCAGCCGTCCGGCGTCGGAAACCGTCGTATTTGAAACCGCGAGAAAGAATGCCGACAGCTACTATACCAATATCACGTATCTGAGAGTGATGGCGGAGATTCTTCTGTGGGATGAACTGCCGGAGAGTGAGCTTGAAAAGTACAGAGCTTTGAAGGATTCTGATTTTGAGACGGCGGTATTTGACTATGTCAAGGCAAACTATGAAAAAGAGCATAATTTGACAGATGAGGATTATGAGAATCTGGTAAGGGACTTCATGGTTTCCGTACTTGAATATACTTCTCAGACCGATAAAACCACAACGTATACGGTATCTTGGGATGAATTCCAGACGACCAAGCAGAACGCGCAGGTTTATATCAAGGCGGCTGAAACGATTCGGGATGCCTATTATGATAAGCTTGTGGCAAAGCTTGGTTCCGGATATCTGAGAATTCTCACATTGCCTGATATCATAGATGAAGTATATAATATCATGTATGAGGAATATCTTGAAAGCAACGGACTCTCTCAAACGGAATTTGAATATTCCATCATGGACAAATATCTTTCTGCCGTCGGAACAACAGGCGAGGAATTTTCGGCGCTCAGCAAGTCCTCCGACGAGTATAATGATTATCTTACAAAGCTGAGAAAGAAATATAAGAAGATTTTGGTAAACGCTTATTCTCTTGACGCATATAAGAACGGCGAATCCGGAATTTCGAATAACGAGGTCGTGTCCACACTCTTCGATTATTATAAAGAAGAAGAAGTGAAGATTTATGATCAGATGTGTTCGCTTGCCGGCGTTGACTATGAGGAGTTTTCCGAGGCGGAATCGCACATGGAAAATTATTCTATGTATCTGAATACACTGAAAACGATGTTTGTCTATACGCTTCGTACACAGTATACGCAGACACAGATCGATTCGTGGTCTTATGAGGAGATCGAAACCAATCTTTACAATATCCTGTATGAGACGGGCTTCTATACCAATGAGATGGCGAGATATATCGGTCTGTCGCTCAGCGAGTATATGCTTGCAAAGAGCGACGCTGTGACGTATCAGAATTATATCCAAACGCTTGTATCCGCTTTGTCGGATGATTTGAGCGCGCGCGGCTATGATGTTTCTGAATTTGCCAAGGAAGACAGAGATGTGATCGAAAGCGTATGCAAGGACATTATTTTGGAGAAGTATTTCGGAGATAAGGTGCAGTTCAAGGAAGCGCTGATAAGTGCATCCGCAGATTATATGAACGGATTGAAGGATGCCGAAGATGTCGAAGCCTATCTCAAAGAAGCGTCCGATGCGCTTTCAAAGAATTATTTCTTTATGGCGGTTGTGAATGCGCTCCAAGCGGGCTGGGCAGAGTCCAAGGCGGCAAGCTGATTAAAACTGAACGATAAGGGATAACAGAAAAAATGGCGATACTGCATTTTGCGGTATCGCCATTTTTATTTTTTATTTCGTATATTTTTCCGGACAAGACAATATAAATGTAGTACAAGCGTGGAAAGGAGGAAAAACGGCTTGAATATTTGTCCGGAGCTTTTTCGCATTTTGAAATATTTGCCCGGTACGGTTTCCTCTGCGGTCGGTGCTTTTTCGCAGACACTGCCGGACGGCGGCAGCTATTTATCCGAAATTCGTCTGCGTGCGGGCGCTCCTGTTTCCGTAACCTATCTCGACCGCAATGTCTGTCTTTTTGACGGAAAACCCATCGTATGCAGCGAATCGGAGGTCGCGGGGACGCTTCAAAGGCTTTGCGAGGATTCGGTTCACACCTATGGAGAAACAATCAAGGAGGGCTTTGTGGCGCTCGAAAACGGATATCGGATTGGCGTTGTCGGCAGAGCGGGAAGCGAAAAGGAGAATATCAAAAGCGTATATGGAATTTCTTCTTTGTCGATTCGGATTCCGCATTCGGTTTCCGATGTAAGCGGAGAGGCTTTGCGGTATGTATGGGGTCATGGAAAAATCAACGGAACGCTTTTTTATTCTCCGCCGAATGTGGGAAAAACGACGCTGATTCGGGATATCGCGAAGTCTTTATCCTCTGGTAAATTCGCACACCGTGTTGCGATTGTGGATACAAGGGGCGAGATTTACATAAAAACGGTGTTTGAAAATTCCATCGCCGATGTTTTGAGCGGCTATCCGCGGGCAAAGGGTATTGAAATTGCCACGAGGACCATGTCACCGGAGGTGATTATCTGCGATGAGATCGGAACCTTGGAGGAGGCGAAAGCGATTCTGTCCGCGCAAAACAGCGGCGTGCCGCTGATTGCGACGGCTCATGCGGATTCCTTTGACAGACTGATGAAACGTCCCAATATCAAAACGCTTTACGATAACGGAATTTTTCGATATTATATCGGGATTTCCCGTGAGGCGGGCGCGACGCGGTTTGCATATGACGTGATCGACACGGAAATGAAGGAGTGTGAAAAACGATGTATGGCTTGACAGCGGATGTTTGCATGAGGTATGCGCTATGGTAAAGCTGGTCGGCGCAGCGCTCTGCTTTTTGACTTCGTTTCTGATCGGCATATTCGCAGGGAAAAACGAACGGGAACGAACGGCACAATGTGAGGCGTTTTTGGAGCTGTTTGAATACGTAAAGAATCAGGTCGGCTTTTTTCTTGCACCGACGAAGCTGATTTACAAATCGTTTGACAATGAGGTTTTGGCGGAGACCGGCTTTCTTGCGGCGCTTTCCTCACATGAGAACGACGAGGTATATTTCGACGCATGGCAGACGGCGCTTGACGAATGCCGCAGCGGAATCAAGCTGAACAAAGCACAGTATGAGATCGTGCGGGCGTTCGGCGCCTGTATCGGAAAAAGCAACGAGCAGCTTCAAATGAAAAATTTTGACTATTATATCAAAATGATGACGGCAGAAACGGAAAAACAGAAGGCGGAAATGGCCAAAAACATCAAGCTTTATCGGACGATCGGCTTTACGGTCGGTGCCGCGATTGCGATCCTTGTGATTTGAGGGCCACCGCTTATGAAGAAATATTTTAGGAATAGGAGAAGAAAGGAACATCCTTGGATATGAATACGGAGCTTATACTAAAAGTTGCGGGCATTGGGATACTTGTGACCGTTGCCTATCAGATTTTAAGCAAATCCGGAAGAGATGAGCAGGCGATGCTGGTTTCGATTTCGGGACTGATTATCGTGCTTTTTATGCTGGTTCGTGAAATGGGAGGGCTTTTCGATTCCGTGAAAAGCATCTTTGGGCTGTGAATATTTTCGAGATCTGCGGAATTGCCGTGATTGGACTTACGGCGGTGGTGATTCTCCGCGGACTGCGTCCCGAATATGCGATTGTGGCGGGGATTATTACCGGATTGATTTTGCTCGGAGCTTCTGTGCTGGCATTTTCTTCTGTGATCGGATATATACAGGATATCACGGATAAAACCGGCTTTTCTCTCTACTCCTCTGTGATTTTAAAGTCGCTCGGTATTGGGATTCTTGCGCAGACGACTGCGGATATTTGCAGGGACTGCGGTGAGGCTGCAATCGCATCGAAAGTAGAATTTGCGGCGAAAATCGTCATTTTATTGCTTGCCATTCCAATTTTGAAAACACTGCTTGAACTTATCACAGGCTTTCTCGGATGAAAATTCCGACCGGAGCTTGCGCATAGCTTTTGCAGGGGAGGTTGATTGTGAAAAAGAGAAAACAAATTTATCCGCTTTCCATGTTTCGGCCAGATTCCCATATGTGTGCGGGAGCAAAATTACAATGAAACGGGTATGGGTCTTCATCCTGTCGCTTTTCCTCCTTTTCTGTGCCGGACTTTCCGTTCAGGCGGCGGATACAGCGGAGGAAAATGAAAATAAAATCAGCATCACGGTTCCAAAGGAAGTGGAGGAATATCTGCCGAAGGACCTGTTCGATACGGACGCTTCCGAAATATATAAAGCGTTTAATTTCAGCTTTTTCTCCGAAGCGGGGCTCAAAATCATCGCGGCGGCGGTTCCGGAAGCGACGAAAAATTTTGCGGTTTTGCTTGGTCTTCTGATTATCGCCGCCTGTCTGAGGGCGCTGCGGGATACCGTAACAATGTCGGGACTGAAAACGGCGCTCGAGCTTGTCAGTATGCTGTGTATTTGCAGCGCCGTGTTTTCCGTGACGGAATCGGTATTTTCTTTGACGGAGTCTTTTATTTCGTCTCTTTCGGGCTTTATGGCGACTGTGACGCCTGCTATGACGGCGCTCATGATCGCCGGCGGCAATATCACCTCCGCCGCGGTCATGTCCGGCGTGATTTCGACGGCGCTTTCGGTGTTGGAGCTGATTTGCTCCGGTGTGCTGTTTCCGCTCATCCGGCTTTGCTTGTGTCTCTCAGCCGTCTCCTCGGTGTTCGGCGTTACGGGAATCGGCGGGATTACGCCGATTATCAAGAAGGTTATCGGCTATATATTCGGATTTGTCGCTTTGTGTCTTTCCGCGGTGCTTGCGTTTCAGGGGATTATTTCAAAGAGCGCGGACAGTCTCGCCATTAAGGGCATCAAATTTGCGGTGGGAAGCTTTATCCCCGTGGTCGGAAGCGCGGTCAACGAGGCGCTTTCCACCATAGCCGGCGGAATCGGCACGATCAAGGCGGCGACCGGCGTTGTCGGGGCCGTGGCGGTGTGTCTGCTCGCTGCGCTGCCGATCATTCAAATTCTCATGCACAAGCTGTTTCTTGAACTGCTCTCCGTTTGTTCCGGCATTCTCGGGCTTGGTCCGGAGGGAAAGCTGATATCGGATATTGCTTCTTTCCTCGGATATACGGCGGCGGTGATGGCGATTTCTTCCGTGTTTTTTATTCTGTCGCTGTCTCTGATGGCGGCGTCCGGCGTGTGAGAGCGGGATTGGAGGAACGGTATGAGCGAAATTCTGTCTTATTTCGGGGAGATTATCATCATTACGGCGATTTCCGGAATTTTATTTACGGTGGCGCCGGAGGGTAACATCAAAAAATATATCAATTTTATCATCTCCGTTTGTGTTTTGGCGGCGATCGTGGCGCCGATGATTTCCGTGGTGTCAAAGCTTCCGGAGAAAATCCGGCTTGAAGAATGGAAATATGAGGAGGCCGGCGCGGAAGAATCCGAAAAAATCGAGAATGCTGTGATAAACGCCAGCAAAAAGGAGATTGAGAGCGCGATTTGTTCTTTGCTCTCGTCCAAATTTGATTTGGATGCCAAGGAGATTGCATGCGAAATCGAGCTTGATGCAAAGGATCCCTCAAATATCGAGATTACGGAAATCCGGATTGTGATACCGGCAGGGAAGAGCAAAGAGAAAATCAGAAATTATATCGACGATATGTTTCTTGGAAAGAGCGTCGTCGTGGTATCGGAGGCGGAATAATGGGATTTTTTGATAAAATGTCGGGCAAGAAGAAAACGATTCTTCTTGCCGTAATCGGGATAATCGGGATTCTTCTCGTCATCATCGGAACTGTGGGAGAAAAAAAGAAAGCGAGTACGGCCTCGGAAAATTTGTCGTCAAAAAATCCTTCCACTTTGGAATATATCGAGGGACTCGAGAATAAACTTAGAACCATAACAGAGCAAATTACAGGTTCGGACGATGTAAAGGTGATTGTCAGTATTTCATCGGGCACCGAATATGTTTATGTGTCCAATGAGGAGTTCGACGAAAACTATTCGGCGAAGGAATACATAACCGTGAGGACGGAAAACGGCTCCGACGAGCTGATTCTTCTCAAAGAGGTCTATCCGCAGGTGACCGGCGTTTCAGTTGCCTGTCGGGATGGGGACAATCCGGAGATACAGGCGAAGCTGATCCGTGTAATCTCTACGGCATTTGGCATCACAAGCAACCGAATCTGTATTGTGGGAACAAAATAATTATAAAAAAGGAGAAATCAAGATGAGAAACGAAGAGAGAGCCGCAATGAGAGCGGGCATGGCACAGGACGCGGGAGTTTTGGAGCTTCCGAAGGCGGAGAAAAAGGAATTTAAGTTCAAGAGCATATTTGCCGGCGGTGAAAAGGGCATTAAGAAATTCGGCGTTCGCAATCTTGTTATCGTGCTTTCCGTACTGTTAATCGGCGTTGCCGTTTATGTCAACTGGGCGCTGTTCGGCGGAAGCACTGTGGACCCTGACGACGGCGTGAACGCGGGGACGCCCGGCGAAACCGGAGACGTCACACCCTCCGGAGGGGAAGAAAATACAAACTTCTTTGCGGCTTCTCAGATCGAGCGTCAAAGAGCGAGAGATGAGGCGATGGAAGTCCTTCAGGGCGTCGTAGATGATGCGGCTTCGCTCGATGCGGCCAAAGAGCAGGCGCTTGCCGATATCGCCGCCATCGCTGCCACCATCGAAAAAGAAGCGAACATCGAATCGCTGATCAAGGCCAAGGGCTTTGAGGAATGCGTCGCCGTCATCAACGGAGACAAGGCCAGCATCATCGTCAAGAGCGAAGGCTTGAAGCCCAATCAGCTCTCGCAGATTTTGGAAATCGTATACCTGCAAGCGGATATTCTTCCTGCAAATGTAACCATTTCGGAGAAATAATTTTAGAAAAAGACCGGCTTTGCCGGTCTTTTTCTATGGATCTTTTGATAGACCGAAAAATCGACTGACAATATAGAATATCCTCTATGTCAGCATGGATTTTTAAAATAATGATTGACTTCGTCCTTTTCGTATATTATAATGGAGACAAAATTGAGAAAGAGAAAGTGAGAAGCTTGGGATATGTCTTATCAAATTGGAATTATCGGAATGGGGCAACGGATGACGGAGGTGTTTGGTCGCCTTATACACCTTCATAAATGTGAGCTGGCTGCGGTTGCGGATCCGAATACCGAAGGAGTAAAAAACCCGAATGCGCGATATTCTCGGATGGGATGAACAGAAAATAAATTCTGTACGTTTTTATTCTGAAGCGGGGGCAATGTTAGAAAGTGAAGAACTTGATGGCGTAATGATTGGGACTCGTTGCTCGATGCACGCAGCGTTGGCTTCTATGATCATTGACCGCGAGATTCCAATGTTTTTGGAAAAGCCGATAGCTATTTCTCCGGATGGACTTGCTGAGATCGAAAACGCTCTCGTTAGGCACCCGGAAATGAATGACAAGACGGTTGTCTCCTTTCCGCTTCGCCTGACGGAGCAAGTTCAGATGGTACGAGAAATTGTGGACAGCGGGAAAATCGGCACGGTAGAGCATGTACAGGCGGTCAACGATGTTCCATATGGTCGTGTTTATTTTCATGGGTGGTATCGAGATGAAAAGGAAACCGGAGGGCTTTGGCTGCAAAAAGCAACGCATGACTTTGATTATATCAATTCAATTTTGAGGATGCAGCCGGTCGAAATCTGTGCAGTTACATCCAAGCAGATTTTTAAGGGTAATCATCCTGCCGGAAAGCTTTGCGATGCGTGTGAGGAAAAGCAAACTTGTCCGGAAAGCTATATTAGTGTGCATCGGTCGGGCGAATACTTGTATGGTCCTTGGTGCTGTTTTGCAGAGGATACCGGAAACGAGGACAGCGGCAGCGCAATTATACGATATGAGACGGGAATGCACGTCGTTTATTCACAGAACTTTTTTGCGAGAAAGGGCGCTGGACTGAGGGGCGCACGTTTTCTTGGCTATGACGGAACTGTCGAATTTGATTTTCAAAGCGGAGATGTCCGCGTTTATATGCATCATGTTTGCAGAACGGAAACCTATCATTTTAATGTAAAGGACGGACATGGTGGCGGAGATGAGGAGCTATGCCGGAATTTTGCCGATGTGGTGGCGGGCAGGGCGCTTTCGAGGTCATCTTTGCGAGATGGGATTCTCAGCGTGAACGTATGCCTTGCGGCAAAGGAGTCTTCTGACAAGCATCAATTTGTAAAAATCAGAGGTTGATTAAAAAATACATAAAAAAGCCGGCGGATCCGCCGGCTTTTTATATTGTAAAATTAAAATTTCAGATTGGCACCGAGCGAAGGATATCCTGCCGCCGTATGTGCCTCGAGCAGCTCATCGCACATCGAGACGATGTCGTCGATGGAAAGCTCCGCTGCCGTATGCGGGTCCAGCATTGCCGCGTTGTAAACAAGCTCTTTTCTGCCGGTCACGGCCGCTTCGATGGTGAGGAGCTGGACATTGATGTTCGTCATATTCATCGCAGCGCATTGTACCGGCAGGTCGCCGATGACCGTCGGGACGATACCGGAGCCGTCCACAAGGCAGGGAATCTCGACGCAGGCGTCTTTTACAAGATTGGTGATAAGTCCTGTGTTCAGGACGTTTCCGCCGATGCGGTACGGCGTATTTGTGATGATCGCTTCCAAAATATGAGACGCATATTCGATGCTGCGCGTATGCTCGATATTGCCGCCGTTCATGATTTCCGCCTTTTGTGTTTTCCATTTTTCGATTTGATTCACGCAGCGGCGCGGATATTCATCGAGTGGAATGTGATATTTTTCGATTAGCTCCGGATATCTTGATTTGATGTAAAACGGATTGTATTCGGCGTTGTGCTCGCTGCTTTCGGTGCAGTAATAGCCGAATTTGAGGATGTAATCGAAACGTACCATGTCCTTGTGGCCTTCCGCCGAGGCGTTTTTCTTCGCCGCGATCCGGCGGATTTCCGGATATAAATCACGACCGTCGAGATCCTCGATTTTTAAAAGCCATGCCATATGATTGATGCCGGCGATGAGCTCCTTGTGGCCTGCGGCTTCGATTCCGCATTCGCGCAGGACAGTATCCGCACATGTTTGAACGCTGTGGCAGAGACCGACGGTTTTCACGTCCGTGTACCGCTGCATAAAGCCGGTCAGCATCGCCATCGGATTGGTGTAGTTGAGAAACCATGCTTTGGGGCAGACGGCTTCCATATCCTCCGCGAGCCCGCGCAGAACGGGAATGGTGCGCAGCGCACGGAAAATCCCGCCGATGCCGAGTGTATCGCCGATGGTTTGCCGCAATCCGTACTTTTTGGGAATCTCAAAATCGATGATTGTGCAGGGATCATAAAGGCCGACCTGCACGGCGTTGATGACAAAATCGGCTCCGGCGAGTGCCGCCCTGCGATTTTCGAGTCCGAGATAGGCTTTGACTGTCGCACGGTTTTCGTTGATGCTGCGATTGAGCGCCAAAATCAGCTCTTCGGATTCCGCAAGACGTGCGCTGTCTATATCGTACAGCGCAATTTCGGCGTTGTGCATGGCATCGCAGAGCAGACAATCGCCGATGACATTCTTAACGAATACGGTGCTTCCGGCACCGATAAATGCAATTTTTACCATAAAAAACGCCTTCTTCCTGTTTAATTGCTGTCGGAGGCCAGCACACAGTCGATCACAATCAGAATGGCAAGCATGAGGATTTCATCTTCGGTTTCCCGCATGTCGATTGCATAGCTGTCTCCCCAAGTAAACCAAGCTTTGCTGATTTCGGCAACGGTCGTTCCGTTTCGCAGGATTTCATAGCTGTGAGAGAAAAAGTCTCCTTCGATTGTGAACGGTGCGCCGTCGATATAATATTTGGGAGTAAAAAACGTAAATTCTTTTGCGATTTCCGCTGCAAGATTGCCGCCGCGATAGAGTTGATACCGGGGAAGAAACGTGAAAAGCTTTCGCTGTATCTTCAAGGCTTCTTCACCGTTTGCCCCGTAGATATGCAGCGTTTTTGGAAAAGAGAAGAAGTCTCCGACGACGTTGTATCGGTCGTTTCCGAATTCGTCCTTTACGGTAAAGCTGTCGCGAAACGAGAATACCTTTTGCTTGACATATAGCTTCATATGCCTTGGTCTCCTTTCCTTGCTTTATCAAAAAACAAGCCCCGCTTGATAAAAGCGGGGCTTATGACTTCTATCAGTGGCAGATGCACTTTTCCGTGTCTTTGTCAAAGATATGAACGCGGGAAGTATCGATGGCGACCTTGACGGTGTCTCCCGCGCTGGCCGTGGATCTCGGCGAAACTCTTGCGGTGAGCTTGACCTCGCCGGATTTGTCGATCACGATATTTTTTCTCTTGGCGAGCTCCTCGTCCACTACAACCTTGTTGGCGATGAGATAAAGATAGATTTCCGCGCCCATAAGCTCCGTCACATCGACATAGACGTCGAAAGAACATTCTTCAAGTGCGGCGATCTGCATCGGTGTATCCACGATACATTCGGGACGAACGCCCGCGATGACCTCTTTGCCCATATAAGACTGAAGCTCGGGAAGATTACCTTTCTCCTCGGGCAGCTTTATTTTTACGTCGCCGAATTTGAGGTATACGCCTTTATCTTCTTTTTCAAGCGTGCAGTTGATGAAGTTCATCTGAGGGGTTCCGATAAAGCCGGCAACGAATACGTTGACCGGATTGTCGTAGAGATTCTGAGGAGAATCGACCTGCTGAATGATACCGTCTTTCATAACGACGATTCTCGTCGCCATCGTCATAGCCTCGACCTGGTCGTGCGTAACATAAATAAATGTAGCGCCCAGCTTGTTGTGAAGCTTGGTAATCTCCGTTCTCATGGCCGCACGAAGCTTTGCGTCGAGGTTGGAGAGCGGCTCGTCAAGAAGGAAGACCTGCGGGTCACGGACGATTGCACGTCCGAGCGCGACACGCTGCTTCTGACCGCCGGAAAGAGCCTTCGGGTATCTGTCGAGCAGGTGAGTGATATCGAGGATGCGGGCTGCTTCCTCGACCTTGCGCTTGATCGTTTCCTTCGGCATTTTGCGAAGCTTGAGGCCGAACGCCATGTTGTCGAAAACCGTCATATGCGGATACAGAGCGTAGTTCTGGAACACCATCGCGATATCTCTGTCCTTCGGCGCGACGTCGTTGACCAGTCTGTCTCCGATGAAAAGCTCACCCTCGGTGATCTCTTCCAATCCGGCAATCATACGAAGCGTCGTGGATTTACCGCAACCGGAAGGGCCGACGAAAATGATGAACTCGGTATCCTTGACTTCGAGGCAGAAGTCGGAGACCGCCGTAACTCCGCCCGGATATTTTTTGTAGATGTGTCTTAATGAAAGGCTTGCCATATAGACTCCGTTCTCGGCGACAAAACGAAATTTTTATCCCATCACTCAGCCGCCGGTGAGAGATGCGCGGCAGAACGCGCCATCGCGCGCTCTTATCCATAAATAAAATTGTCGATGCTAATGTAACGATATTATTATACCAAACAACACGAAAATTTGAAAGAGGGCAAAACTCCGAAATTTCCGGTTTTTATTTGTAATTATTGCACAAAAATCGTAAAAAAATATTGAATTTCAAAAGGAATCAACAAAAAATGCTAATCTATTAGTGCATCATACATCTTTCATGGTTAGTCCGATTCGCTTTTTGGTGAGATCGATGGATTTGATTTTCACCTTCACATGGTCGCCGACGGAGAGGACTTCACTCGGATGCTTGATATATTTCCGGCAGATTTCGGAGATATGGACGAGTCCGTCCTGATGAACGCCGATATCGACGAACGCCCCGAAATCGATGACGTTGCGGACGACGCCGTCGAGGACCATGCCGACCGAAAGATCGGATATATCGAGAATATCCGAATGAAGCTCCGGCATCGGCAGGGAATCGCGGATATCGCGGCCGGGCTTTTCCAGCTCCGTGATGATATCGATGACGGTAGGCTCGCCGGCGGACAGCTCGCGGGCAAGCCTGTCTATGCCGTAGGATTCCGCGACCTTGCGCAGACCGGAAAGGCCGGCGCTTGTGATGTCGTTTTTACCGTATCCGAATTTTCCGATCAGAATTTTGGCTGTTTCATAGGATTCCGGATGAATGCCGGTATTGTCGAAGATTTCGTCCGAGCCGGAAACCCTGAGAAAGCCCGCGCACTGCTCATAGGCCTTGGCGCCGATTCTCGGTACCTTCAAAAGCTCGGAGCGCTTGCGGAATTCGCCGTTTTCCTCTCTGTATTTTACGATATTTTTGGCGGAGGCGGCATTGATGCCGGCGATATGTTCGAGCAGCGAATAGGAGGCGGTGTTGACATCCACGCCGACGGCATTCACACAGTCCTCGACGACGCCCGAGAGCGCCTCGTCAAGTCTTGCTTCCTTCATATCGTGCTGATACTGCCCGACGCCGATGGATTTCGGATCGATTTTGACAAGCTCCGCCAAGGGGTCTTGAATCCGCCTTGCAATCGAAACCGCGCTGCGCTGTGTGACGTCGAAATCGGGAAATTCCTCCGCGCCGAGCTTGGAGGCGGAATAGACGGAGGCGCCGGCCTCGCTTGTGACGAGATATTTTGCTTTTCCGCCCAATTCCTTTAATGTCTCAGCGATGAAGATTTCGCTCTCCTTGGAGGCGGTTCCGTTGCCGATCGACACGATATCGACGTCGTATTTTTCGATTAAGCGCTTTACCGTGCGCTTGGATTCTTCGATTTTTTCATGCGGCTTGGTCGGATAGATGACGGCGGTATCGAGTACCTTTCCGGTCTTGTCCACGACGGCGAGCTTGCAGCCGGTACGGTATCCGGGATCGAAGCCAAGTACGGTTTTGCCCTTGATGGGCGCTTGCATCAGCAGATTTTTGAGATTTTGGGAGAAGAGCTTGATCGCGCCTTCGCTTGCCGTATCGAACAGGGCGGACCGGATTTCCCGTTCGATCGAGGGCGCGATCAGACGGTCGTAGCTGTCGACCATAGCGGATACGACATACGGAAACGCCGGACTTTTGGCATCCGTGACAACGCGCGAGAGCAGATAATTGAGCGGAATATCCTTTGAAATGTCGACGGAGGCTTTCAGAAATTCTTCCTTTTCTCCTCGGTTGATGGCAAGGATCCGATGCGGGGGAACAGCGGACAGCTTTTCGTTGTAGTCATAATACATCGAATAGACGGAATCCTCATCCTTGGCATTTTTGACGGAGAGAAAGGCATGCTCAAAGGTCAGCGCGCGGATATCGCGGCGGTAGTCGGCGTCGTCCGAGATTTCCTCGGCGATGATATCCATGGCTCCCGCAAGGGCTGCCTCGGCGGTCGGAACACCCTTTTCCTCATCGATATAGGCGACGGCTTCCTCTTCAAGAGATTTTTCGTAGTCGGCCTGCTGTGCGCAAATCAGTTCCGCGAGCGGTGCAAGCCCGCGTTCGCGTGCGACGGACGCTCTCGTTTTCTTTTTTTGTTTATAGGGACGGTAAATATCCTCGACCTCGGCGAGAATGTTTGCATTTTGCAAGGCTTCCTCGATTTCGGGCGTCATTTTGCCTTGCTCGGAAATGGCGGCGTATACCTCCTCCTTGCGCTTTTCAAGACCGCGCAGGTAAGCGAGCCTTTCGGAAAGCGCACGCAGCTGCTCGTCGTCGAGCGAGCCTGTCACTTCTTTGCGGTAGCGCGCGATAAAGGGAATTGTGTTGCCGTCGTCGATGAGCTTTACCGCCGCTTCGATTTGGGATTGCTTGATGGAAAGCTCCTCGCTGAGCCTTGTGATAATATCCATGTTGGAACCTCCGGTTTTTGATATATCACACGGATATGTCCGTGTTATTTGCTTTCAATATATGCCGCTTCCGCGGCGGTAAGCTCGCGCCACCCGCCCCGCGCAAGCGCGGAATCGAGCGGGATTCCGGCAAAGGAAATCCGTTCAAGGGACAGAATTTTGTTGCATACGGCCTGAAACATCCGCTTGATTTGGTGATACTTTCCCTCCGTTACGGTGATTTCTCCCGAACGGCCGGAGAAGAGCATGAGCTTTGCCGGCAGTGTCGAGCTTTTTTCTCCGATGTCCACGCCGCGGCGAAGAAGCTCGCAGTCCGCGTCGGTGAGCGCGCGTTCGCATGTGAAGCGATAGGTTTTCTCTACATGACATTTCGGCGAGAGAAGCCGGTGCGCAAGCGCGCCGTTGTTGGTGAGGATCAAAAGTCCCGTTGTATTTTTGTCCAGCCGCCCGCAGGGAAACAGTCCCATTTTGCGGTACTTGTCCGGCAGGAGATCGAGCACGGTGCGCTCTGTGCCGTCATCGGTCGCGGAGACCACGCCCTCCGGCTTGTTGAGCATGAGATAGCTGTATTTCCGGTAAACGATGCGGTTTCCCATGTAAGAGACTTCATCTTTTTCGGGATCAATGTGAACGGCCGTATCATAAATGACGGCGCCGTTCACGGAGATTCCGCCGGCTCTTGCGGCTTTACGGCTTTCCGAGCGGGACGCCGTTCCGGTTTCGGATAGAAATTTGTCGAGACGCATGTCCGGCCTCCTTTTTCAGCTGGTGGGCAAGTCCATCCTGACTGTCTTGGATTTGTATAAAACAGAAACGGAGCCGGACGGCAGTCCGGCACGTTTCATAGCGTATGATTTTTTTGGGAGAAACGGGAAAAAGGCGTCATTCGGTTATTTCAAAATAAACGTAGTGAGGTCCGTCGCCGAAGAACCACACAAATCTGTATTTCCCGGGCTCTAAGGAGGCGCCTTCTAAAAATAAATCCGTGGTAAATGTCTCTTTTAGAACAGCGCTGTGCGAATAGTTGCCCGGTACATAGTAGCTGTAAGGAACGCGGACCCATGCGCCCGGCGTTTCATCGATATACGGAAAAAAGATGCCGGCCGGATAATAGCGTTCGAGCATCATTGCGGAATACAGAAAGCCTTTTCCGGTTTTATTGACGGCGGTGCAGGTGATCTGCGTGACGGAAGCGGGAAAGGTGTCGGCTTCCAGCTGAAGCTCGATGTCATAATCTTCGATCGGAACTCTGTCGGAGCCGTAATGGAGATCCGGCGTATAATTGTAAGCCAAATGCTGCCAAGGACCCCATATGGACGTCTCCGTGGACGAGGTCTGCTCCGGAGTGCCCGCATCTGTTGAAGATGTGTCGGGAATGTCATCATATGGGTATTTTTCACAGCCGAAAGCCGTTAAAAGAACAGTGCCGAGAAGAATGATTGCGGAAATGAATTTTTTCATACAGTGACTCCTTTCATGAAAGAACGATTCGATTGCAGATGATATGAATCAAGCTCATAGGTCGTGGTGGTCGTGCTGCTGTAATCGGGAATGCTTTCCCATGGAATCAGCCGTTCCGTTTTGGTGATATAATCATATTCAATTATATCATAGTTCTCGGAATTGTCAAGGCTTGCGATGACGTCGGAAATCAGGTCGGCCGCACCTGCGGAAACGGAAAAGGAGAAAAAGAAGCTTGCGCAGAGCAGAGGTGCAAAAATTTATTTATAATTTTTTCATTTCCTGCCTTGGAAAATCATACGCTTTGAGATGTTTCGAGGTGCTAAACGAAGTCCACACATTGATTGCGTTATTCTTATTATACCATATATTAACAAGTTTGTAAATATAAAAAGCGAGAATAAATGTATATTCATGTTGGTTGACAAGACAGCTGTGTTATGGTATAATCGATGCATATTTTATGAATGGAAAGGTGAAATTCATGGATAAGAATTTAAAACGCTTGCTCGCCGCCTTGCTCTGCGCCGTGATGCTTGTCACGGTGTGCGCCTGCGGCAACACGGAGCCGCCTGTCGATTCTTCGGCCGAGACGACCTCCGGTGAGACGACCTCAGGCGAATCGACGACAGCCCCCGAGGTGACGACGCCGGGCGCCACTTCTTCGGAGGAGATTCGTTTGCCTCTTGAAGAAATCAAAAATGCAATCAAAATTGAGGCTTCTCCCGTAACGGAAACAAAAGAAATTCCGCTTCTCATTATCCTCGCGAATTTTGACGCCAATGGAAACGGAATCAACGATTATGACGAAAACGAGCCGGATAAGCTTTACAGCGACAAGACAAAGCCTTATTACGGCGAACAGTGGGCGGGTACCTCGGTTACCGATCACTACAATCTGTATTTCGGCGACGGATACTCTCTGACCAATTACTATAACGAGCTTTCGATGGGTGCGTTTCGGTTCGTGCCGATCGAATTCGATGTCATGCCGGAAAACTCCAAGGTGCCCAACGGCATTATCGAGGTCACGGTGAACATACCGCATCCGACCGCTTCCGGCAACGCGCAGGGGTCCATTACCAAGATTTTCAGCGCATGTGATCCGTATATTGATTTTTCCAAGCTGGATACGAACGGGAACGGGAAAATCGATGAAATGGAGCTGGGCGTTGTCATTCTGAATTCCGGTGCGGACGCTTCCAGCAGCAGCGGAAAAACAGGAGTGAACACGCAGTCGCCCCGTTTCCATTTTGAGGTTTGGGGCACTTCTCAGGGACTCAATGCCAATCTTGACGGCGTGACTTTCTCCAGGGTATCCAATGTGGGTGAATACAAAACGGTCGGCACAATTCTTCCGATCGGTGTTCCGACGCATGAGCTTGCTCACAATCTCGGTGCGGAGGACTTGTATGACCGCAACGTCAATGCGACGGGCGGGACGGTCACAGGGTGGCCGAGAGCGTATTATTTCTCGCTTCAATGCAACGGAAACAACTGCGGAGGCGGAACGACGCCGTCTTATCTCGATCCATATCATAGGATTTATCTCGGCTGGGCTGAGGAGCGTGTAGTGGAGGACGGTGTTTATACCATTTATTCCACCTGTACGAATAAATACACGATTCTTCGTGTAAACACGCCGGACCCGGACGAATATTATCTGATCGAAATCCGCCTGAAAGAGGGCTTTGAACAGAAGCTTACGAGCGGAGATTCTAAGGGCGGCATCATGGTATGGCATATCGACGAGGGCATCAACAGAAGATATTTTGAATCCGGCATGGCGTCCTCTTCTTATGCGGATGCTTCGACGGGCAAACGTCATGATCCCGGCATCGTACCGCTTTTCAGAGGTGCGTTTGATACGGCAGGCCAGCTGATGGTATCGACGAATCCCTCCGATCCGTTCTATTATCTGAGCGACGACGTATCGACTGCGATTTTCAACTCCGGCGATTTTCGTTCCGCAACCAATGGAACGCAGTCCCTCAATTCTTATCCCAGCTCTTGGGAGGGCAAGCAGAATTATAATCTGAAAATTGAGGTTTTGAGTGAGCCCGGGCAGGAGATGACCATTAAAATCACCTCCGGAACCAAGGATTATGCGCCGGTTCTCTCTGCAACTTACAGCACAAAGACCTACAATTCCATCACGGTGCAGGGCAAGATCGAGGCTCTCAATCAAGCCGTCATTTCCGAATATGGCGTGATTCTTTCCACCACCAAGGATTTTTCGGAAAATGTCGTGACAAAAACGGCTACGGTCGGCAGTGACGGAACCTTTACGGCTACGTTCGACGGGCTTACGGCGGACACGCGGTATTATTATAAGGTCTATGTAAACAGCGATTCCGGCTATGCCGAGGCGACGGGCGACACGCCTACTTCGTCGGCGCCGCAGGAGAAGACGTATATAACGGTTTCGCTGTATTCCGATCCCGACGCAAAAAAATATGATGTGAAGGTGAATTTCGGGCAAGCGCTTGCCATTCCCTCCGGCTGGCTGAACAGCATTGCGAATAAGAAGCCGGGTTATCAGCTTGAAGGCTGGTATTACGATGCGGCCTTTACAAAGCCATATGATATGAATACCGTGATCGAAAAGGGGACCGGAGACTTCTCGCTTTATGCGAAATGGGTTCAAAACTGATTTTTATCATGTAAAATATAAAAGAGAAAACCGGGGAGCCGATGAAATCGGTTTCCCGGTTATTCTGTCTTTTTACATTCCTTTTCGGATTCTTTCAAGGGCACTTTTTTCAATGCGGGATACCTGCGCTTGGGAGATGCCGATTTCGTCCGCGATCTCCATTTGCGTTTTTCCTCTGTAAAAGCGCATCGTGATGATGGATTTTTCTCTGTCGGAGAGCTTTTTCATGGCTTCCGAAACCGCGATATTTTCCAGCCATCCGTCGTCGTTGCAGTCCTCGTCACAGATTTGATCCATGATATAGATGGAATCGCCGCCCTCGCTGTATACCGGGTCGTAAAGCGAAACCGGTTCCATGATGGCTTCCAGCGCCTCCGTCACGGCGCGCGGCTCCTCTCCCAGCTCCTTGGCGATATCCTCTACGGTCGGCTCTTTCAGCATCGTTTTGGAGAGCTGCTCCCGTGTGTTCAGCGCCCGATAGGCGAGATCCCTCGTCCCGCGGCTTACGCGGAGCATGTTGTTGTCCCTGAGATACCGCCGGATTTCTCCGATGATCATCGGAACGGCATAGGTGCTGAATTTGACGCCGACACTGGTGTCGAAATTGTCGATTGCTTTGATGAGTCCGATGCAGCCCACCTGAAACAGGTCGTCCGCATCGTCCGCACGTCCGGCAAAGCGCTGGATGATGCTGAGCACCAGCCTGAGATTGCCGTCGATGAGCTTTGTCCTCGCGTCTCTGTCGCCGTCTTTGGCTTTATTCAAAAGGTCGTTTTTTTCTTCACTGGTAAGCGTTTTTAATTTGGAAGTATTGACGCCGCACAGGTCTACCTTATTATAATACATAAGCAAAACCACCTCGAAAAACAAAATTGTTTCTGAGTTCAGTATTGCCGAATTCTGTCGTTTCTTATGCAAACGGACCTTTGCAACATATTTCCAGTTCTATAAAAAATTTGCCGGAAACTTGTCGGAAGATATTGAAATGTGTCTGAATTTTTGATATAATAAATCGAATCAAGACGAATATAAGGATAAAAGGACGGGCTCCATGATAAAGGGAATGAGACGGCTGCTCAGCTATGCGAGACGTGCCGTCGATGATTATGATATGATTGCCGAGGGAGACAAAATTGCCGTCGGCGTTTCCGCCGGCAAGGATTCGCTCTCGCTTCTTTATACGCTTGCCGAGCTGCGCAGATTCTATCCGAAGCGCTTTGAGCTTGTCGCGCTGACGGTCGATATGCGGTTCAATGAGCTTTCGGGTGGGACACCGTCCGATTTCTCTCCGATTGCAGAGCTGTGCGCCTCGCTTGACGTGGAATATCATGTGGAGCCCTCAAATATCGCAAAAATCGTGTTTGATATCCGTCATGAGAGCAACCCGTGCTCGCTGTGCGCGAAGCTGCGGCGGGGTATGGTCAACGATACCGCGAAAAAGCTCGGCTGTCATAAGGTGGCGCTCGGCCATCATTTCGACGACGCGGTGGAAACGTTCATGCTCAATCTTTTCTATGAGGGGCGGCTCGGCTGCTTTGCGCCCGTCACCTATCTCGACCGAACCGATATGACGGTCATCCGCCCGTTCCTTTATGCGCCGGAAAAGGATATCCGGTATTTCGCGTCGCAGGCTGCGCTGCCCGTAATCGAAAGCTGCTGTCCCGCAAACGGCAATACCGAGCGTGAAAACATGAAAAAGCTTCTCGCGGATTTGGAATATCATAACAAGGGACTGCGCCATCGGATTTTCGGTGCGATGCAGAAGGCGGGGCTTGACGGATATAAGGAAGCGCGGATGCGGATTTATGCCGAACCGAAAAATGAAGAAAAAATGACGGATTTATGAATAATCCATCAAATCCTACGAAAAATATAGGTAAAAAACATTCGGGGGTTGATTGATTTGTCCAAAAAGAATGAAGTCCGTCAGATGTCGTCGAGGTATTGTCCGAAGCTGGACGACAATGTAATCGTCATGACGTCGAGCGATGACAACGGTTTTGAAAAACGTACCTGCCTTTCCTCCCATTTGTGCCGTGAGGACGACAGGGCGGAATGCGGCCACGACAGCGGCGCCGGCGCCGCAAATACGCAGCAGCAGTTTCACATGTAGCGAACGATATTATGCCGCATATGCGGCGGAATTGAGGTATATATGGCTTTTGTTTTTTCCGACAAATATGTTCACGGTTTTGTTTCCGATGCGGAAATCGGAGCAGTTGAAAAGGAGGTTTCTGCGGCGCACCGCACGCTTCTTGATAAAAGCGGCGCCGGTGCGGATTTTCTCGGCTGGCTCGAGCTTCCGAAAACTTATGACCGCGCCGAGCTTGCCGCGGTAAAAAAAGCCGCGGAAAAAATCCGCGGCATGTGCGATGTGTTTGTTGTCATCGGCATCGGCGGTTCTTATCTCGGCGCCCGCGCCGCGGTCGAGTTTATTCACGGCAGCTACTACAACAACAAGAAGAAAAATACGCCCGACATTTACTTTGTCGGCAACGATATCAGCTCCTCTCACCTGAAAGAGATTCTCGAGCTTTGTAAGGGGCGCGACGTATGCGTCAATGTGATTTCCAAATCCGGCACGACGACCGAGCCTGCCATCGCGTTCCGCATTTTCCGTGACCTTTTAATCGAAAAATACGGAAAAGAAGGCGCGGCTGAGCGGATTTTTGCGACAACAGACAAGTCGCGCGGCGCGCTTCGCTCTCAGGCAGATACATACGGCTATGAGAGCTTTGTGATTGCCGACGACGTCGGCGGCAGATATTCCGTGCTCACGCCCGTCGGACTTTTGCCCATCGCGGTTTCCGGCGCGGATATCGAGGAAATGATGGCGGGCGCCGCCGCGGCATACGACGATTTTCTGGCGGGAGACGTTCACACCAACGAGTGCCTCAGATACGCCGCCCTGCGCAATATCCTTTATCGGAAGGGTAAGGGCATCGAGATTCTCGCCGTGAACGATCCGGCGCTTGCGATGACCTGCGAATGGTGGAAGCAGCTTTACGGCGAATCCGAGGGGAAAGACGGCAAAGGCTTGTATCCTGCGAGTGCCGTGTATTCCACTGATCTGCATTCCATCGGACAGTTTATCCAAGAGGGCACAAGATCGATGTTCGAGACGGTCGTCAACGTGGATATCGACGACGGCTTCACCGTTCCCGCCGACGCGGAAAACGGCGACGGACTGAACTTCATGGCCGGCAAAACGGTAAATTACGTCAATCAAATGGCGCATGACGGTACGGTGCTTGCCCACACGGACGGCGGCGTTCCGAATCTTTCGATTACGCTCACCTCCCGTTCCGCATTCGATTTCGGGTATCTTGTCTACTTTTTTGAAAAGGCGTGCGCGGTTTCCGGCTATATGCTGGGCGTCAATCCATTCAATCAGCCCGGCGTCGAGGCGTATAAGAAAAACATGTTTGCGCTTCTCGACAAGCCCGGCTATTCCGAGCTCCGCGCGGAGCTGGAATCACGTCTTTCCAAGCTCTGAGCCTATATTTCAAAAGCCTGCATTCCTTGCAGGCTTTTGTCAAATCGGGAGCCTGTCACACCTTATAACACGATTGATTTTATGATGGAGAGGGGAGGCTGCGGAATTGAATGTGACCGCTCATAAGAGGCTTGCGGCGATTCTGTTTTCCTATATTCTTTTGTTTTCCGCGCCGTTTCTTCTGCCAAAGGCGCGGCTTTGGCAGCTTCTCCTTGCGGCCGGCCTGCTTGTCGGTGCCAATACTATTTTTCTTTTTTTCGGCAGAAGAAAAGAAAGCAGACGGCGTGCCTTTGCCGTTTTGGCGCTTGTTTTGGTCGCCGTATGTGCCGCTCTCCTGTATAGTCAGGGCTTCTTGAAAAACAAAATCGGGAAGTATCAGGTGCTTGCCGACGGGGAAACGCACGATGCCGTGGGATATGTGAGCGAGGTTCTCTATGAGAAGCCCTATGGCTCATCCTATTACATAAAGCTTATTTCCGTCGACGGGGAAACGGCGGACGGAAAAATGTCTCTGTCTCTCCCGTTTGCGGGCGAACTTTCACCATATGATGAGATATCATTTTCCTGTGTGTTTTCCGCAAACGAAGCGGACTACGATTCCTATTTGAAGTCAAAAGGCATTGTGATTTCAGGCACTTCCGAGGATATTGCCGTCACGGGAACGCACCGGCGAGGGCTGCTTTCTTGGGCGGAAACCGTCAGAGCGTGGATTGCCGGAAACTTTGAAGCCTACATCGGCGGCAGGGAAGCGGGCTTTGCCACGGCACTTTTGACCGGAAACCGAGACGCTTTGGACGGGCAGCTCCGGCTTGCCTACAAGCGTCTCGGGCTGTCGCATATTTTGGCGGTGTCGGGACTGCATCTTTCCGTAATCGTGGGCGGCGCGGATTTCCTTATGCGCAAGCTTACGGTATCCAAACGAAAAAAGAATGTTTTTCTTTTGCTTCTCATCCTGTTTTTCGCGATGATTTGCGGCTTTTCGTCATCCGTGACAAGGGCGGCGGTTATGCTGGGGCTCTTTTATCTCGCCGAGCTTTTGGGCGAACGGAGCGATTCGCTCACTTCGCTTGTTTTTGCCGTGGCTTTGATTCTCACCGTCCGTCCGTTTTCCGTCTATGACGCGGGGCTGTGGCTTTCCTTTCTTGCCACGCTCGGAATTGTCACGATTAGTCCGTTTTTGGACGGACTTTTCACGGAAAAGGCTGCGAGAGAAAGACGGCACGCTGTTTTCGTCAGAATTTTGCGCTCCGTGGTCTCTCTTCTTGTCATGACCCTTACGGCAACCTTTTTCACGATGCCGGTGACTTATCTTCTGTACGGCGGCGTGTCGCTCGTTTCGCCGCTTGCCAATCTTGTGTTTGTGCCTCTGACCGAGATTATTCTGTATCTGCTCGTTTTTCTCACGGTTTTTTCTTTCCTCCCGTTTGTTCCGGCTTTGCTCGGTTCCGTATGTCGGTTTCTGATTGCGTTTTCGACCGGTATCGCCGAGAAAATCTCGGACATCGAGGGAATTTATATCTCCATTCGGTATCCATTTGCGGGCGTTATCCTTGCGGTGCTTGTGACCGGCGTTACGGCGGTTCTTTTGGTGAAAAAGCTGAATCCCGGCTGGATGCTGGCGGTGTTTCTTGTTTGCACGGTCGCTTTCGGCGGCGCATATGGCGTATTTCATGGTATCTCGGGAGATGCGGTGAAAATCTTTGTGGAGAGCGACGGAAAAAGCGACGCCGTAGGCTTTGTCTGCGGCGGAAAATCCATCCTTGTCGATATCGGCACCGGCGGTTATGCGGTACCGTCGCAGGCGGCGGATTCCTTCGCCGATTATTACGAGTGCGAAATCGACATGCTTGTGCTGACGCATCTTCACTCCTATCATGCCGGCATGGTGAGAAAGCTTGCGGACAAAATGAAAATCCACCATGTGCTCCTGCCGGAACCGGAAACCGACGGGGATTCGCAGGTGGTGGAGGCGATTTTATCCGCGCTCGACGGCGTATGCGACGTGTCGTTTTATCCGCGTGACGGGAGTTCGTATTTGGAATGCGGCGCTTTGAAGCTGCATCTGCCGGATTATCTGGCGCTGTCCCGTTCGGTGCATCCGGTTGTCGCGTTTTATGCGGAAATCGGCGGGGATAGTTCCGCATTTGTCTATGCCGGCGTTTCCGCTTTTGAGTTAAGCTCGGTGTCGGCGCTTTCGGAGAATGCCGCCGTTGTGGTGTGCGGCACGCACGGTCCCATTATGAAAAACATTTTTGCCCCGTCCTGCTTTTCGGGTGCGGAGTATGTTGTTTTCATAGACAAAGAAACGGCCCGTTATACCGAGCTCGATCGAATCATGAGCAAGGTTTTGTTCATGGAGGATACGGACGGCAGACTTGACTTGTCGTATGAAAAATAAGCGGAATTTTTTGCGGAGCGATGAATCGCCGGGGTTCAAGGATTTACAATAGCGGCGGGTGCACAGGTTAGAAGTACGGAAAGCGTTCGCAAAAAAGCGGCTAAAAAGTCTTGGCTCAATGCCGCTTGCTGCGGAGACTGTGACGATGCTGTTTGATAAAAAGTCATTATTTTACCGATTTTTATTGAAAAAATTTGACGGATATGCTATCATGAAAAAGAAAAATCTCATGGAGGGCGGCGTATGATGGAAAACGAAAAGGATATTGTGCTCAGAAATGCGATCGGCGGATATAACAAAAGCGATGTGAACGAATATATCGCGTCGATGGCGAAGGAATTTTCACGCCGTGAGGAAGAGTGGTATACCGAAAAAAGAAAGCTTGAACGGGCGGCGGAGGACGAGCGGGCGGAAAAAGAGAGATGTACGAAGCTTTGTGACGAGCTTGCCTGTCAGTATTATGAGGCGTGGGTGGACGCCCGTCATAAGGGCGAGGCATTAGAGGAAGAAAAGAAGATCGGATTGGAATTGAAAGCGTCGACGGCGGGGTTTGCCGGACGGATTCATGAACTGGAAACCGAGCTGGCAGCCAAAAATGCCGCGCTTGACGAATTGGAGAAAGAGAAGCAAGAAAAAGCAGAGAATACCGCAGAGGATGGCGCCGTTTACGATAAGCTCAGCGAGCGGGTGGATCAGATCATGGCGGCAGCAAACGACAGCGCGCACGAGATTCTCACGAGTGCGCTCTCCCGCAGCGATGAAATCATAGCGGAGGCGGAGAAAAAGGCGGAAAAAATTCGCGCGGATGCAGCGGCGCAGTCCGAAAGGGAGAAGGGCATCTATCAGAATACGGCGGTTGGCTATTACGACGAGGTGATGCGCTTCGCCTCGGAGCTGCGTGACAGCTTAAACAAGCTGATGGAGGAAATCAGCGCGAAAAAGGCGGAGGTTGAGGACAAGCTGGAGGACGTGCGCGCTTCCTCTCAAACGGCAGCGCAGGCGTCTGTGGGGAAGTCTGAGAAAAAGGGAAGTGAAAAGACGCCTTTTTCCTCTTTGGATGAAAAAATCGAGCATTTTTTTAAGAATACCATGCGTGTCATTGTCGATATGAAGAAAAAACAGGAGTGATTCTATGTCGTCCAACCGGAAAAAAATCATAAATCTGTATGGCGACGGCATGGAGGACGGAAGAGAAAAGCGGTCACGGTCGGCCGGACTTGAATTTCACTACACGGAAAAGTTTCTCCGTCCCTTGATTGCTGCTGGGGCTCGCGTCATCGAGCTTGGCTGCGGAACCGGGTATTATGCGTTTCGGCTTGCAACGCTATGTGAGGAATATGTCGGAGTGGATTTGACACCGAAAAACATTGAGCTTTTTCGGGAGAAAATAACGGCTTCCGGTTTTGAAAACATACGTGCCGAGGTAGGGGATGCGACCGATCTTACAGAGATTTCCGATCATGCTTTTGATGCCGTGCTCTGCCTTGGCCCCATGTATCACCTGCCGCGTGAGGAGCGGGCGGGCGTTTTCCATGAATGTCACAGAATCGCGAAAGACGGTGCTGTCCTCGCTTTTTCCTATATCAATCGGCTCGGCGTTTATGCCGGTGCCTGTGCGAACTGGCCAAGTGTTTATCCGAATCGGAAAACCAATCAGGCCGTCTTTGAATACAGCACCGACGATGACAGACCGGACGTGTTTTATTATACCTCTCCGGAGGAAATGGCAACGGATGCGGCGGCTGTGGGGTTGTCGGTCGTCCGCCATTATGGTTTGGATTTCTTTTTTGAGTCCTGTGCTGTCGATAGTATGACGGAAGATCAGTTTGCCTGCTATTTGGAGCTTTCCGACAGGATGTGCGAGGACCCGTATTCGGTCGGGCTTGCCAATCATGCGCTGCTTGTCTGCAAAAAATAATCTCTTTTTGAAATCTCCGCGGTGCGGGGATTTTGTCGTTCGATGGCAAATGAATATTCCGGCGGCGACAGTTGACTTTTGTATGAAATTATGATAAACTGTATATACTCCATGCGGAAAGAGAGGCGATGACTGTGGCGGAAAAAATGAATAAAATCATTGCGCAGAACCGAAAGGCACGTCACGACTTTTTCGTCGAGGATACCTATGAGGCGGGCATTGCGCTGTTCGGCACGGAGGTCAAAAGCCTGAGAGCGGGAAGCGTGAATCTCAAAGATTCGTATTGCTACATTAAGAACGGCGAGATTTTTTCGACGGGCATTCACATCAGCCCGTATGAAAAGGGCAATATTTTCAACAGGGATCCGCTTCGGGAGCGCAAGCTTCTCATGCACAAGCGCGAGATTTTGAAATTGCAGGCGCTTGTCGGCCAGCAAGGATATACGCTGGTTCCGTTATCGCTGTATTTTTCCGGCAAGAATGTCAAGATGGAGCTTGGCGTCTGCAAGGGCAAAAAGCTTTATGACAAGCGCGAGGATGCGGCGAAGAAAGCGGAAGCGCGTGACATCGACCGTTACGAAAGGGAACGGCAGAAATATTAAATATGGGCCCGTAAAGGTTTCGACGGGGACTTTGAAGTACGGTAAGCGAGCCGAGATGGGGCAACTCGTTAAACAACCTCAACCTAAATATAAACGCTAATAATAGAAAATTGGCTCTCGCCGCCTAAGTGCGGCGCGTCCGGCATAGGAGCACCGCGGCCTATGTTTCGGGCGTCACTCAGCGGTAAATGTGCACAGCCCGTTTGCTTTTGAAGCTGTCATAAAGAAAAAAGCTACCTGAACCGCAAGCCTGCTTGCCGGCGTGGGGTAAGGGGAATCTTAAAAGACAAGCTGCGCTCGGAGAAGGCTGTATGGATCGGTTTTCGGACAGGGGTTCGACTCCCCTCGGGTCCACCAAATATTTGTCAAAAGGAGTTGAATGACTTTAAGGCATTCAACTCCTTTTTGTAAGGGCTTCTTGACTCTTACCTTGCGTAAAAGCGCTTAATCATAGTAAATAAAGAAAATGATAATATGCTTTGGGAAATAAAGCTTGTAAGAATAAAAATTCATGAATCCACTTGACAAAGCATAAGTTTTATGGTAACATGATTATTGCGGATGTTTGAGTTTCGCATTGATTGAATTTTATATTGTTTGGGAATTCGGAGAAGTACTCAAGTTGGCCGAAGAGGCGCCCCTGCTAAGGGTGTAGGTCGGGTTTAAACCGGCGCGAGAGTTCAAATCTCTCCTTCTCCGCCAGTCATGGATTGACAAGAAAAAGCAATCACCGCCTGAAAAATCAGGCGGTGATTGCTTTTTTGCTCTTGATATTTCATATTATTTTCGGGTGTCAAATTGGGTGTCATTTTTTCAACAAAAAGCGAATTTGACGCCGGATGAAAAGGCGCATATTGTGGAAAATTCAAAAGCAAAGAAGTTCGATATGCGAAAAGGGAAAGAGCATCGCTCTTTCCCTCTGAATGTTGATGTTTTATCAGTTTAAAATCGCGCCGGAAGCGCCCCCCGAAACAAGCGCAGCATACCGTTTCAAATAGCCGAAAAGCTCTTTTTTCTTTGGGATGAATGCTTTTTTTCGGTTTTCCATTTCCGCATCGCTGATTTTCAGCTCAATCCGATTTTCGGGAATGTTGATCTCAATGATATCTCCCTCCCGCACAAGACCGATGGGACCGCCGCTTGCCGCTTCGGGCGTGATGTGGCCGACGCAGGCGCCTCTTGTGGCGCCGCTGAATCGACCGTCCGTAATGAGCGCAACGCTGTTTCCAAGACCCATTCCCATAATGGCGGAGGTGGGATTGAGCATTTCACGCATGCCGGGACCGCCCTTTGGTCCTTCATAACGAATCACAACCACGTCGCCGGAATGGATTTTTCCGGCATTGATTGCCGCCTGCGCATCTTCCTCGCAATCAAAAACCCTTGCCGGTCCTTTATGAACCAGCATTTCCGGCAAGACGGCCGAGCGTTTGACCACACAGCCCTCCGGCGCGAGATTGCCGCGAAGCACCGCAATACCGCCGGTCTCGCTGTATGGCGATTCCATGGGACGGATGACGTTGTGGTTGAGATTGGGACAGTTCTTGATGCTTTCGCCGACAGTTTTGCCGGTCACCGTGATGCATTCGGTGTGGAGAAGATTTTTTTTGCATAGCTCATTCATGACCGCGTAGACGCCGCCGGCCGCATCCAAATCCTCCATATAGGTTCTTCCCGCGGGCGCCAAATGACAGAGATTCGGCGTTTTCGCGCTGATTTCGTTGGCAATGTCAAGATTGATATCGATGCCGCATTCGTGGGCGATTGCCGGCAGGTGCAGCATGGTATTGGTGGAGCATCCCAGCGCCATATCCACCGTCAAGGCGTTCATCAAAGCCTCTTTTGTCATGATATCGCGGGGACGGATATTCCGTTTCAACAGCTCCATCACCGCCATTCCCGCATGCTTTGCCAGCTCAATACGGGCAGAATAAACGGCGGGAACGGTGCCGTTGCCTTGCAGCGCCATGCCGAGCGCTTCGGTCAGACAGTTCATGGAATTTGCGGTATACATTCCCGAACAGGAGCCGCAGGTCGGGCAGGTTTTGCATTCATATTCACGTAGCTTCTCCTCGGTGATTTTACCGGCATTGAATGCGCCGACTGCCTCCGAGATGGAGGAAAAGCTGGTTTTGGCTCCATCGACCGAGCCTGCCAGCATCGGACCGCCGCTGACAAAAACGGTCGGAATATTCACTCTTGCCGCTGCCATGAGAAGCCCGGGAACATTTTTGTCGCAATTCGGGACCATTACCAGCGCGTCGAATCCGTGCGCCAAGACCATAGCCTCCGTGGAGTCGGCAATCAGCTCGCGGGTGACAAGCGAATATTTCATGCCGGTATGTCCCATGGCAATGCCGTCGCAGACCGCGATTGCAGGAAAAACGATAGGCGTGCCGCCCGCCATTGCCACGCCCAGCTTTACCGCATCCACAATCTTGTCGATGTGCATGTGTCCCGGTACGATTTCATTGTAGGAGCTGACGATTCCGACAAACGGACGGCCGATTTCCTCACTTGTCAGTCCGAGCGCATGATATAAGGCTCTGTGAGGAGCGTTTTGAGTGCCGTTTTTGATAGCGTCGCTTTTCATGAAAAACCCCTTTCGCAGAATGGATAGCAGGCAAGGGAAGTGCCGTGCCCCTTGCCTTAGACATCAGTTGTTGATCAGCTTGTCCTCATCGCTCCAGCTGTAAAGCTTCCGGATTTCAGCACCGACGATCTCACTCGGATGTTCGCCCGCAAGCTTTCTCATGGCGTTGAAATGCACCTGGCCGCCGGCTGAGGACATGTCAAGCAGGAACTCTTTTGCAAAGGTTCCGTCCTGGATCTCTTTGAGAATGTTTTTCATGGTTTTCTTTGTCTCTTCGGTGATGATCTTCGGGCCGGTGACGTAATCTCCATATTCGGCGGTATTGGAAACGGAATATCTCATGCCCGAAAAGCCGCTCTGGTAAATCAGATCGACAATCAGCTTCATTTCATGGATGCACTCAAAATAAGCGTTTCTCGGATCATAGCCCGCCTCGACCAGTGTTTCATAGCCGGCCTGCATCAAGGCGCAGACGCCGCCGCAGAGAACGGCCTGCTCGCCGAACAGATCGGTTTCGGTTTCTGTGCGGAAGGTGGTTTCCAAGACGCCGGCTCTTGCGCCGCCGATGCCGAGCGCATAGGCAAGACCGATGTCCCAAGCATCGCCTGTCGCATCCTGCTCTACGGCGATAAGGCAGGGAACACCTTTGCCGGCCAAATACTCGCTGCGTACCGTGTGTCCGGGGCCTTTGGGGGCAATCATGATAACATTGATGTTTTTGGGAGGCTTGATGCAGTCGAAATGGATGTTAAAGCCGTGAGCGAAGGCGAGTGTTTTTCCCTCTGTCAGATTCGGCTCGATGCTCTCTTTATAGAGGGCTGCCTGCTTTTCATCGTTGATGAGAATCATGATTACGTCGGCTGCTTTTGCAGCCGCATCGGAGGTCATGACCCGAAAGCCCTGCGCTTCCGCTTTTGTCCAGCTTTTGCTGCCCTCATATAAGCCGACGATGACGTCGATGCCGCTGTCTTTCAGATTGAGTGCGTGCGCATGTCCCTGAGAGCCGTATCCGATGATGGCGACGGTTTTGCCTTTCAGTTTTTGAAGATTGCAGTCCTGTTCATAGAAAATCCTTGCCATGATAAATGAACCCCTTTCGTGAAATAAAATTATAAGTTGGTTACTTTTCGGATGGTAGTGCTTCCTTTTTCGAGGGAAACGCTGCCGGTGCGGCAGATTTCAAGGATAGCATAATCGCGCATCAGATTGATAAAATCGTCGATTTTTCTGCTGTCTCCGGTCAGCTGAAACATGACGGAATCTCTCGAATAATCCACGGTTTTTGCCTCAAAAGCCGCAGCCGCCGCACGGATTTCCTCTCTGGTTTGCGGTTCGTTTTTCATTTTGATGAGCAATAGCTCGCAGCTGACGGAATTTTCGTCGTCCAGCTCCTTTATGGAATAGACGTCGGGCAGCTTGTAGAGCTGGTTGACCAGCTGATGCTCGTTGACCTCCTCGCCGTCGAATACCACCGTGATGCGGGAATATTTGCTGGATTCGGTTTCGCTGACGGTCAGGGCGCCGATGTTGAACTGCCGGCGCCGGAACATGCTGGTCACGCGGTTCAACACCCCGAACTGGTTGTTTACGAGTACCGCTACGGTATATCGCTTCATGTCAGCTACCCACCTTTACAATAATATCGTCCATGCATCCGCCCGGCGGCAGCATGGGGAGGACAAATTCATCCTTGTCGATGGCGCAGTCGATCACATAAGGTCCGTCTTGATAGGCAAAAGCCCTTTTCAAGGCGCCATCAAGTGCTTCCGGCGATAAAACATGCTCCCCATCCGCACCGAAGGCCTTGGATAATGCTACAAAGTCGGTTTTTCGGTCAAGCACGGTGTTGGAATAGTGCCTGTCAAAAAAGAGCGTCTGCCATTGTCTGACCATGCCGAGCACGCCGTTGTTCATAATGAGGATTACAAGAGGAATGTGATAGCTCACAGCGGTTGCAAGCTCATGAAGACACATTCCGAAGCTGCCGTCTCCGGTAATCAGCACGCTGCGCTCTCCGGTGCCAAGCGCCGCACCGATGGCCGCGCCAAGTCCGTAGCCCATGGTGCCAAGACCGCCGCTGGAAATAAATCGGCGGCTGTTTCTGAAAAACAGATTCTGCGCCGCCCACATCTGATGCTGGCCTACATCGGTGGCAACCGGCGTGTTGGGCGACAGATACCGATTCAGCGTCATAACTGCGTTTCTCGGAGTCAGTCCCGCTCGGTTATCAAGATACGTTTCCTCTTCCTCTCGGAAACGGCTGATCTGTGCCTGCCATTCCGGTTTTTTCTGTTCCTTGATTTGCGGCAGAAGCGCTTGCAGCGTTTTTTTGACGTCCCCGCGAAGCCCGTGCACGGTATTGACCGTTTTGAAAAGCTCGGAACCGTCGATGTCGATGTGAACGACGCGCGCCTTACTGGCAAATTTTGCTCGGTTTCCGGTCGCTCTGTCGTTGAAGCGCACGCCGAGCGCGATGATGCAGTCGGCATGATGCATGGCCATGGAGGAGGCATAATGTCCGTGCATCCCCTGCATGCCCAAAAAACGGGGATGATCCGTGGGAACAGCCGAAAGTCCCATCATGGAGCAGCCGAGCGGCGCGTCGATCTTTTCGGCGAGAGCAAGCATTTCCTCTTGGGCGCCTGCCGAGATGACGCCGCCGCCGAAATAAATATAAGGCTTTTCAGCGGAATGGATGCAGTCCGCCGCTTGCCTTATACGGATATCTTTTGCCGCGAATTTTTCGTCCGGCGTGACCGGCGGCTTCTCCGTATATTCGCAGGTCGCGATTTGTACGTCCTTGGGAACGTCGACCAAAACCGGCCCCGGTCTGCCGGATAGAGCGAGACGGAAAGCCTCTCGGATCGTATCGGCAAGCTGCTCTACCGTTCCGACAAAAAAGTTGTGCTTGGTTATGGGCAGGGTAATTCCTGTGATATCGATTTCCTGGAAGCTGTCGGTGCCGATCTGCGAGGTAGGTACGTTTCCGCAGATCGCGACCATCGGGACGGAATCGAGATAGGCGGTGGCGATCCCCGTTACCAAATTGGTAGCGCCGGGCCCTGAGGTGGACATCACGACGCCGACTCTGCCGGTGGCTCTGGCGTATCCGTCGGCGGCATGGGAGGCCCCCTGTTCGTGCGCTGTCAAAACATGCCGGATTTTATCTTGATATTTGTATAGGGAATCATATACGTTCAGAATCTGTCCGCCCGGATATCCGAATACAACCTCGCAGCCTTGTTCAATCAGCGTTCTGACGATGATGTCCGCTCCGGATATTGTCATTTTATTTCTCCTTTGTCAGGAATTCTGCGATGAGGCGTCCGCACTCATGGCAGCCGATTTTTTTACATTTTGCAATTTCCGTGGACTCGGACGGCATGATATCTGCCGTGCGATAGCCCTCATCCAAGAGCGTCGATACGGCGTTTTCGATTGCCTGCGCCTCCGCCGGCATGTCGAAGCTGTAACGCAGCATCATCGCTGCCGAAAGAATCGTGCCGATGGGGTTGGCGGTATCGGTTCCGGCGATGTCCGGCGCGGAGCCGTGGATCGGCTCGTAAAGACCGCAGGAGGATGCGCCGAGACTGGATGAAGGGATCATGCCGATGGAGCCGGTAATCATGGATGCCTCGTCGGAAAGAATATCGCCGAACATGTTTTCCGTCACGATCACGTCAAACTGCGATGGGTTTTTGACAATCTGCATGGCGCAGTTGTCCACCAGCATGTCGGAGAGCTCCACGTCGGGATATTCCTCGGCAAGGCGGTGCATCGTGCGCTTCCAAAGGCGGCTGGAATCGAGCACATTGCTTTTTTCCACCGAGCAGAGCTTCTTGTTCCGTTTCCTTGCGGTTTCAAAGCCGATTCTGCCGATGCGTTCGATTTCCGCTTCGGTATAAGAGAGCAGGTCGGTCGCGGTAAGCGTTCCGTTTATCTGCTCCGTTTTGTGCGCGCCGAAGTAAATGCCGCCGATGAGTTCGCGCACAATGATGAAGTCGATGCCCTTATCCACAATGGATTTTTTCAGCGGGGAAGCGCCGGCCAGCTGCTTCCATATTTTTGCGGGTCGGTTGTTGCTGTATACGCCCATGCCTGCGCGCAGGCGCAGAAGCCCCTTTTCGGGACGCATATCCCCGGGAACGTCGTTCCATTTGTTTCCCCCTACCGCGCCCAGCAGCACACTGTCGGAATGTATGCACTTTTCGAGCATTTCGGCGGGGAGAGGATCGCCCCATTTGTCGATGGCGCAGCCGCCCATATCCACATCGGTATAATGAAAGGTATGGCCATATAACTCGGCAATTCGGTTTAGGACAAGCAATGCTTCGTTTACGATTTCAGGACCGATTCCGTCCCCGCGGATAACGGCGATATTTTTAATCATGTCCGATTTCCTCCTTTAAGGAGGCGAGCAGTCCGCCGCACCGAATGATATTTTGGATAAAAGGAGGGAAAGGCTGAGCGCGATAGGACTTCCCGGTGGTGATATCGATAATCTCGCCGGTGCCGAAATCCACTTTCACCTTGTCTCCGGCGGAAATCTCCTCTGCTGCTTCTTCACATTCGAGAATCGGCAGTCCGATGTTGATTGCATTGCGGTAGAAGATTCTCGCGAAGCTTTTGGCGATGACGCAGCCGACTCCGCAGATTTTGATGACAAGCGGTGCGTGCTCGCGGGAGGAGCCGCAGCCGAAGTTCCAGCCCGCCACGATGACGTCGCCTTTTCGGACTTTGTTGACAAAGTCCGCGTCGATATCCTCCATGCAGTGCTGTGAAAGCTCCGCCGCGCTCGGTGTATTCAGATAGCGCGCGGGGATGATGACGTCGGTATCCACGTTGTCCGGATATTTAAAAGCATTTCCTTGTGTGTTCATGTTATTCGTCCCCCTTGTACTCGGTAATAAAGCCCGTCAATGCGCTGGCCGCCGCCGTTTGAGGCGAAGCGAGATAGACTTCGCTTTTCACGTGTCCCATTCTGCCCACGAAATTGCGGTTGGTGGTGGCAAGGCAGCGTTCTCCCGCCGCGAGAATCCCCATGTATCCGCCGAGACATGGTCCGCAGGTCGGCGTGGATACGACCGCGCCTGCGTCGATGAACGCGGTGACAAATCCGCGCTCTACGCATTCGCGCATGATTTGCATGGTGGCGGGAATGATGATGCAGCGCACGCCGTTCGCGACATGGTTGCCTTTCAGAATGTGATATGCCGCCTCCATATCCTCCATCCTGCCGTTTGTGCAGCTGCCGATGACCACCTGATCGATTGCGATATCGGAAAGCTCGGAGGCTCTTTTTGTGTTTTCCGGCAGATGAGGGCAGCTCACGGTCGGCGTGATGGCGGAAAGGTCGATTTCGATTGTCTTTTCATACTCCGCGTCCTCGTCCGCGGTATAGACGACGGGCGGACGCTCCGACCGTTCGTCGAGATAGGAAAGCGTGGTGTCGTCGACCGGGAATATGCCGTTTTTCGCGCCTGCCTCGATGGCCATGTTGCAGATGCAAAGGCGGTCGTCCATAGAAAGACTGGCGATACCGTCTCCGGTGAACTCCATGCTTTTATAAAGCGCACCGTCCACGCCGATCATGCCGATGATGGTCAGAATCAGGTCCTTGCCGCTGCAATTTTGAGGCAATTTTCCCGTCAAGTGAAAGCGAATGGCGGAGGGAACCCTGAACCAAGCCATACCCGTGGCCATGCCGGCCGCCATATCGGTGCTTCCCACACCGGTCGAGAAAGCGCCCAGAGCACCGTAGGTACAGGTGTGGCTGTCGGCGCCGATGATGCAGTCGCCCGCCGTGACGACCCCTTGCTCGGGAAGCAGCGCATGTTCGATGCCCATTTTTCCCACGTCGTAGAAGTGGCTCACACAGTGTGAGCAGGCAAATTCCCGGCAGGTCTTGGATTGCTCCGCCGCCTTGATGTCCTTGTTGGGGACAAAATGATCGAGGACGATGGCAATTCTGTCTTTATCAAAGACCTTGTCAAAGCCCGCTTTTTTAAATTCATTTACCGCCACGGGCGTCGTGATATCGTTGCCGAGCACGATGTCAAGCTTTGCATCGATCAGCTGACCGGGGACTACACGTTCAAGCCCCGCGTGAGCGGCAAGAATTTTTTGTGTCATTGTCATTCCCATATAAATAGCCTCCCTGATTCATGATTTCATGTTGTGATAGGCGCTGAGCAGAGCGTCCGCGCCGGCATGAATGATGTCGGTATCGGTTCCGGCGCCCCACGCCATGCTGCCGTCCGGCGCTTTCAGCCCGATATATGCCGCCGCAACGCTGCCGGAGCCTTGTTCCTGCATGCTGTGCTCGGTATAAACCTCTAACACATAATCCGACTTTGTATAAGCCTTCAAAGCGTTGCTGACGGCATCCAGCGAGCCGTTGCCGCGCGCTCGGAGCGTCGTTTCCTCGCCGTTTCGGCAGAAAGTGATTTCGGTTTCCACCTCTCCCCCGCGGCGGTAAAAATGCATGTCGGAAATGGAAAGGGCGGAGGACCGCAGAAAGTAATGGCTTTTGAAAATTTCAAGGATTTCGCTTGCTTTTAGCTCCTTATGTTCTCTGTCGGATATGCTCTTGCAGAGATAGCTGAAATGCTCGCGCATACCCGCAGGCAGGGAATATCCGTATGTCTGCTCCAACAGATATCCGATGCCGCCCTTGCCGCTTTGAGAATTGACTCGAATGACGTCGGCGTCGTAAGTGCGGCTGATGTCCTTCGGATCGATCGGTATGTATGGCACCGTCCAGCGGTGTAGTCCTTTTTCCTCGCGGTATTTCATGCCTTTGGCGATCGCATCCTGATGACTGCCCGAAAACGCGGCGAATACCAGCGCTCCCGCGTAGGGCGCGCGTTCATAGACGTGCATTCTCGTGCATTTTTCGTATTTTTCCACGAGCATCGGGATATTGGAAAGATCCAGCTTGGGGTCCACGCCGTGGGAATACATGTTCATCGCCAGCGTGATGATATCGACATTTCCGGTTCTTTCGCCGTTGCCGAAGAGCGTGCCTTCCACGCGGTCGGCGCCTGCGAGCAGGGCAAGCTCGGTGTCGGCGACACCGGTGCCGCGGTCGTTGTGCGGATGCAGGGAAAGGGTTACATGCTCGCGGTATTTGAGGTTTTCGCTCATGTATTCCACTTGGCTCGCATATACGTGCGGCAGGCTCATCTCCACCGTTACCGGCAGATTGATGATGACATTGTTGGTTTCGGACGGCTCCAATACGTCCAGAACCGCATTACAGACCTCCAAGGCATATTCCGGTTCCGTACCGGTAAAGCTTTCGGGAGAATATTCAAAGCGGAAGTTCCCCTCATATTCGTTCGCCAGTTTTTTCACAAGCTTGGCGCCGTCGACTGCGATTTTCTTGATTTCTTCTTTGGATTTGCGGAATACCTGCTCCCGCTGGGCGACGCTTACCGAATTATAGAAGTGAATGATCGCGCTGGGTGCGCCCTTGCAGGCGTCAAAGGTCTTGCGGATGATATGCTCCCGGCACTGGGTGAGCACCTGAACCGTTACATCCTGCGGGATCATGTCGTTGTCGATCAGCGTGCGCAGAAATTCATATTCGGTTTCGCTGGCGGCAGGGAAGCCCACTTCGATTTCCTTGAAGCCGACGTCGAGAAGAACCTTGTAATATTCCAGCTTTTCCTCGAGGCTCATGGGAATGACGAGGCTTTGGTTGCCGTCCCGCATATCCACACTGCACCATAAGGGCGCTTTTTCAATATGGTCTTTGGTCACCCATTTGTTGTACTTTGCCGGCGCGGGATAGTAGCCTGTGCCGTATTTGCTTGCATCCATCATCTGTTTGGCTCCTTTTCTGTTGCCGCCCTTTTTGAGGGCGTTTGTATAATAAGAATTTATTGCCGCCGAGATTTTCGTGTTTGCCGGATAAAATATAGAAAACACCCGTCTTAAAGCGGTTATTTGCTTTGAGACGGGTGTAGAAAACCATTTACACTCGCGGTACCACTCAAATTGCAGATGTAAAAATCTGCCTCCTCTTCGGAGCACAATACTCCTATGCACTGACGTAGCGTTCACGGGAAACGTCTACTCACCACATTGGCTTTCAACCCTCCGGCTCGGAAGTGAGAGGTCGTTCAGAATGATTGATGCCGATTCACACCTGCCATCGGCTCTCTGAAAAAAATCAAGCTGGACCGTCTTCGTCATTGCCTTTATATCATTAAACCATTTTTTCGGTTATTTGTCAAGACTTTTTTTCAATTTGCAAAAAAGGGTTTCCTTTCATAAACATTTCGGAAGTTTTTGTGATGGATACGGATATGCGGACAGATTTCGTAAAACATCGGTAAAAATCAGCTTTTGAGATGTAAAAATCGGGGTCTGCTTATATTTCCTTGCGAACAAGGTTGACTTTTAAAAAACAGGAGAGTATAATAATCTATTATATAAGATTATAGAATATGAAATTCAAAACCGATTTGCAGAAGAAGCGGAGAATTTCATCAGGAGTTGCTATTATGACGGAAAAATCATATGACGTAATCATTATCGGCGGCGGCGTTGTCGGCGCGGCGGCGGCGAGAGAGCTGTCCCGCTATGAGCTGTCTGTTTGTCTTTTGGAGAAAGAGGAGGATGTATGCTCCGGAACCTCCAAGGCGAACAGCGCCATCGTTCACGCGGGCTTCGACGCTCTCCCGGGAACCTTAAAGGCCAAGTTCAATGTACAGGGAAATGCGATGATGGACGAGCTCGCGCAGGAGCTTTCCTTTGAGTTCAAGCGAAACGGCTCGCTTGTCCTCTGTTTTTCGGACGAGGATATGCCGAAGCTTGGAGAGCTTTACCGCCGCGGTCTTCAAAACGGCGTTCCGAATCTTCAGATTCTCACAGGAAACGATGTGCGGAAAATGGAACCGAACCTCACGGACGAGGTCGTGGCGGCGCTTTACGCGCCCACAGGCGGGATTGTCTGTCCGTTCGGGCTGACCATTGCGCTTGCGGAAAACGCCTGTGACAACGGTGCGGAGTTTCGATTCAACACGGAGGTGCTTGACATCCGCAGAAACGCGGAAAACGGATATGAAATCGATACGACGGACGGCACCTATACCGCAAAATATGTCGTCAATGCGGCGGGTGTCCATTCGGATGAGATTCATAACATGGTAAGCGGGAAAAAGCTTCATATCACGCCTCGCAAGGGCGATTACTGTCTGCTCGACAAAGAAGCGGGGACGCATGTGTCCTCTACGGTTTTTCAGCTTCCGGGCAAATACGGCAAAGGCATTTTGGTTTCGCCGACCGTACATGGAAATCTCCTGATCGGACCGACTGCGACGGACGTCGAAGATAAGGAGAATACGGCGACGACGGCGGCGGAGCTTGCCGATGTTGTGGCAAAATCCGCCGTCAGCGTAAAGAACATCCCCTATCGGCTCACGATTACATCTTTTTCCGGCGTGCGCGCGCATGAGGACGGCGATGATTTCGTCATCGGAGAGGCTTCGGATGCGCCGGGCTTTTTCGACGCCTCAGGCATCGAGTCGCCGGGACTTTCCTCGGCGCCGGCCATCGGTCTGTATCTTGCCGAACAGATTGCGGCAAAGGCCGGTGCGGAAAAGAAGAAAAATTTCAATCCCAAGAGAAAGGGCTTCGTGAAGCTTGCGGAAAAGAGCTTTGAGGAGCGCGCGGCGCTGATTCGCGAGAATCCGCTTTACGGCGTAATCGTATGCCGCTGTATGCAGATCAGCGAGGGGGAAATCGTAGATGCGATTCGCCGCACGCCGGGAGCGCGCTCGCTCGATGGAATCAAGCGCCGTGTGCGTCAGGGCATGGGACGCTGTCAGGCGGGCTTCTGTACCCCCAAAACGATGGAGATTCTTTCAAGAGAGACGGGGATTCCGATGGAAAAGATTTGTAAGAACAGGGACGGCTCCGAAATGCTGTCGGAAAAGATGTGAGGTGGCGGAAAGTGAAGCAATATGATATTGTCGTGATAGGCGGCGGTCCCGCAGGACTTGCCGCGGCGATTGCCGCGAAAAAGGCGGGCGTAAGGAACCTCGTTATTTTGGAAAGAGACGCGATGCTGGGCGGGATTCTCAATCAGTGTATCCACAACGGCTTCGGGCTCCATACCTTCAAGGAGGAGCTGACCGGTCCCGAATATGCCGCGCGCTATATCGAGGAAGCGGCGAAGCTCGAAATCCCGTATAAGCTGGGCGCGATGGTGCTTTCCGTCAGTCCGGAAAAAGAGATTACTTATATCAGCGGGGAAGAGGGGATTCAGAAAATCTCCGCAAAAGCGATTATTTTGGCGATGGGGTGTCGGGAACGTCCGCGCGGCGCGCTAAACATCCCGGGGTTCCGGCCGGCGGGCATTTACTCCGCGGGGACCGCACAGAGGCTGATGAACATTGAAGGCTATCATGTCGGCCATAAGGTCGTGATTCTCGGTTCCGGCGATATCGGTCTTATCATGGCGAGAAGAATGACGCTCGAGGGCGCAAAGGTCGAGGTTGTGGCGGAGCTGATGCCCTATTCGGGCGGACTCAAACGGAATATCGTTCAATGTCTCGACGATTACGGGATTCCGCTCAAGCTGAGCCATACCGTCGTCGGAATCGAAGGCAAGGAAAGACTTACCGGTGTGACGATCGCGGCGGTCGATGAGAACCGGCGTCCGATTCCCGGCACGGAGGAGCATTATGACTGCGATACGCTTCTGCTTTCCGTCGGACTGATTCCGGAAAACGAGCTGACGCGGGAAATCGGCGCCGCCATGAGCCGCGTGACCTCCGGTCCCGAGGTGGACGACAGGCTTCAGACCGGCGTTCCCGGCATATTTGCCTGCGGAAACGTGCTTCATGTGCATGATTTGGTCGATCATGTATCCGAGGAAGCGACGCTTGCGGGAGAAAATGCGGCGGCCTATGTGCTGGCGGGAGAGCATACGGAATCTTCCCATAAAGCGTCTGTCAAGGCGGAAAACGGCGTTCGGTATACCGTTCCCCAAAGCATCGATATCGCAAATATGAGAGAGACGGTGACGGTGCGGTTCCGTGTGGCGGATATTTACCGCGACCGTTCGATTGCCGTTTACTACGACGGAAAAAAAGTAATGAGCAGAAAGAAAAAAGTGATGGCGCCGGGAGAGATGGAGCAGGTGGTTTTGAAAAAATCGAGCTTTGCGGAATTTCCCGAATTGAAGGAAATCAAAATCTGCACGGAGGTGGAATGAGATGGAGACGAGAAATTTGATCTGCATCGGATGCCCGATGGGGTGTCCGCTTACCGTGACGGTAGACGGGGAGAGTATCACCGTTTCCGGCAATACCTGTCCGCACGGCGCGGAATATGCGAAAAAGGAAGTGACAAATCCCACGCGGGTTGTGACCTCGTCCGTCGGCATATCGGGGGCGGCGATCGCCCGTGTGTCCGTTAAGACGGCAAGCGATATACCGAAGGATAAAATTTTCGACTGCATGCGGGAAATCCGCGGAACCGCCGTAAAGGCGCCGGTCCGTATCGGGGATATCATCATCCGAAACTGTGCCGGCACCGGCGTGGATGTCATCGCCACGAAAAATGTTCCCGCGGTATCGGAATCCCCGAAAGCGGGCTTATAAAAATCTATGGTCCTTTGCGGTCGGAGGATGAAAAAGAAAGGATCGTGTTGATATGAATATTTGGAATTGGTTTGTCGAAACAACGGCCGGTTGGAGCACGCTCGGCGTCGTCTTTCGACTGCTTTCCGCGCTGATTGTCGGGCTTACCGTCGGCATCGACCGTGAAATGAAACGGCGCGGCGCCGGTATCAAAACCCATGTGCTGGTCTGCCTTGGCGCGGCGCTTGTCATGATTACCAGTCAATATCTGATGGAGAATTTCGACGGCAGCACGGATATCTCCCGTATGGGCGCTCAGGTCATCAGCGGCGTCGGATTTCTCGGCGTCGGCACGATCATCGTAACGGGACGCAATCAGGTGCGGGGACTTACGACGGCGGCAAGCCTATGGGTATGTGCCTGCGTCGGGCTGGCGGCGGGAGCAGGATACATAGTGGGCGTTCTTATCACGCTTGCACTCCTGATTTTTACCCTGCGTATTCTCGGCAAGCTGGACGTTGTGGTTCATCGCCATGCCAAGGTTTTTGATTTATATTTGGAATTTATCGACAATAAGGGGCTTACGCAGTTTGTCGAAAAAATGCGGGAAGAACGTCACAAGATATCTATGCTGCAAATCGGAAAAGGCGATGTCAATGAGGGGCCGAACGCAGTGGTGAGCTTGGAGATTCAGGATCATGCCAAGCGGGCAACCCTGCTTGACGACATTCGCTGTCTGGAATATGTGCGTTTTGTGGAGGAGCTTTGATCCGTATAAGAGAAGAAAGGACATCATACTATGAGAATCGTAATCAAAATCGGAACTTCGACGCTTGCCTATGAAACGGGACTTCTGAATATCCGCCGTGTGGAGGAGCTGTGCCGGGTCATGAGCGATCTCAAAAATGCGGGAAATGAGATTATTCTGATTTCCTCCGGCGCCATCGGCATGGGCGTCGGAAAGCTCGGACTTAAAAGCCGGCCGACCGACATTCCCACAAAGCAAGCGGCGGCAGCCGTCGGACAGTGCGAATTGATGTATACCTATGACAAGCTTTTTGGGGAATACAACCATACGGTGGCACAGATTCTTTTGACGGGCGAGGATATCGAAAATAAAAACCGCCGTGAGAATTTCCGCAATACGATTTTCCGCCTGCTCGCGCTGGGAACGCTTCCGATTATCAACGAGAACGACACCGTCGCGACGAATGAAATCGTCATCGGAGACAACGATACGCTGGCGGCAATCGTCGCGGCCAATGCGGATGCGGACCTGCTTGTGCTGCTTTCGGATATCGACGGGCTATACACAAGCGATCCGCATAAGAATCCGAACGCGGAGCTTCTTCCCGTGGTGGAGCAGCTGACGCCTGAAATCCTGTCTCTCGCGGAGGGAAAGGGAACGGCGCTCGGAACCGGCGGAATGAAAACCAAGCTTCATGCGGCGAAAATCGCGATGGATGCCGGAATCGATATGATTATCGCAAACGGCGCGGAGCCTATGGTTTTATATAATATTGTAGACGGAAAAAGCTTCGGGACGCGCTTTGTCGGAAAGAGAACGGTATGAAAACATCGGAAATTTTACTGGAAGCCAAAAAGGTCAAAAGCACGCTTGGCGCTCTTTCCGCCGACGACAAAAACCGTGCGCTTATGGCTATGGCGGATGCGCTTATCGAGGGCGGCGATGAAATTTTAGCGGCAAACCGTGAGGAGGTCGAAAACGCGAAGGAGCATATTTCCGCGGTCATGCTGGACCGTCTGATTCTGAATCGGGAGCGCATTGCGGCGATGGCGGAGGGGATTCGCAGCGTCGCGGCGTTGGAGGACCCTGTCGGTCGAATTCTCTCGCAAACGGCAAGACCCAACGGTCTTGTCATTGAAAAGGTTGCGGTTCCGCTCGGCGTTGTGGCGATCATCTATGAAAGCCGTCCGAATGTGACATCGGACGCGGCGGCGCTGTGCCTCAAAAGCGGAAATGTCTGCGTTCTGCGCAGCGGCAAGGAAGCGTTTGCCTCCGCTCATGCGATTGTGGCTGCCATGCAGCGCGGACTTGCGGCCTGCGGACTTCCATGTGAATTTATCAATATCATCGACGATACCTCGAGGGATGGGGCGCGAGAGCTGATGCACGCGCGCGGTTATGTCGATTTGCTGATTCCGCGCGGCGGCGCGGGACTCATCCGCGCCTGTGTGGAAAACGCGACCGTCCCCTGCATTGAAACCGGTACCGGCATTTGTCATATTTACGTCGATAAAAGCGCGGGCTTTGATATGGCGCTTTCCATTATAGAGAACGCCAAGACGAGCCGCCCTTCCGTCTGCAACGCAGCGGAGGTGTGTCTTGTGCATCGGGAAATTGCGGCGGATTTTCTTCCGAAGCTGCGGGAAACATTGGTTGAAAATCGGAAGAAAGAAGGGAAAACGCCGGTCGAATTGCGGCTCGATTCTTCCGCATCGGAGATGATTGCGGGGACGCCGGCGGGCGATGCGGATTTTGACACCGAGTTCTTGGATTATATCATGGCGGTTGCGGTCGTCGACGACGTATATGCCGCGGCGGAGCATATCGCGCGCCACTCCACCGGACACAGCGAGGCCGTGATCGCCGAGGACAAGGCGGTTCAAAAGATTTTTACCTCTCTTGTCGACAGTGCCGCGGTTTACATCAATGCGTCCACCCGTTTTACGGACGGTGGGGAATTCGGACTTGGCTGCGAGATGGGAATTTCCACGCAGAAGCTTCATGCGCGCGGTCCGATGGGACTTGCGGAGCTCACTTCTTATCAATATCGGATTACCGGAAACGGTCAGACCCGATAAATATAAAAGGAGAAACCTATATGGGATATCAATTTGGATTTATCGGCACCGGCAATATGGGAGGCGCGCTCGCCACCGCCGTATGCAAACAGGCGGGACCCAAAGAGGTGCTGCTGTCCGATAAAACGGCCTCCAAAGCGGAGGCGCTTGCGGAAAAGCTCGAATGCACGGCATCGGACAGTCTTTCCGTGGCTGGATCGTGCCGATACATCTTTCTCGGCGTCAAGCCGCAGATGATGGAAGCGCTGTTTTCCGAAATCAGGCCGGTTTTGCAAAAAAGAACGGACCGTTTTCTGCTTGTGACCATGGCGGCAGGGCTTTCGATGGATACCATATCCGCTTTTTGCGGCGGGGCAGTTCCGGTCATTCGGATCATGCCGAATACGCCGGTTGCCGTCGGAGAGGGCATGATTTTGTATACGGCAAATCCCCTTGTGTCGGAAGCTGAAATCGCCGATTTCGCGGCAGCTCTTGCCTTTGCGGGAAAGGCCGACCGTATCGAGGAAAGCAAAATCGATGCGGCGAGCGTGATTTCCGGCTGCGGGCCCGCTTTTATGTTTATGTTTATCAAAGCAATGGAAAAGGCCGGGGCATCCCTTGGGCTTGATGCGGAGCAGTCCCGCCTGTATGCGGAGCAGACGATGCTCGGTGCGGCAGCCCTTGCCCTTTCGACGGGAGAGACTCCGGAAGCGCTCAGAATTAAGGTGTGCAGTCCCGGCGGCACGACCATCGAGGGCGTAAAGAGCTTTGAGAAAAATGCGCTTGACAGAATCGTCTCCGAAGCGGTCGCAGCATCGTATAAGAGAACGCTGGAGCTTGCGGGAAAGTAAGAGATAAAAGATTGAAAAGAAAAAATGACCGCAGAGCGGTCATTTTTTCTTGATTTCATTTTTGCGTCGGTGATTTTCGATTTTTTCCTGTGTAATACGGTCAATTTCCGCTCTCAGCCGTTTTATATAGGGAAATGCCTCCGATTCTTTTGTCCCATAGGTGAATTGCAGCTCGTATTCCAGCGGGAGCCATGTGGCGATATCCGCTTCGTCGTGCTGAATGAGTGCTTCCAGCTTATCCAATGCACGGTAAAGCTTTGCTTCCTCGGTTTCCTGCGTTTCCATTTCTGCAAAAAGGGCGGAAAGCTCCTCCCGATACGGCGAGGGAAGCGCGGACAGCCAATCGTTTATGAGAGTTGTTTCCCGTTCGCTGTCGGACTCATTTTTCACAAATGCCGGAATATCACCGGTAAAGGCTTCTCCGAAATCGTGAAAAAGACACATTTTAATGACGCGCTCGATGTCAAGCGTCGGAAATTCATCTTTCATAAAATACGCCATGACGGCAAGCCGAAAGCTGTGCTCGGCAACGCTTTCCTGCCTGCCGGAGGAGGTCCATGAATGGCGGGACGTGTTTTTCAGCCTCTCCGCGGTATGGAGAACGACAAGAAGCTCTTGTGGATTCATATATAGGTTATCCTTTCTGTATACGGAAAAAGGCAGGCTCTGTGGGAACCTGCCTTTTCTCGATTTATCGAATATTTTTATACATCGGACCATAAGCCGCGCAGGCTCTGTAATCCTGACCCTCTTTGTCCATGCCGAACGCATTCCAAGCGGCGGGACGGAAGATTTTATCCTCCGGCACGTTGTGCATGCAGACCGGAATCCGGAGAATCGAGCAAAGCGTGATGAGATCCGCGCCGATATGACCGTAGCTGATCGCGCCGTGGTTGGCGCCCCAGTTGTTCATGACGTCATAAGCGGTTGCAAACGGACTGCCCGTCTTGCCGTCGCAGCGCGGTGCGAACCATGTGCAGGGCCATGTGTAGTCGGTGCGCTTCCAAAGCGTATCGGTGACCTCGTCCGGGAGATTGACCGTCCAGCCCTCTGCGATTTGAAGCACCGGACCGAGACCCTTGACGAGATTCAGACGAATCATCGTAGCGGGCATTTCCGCTTTGGTTACGAAACGGGAAGAGTAGCCGCCGCCGCGGAAATAACCGAGATCGGCATAGTTCCATGTCGTGTTCGCCATGATGGCTTTTTGATCGTCCTCGGTGATGTTGTACCACTCTTTCATGACATGGTTGCCGTTTTCATCGACCGCTTCGGCATTGGCGTCGAGACAGCACGCGCCGGAGTTGATGAGGTGGATGAAGCCGCCGCTTTCCTTGGCGACGCCGGTGATTTCATAGCCGGTCGCTCTCTTGACGGCTTCGGGACTCCAATAGGTGCGCACGTCTGCGAACATCTGCGCGCGGTTCGTGAGCAGCTTCATAAAGAGCATGCCAAGTCCGTTGAGCGTATCGTTTTCGGTGGCGAGAATATACGGCTCACGCGCGCCGTTCCAGTCGAACGAGGTATTGAGCATCGCTTCGGGGAAGTCGCAGTTCGGATAGAAGTCCGTCCACTGGCGCTGCCCTTGGAAGCCTGCGGCAATGGCGTTGTGTCCGACCGCTTCTTCCTCGCAGCCCTCGGGCAGGTTCTTGTTGCCGTTCATGAGGTCTTTGATGATGACCATCATCTTGACGACAAACTCCCAGTCGGAATCCTTGCGCTCGCGGGATTTCTGCATATCCTCGGGATTCTTGTCGAAGCCTTCAATGCAGTATTTTTTCGCCCATGCAAGCGCTTTCTCGTATTCTTTTTTGTCGTAGATTTCTTCGGTCATGCGGCGGATGATTTCGACCTCATCGACGGATTCGACGCGCATACCGAGATATTCCTCGATGAATTCGGGGCTGATGATGGAGCCGCCGATTCCCATGGTAACGGAGCCTATTTGGAGATAGGATTTGCCGCGCATGGTCGCGGCAGCGACCGCCGCGCGGGCAAAGCGCAGGATTTTTTCCTGTACGTCCGCAGGAATATCGGTGGTTTCGTCGAGATTCTGAACGTCGTGACCGTAAATGCCGAAAGCGGGAAGCCCTTTCTGCGCATGCGTTGCCAAAACCGACGCAAGATAAACGGCGCCCGGACGCTCCGTGCCGTTGAAGCCCCATACGCCCTTGATGGTCATGGGGTCCATATCCATGGTCTCCGAGCCGTAGCACCAGCAGGGCGTCACGGTGAGTGTGATGTCCACGCCGGCTTTTTTGAATTTATCGGCACACGCGGCGGATTCCGCCACGCGTCCGATGGTGGTGTCCGCGATGATGACCTTCACGGGTTCGCCGTTGGAATAACGGATGTTTTCCGAAATGAGCTTCGCCGCCGCCTTGGCCATGCCCATCGTCTGGTCTTCAAGGGATTCTCTGACTTTCAAGGGACCGCGGCGTCCGTCGATGGTCGGACGGATGCCGATGACCGGATAATCGCCGATCAGTCTGTTTTCTGCCATTCTTGATACCTCCATGTGCAATACAATAAAGTGCGGCTTTGCCGCCTGATATGCCTTTATTGTAGCACAGACTTTTATACAAATCAATGAAATTTTTACAAATTTTATCGGAATTCTCGGATTCTTTGCCATTGCGGATGCTCATTTTATAATCAATGTGGAAACGGGTTAAATTTATATTGAAAAAACATTGGAGCTGTGATATAATAAACACATCTACATGAAATATTTGGGAAATTTGGTATAACGAAAATAAGATTATGAAAAAAGCATAGACATCAAAAATCAGCAATTTGGAGGAAGCATCATGCTGAATATCGCAATCTGTGACGACGAACAGGAATTTCTTGGCGATACTGCGTCTAAAATCCAGCAATATATGGCAGAGCATCATCCCGACGAATTTATAGGAATCAAAACATTCCAAAGCGGGGAAGAGCTGTTTTTCGATATTCATGACAATTTTTACGATATCATCTTTCTTGACATCATCATGACGACGGGAAAGATGAACGGAATTGAGACCGCGGAGGAAATTGTCAAGCTGTCTCCGTCATCCACCATTGTATTCATATCCGCCTCTCCGGAATATGCGGTCGAGGCATATGAGGTAAATGCGTTTTATTATCTTACGAAGCCGCTTGATGCCGACAAATTCAAGTCTGTTTTGGAAAAGTGTATCAAAAGAATCGCTTCTCTTGACAATTCGTATGTGAACCTGAAAGCGGTCGACGGATTTTCCAAAATTTATTTGAAAGAAATCGTTTATTGCTTTACGAGCGGACATAAAATCACCGTTGTGCTCTCGGACGGGAGCCGGATCGTTTCTTATATGAAAATGGCGGAGTTCCTCGATGCCTGCGGTCGTGACAAACGCTTTCTTCAAACGCATAAGTCGTTTGCCGTGAACCTCGATTATGTGAAATCCGTCTCCCGTAAGGAATCCAAGATTGTGCTCTATCAAACGGATACGGAAATTCCGATTTCGAGAGACTTCAAGGCTTCCGTGATGGAAAAATATTTAAGCTATGTTTTTTAAAATAAGTCCGGGGACTCCGGGCTTTTTTGTTGACACAAATATGGTTTTGTGTTATAGTAAATATGAATATCAACTGAAAATCATAAGGGAGGTATTCCGAGTGAGAAAAAAAGGCTTTACGTTGTTGGAGCTTGTGATTGTCATCGCGATCATCGGGATTTTTACGGCGATTTCGATTCCGTCTATCGGCTCCGCCGTGGAAAACTCAAAGTATCTGAAAGATATACAAAATGCGGATTTGATGTCCAAGGCACTGGATGCCTCCTATATCAGCTTTATATCGGGCAAGGATATCGACATGGAGGAGGTCTGTGCCGCCGTTGTGAGCGCAGGCTTTTCCGTCCGAACGGAATCGGAGGACGCGGTCTTTGTTTATGTGCGGGAAACGGGAAATATCTATGTGACAAAGCAGCTCCTGCAAGGAGGCTATGATTCCCGATATCAAAAATATGCGCAGGTTATTTTTAAGGATGCCGACGGAAATGAGCTTTACGGATATGTTTTGGACCCCGAAAGCAAGCTTATATCGTCCGGCAGCGGAAACGGGAACGGCGGACTGCAAAGCATCTCCTTATCCGATCGCTTCTTGTATCTTGAACGGCGTGTGGAGAAAGATGCGGAAAGTGACAACTTGACGGAAAAGGAAAGTTCCTATGAAATATCTGCGGTTTTTGAAGGGCTTTCCGGCGAAGAAACCGAAAAAATCGTGTGGCGTTCCAGTAATGAAGAGATTGTTGCGGTAAATCCGCTTGCGGATACTACCCGTGCCGAATTGTCCGTTGTCGGAGCCGGCACTGCGGTGATAACGGTCAGCGTCGAGGGATACGGCTGTTATGCGCAATGTGTGGTATGCACGGATATCCGCCCCACGGAAGTTGAGATAGAAGATATCCTGACCGAAGAAAACGGGAATTATACGGTTTCCGTCGAGGGCGACGGTTTGGTGTATTCCTTATCCGATGGAGAGGAGCCGCAGTCCTTTCTTCCCGTCGGCACCAAATTCACGCTGAATGCAAAGGGAATCTATACATATAAAAATGCGGAAACGAATGAAGAAATATCGCTGATGCCGTCCACCGAGGAGGTGGAGTTCGGCGTCATAGACGACGGCATCGTCAGAATCGACCCGGAAACAGGAGAGGCAGAAATCATCGGTGCGGGAAAAACGCGCATTACGATAAAATCGAAATATAAATCCTCCGATCCGGGAGCTTCGGAAACGGAGATTGTAAAAGAGATCAGTATAAGCGGATATTTCTCGCTCGATTCCGTGGAATTGCAGGTTTCGTCTGCCGCCGACGAGGAACCGGCCGAACTGATTTTTGCGAAAAACAGCGAGACCGAAGAAAAACAAAACGCCGTATTGGTTGAGCTTGAGCTGTCGACGGAAGAGGAGTCGCCGTATATTCCGGTCGACCTTGCGTTTGCGGCGCGGTTCGGTGCGGGTGTCAGTCTTAAATCCATTGGGTGGACATGCGAAAAGAACGGAGCGGCGCCGTATGACGGCTTCACTCGGGAAGGCGAATCCGGCGAATTATCAGGTCCTATAACAAGTCTTGCGGCATTGCTGAAAATATCGGAGCCGGGCATTTATGTCGTCACCTTGGAGGTGACGGATATGGCGGATAAAACAGTTACCGCGTCTTATACGGTGGTTGCGACCAACACCTCCGTAAAAACGGAGAAAGACGACAAGCCTCAAAAGGAAACGGTCACAATCGAAGAGGAAAAGCGGCAATACGACATCATCAAAGCCGTCTTTGGGACATCCAATCAATTTTATATTGAAAATCAAATCTTTGTTGAAGATATTGAGAAACAGGATTCATTGCCCATATTGAAAATAAAGGACGCCGCGATAAAATATTCCGATGTTATCGTAATACGAGAAACGGAACAACTGACAAAAGAACAGCTAAATGAAACTCAAATAAATAAAATGACCGTATCGCTATCGCTTCAAAATTTTGACGGTGCTGCTTATTCTTTGTTTTTCCAAATTTCCACATATGTGGACGCTACAAACATCATTCAGACGGGCGATAAAATTTTGCTTCCGCTGGAGCTGACGCTTTCCTATGCGGTTGATGCGGATACAACGTTTGATTTTGTGGTTCCGCTGAAATTTATCGTTGAAATGCAGTAACTTGGAAAGGAAACTACCATATGAAGCAGCTTTTTCCCGCAAAAAAAGTATTCACTCCTTATTCCTTTGGAGATAAGGCGCGCTGGATTCATCGCGGCGGCGCCGAGAAGCTTTCGCATACGCTTTTTCGCGGCGTTTTTGAGATAACTCATATACCGGAGCATGCGGTTATGCTTGCCATGTCCGCGGGATATGCCGAAATCTATATCAACGGTGAGCTTGCGGCGGTCTTATCGGAGCGTTCTTACATTTTTGATAAGTCCTATGAGGTTTTCGATATTTCCTCCTATCTTAAAGCAGGGAAAAATGTCGTCGCCGTCGCGGGCATTGAAACCGGAGAGTTGGTGCGCACCGGTTTTGCGCTTGAAATCCGCGGCGCGGATACGCTTTTTGTCAGCGACGGCTCTTGGATATGTCGAAAGGACACGTCCGTAAACACGGGCGCGGACTACTATATCTGCGGCACGGAGGAGAGAATCACGGCGGAGGATATCGTCCATGATTTTGCCGATGTGGATTTCGACGATTCGACGTGGGAGGGCTGCGAGGTCATCGGGCATGAGCTGCTCCACGCGCCGTATGACCGCTTCCATCAAAGCATGATACGGGAGCAAACCGCGGATATGCATGCGCCTAAAAAATTGTCGGCACTCCTGGCGGCGGGAACGCCTGCCGGATACCATATGCGGCTCGGTCCCTCCAATCAGGGTATTACCTGTGCGATGACGACATTTGTTTTGGACGGAGAATCCTCTTTTACCTTTGTTACGCATGGCGGAATCCGTGAAATTTCCATCGACGGCCGGCTCGTCGGGCAGAACCGTGCGTTGACGCTTTCCGGCGGCGCGCATTTCATGATTCTTGCGTTTTCGGGGACGCCGGATATCTTTATCAAAACCGAAAGCGATATCGTTTTTGCGTCTCCCTTGAAGGACGGATTCCCGTTTGCGGCATATCTGATACCGACAGCTCCCGTGCGCTATCCTTGGAATGAGTTCCGAGGCAAAAGCCCTGCGGACGACGCGGTCGGCAAAGTGATGGCGTCGAAATCCTTTGACATGCTTTCGGAGGATATCAGGACAAAGCTTGCCGGCATGAATTACGCGGCGCCGGATTCCGTACTGCATGAGATAATATCGCGGGATATGCTGCTTCCCGCCGACGGCTGTGCGGAAGAAAGAATCCGAAACAATATGTCCCTTATTCCGACGGATAAGGTCTTGGGCTTCAAGAATGGGGAAGAACCCTTTGCCGGTTCCGATAAAACCGTCATCCCATCAAACGGAAATATGTTTCACTTTATTCTGGATTTCGGCACGGAACAGGTCGGACAGCTTACATTTTCTCTTGATGCGCCGGCCGGCACGGTTGTCGATATCCATGCATTTGAAATGATGACCGATAGCGGTATCCGATATATGGGCGGCTTTCAGACGCTGCGCTATGTCTGCCGCGAGGGAGCACAGCGGTTCCGTTCACGCAGAAAGCGCGGCTTCCGCTATCTTTCCGTCTATGTTTACGGGCATAACAGGGATGTTGTGTTTGATTATATCCGTGTTTTGGAAACGAGATATCCGACGCGCTCCCGTGATTTTGCCTGCTCGGATGAAACGCTCTGCCGGATTTACGACATGTCCGTTCGGACGGCTGAGGTCTGTATGCTCGATCTCTATGTGGACTGTCCCGGCTATGAGCAGAATCCGTGGACGGGTGATGCCCGCGTCACCGGACTTGTCAATCTCTTGAATTTCGGTGCGTTTGAATTTGACGCGCAGTATCTGCGCCTGATTGCGGAATCGATTGAGGACGGCGTTTGCCGTGTCTATCGAACGAACAATCCGCGATATAAGACCGGCATGTATCTTCCGTGTGCCTGCTTTCCCACCTTTCCCGAGGGATGTGTTCCGGTTTGGTCCTTTATGTGGTTTTTACAGGTATGCGATCACTATGATTGTACCGGAGACAAACAGCTTCTGTCGGACGTTTTTTATGCAGTCCGTGAAACCTTTGCGCGCTGTGAAAAAATGACGAACGACCGCGGCCTTTTCGATATGCAGGGCGCATGGAATCTTATTGAGTGGGCAAACAATGATCTTTCCTTCTATGGTGAGGTGACGGCCGACAACGTGATGCTCTCCTATTGCCTTGGAAAAGCGGCTGAGATCGCGGAGGTTTTAGGGGAAACGGCGCTTTCCGCGCATTACCGTGAGATGTCCCATCGATATCGTGAGGCCATCAACCGTTTCTGCTGGGATGATGAAAAAATGGCGTATGTGGACACCGTGCGGGATGAATATGCTTACGGGCGGTACTGCGAATATATGGATTCACGCGGAATGGAGAAGATTCCGTATGATGTATTTTCCTCTCAGGTGCGTTTCAGCGTGCAAAGCAATACGATGGCTCTGCTTTATGACTGCGTTCCCGAGAACAGACGCGAGTCGGCGGCAAGATTTTTGATAGACAACATCCAAACGGGACTCTATGTTGCGGGAACGCCGGCAAACCGCACTTTCGGCCCGCCGTCCGAGAGGGAAGCGCCGGGTGGCTATGTCCATATCGGTTCGCCGTTTTTCCTCTTTTTCGCCTTGAAAGCGCTGTATAAACTCGGCTATGATTCTCTTGCGCTGAAAGCCCAGCACCGTGATTTCGGAGAATTTCTCCGCCGGGGACTCACGACCTGTGTGGAGTCTTTTATCTGCGGAGAAAACTGGCCGCGAAGCGTTGCGCATGCATGGTCTGCCTCTCCGGCGGTCTTCCTCATCTCCGAGGTGCTCGGCGTGAAGCCGGTAAAGCCCGGTTACCGTGAATTTACCGTCGCTCCCAAAGCCGCGGGACTGGATTATGCCAAAGGCTCCGTTCCGACGCCGTTCGGTCCCATTCAGGTCGAATGGAGGAAAATGCCGGACGGAAATATGGAGATTTTGTGCAGCGCACCGCCGGAATGCCGACGGGTATAAGAGCGTGCAGAAAGCAACAATCTATCGATGATATATGGGATTTTCGATTCCTGATTTTTTATATGAAAAAACCATCCGCTTTGCGGGTGGTTTTTGTGATAATCAAAAACGATAAAAATCCGCCGTTTTGCCGGATGATTTTTATAATCTTTGAACAGGATAGACAGCTTGATTTTGCAAAGTTCTTGTGATATAATATTTAGACTTGTGAAAAAACAAACAAAATTCTTGCAAATTTTCTGATCAAAGGCGATCTTATTTCATATATTGAGATATTGCTTTTCCTTGGATCCAGAGGAGATATATGAGAAAAAAGGTAAATTATGAAATCGATATGACAAACGGTCCGCTGCTCGGAAAAATCATTCGCTTCTCCGTTTCGCTGATGCTGACCAATATGCTCCAGCTGCTTTACAATGCGGCGGACCTGATCGTCGTCGGACAGTTTTCGGCGTCGTCCAATACGGCGGTTGGTGCGATTGGCGCTACCGGCTCGCTTACCAGTCTGATCGTAAATGCCTTTATCGGGCTTTCCGTCGGTGCCAGCGTTCTTGTGGCGCGCGGATATGGGACCGGCGACAGGGAAGCGACGCAAAAGGCGGTACATACCTCCATTTCCATAGCGCTGATTTCCGGCGTGATCGTAGCGGTTATCGGTCTTCTTTTCTCCCGCACGTTTCTCGAATGGATGGATACCTCTGCGGCGATTATCGATCAGTCGGCGCTTTACATGAAGATTTATTTTATCGGCGCGCCTTTCAATATGCTTTATAACTTCGGAAGCTCGGTTTTGAGGGCTACCGGAGATACCAAGCGTCCGCTTTATTTTCTGACGCTTTCCGGCGCCGTCAATGTGATATTGAACATCGTATTCGTGCTTGTTTTCCATATGGATGTCGCGGGAGTGGCTCTTGCGACCATTATATCGCAGATGATTTCAGCAGTTCTTGTGATCGTTTGCCTGATGCGGCAGCATACGATGTGCAGGCTTGTTCTCAAAAAGCTCCGCATTCATGCGGATGTAATGGCACAGATCTTTAAAATCGGCTTGCCGGCTTGTATCCAAAATTCGGTATTTTCCATATCCAATATGCTGATTCAATCGTCGATCAATTCGTTCGACGTGCCTTACGTCGCAGTAAATCGCACACCGTATACCAGCGGCAGCGCCGCATCCTCCAATATCGAAACCTTTATTAATATGTCGATGAACTCTCTGTATCACGCCGCGCTCAATTTCACGGGACAGAATTATGCCGCCGGCGAATATAAGCGCACCAAAAAGATTCTCGGCCAATGCGTTGCCTGCGTGACGGTTGTCGGCGTTGTCCTCGGCGCAATCGGTCTCGTTTTCGGAGAATCGCTCCTGCGCATTTATATTCCCAAGGATCCCGAAGCGGTCGCTTTCGGATACCGACGGCTTGTCATTATATGCAGCACCTATTTCCTTTGCGGCATTATGGACGTTTTGGTGGGACAGCTCCGCGGTCTCGGACGCTCCGCCGTACCGATGGCAGTCTCTATTATCGGAATCTGCGGATTCCGGATTGCTTGGATCCACACCTATTTTGCCGCGCACCGCACTTGGGAGGTTCTTTTCTGGTCCTATCCGATCTCATGGATTTTGACCGCCAGCGCGCATTTTATCTGTTATCTTATCATCAGCCGAAAATTTCCCAAGCAGAAGGCAAAAACGGAGGAGCCGGCATCTGTTCGGAGTGCCGTTTCTTAAACAAAACCGAAAGGGAATGTAACACATGATTCTCATTATCGCTGAAAAACCGAGCCTTGCCCGCAATATCATTGCGGGCATCGGCGGTAAGATGACCAAAATGAGCGGGTATTATGAGGGAGAAGGCTTCCTCGTAACTTGGGCGTTTGGTCATCTCTTTTCTCTTTGCGATATCGAGGATTATGAGGAAAACCCGCCGGAAACCGTCAGATGGACAATGGACAATCTCCCGTGTTTTCCGGAAAAATTCAAATTCCGCATCAAAAAGGACGCCGCAAAACAGACGGATGCCGGCGCCGCCCGTCAGTTTGAGCTGATTAAAAAGCTTTGCGGAAGGCCGGATGTCGATACCATTGTCAATGCCGGAGACGCCGACCGTGAGGGCGAAATCATCGTTCGTCTATGTGTGGAGAACGCTCTTTCGGAAAGCAAAAAATTCCTCCGTCTATGGCTTCCTGACCAGACGCCGGAGACAGTCGCCTCAGCGCTTGCCGACATGAAGGACGAGAGCGAATATCAGCGCCTTGCCGACGAGGGCTTTGCGAGGACCTATATCGATTGGCTTTACGGCGTCAATCTGACGCGCTATGCCACGCTGAAAACAGGAAAGCTTCTGCGCATCGGGCGCGTCATCGTTCCGATTGTGAAAGCGATTTATGACCGTGACATGGCGATTCGGAATTTTGTTCCGGAGCTTTATTACGGAATCGTCAGCAAAGAGGAAACCGGAGGGGAAGTGGTTGAGCTTACCAGCAAGCAGAAATTCGGCAAGGATGAGCTGGAAAAGGCGGAAGCCTTATGCGAAAAATACAACGCTTCCAAAGCGATTGTAACGGATAAAAAAAGAAAGAAGGACACGCTGTCCCCCGGAAAGCTCTATTCGCTGTCCAAGCTTCAAAATATGCTCGGCAAAAAATACAAGATGCCGATGACGGAAAGCCTTGAAATCATTCAGCGGCTGTATGAGAACGGATACGTCACCTATCCCCGAACCAATTCCGAGTATTTGGCGACGGCGGAAAAGGACAAGGTCAAAAAAATCCTTGAAAATGTAGGGAAAATCGGCTATCCTGTCGCATTTAAAGATAAAAAAACAATTTTTGACGACAGCAAAATAGAATCGCATTCCGCGCTCACGCCGACGTATAAAATACCGGCAAAGGGAGCGTTGTCGGAAAAAGAAAATCAAATCTATGCGGCGATTATGCGCCGCTTTGTCGCTGTGTTCTGTTCGGAGGAATGCGTCGCGGAAAAGACGGAAATCAAAATCGACGTCGGCGGATATGAGGAATTTTCCTTAAAGGGCACCGTGATTCTCGAGCCCGGCTGGACAAAGTACGACGATTATTCCAAATCGGATAAAATCCTGCCGAAGCTGGAGGTTGGAGATGAGGTGAACATCCGGTTTCAGCCGAAGGAAAAGGAAACCACCCCGCCGAAGCATTATACCATTGAAACGCTCAACAATTACCTGAAAAATCCGTTTCGAGAGGAACAAAGCGCAGCGCAGGCCGCCTCGGATGCTTCTTCCGATGTAGCTGCCGACGCGGAGAATGACGAAGAGGATTACCGCGCGATTTTCGAGGGACTCGAGCTCGGTACGGAGGCGACACGGACGGGCATCATCGACAATGCACGGAACAGCGGTTATATCGAGCTGAAAAAGGACGTCTACTATATTCTTCCGGACGGAGAATATCTCATCAAATCCCTTATTCGCATGAAAATTTCGATGGACAAGTACAAGACAAGCGAGATGGGACAGGCACTCAAAAAGGTGTATCACGGAAAAATGAGCGTTGAGGAGAGCATCGCACTTGCCGAAGCGGAAATCGCGCAGGTATTCAACCGCCCGAAAGAGCCGCCGGAAACGGACAAGGATACGGGTTTTTTCGGAGATGTCGTCGGAAAGTGTCCGCTTTGCGGAAAGGACGTTGTGCGTTATAAAAACGGATACAGCTGCAGCGGATACAAGGACGGCTGCACGTTCTCCGTCTACGGGTTCCTTTGCCGCCGCGTGATCTCAAAATCCAATATGCAACTGCTTCTCGAAACGGGAAGAAGCGCAAAAATACAGGGATTCATCAGCAAAAACGGGAAGCCGTTCGACGCTTATTTGAAGCTCGAAGAGGGAAAGGTCGTATTTGATTTCGGGAAAGATTAAAACAAAAAGCGCCTGTCTAAAAGACGAGCGCTTTTTATTTTTTATTTTACATATTTAGCCACGATCTTTGCCATATCGGAAAGCTTGCTTTCCATATCGAGCGTGAGCCTTAGCTGGGCGCGGGCACGTTCGAGATTGTGTTTGTCCCGATGCACCTGAAAATACACGTCGCCGTTCAGATAATCGCCGAGGAAGCGGAGCACCAGCTCATACGTCAGGATGAGGGCAGATATCGGCAGAAGCTCGATTTCCTTTTTCGTGATGTTTTCGCCGACACCGGCGAGAAATCCCGCCGTGTATTCCTCGAACAGATCCAATCTCAGGAAAACCTTGGAGAGATCCGGCTCGTCCTCGGCGGAATTGCACGCGGCAAAGCGAATGCTGTCACCGAAATCATAAAGCAGGGAACCGGGCATGACCGTGTCAAGATCGATGACACACAGTCCTTTTCCGGTCTTGTTGTCGATCATGATATTGTTGAGCTTGGTATCGTTGTGCGTGACGCGCAGCGGAATCTCACCGGCCGCAAGTGCGTCAACGATGATATGCGCATATTTCTCATGCTTCCCGATCTCGTCGATCTCATAAGCACATTCCGAAGCGCGGCCCGCGGCATCCTCTCGGACGGCCTGCATGAAATCCGCATAACGGGATACGGTATTGTGAAAATTCGGGATGGTTTCGTAAAGCGTGTCCGCCGGATAATCGGAAAGCAGCTTCTGAAAATTGCCGAATGCCTCCGCCGCACTGTAAAGCAGGCCGGGACGGTCTGCGCATTGGTGGGCTTCCGAATCGCTGATGAAATAATAAAGGCGCCAGCAGCCCTTTTGTGCATCATGGTAATAATCATGGCCGTCCTTGGTCGGAATCAGTGTCAGCGCCTCCCGCATCGGATCTCCGCCGCGCTCCGTGACCTTGCGCCGAATGTGAGCGCATACGCCCTTGATATTGGCAATCAGCTCGTCGGGCTTTTTAAAAATGTCGGTATTGATTTTTTGCAGAATATACTTCGGGCTTTCCTCTCCCAAAACATAGACCGCATATGTGTGATTGATATGTCCTGCCGTGATCGGCTGAAAGCCCGCGGCACTGTCTCCGGTTTCAAATACCGAAAAAACATCTGAAAGCAGTTTATCCATGTGGAACCTCCCTAATTTGTTATTGCCATTTATATAAGCTGCGCAGCATTTCGATTTCGACTTTATGTCCGTCGTCGTCGGTCGGTGTTTCGAGAATGAAAGGAAGCGTGTGCAGCTTCTCATGATTCATTACGCGTACCAGCGCTTCAAGTCCGATTTGACCCTCTCCGATTTTGGCATGTCTGTCCTTTTTGGCTCCGCGCGGATTCATGCTGTCGTTCAGATGAATTGCCCGTAAATGAGAAAGGCCGATCACCTCGTCAAATTCGGCGAGCACGCCGTCAAGGCCGTCCCGCACGTCGTATCCCGCTTCCCAAATGTGACAGGTATCAAGACAAACACCGATCTTGTCCTTTCTCTCTACGCGATCCATGATATCCCGGATTTCTCCGAAGGTTTTTCCGATTTCCGAGCCTTTGCCGGCCATCGTTTCGATGAGAACCGTCGTGGTCTGCTCCGGCGTTAAGACATCGTTTAACATCTGCGCCGTTTCGTCGATGCCGGCTTCCACGCCTTGTCCGGTATGACAGCCGGGATGAAAATTATAGAAATTGCCGGGCGTATATTCCATGCGGACAAGGTCGTCGCGCATCGTATCTCTTGCAAATTCCCGCAAATGCTTGTCCGAAGAGCAGGGATTGAGCGTATACGGAGAATGGGCGACAAGCTCGGAAATCCCCGCATTTCCGGCAAGCTCGGTAAAGGCTGCGGCATCTTTCTCGTCGATTTGCTTGGCCGCGCCGCCGCGGGGATTTCTTGTGAAAAAGGCAAAAGTATTGGCTCCGATGCGCTCGGCGGTCCTTCCCATCGCGAGATATCCGCCCGACGCCGAAAGATGACATCCGATTCTAAGCATATGTCCCTCCTTATCAGACGTTGAAGCGAATGACGACGATATCGCCGTCGCGGAAGACATAATCCTTGCCCTCGCTGCGGATAAGCCCCTTTTCCTTGGCGGCGGTCATGGAGCCGCACGCCATGAGATCGTCAAAGGAAATGACCTCCGCGCGGATAAAGCCGCGCTCCATATCCGAATGGATTTTGCCTGCGGCCTGCGGCGCCTTGGTTCCGTCGACGATTGTCCACGCGCGCACCTCCTTGGGTCCTGCCGTCAAAAAGCTGATATAGCCGAGCAGATGATAGCTGGCCTTGATCAGCATATCAAGACCGCTTTCCTCGATGCCGAGGTCGTCGAGAAACGCTTCTTTGTCCTCTCCGTCAAGCTCGGCGATTTCGCTTTCAATTTCGGCGCAGATGGTCAGCAGCTCCGCTCCCTCGCTTTTTGCGAGCCTTTCGAGCGACCGATAGGTTTCGGTTTCCTTGAACTGCTCTCCGATCTGATCCTCACTGATGTTGGCGACATAAATGATAGGCTTCATGGAAAGCAGCTCGACGTCCGCTATCATCGCTTTTTCATCGTCGGTAAGCGGGACGGCACGTGCACTGATTCCGTTTTCCAAAGCCGCTTTGACTTTATTCAGGACAGCCAGCTCCTGTGCGAGCGTTTTATCCCCTTTCATCGCCTTTTCCGTGCGGGAAATCCTGCGCTCCAAGATTTCAAGATCCGAAAAAATCAATTCGAGATTGATGGTTTCGATGTCGCGCAGAGGATTGACGTTGCCCTCGACATGGATGATGTTCCCATTCTCAAAACAGCGGACAAGATGGATAATCGCGTCGGTTTCTCTGATATGGGAGAGAAATTTGTTGCCCAGTCCCTCGCCCTTGGAGGCGCCCTTGACAAGTCCCGCAATATCGACAAATTCGATCACGGCAGGCGTGTATTTTTCCGGATTATACATTTTCGCAAGCGCATCGAGCCGCGCATCCGGTACGGCAACCATTCCGACGTTTGGTTCAATGGTGCAGAACGGATAATTGGCAGACTGCGCACCCGCGTTTGTGATGGCATTGAAAAGCGTGCTTTTGCCGACGTTCGGCAGGCCGACGATTCCGAGTTTCATAGCTTACATCCTTTACTGTATACTTACAAATATCATTTTCATCATAATATTTTAGCGCAAAATGGAATATATGTCAATCTTTTTGAACAGATTTATAAAAATCATTGAACGATCTATAAATTTATCAATTTTTTCTTTACAAGAAAGAACAGGAATGATATAATTAGATTACATAAAAATGCAAAATAAGGGAAAGGGAAAATAGCAATGAGCACGAAATTACTTGTGATCGACGATGATCCCCATATCTGTGAGGCGATCAAGCTATATCTGGAAAACGAAGGATATGAGGTCAAGACAGCGGGAGACGGTGCGGAGGGAGTCAGCATGTTCAAGATGTATGATCCCGACCTTGTTCTGCTCGATATTATGATGCCCAAAAAAGACGGATGGCAGGTTTGCCGGGAAATCCGCGAGGGGTCCTCAAAGCCGATTATCATGCTGACAGCCAAGGGAGAGGTATTCGATAAGGTGTTGGGACTTGAACTCGGTGCCGACGATTTTCTTGCGAAGCCTGTGGATATGAAGGAGCTTTCCGCACGGATTAAGGCGGTGCTGCGCCGCTGTCAGGCGGGCGACACGCATCTCGACGAGGAATGTGTGAAATTCGATAATCTTGAGATTTCGCTTCAAAAATATGAACTCAAGGTCAAGGGCAAGGCGATCGATATTCCGCCGAAGGAGCTGGAGCTGCTTTATTTTCTCGCCTCAAACTATAACAGAGTGTTTACCCGCGATCAGTTGCTCGACAAGGTGTGGGGCTTCGACTATCTTGGAGATTCGAGAACGGTCGACGTCCATGTGAAGAGACTTCGCGAAAAGCTGGAAGGCGTGAGCGACAAATGGGTGCTGAAAACCGTTTGGGGCGTCGGCTACAAATTTGAGCTCTTGGCGTAATCCACGGGTGTTTTTGGCAGAGACGGTTTCTCTGCCAAATCTGTTTATGAGATAGAGGAAGTTCGTGAAAAAAAGTATTTTTACAAGATATATCTCGGCTTTTCTGTTGATCATTTTTATCAGCTTTTCGGTTCTTACGCTGATTATCAGCTCTATGACGATCCGTTCGGAAAACACGCGCAAGCAAACGATCGCCGATACCACCTTGAACTCCATGGTGGAATATTTGAAGCTTGCGATCAATTCGTTTCCTCTGCCGATGAGCTTTGAAAAGATCATTTCACTAAAACAGAGCGATATCACCAATATGGTAGATATTCTGTCGAAAAGCGCAGAGCAGATGACAATTTTTATCACCACTCCCGAGGGACGAATCTTGGTCTCCACCGAGAATCTTTATACGGGGACGGTCATCAAAGACGACAGAGTTCTGGAAAGCCTAACTGCGGAAACGGGCAGCAGACTGTATACGGATATGGACGGGCTTCTCGACCGAAAATACGGCGTTTTGATCACGCCGTTTCAATATACCAACACACAAACGTATGCCGGCGCGCTGATCGTCTGTTACAGCGCCGGTACGCCGAACGATCTGACGGTCAATACGGTCAAAACCATCGTGCTTGCCAGTCTGTGGGTGATGATCGCAAGCTTTGTCGCGGTTTATTTCATCACGGAAAAAATCGTTTCCCCAATCAAGCAAATGACATATGCGACGAGGAATTTTGCCAAGGGCAAATTCGATGTAAAAATTCCTGTGGTCGGAGAGGATGAAATCGCGGAGCTGGCTACGGCGTTCAACTCCATGGCGGATTCGCTTGCGAATTATGAATATACACGCAGCTCGTTCCTTGCGAATGTTTCTCACGATCTTCGCACACCGATGACGTCAATCGCAGGCTTTATCGACGGAATCCTCGAAGGCGCGATTCCGCCGGAAAAGCAGCCGTATTATCTCGAAATCATCGGACAGGAGGTCAAACGCCTTTCGAGACTTGTCTCTTCGCTTCTCGATATATCGAGAATGGAATCCGGGAACCGCAAATTCGAGAAGACAGCGTTTGATATCTGCGAAATGGCAAGGATCATTTTGCTCTCATTTGAAGCAAAAATCGATTCCAAAAAGCTGGATGTGGAATTTGACGCACCGGAGGAGAAGCTAATCGTTTATTCCGATAAGGACGCTATTAATCAGGTGCTCTACAACATCTGCGACAACGCGGTCAAGTTCTCCAAGGACGGCGGAAAATACCGCATTTCCATCACGGAGGAGCAGACAAAGGTTGTCGTCAAGGTATACAATGAAGGCGTCGGCATTTCGGCGGAGGATATTCCGCATGTATTCGACCGCTTCTACAAGAGCGACAAGAGCCGTGGACTCGATAAAACGGGAGTGGGACTTGGTCTTTATATCTGCAAGACGATCATGGACAATCTCGGTGAGGATATTTCCGTCTCCAGCCGTCAGGGAGAATACTGTGAATTTACCATTAAGCTTACAAAGCAAAAGGGCAAGGGACAGCTTCCTGCACAATGATATCGTGGCTTGACAAAATATCGTCTGGGTATTATAATATCGGCATGTCGATAAAAAATATGTTCACACCGTATACGGTGTGAACATATTTTAAGAAAACATATCGAAAGCCGGTTCACCATATACTCCGTAGTTCACATCCGAATCTTTTTATTTCCTCTATATGACGGGACCGGCGAATTGGAAAATAGAGCGGACATTATTATGATATGGCACCGGAAACGCAGTGATACTCGCGTGGCTTCGGGCGAATTGCGGGTGTCCGGTTGAAATCAAAGCAAATGTGGGGTTTTGTCCGCTTAAAGGAAAGCGAGTTTCGGATTTTGTCCGAAAATTCATTCTCATAAAATTTTTTATAGGTAGGCCGTGTCCGCGCGGCTTGGGAGGTTTCTGTGATTAAAATTGCGCCGTCTGTTCTCGCCTGCGATTTTTCAAGGCTCGGGCAGGAAGTCGAAAAGGTTGAAAATGCGGGTGCGGAGCTGCTTCATCTCGATGTGATGGACGGCATGTTCGTTCCCAACATCTCTTTTGGCCCCGGTGTGATAAGCTCGATCCGAAAAAAATCCGGGCTTGTCTTTGACGTGCATCTGATGATAGAAAATCCGGGAAGATATATCGGAAAATTCGTGTCGGCAGGGGCGGATATCATCACCATCCATTATGAGAGCTGCGACAATCAGCCGGAGGTTCTCGCCATGATTCGGGATGCTGGCAAAATCCCGTCCATTTCAATCAAGCCGGCGACGCCCGCTTTTGTGTTGGAGCCGCTTTTGCCGTATGTGAAGATGATTCTCGTCATGACGGTCGAACCCGGCTTCGGCGGTCAGAAATTTATGCCTGATACGATGGAAAGCGTCCGCACGCTGCGTGGAATGATCACATCCGGCGGATACGATATCGACATTGAGGTGGACGGCGGAATCAATCGGGAAACCGCTGCGGTTGCGGCGCAGGCAGGCGCGAATATCTTCGTTGCCGGCTCCTCTGTTTTCGGGGCGGACGACACGGAGAAAGCGATTGCGGATATCCGTGAGGCTGCCGAGCGGCATTTTCAGAAGTAATCCATCAAATGCGTGCCATATGCGGCACGCATTTTTTGTCGGTGTATTCAAAATTATTTACAAAAAAACAATAGACAATTTGCCCTTGATATGATATCATATAATATCAAATATTTTTTAAGGGGATTTTCCTTTATGACACTAGACACCATCATCAAAAACGCCGCTTCCGCCTTGGCGGCAGATTATAACGCATCGGAAATCTCGGTTTCAGAGGAAAACGGCAGACTTCCGAGCAAGGATGAAATCATAAAGATTTTAAAAAATATACAAAGAGTTATTTTCCCCGGGTATTTTGGAAATGAGAATGTTATTTCCGCGTCGGAGGAATATTTTGCCGGGAATATGCTGACTGAAATCTATAAAGAGCTGAAACCGCAGATCGAAACCGCGATTTTGTATCGAAAAACGGAAGCGGAACGTAACGCGGCCGCAGAACGCGCGGAGGAAATATGCCGGATTCTCATTTCAAAAATTCCGGAAATCCGCAGACTGCTGTTATGTGACGTGGAGGCGGGCTATAATGGGGACCCCGCGGCAAAAAGCAAAGCGGAAATCATCGTATCCTATCCCGGTCTGTTTGCAATTTTTGTATATCGGATCGCCCATATTCTGTATCTTGAACGTGTTCCGCTCATTCCGCGGATCATGACGGAATACGCGCACAGCCAGACGGGAATCGACATCAATGCCGGTGCGGTCATCGGAGAATATTTTTTCATTGACCACGGAACAGGCGTTGTCATCGGAGAAACGACGGTCATCGGCAACAATGTCAAGCTGTATCAGGGTGTCACGCTGGGCGCGCTTTCCACAAGGAGCGGGCAGGAGCTGGCCGGCGTCAAACGCCATCCGACAATCGGGGATGACGTAACGATTTACGCGAATTCCACCGTGCTCGGCGGAGAAACCGTGATCGGAAACGGCGTCATAATCGGAGGCAGCTGCTTTATCACCAAATCCGTTCCGGACAATACCAAGGTCAGTATGAAAAATCCGGAGATGCTGTTCAAGGGGCCGCAAAATCCTTCCGGCAAATGGGAAATTTAGTCCGATAAAACAGAGGAGCATGATATGAAAAAATACGACACGGTTGTATTCGATCTCGACGGAACCCTGCTCGATACGATCGACGACCTTGCAGACAGCGTCAATCTTGCGCTGGCCGAACAAGGCTTCGCACTCCATACCGTTTCGGAAGTCAAAAGCTTTGTGGGGAACGGAATTGCAAAGCTCATCGACCGTTCCGTGCCGGAGGGAACATCCGAGGAAGAGAAACTGCAAACACTGGAATCCTTTAAGCGCCATTATGCCGCCGGCTGCGAAAATAAGACAAAGCCGTATGACGGAATTTTAAAATTATTGGACGATTTACGGGACGGGGGCTTTAAAATCGCCGTCGTATCCAACAAGATCGATTCCGCCGTTTCCGTTCTTTGCGAAAAATATTTCGGCGATCGAATCGATTTTTGTGTCGGAGACCGAGAGGGAATGGCGAGGAAGCCCGCTCCCGATGCGGTATTTGAAGCGCTGGAAAAAATATCGTCGGCGCCGGAAAAGGCCGTATATGTCGGAGATTCCGACGTGGATATCAAAACCGCAGAAAATGCGGGAATGGTTTGCATCAGCGTATCATGGGGATTCCGTTCGAGAGACTTTCTGCTCTTGAACGGTGCTTCCGTGATTGCGGACAAGCCTTCGGATATATATAACATTTTGTTGCGGAACACATAATGTATAGATTTTGGAAAGCCGTATAGGCTGCATAGGAGAAAATCATGAGCTTTGTTAAACTTGAAAACGTAGTGAAAAGTTATCAGATGGGAGATGTGACCATTAAGGCGTCGGACGGCATCGATTTTGAAATCCGAAAGGGTGAGCTCGCCGTCATCGTAGGGCCAAGCGGCTCCGGAAAAACCACGATTTTGAATATGCTCGGCGGCATGGATACCTGTGACAGCGGAAAAATTATCGTAGACGGCTGCGATATCGCCGGTTATAATGATAAGCAGCTGATTGAATACCGTCGTTTTGATATCGGCTTTGTATTCCAATTTTACAATCTGATTCCGAACTTGACCGCAAAGGAAAATGTGGAGATGGCGACGCAGATCTCCCGTGACTCGGTGCCCGCCGACAAAATGCTTGCCCGTGTCGGACTCGGCGAAAGACTTGATAATTTTCCCGCTCAGCTTTCCGGCGGCGAGCAGCAGCGTGTTGCCATTGCAAGAGCGCTTGCCAAGAAGCCCAAGCTCCTGCTTTGCGACGAGCCGACCGGCGCGCTCGACTACGTAACGGGAAAAATGATTCTTTCCTTGCTTGAAGAGACCTGCCGTAAGGAGGGAATGACCGTTATAATCGTCACGCATAACGCCGCAATCGCACCGATTGCGGACCGGGTTATCAAAATCAAGAGCAGCAAGGTGGAGGACGTCATCACCTGTGAACACCCGCTTTCCATCGAGGAAATCGAGTGGTAAGAGAGGCCGGCGGCTTCCGGTCTTTCAAAAGATATCCGGAAATGTCATGGGAGGTTTGATAAATTGAAGAAAAGCTTTACGAAATCGGCGATGCGTCAGATTTTTTCCAATAAAAGCAGATTTATTGCGATTTTTGCCATCGTCTTGATTGGCGTCGGTTTTTTCGCCGGCATTCTGGCGACCGGTGATGATATGCGGCTTGGCGCCGATCGGTATTATGACGAATACGGTCTGATGGATTTCCGGCTGATCTCCACTTATGGTTTTTCAGACCGCGACGTCGCAGCTTTGAAGGATATGGGGGGAATAGAGGTATATCCCTCTTATTATCATGATTTTGTTGTCGATATAGACGGCAGCGAGACCGTATGCCGTGCGTTTTCTTACAACGCGGAGAACGCCGTCAATATTCCGTATCTTGTCGAAGGGAGGCTGCCGGAAAATGATGGGGAATGTCTGTTGAATGCTTCCGTTTATTCCAATGACCTGATCGGGACAAAAATCACACTTTCTCTTGATGACGGCAGCGATATGAACGATGTTCTGTCCCAAAGCGAATATACGGTTGTCGGTATTTTTCTGTCCCCGATGTATGTTTCTGCCACGCAGTACGGAAGCACCAATATAGCCTCCGGCAAAATCTCAAAAATCGCGCTGATTCCGGAAAGCTGCTTCCAGTCGAAATACTATACGGAAATATACTTGAAGTACGACGAATTAAAGGCGCTCTCGAGCTATTCCTCCGCGTATGAAACGCTCGCGGATACGTTGTCCGAGGAGGTTGAAAAGAGACTGGGCGGGCGAGCCTTTATCCGCTTGCAGGAAATCAAAGCGGATGCCGAGGAAGAGCTGGAACGCGCAAAAGCCGAGCTTGCCGATGCGCAGACCCGCTATGATACGGAGGTTTCCGACGCCAAGCTTAGGCTATATGACGCAAAAATCAAGCTGGATGAAGCTGAGGAAAAGCTGAAAGATGCCGAGCAAAAAATCACGGATGGCAAAACCGAACTCTCGGAAAAAAGAGCGGAATACGAAAAGGAAATCGCCGACGCCGAAGCTCAAATCAAAGAGGCGCAGAATACCATTGCGGATTATGAGTATTCCTACCGAAAGGGGATGGAAAAATATGAAGCGGGCGCCGCGGAATATGAGGCCGGCGTCGCAGCGGCAGATCAGCTGAAAGAGGCGATTACCGCGATGACGGGGATATACGGCGAGGATGATCCGCGTGTTGTCGCAGCCAAGGCTCAATATGAGACGCTTTCCGCTCAGCTTGCCGCGGCGAAGGTGACGCTTGATAAGTCGTATAGGCAGCTTGCAGCTGCAAGAAAAGAACTCGACGACGCCATCATGGAATTCAACCGCGCACGCCATGAGCTGCCGATTAAAAAGGCGGAAGCGGAGGAGCAGTTTGCCGAGGCGGAAAGAGAAATCGCCGAGGCGGAAGTGAGTTACAGCGAAGGCCTTGCCGAATATGAGGAAAATCTTGCGAAATATAACGAGGAGAATGAAAAATTTCTCGCTGAGGTGGAAAAGGCGGATGCGGAAATCGCAGACGCGGAAGAAAAGATTGCCGAAGCGGAGGATGTCATCGCCGATCTGAAAGAGCCGGAATACTACGTATTCGGCAGAGATGCCAATCCGGCTTATACCGAATATGGGCAGAATGCCGAGCGAATGGACAATATCGCAAAAATATTTCCGGTTTTCTTTCTCCTTGTCGCCATGCTGGTGTCTCTCACTACGATGGCGAGAATGGTAGAGGATGACCGTACACAGATCGGCACCATCAAGGCTCTCGGCTATCGCAATGCCGCCGTTATCAAAAAATATATGCTGTACGCGCTGACCGCGACGGTCGGCGGCGCCGTGATCGGCGTTATCATCGGTTTTGTGCTGCTGCCGAAGGTCATCATGAACGCATACAGCATTTTGTATCAGATTCCTTATTCGCCGACGCCGTTTGTTTGGAGCATCGCCATTCCGAGCATTTTGGCTGCGGTCATCTGTATCACCGTTACGGTATGGTTTACCGTTAAAGCTTATGCGAGAGAGCTTCCGTCAAGGCTGATGCGTCCCGGAACGCCGCCTAAGGGCAAAAAGATTTGGATCGAAAGGATCCCTGCCTTGTGGAATATGCTGAATTTCACCGCAAAAGTTTCCGCAAGAAACATTTTCCGATATAAAAAGCGCATGCTGATGACATCGATCGGAATCGCCGGCTGCACAGCCCTGATTCTGACCGGATTTGGACTGAAAGACTCTATCAGCGACATCGTCGGACTTCAATACAATGATCTATGGCACTATGACGCCCTTGTCGTATTGGATGATGCAAATGACAGCGAAAGCATTTCCCGTATCAACAGCACGGTCGCTTCCTTTGACAAGGAATACGGCAGCACGATGGTCATGCAAAAAACCTATTCCGCCGTGAACGGAGATAGCGAAGTGGAAATCAATCTTCTGACAGCAGCGGATGCGGATGTGCTTTCCGAAATGATCACTTTCCGGACAAGACGCGGACATGAATCGCTTTCCTTGGATGACAGCGGCGCCATCATCACGGAAAAGCTGGCGTCCTTGCTCGGAATCTCACAGGGAGACACCATAACCGTCAAAATCTCGGATGAAAAAACTGTCAGGGTTCCGGTGACGGCGATAACGGAAAATTACGTCTACCATTATGTTTACATGTCGGAGAACGCCTATCGCACATATATCGGAGAAGAGCTTTCACCGAACTGCATGATGCTTCGCTATGACGTTTCGGACGAGGACGCACTGGTTTCCGCTGTTCTTGAAAATGACAACATCCTCTCCTTGACGCGTTCCTCTACGATTATGGAAACATTTTCCGGCATTATGGGGATTTTAAATTCCGTTGTGCTGGTCCTTATCATCTCCGCCGGAGCGCTCGCGTTCGTAGTGCTTTATAATCTGACGAATATCAACATATCCGAACGAATCCGGGAAATCGCCACGCTTAAAGTGCTCGGTTTCCGCGACGGGGAAGTTTCTATGTATATTTTCCGTGAAAATATCGTGCTGACCTTAATCGGTTCCGTATTCGGGCTTCTCGGCGGACGGCTGCTTACGGCATTTGTCATCACAACCGCCGAAATCGACATCGTGATGTTTGGACGGTCCGTATCGGTATGGAGCTATCTTTTCGCGTTCCTTCTCACCTTTGCGTTCTCTATTATTGCAAGCTTTGCCATGAAACCCAAGCTCGACAAAATCAGCATGACGGAGTCCTTGAAATCTGTCGAATGACGAAATATTACGGTTATTGTCTCTCTTCGCAAATTCAAAAATTGAATTTCGGAAAATATATTTACAAATCCGACATTTTAAGGTAATATATTATGTGAATGAATATATAGAGACGCAGGAGGACTTTATGGAGGATAAAAAGCCGTTATATAAGAGGGTGCTCATCAAGCTGTCCGGCGAGGCGCTTTCCGCGGGCGCCGAGGGGATTCTCAACTATGCTTTTCTGGAAAAGGTCTGCACCGTTATCAAAACGTGTGTGGACATGGGGACACAGGTCAGCATCGTGGTCGGAGCGGGCAACATTTGGCGCGGCAGACAAGGCACGGGGATGGACAGAACGCGCGCCGATCATATGGGTATGCTTGCGACCGTTATCAACTGCCTTGCGCTTCAAGATACGTTTGAGAAGCTCGGCACCGAAACCCGTGTCATGACGGCGATTGAAATGAGAGAATGTGCGGAGCCGTATATCCGCAACAAAGCGATTTCTCATCTGAAAAAGGGGCGTGTCGTGATTTTCGGATGCGGCATCGGGAGTCCGTATTTTTCGACGGATACCGCGGCGGTGCTGAGAGCGGCCGAGATCGGAGCCGATATCGTCCTTCTCGCCAAAAATGTCGACGGTGTCTACACGGCGGATCCGAAGCTGGATCCGGAAGCAAAGAAAATCGACAGCATCGAATATATCGACATCCTTCGCGAGGGACTGCGGGTTTTGGATTTTACGGCGACCTCGTTCAGCATGGAAAACCATATTCCGATTCTGCTTTTCGGACTGGATGATCCGGAAAATATTATAAAAGCCGTTACCGGTGAGAAAATCGGTACGATTGTAGGAGGTACAAGAAAATGAAACTTGACGTAAAAGAATTTGAAAGCAAAATGCAGAAGGCGATCTCTTCCTATGAATCCGAGCTCGATTCTATTCGCCTTGGAAGAGCGACACCGGTGGTCTTGAATAAAATCATGGTTGATTATTACGGTTCGCCCACACAGATCTCTCAAATGGCGGAGGTCAAAGCGACCGATCCGAGAACGCTCATGATTACGCCGTGGGATGCGACGACGCTTCGCTCCATTGAAAAAGCGATCAATGAAAGCGACCTCGGAATCAACCCGCAGAACGACGGCAAATCGATCCGCTTGGCCTTTCCCCCGATGACGGAGGAAACCCGTAAGCAGAAAAAGAAAGAGGTGGAATCCAAGGGTGAGGAAATCAAGGTCGCCATTCGGAACATTCGCCGTGATGCGAACGACAAATGCAAGGCCATGAAGAAGAATTCCGAGATGACCGAAGATGAACAGAAAGCCTCCGAAAAACAGGTTCAGGAGCTTACCGATTCTTATGTAAAAAAAGTAGATGCGGTAACAGCGGGTAAGGTAAAGGAAATCATGGAGATTTGACGTTGAAGCCATCATGCCAACCGCCTTGAAAAAGGCGGTTGATTTTTGATAAGACTTAAAAATTTTCAGAAATCGGAGTCTATATGGGCATTTCGCAAAATGAAAAAGACGGAAATGGAATACGTCATATCGCTTTTATCATGGACGGCAACGGCAGGTGGGCCAAAAAGCGGCTTATGCCGCGTGAATACGGACATTCGGCAGGCGCAAAGAAATTCAGGGAAATTATACGTCACTGTTCGGAAAGAGGGATCGACTGCGTTACCGTGTATGCGTTTTCTACGGAAAATTGGAAACGCCCGAAAAAAGAAGTCGACACCATCATGAAGCTTTTTCAAGACTATATCAAGGAAGCCGAGCGGGATTTTGAGAAAAACGACGTGCGCGTACTGTTTATCGGAAACCGGGACGTATTCGACGACAGCATGAAAAGGGAAATGGCCGAGGTGGAGCGCCTGACCGCCTCGCGTTCTAAAATTCTTTGTGTTGCCATAAACTATGGCGGAAGGGGAGAAATCGTAGACGCTGTCAATTCTCTCATTCGCCGCGGCAAGAGGACGCTGTCGGAGCAGGACATCACCGATACCATCTATTCGGGCGTCGTGCCGCCTCCGGATCTCATCGTCCGTACCGGCGGGGAAATGCGCCTGTCCAATTTTCTTCTTTGGCAGTCCGCCTATGCCGAGCTGTTTTTTACCGACACCCTGTGGCCGGATTTTACAACCGGCGAGGTTGACGATATCATCGACAGATTCTATCAAAGAAACAGAAGATACGGAGGAATATAGACTATGCTCAAAAGAATCATCACCGCTGTCGTCTGCATCGCGATTCTGATCCCGGTTCTGATTTTTTCCGACACATGGGTGTTTACGCTGGCGCTCGGACTGCTCGCGCTGCTCGCCGTATATGAAATTACCGGCTGTATCGGCGTGCGCCGCAAGTATCTTTTGGCTTGCACCTCCTATCTGTTTACGGCGGTCGTTATCTTCCTTATGACCACCTATTTCATGGAGTTTGAAAAATTTATTCCGACGCTTTTCGGAATCGGCTATGTCTATCTTTTTCTCATCTTTGTCTTTACCATGTTCTCCTGCGGGAATATCAAATTTTCACAGGCGGCGGAGCTCGTATCGGTCACCTGTTATATCATTATCGGATTTCTCAGCATCATTCTTTTGCGTGAATGGCCGGAAACCGGACAATATTTGTATCTGCTTATATTTATCGGCGCGTGGATGACCGATACGGGCGCCTATTTTGTCGGTGTTCTTTTTGGAAAACACAAGCTGATACCGGCCGTCAGTCCGAAAAAAACCGTAGAAGGCGCGATCGGCGGCATATTCGGGTGTGTTATCGGATATGCGGTTTACGGGCTTATTTTGGATAAATGCTTTTCCGTTTCCGTCAATTACATTGCGCTTTTGATCCTTGCCGCTGTCATCGCCGTTGTGTCGCAGCTGGGAGATTTGATTGCCTCTTATATCAAGAGAGAACAAGGCATCAAGGATTTCGGCTTTATTTTTCCGGGGCACGGCGGCGTCATGGATCGTTTCGATTCTATCATAGCGGTCGCTCCCATCATATACGGAGCCACGCTTTTGCTGCCGAGCACAATACATATTTTCGGATAAATACCAGAAATTACGGAAGAAATTATGGATATCAAAAAGAAACACATCACCGTTTTGGGCTCAACGGGCTCCGTCGGCTCGCAAACGCTGGACGTAGCGCGCTTTCTCGGTCTTAAAGTGGACGCCATCGCTTTCGGAAGCAATATCCGGCTTGGGGAAGAACAAATCCGCGCTTTCAGACCAAAATACGCCGCTATTGGGGACGAGACTGCCGCGAAATCTCTCAGAATCGCCGTCAAGGACACCGATACAGCGGTTCTTTCCGGCAGGGACTGCATCTGTGAAATGATCGATACGCTTTCCTCCGAGGTTTGCATCAATGCGCTCAGCGGCTTTGCGGGCCTGCGCCCTACGCTGGCCGCTATCCGACGCTTTCCCCGGATCGGACTAGCCAACAAAGAAACCATCGTCGCAGCCGGCAAGCTTGTCATGGCGGATGCCGCAAAAAACGGCTGTGAGATCATTCCGGTCGACAGTGAGCACAGCGCGATTTTTCAGTGTCTTGCGGGAAAAAAGAGTGAGGACATCCGTCGGATTCTGCTTACCTGCTCGGGAGGTCCTTTTTTCGGCATGACGCGAGACGAGCTGCGCGAAGTCACCGTGGAGCGTGCGCTCGGCCATCCCACATGGAAAATGGGAGCGAAAATCACGGTGGACTGTGCTACGCTGATGAACAAGGGGCTTGAAGTCATTGAAGCGATGCATCTGTTCAATGTCTCATCTGATAAAATCAAAGTCATCGTTCACAGAGAAAGCATAATACATTCCATGGTGGAATACAATGATAAAGCGGTGATCGCTCAGCTCGGTGTATCCGATATGAGATTGCCGATTCAATATGCGATTACCTATCCCGAACGGGCGGAATCTTCCTGTGAGCCGCTTGATTTCGCAAAGCTCGGAAAGCTCACATTTTTTGAACCGGACAGGGAAGCGTTCCCCCTGCTTGCGCTTGCGGAGGAAACGGCCAAAGCGGGCGGTATTCTGCCATGCGTCATGAATGCCGCAAACGAAGAAGCCGTCGCGCTCTTTTTGAATCGGAAAATCCGATTCACCGATATTTTCGATATTGTTGAAAAAGCCGTTCGCTCTTTTCACAATCTCACAAGCCCAACGCTTTCCGAGATAGAAGAAGCCAATCTATCCGTTCGGGAAGCGGTGAAATCAGCGATTTAAACGATCATAATTTCCCGTCATAAAGCGGAGAAACGGAGTTTTTATGCTGCTATATATTCTCATCGCCATTTTGATATTCGGCGCACTCATTTTTGTCCATGAGCTCGGACATTTTCTTACGGCAAGGCTCTTTCATGTGAAAATCTACGAATTTTCCATCGGAATGGGACCGAAGCTGATCTCAAAAAAATCGAAAAAAACAGATACCGCATATTCAATTCGGTTGCTGCCGATCGGCGGATTTGTCAGCATGGCGGGCGAGGACGAAGAATCGGACGACGAAGGCTCTCTGCGGAAAAAGCCCGTATGGCAGCGCATCATCATTACCGCGGCAGGCTCCTTGTCCAATATTTTGCTTGGATTTATCGTCATGCTGATTCTTGTGATGTGTGCAAAAAATATCGGTACGACCACCGTTCGCAGCTTTGCCGAAGGGGCGAAAACAGAACAGTCGGGACTGATGGCAGGAGACACGATCGTCTCCATCGACGGGCACAGAGTCCATGTTTTTTATGACATGAATTATAAAATCAGCCGCTATGGCGTGAAGCCGGTCGATGTCACGGTCATCCGGGACGGAGAGAAAATCGTGCTCGAGGATGTCGTTTTTCCCACAACCGTCGAGCAGGGCGTGGCTTTCGGCGCACGCGACTTTTATCCGGTACTGGATACCAAAAATGTCAGTTCCGTTATCAAAAATTCCTTTTGGCAGTCCGTCATGACGGTCAGAATGGTCTATGATTCTTTGTATGATCTGATTACCGGCAAATACGGAATCCAACAGCTGTCCGGTCCCGTCGGGATTACAGGCGTGATTACGGACTATGCGCAGGACGCGGTCGAAAACAAGGACAGCTCCAATCTTTGGTATCTTTTCGTCGTTTTGGCGATGAATCTCGGCTGTATGAATCTTTTGCCTTTTCCCGCGCTCGACGGCGGCAGAATCGTCTTTCTCATCATCGAGGGAATCCGCAGAAAGCCGGTCAGCCCGAAAATCGAAAGCTATATCCATGCGGCGGGAATGGCGCTGCTTCTGCTCTTAATGCTTGTGATTACAGGAAAAGATATTTTTACGATGGTGAAGCAATAGAAATATGGAAATCAAGATATCAAGAAGAAAAACCCATACGGTTCTTGTGGGCAAAACCGTGATAGGCAGCGAAGCGCCTGTCACGGTTCAATCTATGACGAATACGGACACGCATGATTATGACGCGACATATAGACAAATCCGAGAACTCGAGAACGCCGGCTGCGATATCGTGCGGCTCGCCGTTCCCGATGTCGTGGCGTGTGAAACGATTTACAGACTAAAACAGAGCGATATCCGAATACCGCTTGTGGCGGACATTCATTTTGACTATCGCATCGCACTGGAAGCGGCAGCTGCCGGTATCGATAAAATCAGAATCAATCCGGGAAACATTGGCTCGCAGGAAAAAATAAAGGCGGTTGCCGACGAATGCCGAAAGCGGGGCATCCCAATCCGAATCGGTATCAACAGTGGCTCGCTTGAAAAACATATTCTTGCAAAATACGGCGCTCCGACACCCGAAGCACTTGCGGAAAGTGCGCTTTATCACGCGAAATTGCTCGAAAAATACGACTTTTCCGATATTGTCGTTTCCATCAAATCAAGCGATGTCATGACAATGATTGAAGCAAATAGAATCGTAGGAGCCTCCTGTGCATATCCTCTTCACCTCGGCGTCACGGAGGCGGGGAGAGGAAGCGCCGGCACATTAAAGTCGGCAATCGGCATCGGTACGCTGCTTTGCGAGGGGATAGGAGACACGATCCGCGTTTCCTTGACGGATTCCCCTGTTAAAGAAATTGAGGCCGCCAAGGCCATTTTAAGGGCTTGTGGGCTCTCCTCGGAAAATTATATCAATATCGTCTCATGTCCCACCTGCGGCAGGACCAAAATCGATCTGATTCGGATTTGCGAAGAGCTTGAAGAGAAACTAACGGCGCTGCGGATCAACCGGAAAATGACCGTCGCGGTTATGGGCTGTGTGGTAAATGGTCCCGGAGAAGCGGCGGAGGCGGATATCGGGATTGCAGGCGCTGTGGGCGAGGCCGTCTTGTTCTCGCATGGAAAGATTATTCGCCGCATAAATGAACGGAACATCGTGGACGAGCTTATCGGCGAAATCAAAAGGTTTGAGAATTTGGAGTAAAGGAGACCTGGGAAATGACGTCAAAAACGCTGCTTGAAGTATTTACAAGATATCTGCCGGACGGGGAAAATCGACGCTTGATGGAAAAAGCCTTTCTAAAAGGAAATATGCGTGTGGATAAGAATCTCCGCATGGTGGAGCTGGATTTTACAAGCGACGCATTGATTCGCAAGGCAAAGCTTTACAAGCTGGAAAACGATATCTGTAAAGCCTATGTGCTTCGTTCGGTCAGACTGTTTCCCAAATATCCGAAAGAGCTTTTTACGGAAGCCTATTTTTCGGAAATCATGGAGGAGGCTTACCGCACCAATATCATATCGAAAAGCTTTTTACAGGAATATACGCCCTCATTTGACGGAAACCGGATAGAAATCGAAATCATGTTCGGAGAGGGCGGAATCGGATTTATCGAATATAACCATGTCGGCAAGAAAATTGCCGACATCATTTACGGAGAGTTTGGGATAGAATATGAAATCCGATTCAAAAAGTCGGAGCATTATGTACCGCGTGGAGAGAATGATATCAAAAGCGAGCTGATGAAGCTCAGAGCGAACCGCAGGGACACATCCTCACAAGAAAGCTTTGGAAGCTTTCCGGTTTCCGCGCCGTCGGGAAAACGTTCCAGCGTTTATGATACGCCGGCAAAAATGTTTACCGACGAAAACGGATATCTGCATATCGGTTATTCCGTATTTGACTTAAAAGACGCGATTCCGCTGATCGGACAAGCGTTTGAGATAAAACCGGTACCTATCATATCCATGACGGGACCGCAGGGAAGAATCACGGCAGTGGGAGAAATCATCGATATCGAGATCAGCGAACGAAAAACAAAGGGACGGTATCGCGTGGAATTTTCCATAACCGATTATGAAGGAAGTGTCATGTTTCGGACGACGGCATCCGATAGCGAACGCGAAGAATATCAGGCGCTCTCCGTCGGTATGCCGGTCGCCGTTCTCGGAACGCTTCGATATGACTCTGATTTCGACGGAGAACTCATCATAAATCCGGCGGCGGTCATGCAGATTAAGAAGATCGAACGCATGGATCATGCGCCGGAAAAGCGAGTAGAGCTGCATCTACATACCAATATGTCTCAGATGGATGCCATCATCCCGCCGGATATCGCCGTAAAAACAGCTCACAGATGGGGACACCGCGCGGTCGCCATCACCGACCACGGCAACGTTCAGGGCTACCAAGAGGCAATGAAGGCCGCGGAAAAGCTCGGCATGAAGGTTCTCTACGGCTTGGAAGCATACTATGTCAACGATGAAGCAAAGGCGATCTATGGCGACAGCGGAGTTACCTTCGACGATGAATTTGTCGTTTTCGACATCGAAACGACCGGACTTTCACCGCTCAGCTGCAAAATCACGGAAATCGGCGCGGTACTCGTCAAAAATGACGAGGTCCTCTCGGTATTCAATACCTTTGTTGATCCGGAAATGCCGATTCCGGAGGAAATCACAAAGCTTACCGGTATCAGCGATGAAATGGTCAAGGGCGCCCCGAAAACGGAAGAAGCCATCAAAAGCTTTCTCGGTTTCATCGGAGACCGCATGCTTGTCGCGCACAATGCCTCTTTCGATATCAGCTTTATCCGAAAAGCGGCAACCGACCACAAGCTTCCGTTTACCAATGCATATTTGGATACCGTATCCATGTCGAGGTTTGTCAATCCCGACCTGAAAAAGCATAAGCTCGATACGGTCGCGGAATACTTCGGGCTTGGCGATTTCAACCATCACAGAGCCTCGGACGACGCCGAAATGTGTGCCCGAATCTTCTATCGGATGGTGGCAAAGCTCGAAAATGACGGGATCTCTACACCCGCACAGATGTCTGAGGCGATGTCCGACCATACGGATCCCTTAAAGCTCAGCTCTTATCATATGATTCTGCTTGTGAAGAACAAAACCGGACTGAAAAATCTTTACAAGCTGATTTCATACAGCTACTTGAAATATTATAAAAAACGCCCGAGGATTCCCAAAACAGTTCTGGAAGCACATAGGGAAGGTCTTATCCTCGGTTCCGCCTGCGAGGCAGGAGAGCTTTATCGCGCGGTTCTTGAAGGTAAGCCATGGGATGAGCTTGTCTCTCTCGCGAATTTCTATGATTATCTTGAAATCCAGCCGATTTCCAACAACCGATTCATGGTTGCCAACAGAACGGTACGTGACGAAGAGGAGCTTCGCAAGCTCAATCGAACGATCGTAAAGCTCGGCGAGGAGACCGGAAAACCGGTCGTCGCAACGTGCGATGCGCATTTTCTCGATAAAACCGACGAAATTTACCGAAAAATCCTGCTTGCCGGCATGAAATATGACGATGCAGACCGCGATATCGAGCTTTATTTTCGTACAACCGATGAAATGCTTGAAGAATTTGCCTATCTCGGCAAAGAGAAAGCATATGAGGTCGTTGTCACCAATACCAACAAAATCGCGGATATGATCGAGGACGGAATCCGCCCGTTTCCCGACGGTACGTTCACGCCGAAAATGGAGGGTGCGGAGGAGGATCTGCGCCGAATCTGCTACGAGCGCGCACAGTCGCTATATGGGAATCCTTTGCCGGAAATCGTGGAAGCGCGGCTCGATAAGGAGCTTACCTCTATCATCAAGAACGGCTTTGCCGTACTTTATATGATTGCCCAAAAGCTTGTGTGGTACAGTGAACAGCAGGGATATCTTGTCGGTTCTCGAGGCTCGGTGGGGTCCTCTTTCGTCGCTTCCATGGCGGGGATTTCCGAAGTCAATCCACTTCCTCCGCATTATTATTGTCCGTCCTGCCAGTATTCCGAGTTTATTACGGATGGCTCTTACGGCTCCGGTTTTGATTTGCCGGATAAAAAATGTCCGCGCTGCGGTGCGTCGCTCAAGGGCGACGGTCATGACATCCCGTTTGAAACCTTTCTTGGCTTTTACGGAGATAAATCTCCGGATATCGACCTCAATTTTTCCGGAGAGGTTCAGGGAAAGGTACACAAATATACGGAAGAGCTGTTCGGCGCCGAAAACGTATTCCGCGCCGGCACAATCGGCGGTATCGCCGATAAAACCGCATACGGCTATGCAGCCAAGTATGCGGAAGAAAGAAACCTGAATCTCAGCAAAGCGGAGCTGAGTCGTCTGACAAAAAAATGTATTGGCGTCAAGCGTACAACGGGACAGCATCCGGGCGGAATTGTCGTGGTTCCCAAGGAATATGAAATCTACGATTTCTGTCCCGTCCAGCATCCGGCCGACGATCCGAATTCGGATATCGTTACGACACATTTCACTTTTGAGTATCTGCACGATACGCTTTTAAAGCTCGATGAACTCGGTCATGATGTTCCGACCAAGTACAAATATCTCGAAAAATTTTCGGGAATGAGCGTTTTGGACGTTCCTATGAACGATGAAGCCGTGTATGAGCTTTTCCGCTCTACGGACTCTCTCGGCGTGACGCCGGAGGAGATCGGCTGCAAAATCGGAACGCTTGGATTGCCGGAATTCGGTACTTCTTTTGTGATGCCGGTTGTCATCGAAGCAAGGCCGAAAAATTTCAACGATCTTCTTCAAATATCGGGACTAACGCATGGTACGGGATTATGGCTCGGAAATGCGCAGGATCTGATTAAAAACGGCGTTTGCGATATTTCCAAAGTCGTCGGTACACGTGACAGCATCATGCTGGCGCTGATTCGATATGGCCTCGACAACAGCACCTCTTTCAAAATCATGGAATTCGTGCGAAAGAACAAGGCTGGAAAGCCGCTGCCCGAGGAGATGATCGCAGCCATGAAAGGAAAAAACGTAGATACATGGTATATCGACAGTCTGACGAAGATACGATACATGTTTCCGAAGGCCCATGCCGCGGCATATGTAATGAGCGCAATTCGGCTTGGGTGGTTCAAGGTTCATCAGCCGATTGTCTTTTACTGCGGATATTTCAGCGCGGCGCCGGATGGTTTTGACGGCCTTATTGCGGCCAAAGGCAAAGCTGCGGTCCGCAGACTGCTTGACGAAATCAAAGGAAAAGACAAAAAGGAACGCACACAAAAGGATGACGATACTTATGCAGCCATGGAAATCGCGTATGAGTACCTCGGACGCGGATATAAATTTCTGCCGGTCAGTCTGTATAAATCGGATGCTAAGCTATTTCTTCCGGAATCCGGCGCGATCAGACTTCCTTTCGGAAGCCTTCCCGGCCTTGGAGAGGCTGCGGCGCAAAAGCTCCAGGAGGCACGCGAGGAAGGGGAGTTTCTGTCGATCGAAGAGCTGAAGCAGCGTACAGGTATTTCAAAAGCGGTGGTGGAAATCTTGGAATCCGGCGGCGTGCTTGAAGGGCTTTCCGAGACAAATCAGATCCGTTTGTTTTGATTTCGGCGGTATTTTATCTTTTTGTCCGAATTTTCTTGATTTTTTACTATAAATTATAAAAAATGTGAAAAAAGCCTTGTAAATGGGGAAAAATGATGGTATACTGTTACCAGTTAAAAAAAGCACGCCGTGCTAAGTAAAGAAAGGGATTTTGAACATGAATAAGACACAACTCATCGACGCTATCGTAGCAAAGACGGGACTCAAGAAAAAAGACGCCGAAGCAGCAGTTGCGGCAACAGTTGACGCTGTCTCGGAAGCGCTTGTAGCCGGAGATAAGGTTCAAATTTCCGGTCTCGGCTCTTTTGAAGTGAAAACAAGAGCCGCAAGAACCGGCAGAAACCCCAAGACGCAGGAGGTTATTTCGATTCCCGCATCTAAATATCCTGCATTTTCTGCAAGTAAAACACTCAAGGATGCTGTTAATAAGTAATGGATAAAACAAAGCTGCGCCAAGGCAGCTTTGTTTTTTGCGAAGCGAAAGGAGATCAAAAGGAGATATGCGCCTCGATAAATTTTTAAAGGTCTCTCGGATTATCAAAAGACGGACGGTCGCCAACAGCGCATGTGACTCCGAGCATGTAAAGGTCAACGGCAGAGATGCAAAAGCCTCTTACGATGTAAAAATCGGCGATATCATCGAAATCGCTTTCGGAGAACGCGTTTTGCGCGTCAAAGTCCGCGATGTAAAAGAACACACGCTGAAAAATGATGCCGCCGAGCTTTACGAGGTCATTGATTAGTTTAAAGGTTATATTCCGCATACATCCGGCATATTTATAATTAAGGATAAAAAATATGTGAAAGGGTGATTGTTTTGGCGGAACTTCAAAATGAAGCAAAGGAAACAAGTCTTGCTTTAAAGAACAGAGAAATCTTGAATCTTACAGGCATTGAGGATGTTATCAGCTTTGATGAAATGAGCGTATATCTCGTCACAGGAAACGGAAATCTTCTGATCGAGGGAACCGGGCTTCATATTACAACGCTTGATGTCTCCAATGGCAATATGACGGTAGAGGGCTTTATACGCTCAATGCTCTACAACGATAAAGAAACCTCCAAAAAAGGCGGATTTTTCTCAAAGGTCATGAAATGAACGGCTTTTTTTACGATTCTTATCAGCTTATTTTGATTTTTCTGCTTCCGGGTGTTTTTTTGGGTATTGTATATGATATATTCAGAATTCTCAGGATCAGCAGAGCGTCGGAGCTGACGATTTCAGGAGGTTTATACGATAAAATTCGTCCGCGAAAGCCGCTATTTGGAAGCATCTCGCGCATTTTCAAAACAAAATCCGTTAAAATTGCCGATAAAATCATCGTATTTATCGAAGATATCCTATTTTGGCTGATTGTTGCTGTTACCGAGATTCTTTTGATTTTTCATACCAATGGAGGAGAAATCAGAATTTATTGTCTGCTCGCTTCGATTTTGGGCTTCATACTTTATAATCGATCATTGGGACGACTTGTAACGGTATTTGCAAAACAAATTATATTTCTGTTCCGCTGCTTGATTTATTGGAGTTTATATGCTATAATATTCCCGGTTAAGCTGATAACAAACGGAATCAAAAAAATTATGCTGCATGTTTATCAAGTGACGTTGGGGCGGCTTTTGATTTCCATTCAAAACAAAAAAAGGAAGGCTTACAGCGACAGAATGAAAGCCGCCATGCTTACGGCTGCGGGGTGCGGTTTCGCTGTATATCAAAAGGAGAGATTTGGATATGAAGGTGAAAACGAGTACCTTTGTTAAAATTGCGCTCGGCTGTGCAGCGCTCCTTTTGACGGTTGCCATCATTTCTCTGTATGTGCAGCTTGGCGATTTGGAAAAGGAAAAAGAAAAGCTCTCTGCTTCTCTTGATGAATATCGTAAATCCATTGAAAAAATGGAATACGACCTTTCGCTCCCCAAAGAGGACTACATTGAAAAATACGCAAGGGAAGTGCTGGGATATCATAAAAACGGGGAACTTGTTTTTATCCCCGCCGAGGATTGAGTGAGTGATTCCAGCTCTTGACAAAGTGTACAGCAAGATGTTATAATAAAAAAGATATAAAACCATCCGTGAGAAAGGTATGATAAAAATGAGTGAAAAGCTGCCGTTGGAAGGCCGATATTTGATTTATAAAGGCAAACCGCTTGTCCGGGAAAAAAATGTCATCTGTTACGGTGATATGACAGATAAATGTTATCTTTTTATGATGATTCTCACAAATAAAAAATCCGGGGATGTGGAGATACCCGACAATATATTGATTCAGGTGCTTACCACGGGGGAGAACCCCAAAATCATCAAACAGGGAAATAAATCAGGCTTGTATGATGCATTTGATATCGGCACCATATGGCTTGAACGGGCATTGGCCGATCCGGCAATATAAAGAAACAGACGGCTTTCCGTCTGTTTTTTATTGATAGGAGCTTATGATATGCCAAAGATTTTTGAAGCTTTCAAATGTTTCGATTTTGAGGAATTGGTTTTGCCGGTTGATCGTTTTCAGCTTTTTTCCGATATCGGCGGTTTGCATATTCAGCCGTGTCGGTATGACGCTCTTATAAAACGGGCGGAAAAATACGCGGCTATGGATTATGACATACTGCCGGCAGGCATCTATATGCAGTTCAAAAGAAACGGCAACCGTTCTGTTTATGAGGATCTGTATTTCAAGCGAAGAAAGATTGTTCTGTACCTTACTTTGGCTGAATTGATTGAGAAAAAAGGCAGATTCGTCGACAAAATTGTCGACGGTGTTTGGCTGCTGCTTGAAGAAAGCACATGGGTCGTACCGGCACACAATCCGTCGCTTCCGAATATGGATTGTCCGCTGCCGTATGCCTACAAAGAAGAAGTCGATTTTATCGATCTGTTCTCAGCGGAAACGGGTGCGCTCTTGGCTTTCGTTTATCATTTGATCGGTGATATTTTGGATGCGGTAACGCCCCTGATTTGCGACCGAATCCTTTATGAGCTGAACCGACGCATCACCGCACCGTTTTTAACCAATGACAGCCAATGGTGGATGGGTTTTTCCGGACGCAGAATCAACAACTGGTGTCCGTGGATTGTTTCCAATGTTCTCACCGTATGTGCGCTTTGTGAAAAATCGGTCAAAATCAGAAAAGATGTGATTCAGAAAACGCTTGTTATCCTCGATCACTTTACAAGCGGCTATCATGACGACGGCGGTTGTGACGAGGGGCCCGGATATTGGAACGAAGCCGGCGCCTGTTATTTTGATTGCTTGGAGCTTATATATGACATGACAGGCGGCGCAATCGACGTATTTGATCATCCATTTATCCGAAATCTGGGGGAATATATTGCTAAGGTCAATATTGATGGGGATTATTATATCAATTTTGCCGATTGTGGAGCTAAAAATCACCTAAATTATTTTTCCGTAGTACGCTTTGGCAGACGTATTCATTCCGATATGCTTGAAAATTTCGGAAAAAGCCATATAAATTCAGTCGAATCGACAGAGACTTTATATAACATTGCAAGGGAAATCAAAAATCTTTGCGAGCCGATTCCGAATATTTCCGATTATCGGTATCCGCAGCACGTTTGGCTCGACGGTATCTGCATCATGGTGGCAAGAGAAGCCAGCGAACCGAAACAAGGCTTATTTTTCGCGATGAAAGGCGGCTGTAATGCCGAAAGTCATAATCACAATGATGTCGGAAACTTTATCGTATATTCGGACGGCAACCCCTTGATCATTGACGTAGGGGTCGGGACTTATACGGCGGATACCTTCAATGAAAATCGGTATAAAATTTGGACTATGCAGTCGAGTTTCCACAATTTGCCAAAAATTGGCGTTTATGAGCAACTGGCTGGAGAGGAATTTTTTGCAGATGAAGTAGTCTATGAATCCGATGCCGACCGAATATCCATGAGTTTAAAAGAGGCCTATCCGAAAACGGCCGGAATCATCGCGTATCGCCGTACCGGTGAGTTGTCGGGTGGAATTGTCAAAATCTACGATTGAGGAGATCGAGCTGACGGATTCACACATTTCGGATGGCTGGAATCGAAGCACGCTTTATCGGATCCAGTTGGAAGCCAATGCGGTCACACAAAAAACATTTGAAATGACCATTCAATAAAATCAAATAGAAATGAAGAAAACAAAGAATCCTTCATGAAGCAAATTTCTATTTGATTTTAGAAAACAGAAAAACCAAGTTTTTCTGTTTTCTATGGTTTATAATCTTCCATGAATTATAGAAAATATAAATTTTGTATAATTCATTTTTTCGCTTTTTAGGTGTTCCCCTAAATATAAAAAGTACAATCCAAGTCCCCTGCTTATCCTTATAAGACGGTTTCCGCGTTTTCGCGGAAACCGTCTTATGGATTTTTTAATTCAAATTATTTCATCAATTTCATTTTGCACAATACTCGGTAAATGGATTCTCCTTTTGGAAGAAGCAAAATATCGTTCTTTGTGAACGTATGCAGCAAAAACAGCAAAATGAAGTACACAAGCACCGTAATCAAAATCGAAAGCACCGTGGCGACAGCGGCGTGACCTGTCTGTGTTTCCACTAAGACATATACCAGCACCGTCAATAAAGAGGCGGCTAGCGAAGATAAAAACGGTTTTCCGAAGTTTTTAATGATACTGACATGGATGCCGACATATTTAATGACAAAATAAAAATTGATAGAAGCCATGACAAAATAACTGACCAGCGTGCCGATCGGCGCTCCATAAATGCCGATCGACGGATTGCTGATCAAGAGAACATTCAAAATGATTTTGACGACAATTCCCCCGCACATGGAAATAATCGGTTTATGCTGCAACTTATGCGCCTGCAAAATCGAAGTCGTTATGGTCAGCATAGCGGTGAAAAAGACAGAGATTGCAAGAATAGACAAAAGCGGCGCCGCAGCATTCACAGACTCCTGGTTTTTAAATAAAAGACTTAAAATCGGCTTTGCCAAGATCGATAGACCAAGAGCGCAAGGAATCGAAATTATCGCCGCAAATTTAAGGCAGGACTGCATAACCTTGGAGGCTCTAAGCTCTTTTTCCCGTCTTTCCGCTTCATCCTTGGCGGTTTTAATCGCGAGAAGCGCCGCTGTCAGTGCCGGCGTGAGCGAAGAGGCGATCGGGGTGATAAAAGCCGACGGAAGATGCGACATCGTAACGGCAAGTGTGCTGTAATTTCCATAAGCAATTTCAGCGAGCTGCTCTTCCGTATATAGCTTCATACAGTTGATGATGGAAAACGTATCGATAATGCCGGTCAAATTGAGCGCCACAGCGCTGATTGTGATTGGGAGCGCAATCTTGGCAAGCTGCTTTAAAATATCCAACCGGGAGCGGGAGCTGACGCTTCCCTCCTTGGTTTCTATTGCTGCATTTTTATCTGAATTATACAAAATTTTTGAGATAATCAGGAAAATCATTCCCGTTGCCACACCGATGGTGATACCGGCGATCGCATAGGCCGCTACACGCTCGATGCTTTCACCGCGCGATATTGCATATTTGGCAAGTACAATTCCGATAGCAAATTTTCCGATGGCCTCCGTAATCTCGCTGACCGCGGTCGGAATCATGTTCTGATGCCCCTGGAAATAACCGCGGATCGCGCTCGACATACAGATAAAAAACAGCGTCGGAGAGATCGCCATGATGCAGAGATATGAGGCATCACTGCCCATCAGCGCAGCCAACGGCTTTGCAAAAAACAGCATAATGGAGGTTCCGATGATGCCAAGCACAAAAAATACAGCAAGCGCCACACGGAAAATTCGTTCCACCTGTCTGCGGCGCGAGGAGCCTGCCGGCGTATCCGAAATCATAATGGTAACTGCCGTCGGAAGTCCTGCCGTAGATACCATATATAAAGTTGTGAATATGTTGTATGCTATGTTGAAATATCCCATTCCCTGATCCTGTAAAAGATCATGAAGCGGAATTTTACACAGCAGACCGAGCAGCTTCACGACGATATTCGATATCATGAGTACAATGACACCGGATATGATGCGCGGGCTCGCCGACTTTCTTGTCTCCAAATCCGTTACCTGCTACCTTTGTAAATTTCAGTCAAAATAAGTGCGAATGATTTGTTGAAACCTATATTTTACTTTCTCTATGTCAAGCGTTTGGAACTCACCGTTTTCATACAGAATTTTTCCGTCCGCCATCGTCAATGCGACATTGCCGGAGTTTGCGCTATATAGAAACGAATCACAAAAGTCATAGACGGGTATCACATTGATCTCGTCAAAATTCAGCATCACAAGATCCGCCCGGTATCCCTCGGCGATTTTACCGCAGTCGGCTCTTCCCTGCGCGCGCGCTCCATTTTCCGTCATCATTTTTATGAATATCGATGATTTCAATTTTTCCGTATCGCCGGTCACGCCTTTTTGAAGGATCGCGGCAAGATAGGCCTCTTTCATCACATCAAGCGTGTTGTTGGAGGCAGCTCCGTCCGTGCCGAGCGTCACGTTGACACCGCAATCCAAAAGCGTCGAGAGCCGCATAACGCCGGAACCGAGTTTTAAGTTGCTTGCAGGATTGTGAACGGCTGTCGCACCGTACTTGCCAAGAAGCTGAACATCGGCATCCGTAACATGAACACAGTGCGCCGCCGTTACCGGAACACGGAACACACCGTTTGCTTCAAAAAATTCCGTTGGTGTCATTCCGTATTTTTCGATACAGCTTTCATGCTCGGAACAGGTCTCGGAAAGATGCAGCTGGATTCCGGTGTGATGCTCTGCGGCAAACTCGGATATATACCGGCAGCTTGCGGGCACAGTGGAATATTCCGCGTGTATCGACATATCTATTTTTATTCTGCCGTCCTCGCAATTATGATAGCGTTCAAAAATCCTTGCGGCTTCTTTGAAGCGTTCATCCTCCTCCGCTTTGATATCCGGATCAAAGGCTACGGTCGAACGGGAGATATTGGCCTTGATTCCCGTTTCCGCTACGGCATTTACGATTTCATCGCAGAAAAAATACATATCGGAAAAAGAGACTGTTCCGTTTTTTATCATCTCGGCAATGGAAAGCATCGAGGCGGCATACACAGCTTCCGGATACAGCTTGTCCTCAGCGGGAAAGATTTTTTCATGGAGCCAGCGGGAAAGCGGAAGATTTTCCGCATAGCCGCGAAACAGCGTCATCGGCGCATGGGTATGACAGTTATAAAATCCCGGGCACAGAAGTTTTCCATGCCCGTCGATTACTCTGTCGAAGATGCCGTCCGGTCTTGTTTTTCCCACATATGATATTGTTTTATCTGTGACTAAAAGATACAGTTCCGTATCTGCAACACCGTTTTCAAATAACACCGTGATATTATCAAATAGAATTTTCATTTTCGCTCCTCGAACTGCCGATAAATTCCCGGAAAACGGAATCCGCCGGTACAAATTTTTCCGGAATCGTCGGGATCTTTTCAAATTTTGATTTTAGCTTCTCATATAATTCGATTTCGCATTTCTTATTGAAATCATATCGAATGGTTTCCAGGACAAACGGCTTGATAACGCCAAGCTCATACTGCAAAAAGGAATTGATGATAAAATCGGCGTGATGTCCATAAGGAATAATATTTTTGTCCTCATTGGCGATGACACCGCTCCATAGTTCCAGTGTCCGTTCCGGCGTCGCGTTGCGGAACAAAAAATCTCGGACAAGTCTGCGCAGGAAGCGCACTTCCCTCTTATCAAAAAAAGTTCCATAGGCCGTCACATCGTCATCAACGCTGATATAAATGGATTTGGATAAATCTTTCGGCAGTGTAGCAACGATTTCGGGATAGATAGCCTGAATACCCTCAAATATCACAATTTCATGGGCTGCCGGTGTATATGGAACAAATTCCGTCCGATGTCCCAGCTGAAAATCAAATTTCGGAAGATATGCGGTTTTGCCGGATAATATTTGAGCGATACATTCGGTAAAAACCTCAAAATCAATCGCAGAGATCGATTCGTAATCCGGTTTTTCATCGTCGGATATATCGTCGCGGTCACGGTAAAAATCGTCGATGGAAACGATTTTGACGGTAATTCCGCATTTTCCGAGTTCATGCTCCAAAATGTATGAGGTCGTTGTTTTGCCGGAACAGGTCGGTCCTGCCAGCGTTAAAAATCTGACATCGGGCGTGTTTTTTATGTGATCCGCAATCTTTAAAATCTGCGTCTTATATTTTTCCTCCGCCTCGGATACAAAGGCGCGTATTTCCTCATCATTTTTAAATACGGCATCGTATATAAACATATTTCATCTCCTTACCAAATATTTCGATAAAATTCTATTATCTTCTTTTCTTTTTCCAAATTTTTCACTCCGTCGGAATCGGCAAGATATTCATAAGGATATTTATATTCAAAAATCCGGTCGATTTTTTGTCCGTCCCGTGACACCATTTTGGAAACCGCTCCTGCGCCTACTGCAAAAATGCTGTGGATTTCTTCCATCATGTAAATATTGTAAAGCCCTTCCGCGCCCGGCAAAGCAAATCCGACGTTTTCAAGATTATCCACCGTGTTTTTCTGTCTGTAAATATAATAAGGGATATAGCCCGCGTTTTTAGCGCTCAGCTGCGAATAATCGACGCATTTTGAAGTTTCGCTGAAAGCATTCATATAAAGCGTATTCTTATTATGCGCAAAATCCGCGGCATTCTTGATGCAAAGTGTGTGAAAAGTCAAATTATCGGGACGCAGTCTGATAATTTCATCGATGGTTTCGGAAAAACTGCCGAATCCTTCGCCGGGCAGACCGGCAATAAGATCCGTATTGATATGCTTGATTTCCGCTTTTCGCGCCATTTCAAAAGCGCGAAAAAAATCCTCCGCGGTATGCTTCCTTCCGATAAGTTCCAGCACGTCGTTGTTGAGCGTTTGGGTATTGATGCTGATTCGCGTTACACCGTAGGCCTTTATGACGTTTAATTTTTCCTCCGTAATGGTATCGGGTCTGCCGGCTTCCAGCGTAAATTCCTCGATAGAGGACGGATCCACACGTGATGTCACGGTATCAAGGAGCAATTCCAACTGTTTTGTATTCAAGGTAGTCGGCGTGCCGCCGCCGATATATACGGTCGAAATCGTCAATCCGAGCTTATGGATCATATCGACCGTAGAGGCGATATCCGAACAGAGATGTTCAAGATAAGAATCCAAAAGATTCAAAAGCTTTGCTGAGGTAAAGGATACGAATGAGCAATAACTGCATCTTGTGGGACAAAACGGAATGGAAATATAAAGGCTGCAAGAATTTTTTGACACACGGGAAATGATTTTCTTTTCCGTGGCTGCAATATCGGTGACAAGAGCAGCCTTTTTGGGATTGACAAGATATTCTTTCGTCAGAAAACTGCGCACTTCCGTTTTGCTTTTCCCTTCGATAAGACCGCCGATGGCGAGCTTTGCCGGACGAACACCGGTCAAAATCCCCCACGAAGGGGTAATTCCCGTCAGTTTTTTTCCGGCCTCCAAAAATGCTTTTCCGCAGGCAATCCTTTCCGCCGAAACCTTTTCCGCCCCATCGCGCAACTCGGAATGCGATACCGTCACCGATTTCCCGTTTTGAATGAGCGTCACGGTGGCTACAACACGCTCGACGCTTTCATCGACAACGGATACCTCGGCAGACGGAACGTTTTCGCTTTCGCTTTCGGTTTTTGAAAATTTTGCGCCCGGAAAAAACAGCATACAAAGCGTTTGAACATAGTATTCGTTGATATTTCCTCTGACTTGAAGTTTCATGTCACTTTATTTTCCTTTTTTTCGTAGTACATCGCTGTCCATAACAATCGTGATCGGTCCGTCGTTTTCGATGGAAAGCGCCATATGGGCGCCAAAAACCCCTGTTTCCACCTGCATTTCCCGACGAAGCAGCGAGACAAAATACTCGTATAGCTCGCAGGCGCGCTCCGGCGATTCGGCATTCATATAATCGGGACGGTTTCCGTGTGCATAGTTTGCGCAAAGCGTGAAATTGGACACGACAAGTGCAGCGCCGCCGACATCGAGCACGCTTCGATTCATCTTGCCGTTTTCATCGGAGAAAATGCGCAGCTTTGCGATTTTCGCGGCAAGAAGTTCCGCATCGAGCTTTTCATCTCCTTTGGAGACGCCAAGAAGAATCATAAGTCCCTGTCCGATGGCGCCTGTCGGAACGCCGTCGGAAATCACACTTGACGACGATACTCTTTGAATAACCGCACGCATTCTGCCCTCCGTTTATTTGACATATCCGCGGCGTACATCGTTTACGCCTTTGATCGATTTTATTCGTGAAACAATGCTGTTGAAATGCGCGAGATTCTTGCAGGAAACGCCGATATTGATCATCATTTGATCGACCCCCTTTTTCTGAGAATTGATCTGCATAATCGATACCCTCATATCGGCAAGCGCACCGCTGATATCGGCCAGCATGGAAATCCTGTCGTCCGCGATAATCTGCATCAGGGCCTCATACTGCTCATCCTTAGGTCCGCCGGAAACCGCTCTCCATTCCACATTGACAAGCCGGTCTTTATTCTGAGCCGTATTATTGATTATATTCTGACAATCGCATTTGTGAACGGAAATTCCGTATCCTTTTGTGATAAATCCGACGATATTGTCTCCCGGAAGCGGATTGCAGCATTTTGCGAATTTTACTTGACAGCCTTCAAGCCCGTCGACGATAACGCCTCCGTATTCGCCGGAAGCGTGTTTTTTGTCGACTGTTTGGATCTGCGACACATCGGTAATGGGCGTTTCCTCCGGCGGCGTTACGACCTTGTCGTATTCGTCGCGCAGACGGGTCGATATCTTATTGACGGAAAGCCCGCCATAGCCGATCATATTGAATAGGTCATCTGCGGTCTCAATTCCGTTTCTTACGGCTATATTGGCAACAATGGTATTGAGCTGTTCCTCGGTAAACGTACCGGGATATTTTCTCATCTCCGCCACGACCTCGTCATGGCCGGCGACAATGTTTTCCGCGCGCTTTTCCTTCTTAAACCATTGCCGGATTTTGGCCTTTGCCTCACTGGTTTTTACGATTTTCAGCCAGTTGCGGCTGGGCCCTTTTGTCGCGGACGAGGTGAGAATTTCCACGATCTCGCCATTCTCCAACGTGCGGTCGATCGGCACGATTTTTCCGTTGACCTTAGCGCCGACCATGCGGTTGCCGACCTCAGAATGGATGTGATAGGCAAAATCGATGCAGTTTGAATTCTGCGGAAGCGTCACCACATCGCCCTTGGGTGTAAAAACAAAAGTCTCATCTTGAAAAATATCGATTTTCAGCGCATCAATGAATTCGTCCGGATCAGCGGTGCTGGACTCATTTTCAACCAGCTTTGCGATCCATTCGAGCTTTTTGTCGAGGCCGGCGTCGCCGCGGTCGCCGGATTTATACTTCCAGTGTGCGGCGATACCGTATTCGGCGACCTGATGCATTTCCCACGTCCGAATCTGCACCTCGAACGGCACGCCGTCGTGACCGATAACCGTTGTATGCAGAGAACGGTACATATTGGGCTTCGGAATTGAAATATAATCCTTGAAGCGGCCGGGCATGGAATTATACATATCATGGATAATTCCAAGCACGGTATAGCATTCGAGCTCCGTTCCCACAATGATGCGAATTGCGTAGAAATCGTAAATTTCATCAAAGCTTTTGTTTTGTTTGAACATCTTGCGGTAAACGCTGTAAACGGATTTTACACGCCCTTCCAGCGTACAGTCGATTCCGCTTTCTCTGACCTTCTGTTCGATTGCAGCGCGGGTATTGACGATGAAATCCTTATTCAGTCCGAATTTTTTATCGATATCACTCTGCACCTCGCGATAACCGATCGGATCAAGATAAGACAGCGCCAAATTCTCGATTTCCTGCTTGATTCTCTGCATACCGAGACGGTGTGCAAGCGGTGCATAGACGTGCATGGTTTCCAGCGCGATCAATCGGCGTTTTTCTTCCGGTTGTGCGTTGAGCGTGCGCATGTTATGCAGTCTGTCAGCGAGCTTGATAAAAATAACGCGGATATCCTTAGCCATCGCAAGAAACATCTTGCGCAGGTTTTCCATGTGCTCGTCTTCTTTGTCGTTAAACGGGATTTTGACAAGCTTTGTCAGCCCGTCCACGATTTCCGCGACCTGATCGCCAAATTCCTTTTTGATTTTCGCAAGGTCTACCTTATCGGCGCAATCCTCCAGTGTATCATGAAGCAAAGCCGCACAAATGGAATCGGTGTCAAGCCCAAGTCCCGCTACGATTTCCGCAACGGCGACGGGATGACTGATATAAGGCTCTCCGCTTTTTCGGAATTGCCCTTCATGCAGCTGCTTTGCAAATTCATAGGCCTTTTTGATTTTTTCAAGATTATAGTTTTTTCCCGTCGCATTCAAGGTTTGCAACAGATTTTCATATCCGTCCAGCATAGCAATCTCCGTTATTGTGACACCGCAAGTTTTTTCATGAGCGGCGTGGAAAACAAATCCTTTTTGCCGCTTACCTTCGGCACCTTTATGTAATAATTCCCGATACCCACATATTTCAGCTCGCACAGCTCACATTCCGCAAACACCTCGAGAATCATTCTGACCTTTAAATAAGACATTTCCGGCAGAGAAACAAGAAGCTTAGAAATCGCAGTCCGTTTACCGCCGGCAAATCCGGAACTTCTCAAAACGTCGTATACGGCGGCAAAATCCTCTCGTACCGGCACTTCATCGGATATGCACTGCGTATTCCCGGCCAAAATATCCTCAAAATCCCGCTCCGTTTTTTCAATTTGACGCCAAAACGCTTCGGTATAATCGATATCCCGAACGGTCAGCTGAAGCGTTTTGTTTCCTCTGAATTCGTTGATGCCAAGCCCGCATACGATATCCACGCGGTCTCCGGCGGAAAAACCCTCCGCAATTAAATGATATCCGAAGCATACGGCGGATATCACTTTCCCGTTTTTCTCGACAAGAAGCCTTGAATGCTTCCCCTGACTGAGCGGCGCGATTTCTTGGATGGAAACATCTCTGAGAACAAATATAGGTTCGGGATTTTTCGCGCCGTACGGTTCCAGCTTGGCGATTTCCCTTACGGTTTCTTCCGTAACATCGGTCTCCCGTATCTCGGCTTCCACGGTTGTTTTTATATCACATTCGGAAGAGGACAGGTGTTTTGCCACATAATCATTCAAGCATACACGAAATTCCGGCAATTTTTCCCGCTCGATGGAAAGACCGGCGGCAAGCTCATGTCCTCCGTATTTCACAAGCAAATGCTCACAGGCTGCAAGCGCCTCCACCATGTTAAGCCCTTTTACGCTTCTTGCGGAGCCTTTACCAAGCCCGTGTTCGCCCGCTCCCGCATCAAATGAAATCAGAACAGCCGGTTTGCCGAACTGCTCCGTAATCCGCGAAGCGACAATTCCGATAACGCCCTGATGCCAGCTGTCGCTGGCGAGAACAAGCACACTTTCCCTTTCGAGGTCGTGCTCGTTTTCTATTTGAGACATGGCCTCGGCCAAAATGGCGGATTCCGTCTGCTGGCGTTCCCGGTTGGTCAGACAAAGCTCCTCGGCAATCGCTCTTGCCGCATGCGGAGAAGTCGCGAGAAAGAGCTGTACGGCGCGTGAGGCGTTTCCGATTCTGCCCGCTGCATTGATTTTCGGCGCGATCGTATAGCCGATCATCGATGCGGTAATTTTTTTGGACGCGTCGATCCCAACCGCATGAAACAATTCACGTACACCGATATTGCGGGTGGACGACAGCATGCCGAGCCCCATATAGACCATAATCCTGTTCTCATCGCAAAGCGGCATCACATCGGCAATGGTGCCGATGGTGACAAGATCGATATAGCGACGGCACATATCCTTGATGGTAAAAAGATTATATTCGCCGCAGTTGACAAGCTCCAATTCAAGGGCACACAATACTTTGAAAATCACACCGACACCGGATAATTCCTTAAAGGGATATTCACAATCCGGTCTTTGAGGGTTGACCACCGCTTCACATACGGGCAGCTCCGGCCGGCACTGATGATGGTCGGTGACGACAACGTCAAGTCCGATGGATTTGGCATATGCGATCTCATCGATGGCCGTAATACCGGTATCCACCGTGATGACAAGCCCGGTTCCATGCTCCTTGATGGCGCGGAACGCCGCACTGCTGACACCGTATCCCTCACCGTCTCTTGTCGGGATATAATAATCCACGTCTGCTCCATGCTCTTTCAAGTACATAAAGAGAACGGAAACCGAAGTAACACCGTCTACATCATAATCGCCGTATATGGTAATCTTCTCATCTTCCTCAATTGCCCTGCGGATTCTCGTGATCGCCGGCTTGATATCCTTTAACAGAAAAGGATTATAGAGAAAAACATCTGATTTTTCTATAAAAGCGCGCGCGGATTCAATATCCGTATAGCCTCGGTTTATCAAAAGCTTGGCGCATAATTCGTTTGTACCGAGAGAATCCGCAAGCTTTTTTACACAGGACGGGTCCTGCTCTGAAACAATCCAGCGGTTTCTGTCAAACATGATTCGGATTCCCTCCCATTCGTCAGATTTTTTGATATTTCTCCATCACCGCGAGCGCGCAGTTGATTCCGTCCACCGCAGCGCTGGTAATCCCGCCGGCATATCCGGCGCCCTCCCCGCAGGGATAAAGGTTGTCAAAGCCGAAAGCCGTCATTTGCTCATCCCGCGGAATGCGCAGCGGAGAGGACGTTCGCGTTTCCACGCCGGTCAAAACTGCATGATCCGCGGCAAAGCCGTGAAGCCTGCGGTCAAAGCTTATCAGTCCGAATCTCAGCGATTCGGAAACAAAGTCGGGAAAAATGCGGTCAAGCGCGGTGATTTTGACGTTCCCGTTTCGATATGTCGGCAGGACGCGGGAAGGCTCTTTACCCCGTGTTCTGCCAAGAAAATCACTGACCGTCTCGCAGGGGGCGGCATAGCTCTCTCCTCCTGCGCGATAGGCAAGCGTTTCCAACGAACGCTGAAACGCAACCGCCTCCTTTACCGAGCCGCCGTAATCGGAAGGATTTACCGATACGGCCACCGCACTGTTGGCGTTTTTGCCGTCCCGCAAAAAATTGCTCATTCCGTTGGTGACAACGCCGCCCGCCTCGCTGGCCGCGGCGACCACTTCGCCTCCGGGACACATGCAGAACGTATAAATCCCACGTTCCGCATTGTGACAAGATAAATTGTATTCACCGCGGGGAAGCCTCGGATCCCCGGCAAGCCTTCCGTAAAGCGCCTCGTCGATATCCGATTGAAGATGTTCGATTCGCACGCCGACCGAAAATGCCTTGGGAATCATTCCGATTCCGCTTTCGGAGAGCATATCGAACGTATCTCTCGCACTGTGGCCGAGCGCAAGAATTAGTGCACCGCAGGCCAGCGAACCTTTGCTTGTTTCAATGCCCGAAACACGGTTCCCGGAAAAGCGAAGCGCTTCGAGCTTTGTATCGAACAGAACCTCTCCGCCATATGAGATGATTTTCCGTTCCATAGCGGAAACGACTGTTTTCAAATAGTCCGTGCCGATATGCGGCTTTGCTTGGCATAAAATTTCCTCAGGCGCACCCAAACGATGCATTTCCGAGAGAACAAAGCCGCATTTTGGATCATGAATCCGTGTGACCAGCTTGCCGTCGGAAAAAGTTCCGGCACCGCCGGCGCCGAATTGAATATTGGATTCCGGATTCAAAATACCGAGACGAAAAAAACGTTCTACGTCCGCCGCTCTTTTCTCCACGGCGGAGCCGCGCTCAATCACAATGGGGCGGTAACCGTTCTCGGCGAGAATCCGTGCGCAGAACATCCCGCACGGTCCGAATCCGACGACAATCGGTCTATCGGACAGCGGCTTGTCGCCGAAACGGATTTCCATCTTTTCATCTGCCGTCGGAACGATTCCGTCTGCGGCAAGCATCTCATCGTCAGCGCCGCCGTCTATCTCCGCCGCAACCGAATAGACAAATCGGATATCCGTCTTTTTCCTCGCATCGACGGAGCTTTTATGAATTTTCATTTTACCGATTGCCATTTTAGAAAAGAACTTCAAAAGACGCTGCGTCGCGCAGGCGAACACCTCGTCCTTTGAAGCTTCTATCGGCAAGCGTATATTCTGAATGATATAGGTTCTCATGCGTTTTGCTTATCCTGCGCTTTCGGGGGATGAAACGGAAATGACGACTTCGATCGTATCCTGCGATTTTTCCATACAGGTAAGGTCCTTTGGAATCTCATAAACAATCGGCATTTTTATGGTCTTGCTGCCGACGATATCGGAAAGATCCACCGAGGACAAATTTGCATACACCTTGACGGAATCCTCCGTAATCCCACTCACCTTACCGGCGCTTCCCTGCACCTTGAACGTAACATAGAGGATGTCATAATCAACAGTGAAGCCCTCCGCTTCGACCGTTTCAATATTTTTCAGTTCAACCTCGACATTTTTAAATTCATAGCTGGCCACATCGGTGGATACCACGTATATCCATATGAAAATAGCGCCGATAATGGAAAGAATTCGGATAATCACATCGATTTTCTGATTCCGCTCAACGGTATAATCATCGGTTTCATCCGTTCTCATGTCGGTGGAGCTATCTTTTTTCGAAAAAATCGATTTCAAAAAATGCTTATCATTTTTCTCACTCATAACATGTGCCTATGTCCCGCAAAGACATGACTCCTTTCCGATTATCAGTTCGCTTTCTGTTTGGTTTCTTCTCCGCCGAGCAAAGAAGTAAGCTCATATTTTAGCGTATTATAGTCATAGTTGCGGCGAAGCTCTCCGTTGATTGCCACGGAAATGGTTCCCGTTTCCTCGGAAACGACCACCACCACCGCGTCGCTGTTTTCACTCATACCGATTGCGGAACGGTGTCTTGTTCCGAGATCCTTGATGATATCGTCATTGGTGGACATCGGCAAAAAACAGCCGGCCGCACAGATTCTGTTGTTTCGGATAATCACCGCCCCGTCATGGAGCGGGGCTTTGTTGAAGAAAATATTTTTCAGCAGCGAAACGCAAATATCGGCATTGACGACCGTTCCCGTTTTGATGATATCTCCGAGCGGCGTGTTCCGTTCGATGACGATCAGCGCCCCGGTATATTCTCTTGAAAGCTCACTCGCCGCCTGACAAATATTGGCGATGCCCTCTATCTTTGAATGCTCCTTATCCTTGGAGGCGACTGAATTTTTCAGCGTTTTGAATGAACTGCCCCCGACCTTTTCCAACGCGGAACGCAGCTCCGGCTGAAAAACGATGATCAGAGCAATCAGCCCGACCTGCACGATATTGGAAAGGATAAAGTCCATAGCTCTCATCCCGAGGATTTCACTCAAAAGAAGAATAAACAAAACAAGGAAAACACCGATCGCAAGCTTGCTTGCACGTCGGTCTCGGATGAATTTGACGACATAATATATTAAAATCGAAACGAATAAAATATCGAGAAAATCGATCAGTCCGAACTGATCGACGAGATATTTCAGCGTCCCAAGAAAGTTTTCCAAGACAATATCCTCCGTCCGAAGTATTATAATTATATTATACTATATAAACCCTTATAAATAAATACTTTTTTTATATTTTTTGTAATATTTTTTGAAAAATATTGAGTTTTGAGGAATCTATGGTATACTAATCTTGGATTTTTGTCTAAATCCAATCCGTCCGTTTTTGGACCATAAGGAGCCTTCTCTTGAAATTTCATATTATTAAAAAAATCGAAAAAATCTGCAATCTCATTTCTCATCGCGACAGGAATCGTTATACCTCCGCCATCATTTTGGCTGCCGGAAAAAGCGAAAGAATGAACGACAAAAGCCTCAGCAAGCAGCTGATAGAAATTGACGGAATCCCGGTGGTCATCCATTCCGTTCTTGCCTTCCAGAAAAGCGAAAAAATAAACGAGATCATCGTAGTGGCCGCAGAAAATGAAATTCCGCTTTACCAGAATTTCAGAAAAAAATATTCCCTTTCCAAGCTGAAATTCGTCGTCTCAGGCGGTGCCTCGCGCGCGGAATCGGCGCTCCGAGGCTTTCGCAAGGTATCGAAAGAATGCGGGTTTATCGCCATTCACGATGCCGCAAGATGCCTCATCACCGCCGAGGATATCGATAGAATCGTGCTTGAAGCGTATCGTACCGGAGCCGCTATCGCCGCAAAACGGGCGACGGACACGGTCAAAAAAGCGGATGAAAACGGATTTGTCACCGAAACCATCGACCGTTCGCTCCTTTGGCTTGCACAGACGCCGCAGGTATTCAAGAAATCCGTATATGAGGTATCCGTCTCCTCCGCCGAAAAAATCGATGAAAAAATCACCGACGACGCCATGCTTGCCGAGCTTGCGGGATTTCATGTCAAGCTTGTGGAATGCATGAATGAAAATATCAAAATTACGAACACGAGCGACCTCGCAATCGCACGGGATATTCTGATGAAAAGAAAGACGGGAGGCAATGCATGAATATCAAGATCGGACACGGTTACGATGTCCATAAGCTTGTAAAAGGCAGAAGGCTGATTCTCGGCGGCGTCGATATCGAGCATAGCCTTGGACTGCTCGGTCATTCCGACGCCGATGTGCTCTGCCACGCGGTCGCGGACTCTTTGCTTGGAGCGGCGGGAAAAAAGGATATCGGGCATCATTTTCCGGACAGCGACAAGCAGTATGAAGGCGTTTCCAGCCTTTTTCTTCTTGAAAAGGTACGGGAAATCATCAAAAAAAGCGGATATCAAATCGGCAATATCGATGCGACAGTGATTGCGCAATCCCCCAAGCTTGCGCCGCACATTGACAAAATGAAAGAAAATATCGCAAATGCCCTGGAAATTGAAAAGGAAAATGTCAATATCAAGGCGACCACCGAGGAAAAGCTCGGCTTTACCGGTCGCTGTGAAGGAATTTCTGCCCATTCTGTTTGTTTAATTTATAAAATATGATTATTTGATTTTAATTTCCCCATTTTTTCACGATTCGAGCATTTTTATGATTATATTGTTTGATTTTGGCGAGATATGAGAACAACTTTGGCATTTTTAACAAATCGAACCAAAAAATTTTGTTTACATAATTTTCCAATACTCCATTGCTTTTAGTTCCATATTGTGGTAATATGTTATTGGAAATTTTCAGATATCTAAAAATCCGACAAACAAAATAACAGAAATGGAGAATGAAACAGTGGAACAGAGAATTAAAATACTTATTGCCGATGAAAGTGAAAAATTCAGGAATGATCTGAAAGACAACCTTTCCAGATTCGGTATTGAAATTGTAGACGAAACCGACAATGGAAGCGATGTTTTCAGTAAAATAAAGAGAACCTCTCCCGATATCGTTCTGATCGACGTATGGCTGCCGAAGCTTGACGCCGTTCAAATCATCAAAAAATCAAAACAGCTTTTTTCCAACGTATCGCTTGCCCCTGATTTTATCGTGTTTTCCTGCTGCTCCAATCCGAATCTTTTTCAGGAAGCAACTGAGGCCGGCGCCGCCTACTGCATGCAGAAGCCGATCGATTTCACCGTACTTTACGAAAGAATCACGAGAATCTATAAAAATCGGAGCATGATTTCCAGAACGCGATTTGAACCGAGCATTCAGTTTGGTTCAGACCGAAATGATATCGAAACACAGGTGACCAGCATCATTCATAAAATCGGCGTTCCCGCTCACATCAAGGGATATCAGTATCTCAGGACCGCCATCATGATGACCATTGAAAACAGCGAGCTTATCAATTCCGTGACAAAAATATTATATCCTACTGTCGCCAAAAAATACCAAACAACCTCATCAAGAGTGGAAAGAGCGATCCGTCATGCCATCGAAGTCGCGTGGGACAGAGGCGACCTTGATACGCTCAATGCGTATTTCGGCTACACCATACAGAATGAGCGCGGCAAGCCGACCAATTCGGAATTTATCGCGATGATCGCCGATAATCTGCGGCTTAAAAATAAAATATCGTAAAAAAATACCACCCGTTCACGGGTGGTATTTCATTACTCCATAAAAAATCCGCCGGCCAATGCCGACGGATTTTTTGTGTCTGTGAGCTGCAAAAAAGATAATATACGATTTCAACTTCACCAAATCAAAAGGTTACTTTTATAGAATGCACGAATTTATTTATATCATAGGTATGGCAAGCGTAATGTTCGCCCCGCCGTCAATTCCATCATATCCGTCATGCAGTCCATATATTTCCATCTCAAACGGATAGTCCTGCGGCTTGTAGCCGTTTTCAATTAACCATGATCTTCCCCAATTATAAACACATGAAGTTAAATAACCCGGATCATCTCGAAATTCTTCCGGTGCCAAGTTCTTTACAAAGGAATCGTCATATCGTACAGGGATATAAAGCCATCTGGTTGCAGGCAATATAAGAGTTTCCATGTCGTCGCCTAAAGCTTCAAATTCACCTGGCATATCATCTTTCCAGAGCGTTTCTACTTCTTTGCATAACCAGTAATCTTTTCGGCTATTATTCGTGCTATTCGCAAAATTAATAGTTATTCCGTAAAATCTATCATTCATAGGACGGCTGATTTTACAGAATATATTCTGCATATTGTCATAAAGAAGACCAATATCTTCGCCGGTCGGGTTCGTGCCACCAAGCTTTGCGCTTCGCCCAATAAATTTTTGAACACCCTTTTCTACAATATACGGTTGCAACATTTTTTCTCCTTACATCAAACGATCATTTATTTTTTATGCTCGCCTATTTTATTACAATATTATACCGCTGTCAAGTATTTTAACGATGAAGCAAAAAAATATTTCCGACAAATATTTGTCGGAAATATTTTTTGTTGGGGTGGATAATCGGACTCGAACCGACGGCCTCCAGGGCCACAACCTGGCGCTCTAACCAACTGAGCTATACCCACCATATATGGCGTGCCTTGGGGGATTCGAACCCTCGACCTACTGCTTAGAAGGCAGTTGCTCTATCCTGCTGAGCTAAAGGCACAAATAAAGATACGCCGTAGAAGCGTCTGCATACGGCATATCTTTTTTGGAGCGGATGATGGGAATCGAACCCACGCGACCAGCTTGGAAGGCTGGAATTCTACCATTGAACTACACCCGCATTTCAAGCGGTTTATTTTCACCGCCTATATATATTAGCATATCCCGCTTCTTTTGTCAATATTTTTTATGAAAAAAGAAACGGGATTTTTACAGTCTCCGTCAATCTTTTTGAAAATAGCCTTCGATAAACTGCACGACTTTTTGTATCAAAGCGGCATCCGCATTCTCCGGAACAAAAGATACGCTGTCAAGCCTCATTCCGCATAGCTTTTTCAGCCACACACATGCAGCGGCAAAGCGTCCGTAAGTCAGGCTGAGATGAAACGCATCGCGATACAGTGAAATGCCGCCCTTTGCAATATCAAATTCCGGCAATTTTTTGAGCGCTGTAATCACATTTCCGACCGGAATGATCTCTGCGGAAAATTCTGCGGAGATTTTTTGATAGCAATCCTCAATCGCTGCATCCATCTTCGCTCTGTCATGATTATAATGCTCAAAATGCGGATGAGCGCTTCCCTCCTCATATGCCCATGTACGGTTCAGATAAACCACAGCATTCGGGCAAAGACGCTTCACCTCCGAATATACCTCGTCGATATAGGGATGATAGGTGTCATATAAACCGGACAATCCGCTCACCTGTTGAAGCGTAATAATATCCCACGTATCCGATTTCAGAGCCTCCCGTATGGAGGTTTTGTAAAGTCCGTTTCCGTGGCGCTGATAATCATATTCCACAGCATTGGTTTTCAGATTTTCGGCATGATGGGAAAGCGGGCAGCCGCCGATATATAGATTGGCGGCAGTGATATCGCGATGACCAATAGATTTTGCAATATCCTCGACATATGCGGTCGAATCCTGAGAAAAGCTGTTGCCAATGGCAAGTATTTTCATAATTTCACTCCATAACAAGGTTGTCTGCCGATTGAAAAATCGACATCAACCCCTTTAATCTGCAACATATTCAATGATATTTTTAAAAAGCGCTACGTGATGGTCAAATGCTTCTTTTTCCGATTGATAGGCGGATTTTGAAGAGGTATACGGAATATTTTTGATAACCAACAGCGTGTCGGAGCCGAGAGCATCGACACCGGCGTTGTTCTGCGCAAAATCCGTTTTGTTGAAATAAACCGCATTTTCATCGTAGAGCCAATCCGCCGGAATGTCGTCCACGATATCGGAAAGAGGAATAAAGATATCCGAGTCCTTATACATCTCATACACTTCGGCATTGATCAGATACAGGTAATACGGCTGAACAATCATCGAGGACATAAACTGCACAGCGACCGAATTGATACTGCTTGCCATTTCATTATCTTTATCGGTTATATACGCCGTTTTCGCGAAATTGATCAGGATTTCTTCATCTCCGTTGTAATCCTCCGTAACTTTTTTGAAAGAATCCAAAATATCTTGATACTGTGTATCCGGGATAGCCGCATCACCGAGATACATGATATAGGCGTCGTAATTCTGCCTTGTTACAAGCTGGACGGTGAGTACAATGCCGACAATGAGGAAAAAGACGACAATAATAACGACCCATTTATAATGATACCAAAAATTATCGAGCCATTTGAGCACCTTTGACATAGGAATTCCTTCCTTTCTTGACGAGATTATATAAATTATTATATACGATTCACGCCGGCAATTCAAGTATCTTTCCGAAATAATCTGCGGGACGTCACAAAATAATGAAATGGACAGTCCTATTCAAAAACTGCCCACATTAAAACTATTTTAAAATTTCTATACTTTCATTCTCAGTTCCCGGGTTTTTTTGAATGACCGTATAAAATAATGTTTTGTGTTCAACGATATCGTCGCCATAAGCTTTTTCATAACTAAATCGTGGAACCTGTCGGAACTGTGAAACCGCAATATAATCTGAAACAGTAAAAATTCCAAATAATACAATGACACATCCAATAACACTCAATATTCGCAAGCCCCTTTTTACTATCACAGACTTAATTCTGAAATAAATTCCTACGGTTAATATGGCTCCGCCAATCGTTGCATAAATACTTCCCCAACTGCTTTCATTCGGAAATATTGCCAGAGCAGAAATCATAATAAATACACCAAATATCATGAGGAGGACATTTATTAGTTTCCTTTTCTCTATGTTGAGCTCATTTTTACTATATTCTGCCATTTTAATCGCAGTATCTTTCGGCTCTTGATTCATGTTCTCACTTTTCCTTTCTCCGTTAATTATCTCAGGTATACCGACTTGATAGAATTCAGATAGTTCAACCAGTAAACTGATATCCGGCATATTACTTCCCGTTTCCCATCTGGATACTGTTCTGCTGGATACATTCAACGTTTCTGCCAACACTTCCTGAGTCATATTTTTTTCTTTGCGAAGCGTTTTCAAAAACAGGCCTACTTTTTTCTGATCCATTCATTACCCCTCCTTGATCAACAGATTATATTAAAAGCTCATTCATTTACACGACATAAAGTGAGAAAATGCCGTATTTTCAGAGCCGACACACTTGTCTGGTTATCAATTTCTGTTCTGCTGATATATTCTCAGATTTGCAGCTTCCGATTTGTGAGGACACAATAGCACATATCATTCAGATAAGGAACAGGGAAAAACCTCATCGCGGCTTTTCCCTGTCATACTATGATATTTACTTCTCGATGGACTTCATCGTCGGGAACAGCAGCACGTCACGGATGGCCGCAGAATCGGTCAGAAGCATGCACATACGGTCGATTCCGAATCCGATGCCTCCTGTCGGCGGCATGCCGATTTCAAGCGCATTGAGGAAATCCTCATCCGTGTGGTTGGCCTCTTCGTTGCCCTGCGCGAACTGCTCCTCCTGTGCGGCAAAGCGGGCGCGCTGATCGATGGGATCGTTGAGCTCGGAATATGCGTTCGCCATCTCCCACCCGTTCATGAAGAACTCAAAACGTTCTACATAATCGGGATTGTCGGGCTTCTTTTTCGTCAAAGGAGAAATTTCAATCGGATGGTCCATCACAAAGGTAGGTTGGATCAAATGCTCCTCCACAAATTCCTCGAAAAACAAATTCAGAATGTCGCCTTTCTTGTGACGCGCTTCGTAATGGATGCCCTTTTCATCCGCGATTGCGCGTGCTTCTTCGGTCGTGTGTATCTCATTGAAATCCACGCCCGAATATTTCCTAACGGCATCCAGCATCGTGATTCTTTCAAATGGCTTGCCGAGATCCATTTCCACTCCGCCATATACAATTTTTGTGGTGCCGAGAACCTCCTGCGCCACATAACGGTACATGTCTTCCGTCAGATCCATCATACCGTGATAATCGGTATATGCCTGATACAGCTCCATCAGCGTAAATTCGGGGTTGTGCCGGGTGTCGAGTCCTTCGTTGCGGAACACGCGGCCGATCTCGTAGACGCGTTCCAGTCCGCCGACAATCAGGCGTTTCAGATAAAGCTCCAAGGAGATGCGCAGCTTAAAATCCTCGTCCAACGCATTGAAATGGGTTTCAAACGGTCTTGCGGCAGCACCGCCCGCATTGGAAACGAGCATCGGCGTTTCGACCTCCATGAAGCCCTTTGCATCGAGATAGCGGCGAATTGTGCTGATGATTTTCGAGCGCTTGATAAAGGTATCCTTAGCCTCGGGATTCATAATGAGATCGACATAACGCTGACGATATCTTGCATCGATATTGGTCAGCCCGTGGAATTTTTCAGGCAGCACCTGCAAGCTTTTAGAGAGCAAAACCAGCTCCGCCGCATGCACGGAAATCTCACCGGTTTTTGTGCGGAATACTTCGCCTTTAACACCGATAATGTCTCCGACGTCAAATTTTTTGAATGCCGCATATGGCGTCTCTCCAACGCTGTCCCGGGCAACATAAACCTGCATTTTTCCCTGCAAATCCTGAACATGGCAGAAAGAAGCCTTGCCCATGACGCGTTTGGACATCATCCGGCCGGCAATGCTCACCGTCTTCCCTTCCAGCGACTCAAAATCGCGGCGAATTTCCTCGCTGTGATGTGTCACATCGTATTTTGTCAAAGCAAACGGATCGTTTCCCTCCGCCTGCAAGGCCGCAAGCTTATCTCTGCGTATCCGCAATATTTCATTCAGCTTTTCGCCGGAAAGCTCTTCTGTTTCATTGTTATTTGCTCTTATTTCGTCCGTCATTCTGTACTCCCATTCGATAATTGTTTTCAGCTGTCCTTTTTCTCTATCTTCATTACCTTGAATTTGGCGACGCCGTCCGGCACCTCGACGGAGATGATGTCTCCAACCTTTGTTCCGATCAGTGCTTTGCCGATCGGAGACTGATCCGAAATTTTATTTTCAAGCGGATCGACCTCTCGCGAGCTGACGATCTGATACTCCACTTCCTCATCATAATCCATGTCGTATACCGTTACGGAAATCCCGACGTTCACCATGTCGGTCTGTATCTCATGATCGCTGATCACCTTGGCATGACTGATCGTCTCTTCAAGCTCGGAAATCTGCGCCTCTATCTTCGCCTGCTCATTTTTCGCCTCATCGTATTCGCTGTTCTCGGAAAGGTCTCCGAAAGAGCGTGCGATGCCGACATTCTCGGCGGCTTCCTTTCGTTTGACATTTTTTAAATAGTCCAGTTCTTCTTTCAGTTTCTGATAGCTGCTTTCCGTAACGACAATCTGCTTTGCCATGATAATTTGTCTCCTTAAATATAAATTATTTTCTCAGGATAACGCTTTCAGTGCGTCGAGCGCCGCTGCAAGCTGTGTATCCTCGTCGCGATCTATGAGAAATAGATTTTGATTTTGAAGCTCCTCAGGAAGCTCGATTTCAATATCGGGCGTGATGCCGATTCCGTCATAGTTATCGGAAAACGGCGGATTGTAGAAAAAGCTCGTGATAAAGACCACGCTGCCGTCCGTTAAATAAAATCCTTCCTGACCGCAGCCCTTTCCATAGGTGAGCGTGCCGACGATTTCCGCCTTGTCGTAATCACGGAGCGCCGAGGTAAAGAGCTCCGCAGCAGACGCGGTGTTCCCATTGACAAGCACGGTCATGGGAAGATCGATTTCCGAAGCATCCGAGGTATAAACCTGTCTTTCCTCCCCGTTTGCACCAATAATATGGGCAATCGGTCCCTTAGGCAGCAGAAAATCGAGAATTTCACAAATGGCTGTCAGCTCTCCTCCGGGATTGTCTCTCACATCAAAGACAAAACCGTCCACACCGTCGTCGATTAAGGCATTTACAGCATTCTTGAATTGAGAAACGGTGATTTGCATAAATTCAATGATTCGGACATAGCCGTATTTTCTGCCGTTCTCCTCTATTACTTCGGAAATAACGGTTTCCGTCGTATAAGTTCCTCTTGTTACCTCGATGGTTTTCGCCGCACCGTCGCGGAGAATCTCGATTGAAACCGTAGTTCCGATTTCACCGCGCACATAGTTGACCGCATCCGTATATCCCACCTCGGACACCTTATGTCCGTCGACCGCGGTGATGATATCGCCGATCATGATTCCGGCTTTCATAGCCGGCGAATCGCTCATAACATGCGTTACTTCAATATCACCGGAAAGTGACTGCACAACATATACGCCGATTCCGACGGAATTTCCGGCCGACGATGAAGTCGATTCCGCCCATTCCTCCGCGGTATAATAAGAAGCGTATTTGTCCCCGGACGAAAGGATATACATACGGGTAAGCGCTTCATCCAGCGTGTCGGAATCCACATCATACAGATATTTTTCATCATAAAGACCGGCTACCTGTATGAATTTTTTCAAGCTCGAAAAAAGTCCGTATGCATCGTTCAGATTCCGCTCATATTGCAGGCTGAGCGAAACAAACGTCGCTTGAAACGCCATAAGTGCGGTCAGCAGAATACAAATAATCAGCACGCCAAGCGATACTCTGACCGGCTTTCTTGCTTTTTTCACTTTTTTTATCTTTTTAGGTCCCGATGCGTCAGGAGCATCCGCCGTTTCTTTGATCGGCGTGCATGCGTCGGAAGGCTCCTCCGCCGTTTTGTCGGTTTTTGCGGACTTGGGTTCTGCACCCGATGCATTGTTCTCGGCAGAGCTCTCAGGCAATGCGCCGACATTCTCCTGCTCGTTTTCGTTTGACCGATTCGTGTTTTCCAAATTTTCCATTCAAGCCTCCATCTGTCCGGACCGAAACGATCCGGAATATAAAATTTTCAGATCAAACGGTGAAGATAAAATCTGAATTCCAACGGATAATATACATATTGAGCGGCTCCGCATTTCGGCAGGAGACGCTCAGAATCTGTCTGTCAATATCGATTGTTTTTGGATACCAAATAGCTTTTTACCATCAGCGCAACCTTAAAGGTGATCGCGTTGTCAAATTCGCGAAGATCAAGCCCTGTCAGCTTTTTGATTTTGTCGAGGCGGTATACGAGTGTATTCCGATGCACAAACATCTTTCTCGAGGTTTCCGAAACATTGAGGTTGTTCTCAAAAAAGCATTGAATGGTGGAAAGCGTCTCACGGTCGAGCGCCTCAATGGAGCCTTTTTTAAACACTTCGTTCAGAAACATCTCGCAAAGCGTTGTGGGAAGCTGATAAATCAGCCGGCCGATGCCGAGATTTTCATAACTGACGATATTCTTATCCGTATCGAATACGCGGCCGACTTCAAGTGCGGCTTGCGCCTCCCTATAAGATCTTGCGATATCTTTGATATTATCCACCAAGCTTCCGATGCCGATGGAAACCTTAGTAAAGAATTCGGAAGCGAGCGTATCGGCGATTGTAACGGCTGTTTTCTCAATTTCGGCCATATCGGTTCCCGGCTTCATTTCTCTGACCAAAACGATATCCCGTTCTCCCGTGCTGATCACATAATCCTGATTGGTATTCGGAAACATGTTTTGAATAACGTCATAAGGGGAACTTTCAGCGCCGGCGCCAAACTTCATCAGAAAGACAACGCGAAGAACATCGGGTGCGAAGTGCAGCTCCTTACTTTTGACATATATATCGCCCGGCAGGATATTGTCAAGAATGATATTTTTGATAAAGGATACCTTATCGTATTTATCATCATGAAAGCTCTTGATATTGTTCAGAGAAACGGCAAGCACCATCGACATTTTCTCAGCCATGCTGTCCTCGCCTTCCACAAATACCGTATATTCCGGACGAATGCTTCCTGTCATCGAACGGTAGGTGTATCCGGCAAAAATCACCGCGTCGGCAGAATAGGCAAGCTCCTCTCTGACCGCCTGACGGGTTTCTCCGATTTTCATGAGATCACTGCACGCAACAATCACGCCGTTTTCATCGATAACGCCAATCGTGCGGCCGATCGCATCCTTCATTTGATGGATCAGTCCCTGAAACAACCTGTTCGACATTTTTTTATCCCCTTTACCGTATAAATTATGAGTTAAAATATGACATTCAACATGTAGTACATATTTTAACTCATATTTTGTAGAAATTCAATAGTTTTTTCGTAAAAATATATAAAATTATATAAGTCTTATCGTACAAACTATACCAATGATCACATACAGAGCCAAAAGGGATATCATGATATATAAATAAGAAGCAGGAGCCGCCAAAAGAAGAACGCCTGCGACAAGGAAGAATACGCACATAATAAGCGCCAAAACGCCGGCAAATCTGCTCGGAAGCTTATAAATTTCCCGTCCGGAGATTTTTACACTTCCGTTCTTTGACCGGAATGCACAAATAAGCAGGACGATTACAGCAGCCGGTATCAAGAAAATCAATACCTTGGAAGCCACACTGATCGCATTTTCAAGCCAGTTATAGGTCGTTGCATGTATATAATAAAGAAAGGCGGCACACACAAATGTAAGAGCGGAGATGTTTTTGAACTCTCGTTTAAAAATATTATAGATAACCGCAAAAAGAGAAACTCCTGCAAAAGCGACCTGATATTTTACATTTGCATTATTAAAGGTGGGATAGGTGACCAATATGAGCAATACGGGAATCAAAAAATAGGAGACGCCGACACTTGTAAATATCTTGCCGCTTTCATCGATTTTTTTAATACAACGGATGTAAACGACCCACGCGATTACAAGAACGAGGAGAGCCAGCGCAAACCATTTGCCGATTTTCAGAAAACGCAAAAGCTTGCTTTCGTTAATCAGTCTCAGTCCCGCAAATCCGATAATCGCCGCGCCGAATATGGCAAACAGCCGATAAAGCTGAATATCCTCCTTCGGCAAAACCGAATTTTTTTGCGTTTTTTTCACATTCTTATCAGTCATTGTGTTTTCCTATCTCGGCGGTATATATTTTCATCTCTTGTATATTTGTCCGACCACCGACGGACTCGGATTATTTTCATCGCTTTTATTCAAATGCATATGAGATACAGGACAGCACAAAACCGGAAGCCGTCTCGCATCTGAGGATTCGCGCCCCGAGCTTTACGGATGGGATTCCCGCCGATGCCGCAAGCTCAATTTCCTCCTTGGCATAACCGCCCTCCGGCCCGACAAAAAAAGCGACCATATTCCCCTTACACCTGAAAGAGGTTTCCAAATACCGGCGAAGGCTGAGGGAATCCTCGTTCTCATAGCAAATAAAAGTATTCTCTGTTTGAGCACCTCTTACGGCGTCGGAAAAGCTCACAGACGGAAACACCCGAGGGATTCTGCCCCTTCCGCATTGCTTTGCGGCCTCCTCAGCGATTCTTCCGAGCCGCAGAAAGCGTTTTTCCTCTCCCGCCGCAGTCGGTTTTACAATACATCTCGCAGAATACACCGGAACAATTTCAGATATCCCGAGCTCCACCGCTTTCTGCACGATGTAATCCAGCTTATCGCCCTTCGGGACCGACTGATATAAACGGATATGAAACGGCGGCTCCGCACATGACGGCACGCTTTTCACGATATCGACCCGAACCGTTTTTCCATCCATTTCGGAAATCACGCAATCATAATCCGTTCCGTCGCCGTCGCATACCGTAAGATGCTCCCCTATGCGCATCCGAAGCGAAAAGGAAATATGCTTTGCATCATCGCCGACAATTTCAAAAAATCCGGATTCCGAAGCTCCGGAGGAAAGAAAAAACCTCGGCATTCGTCATCCTCCCGTGAAGTGTTTCCAACACAAACAGAAACGGGATATATAAAAAATCACATATCCCGTACTAACAGCTTTTATTATATACCAAAAAGAAAATTTTGTAAAGAATTTTGAGGAAATTTTACGTGATTTTTTATTGATTATATAAGCAAAATCTCTTTATAACTTTCCATGGGCGTTTATAAAACCCCGTGAAGGCGGCTAAAAATAAAGGGTTTTCACATAAAGTCGTATATCTCTATGTATTTCTGTATAGGGTGATCTTGCAAGGTTGGTCACCATTTTAGCACCACTGAAAAATGTATTTGAACCATTATCTGCTATTTTGAGGTTCATTTTTCTGTAAAATTCCTCGTATTTTTACTTGTTGGGATAATCCCAAGCCTCTGCAAATTGTAACATGTATAAGTCAATGATAATTACTCATATTTCGTCTATGAAAATAATGCTTTTATTCTATTTTTTCAGAAAAGAATAATCGTTTATTTTCCTCATCATAAGATATTCGGTGCGGATACACTTTTCCGACATCGTGTAAAACTGTAGAAATGATAGCAACCGTTGTGTTTCCCTATCATGAGCGTAGATGTGTACCGAGAACTCGGTTTTACCCAAGACAATTTTTTCAGCAAGGAAGCCGAACAGCCGGTCAAGTACTTTCATGTTTTCCGCACCATAGCCGAAAAGAGGAATGTTGCAATAGGTTACACCGTCATCCTCGACGGTTTCATAAAGCAAAAATCCTACAATTTTTTCGTCATCTGTTGCCACCACAGCACTTATTTTTCCAGTTGCCGATGAAAATGCCTTTTCATAGTCATTATACGGTAAAATGGGCAAATTTTCATGTGAGCTTGTCTCTCGACTGTATTTTTCGTAAGATAGCTTTGCGAGTCGTGCCATATCAAGCGGATTATTCATAATAGCATTTTTTACTTCTCTAATCTCAATCATTTCCCGTTCTTCCTTTCAAAATGCGTAAAACTCATAAAATTATCCATAAAAATACAAGAAACCAATACCGATATGACACTTACTTTCTATAAATTTCAGCACGCCATCCGTTCTCGGCCTTGGAATCCACTTTGACAAATCCATGGCGCATCATCGCCTCGTCCACTTCCCTCTCCCGCTCGTCGATGATGCCGGAAGCGATGAAATAGCCGCCTTCCTTCAAATAAGAGCCGATTTCGGAGGACAGCCTGATAATGATATCCGCAACAATATTGGCAGTTATCACATCGTATTTTTTATCCTCCGGCAGCTTCACTTCTGAAAGAAGATCGGAAACAAAGCAGTCAATATTGCCGCAGCCGTTGCGAACGGCATTTTCCTTTTCGGTGCGTACTGCCACGGGATCGATGTCACATGCTTCGCATGCCGAGGCGCCAAGCTTGGAAGCGCAAATGGCGAGGATTCCGCTGCCGCTTCCGACATCGAGCAGCCGGTCGCCCGGGACAAGATATTCTTCAAGCAGCTCCGCACACAACCGGGTTGTCTCGTGTGTTCCCGTTCCAAATGCCATCCCGGGGTCCATGCAAATCACGATTTCGCCGGGGATAGCCTCATAAGTTTCCCAGCTCGGAACAACGACAAGCTTTTTCCCGATGTGGGTCGGTTTGTAATATTTTTTCCATGCCGTCGACCATTCTTCCTCATCCGTACCCAAAATCTCAATCCGAGGGACGATTCCGATGTCCGCAAGCCTTGCGTCGATATAGGAAACGTATTCGTTTACATTTTTGTCTTCGGGCACATAGATGCTGCACGCAGCGATGCTCTTATCGCTTTTCAGTATCGATTCGTCAATCAAATCCCCATAAACCGTTTTAAGCCCCGTTTCAATGTCGCTGTAATCCTCTATCATAACGGAGGAATCCAGCATAGACATGACGGCGCAGACCGTATCCAGCTCCTCCGTTTTACATGTAACCCTAACCTGCGTCCACGTCATCAGCCTTTATCCTTCCCGAAAATTTTTGAGAAAAACTTTTCCTTTTTGGAATAATTGGATTTTCCGCAGGCTTCCGCAAATTTGCGGAGCGCGTCCTTCTGCAATTCATTCATTCCTTTCGGCACCTCAACGGTCACCTTAAAAATCAAGTCGCCTCTTCCCTTGCCGTTGATATAAGGGATTCCTTTGCCCTTTATGGTAAAGGACGTGCCGGTCTGCGTGCCCTCCGGTATCGTATAGGTGGTGTCTCCCTCCAGCGTCGGAATCCGGATTTCGGCGCCGAGCGCCGCCTCCGGAAATGTAATCGGAATCTCGCAGTAAATATTGAAGCCGTCGCGTGTGAATACGCTGTGCGCGCGCACCTGAACGGCAATGTAAAGGTCTCCCGAGGGGCCGCCGTTCTTCCCGCAGTTACCCATGCCGCGCAGCGTTATGCGCTGACCGTTGTCGATTCCGGCGGGAATCGAAACCTCAAGCGTTTTGGAGACGTTTGTGATTCCGGTTCCGCGGCAGGTTTTACAAGGATTTGCAATGGTTTGTCCTGCGCCGCCGCAGGCGTCGCAGGTTTTTGTTGTCTGAAATACGCCGAGAGGCGTTCTCTGCTGAACCTTGATCTGACCGGTGCCGCCGCATTTGGAGCAGACCTTGGGTGATGTTCCCGACGCACAGCCGGTGCCGCCGCATCCCGCACATTTTTCCACACGGGAATATTTGATCTCCTTTTTGCAGCCGAATGCCGCTTCTTCAAAGGAAATAAATATCTTCTGAAGAAGGTCGTCTCCGCGGGAAGGTCCATTATTCCGGTGACCGCGGGTTCCGCCTCCGCCGAAAAAACCCTCGAAAATATCGCTGATATCGAAGCCCTCTCCTGAGAAGCCGAAGCCGCCGAAGCCGTCGAAGCCGTCTCCGTAGCCGGCACCGCCATCCGCCGCTTCGGGGCCGAATCTGTCGTATTTCGATTTTTTATCGGGATCCGACAGCACCGCATACGCCTGATTGACCTCCTTGAATTTCTCCTCGGCTTCTTTGTCACCGGGATTCATATCCGGATGGTATTTTTTCGCAAGCGCCCGATATGCTTTTTTTATTTCATCGTCCGAAGCGTTTTTGGAAACGCCAAGGACTTCATAATAGTCTCTCATTCCTGTCCGTCCTAACCCTGTTAAGGGCGAACGCAAAGTCCGCCCTTAACAACAAATATCAAATTATTTTTCAGTGTAATCCGCGTTGAAGCTGCCGTCTTCATTCTGAGTACCGGCGCTTTCCCCCGCACCGTTTGCCTCTCCGGCGCCGGAAGCCTTGTAGAGCTTCTCGGAAATCTCATAGAATTTCTTTTGGAACGATTCAAGACCGCTCTTGATGGAATCGATATTATCCGATTTGACCGTTTCTTTCAAACGGTCGGCTTCGGCACGAAGCGCCTGCTTGTCGTCCTCGGAAATCTTGTCTCCCGCTTCGGATATCACTTTTTCGCTTTGGCTGATCATGGATTCCGCCTGATTTTTGGTTTCGACAAGCTCTTTGAACTTCTTGTCTTCCTCCGCGAATTTCTCCGCATCCTTGACCGCCTTTTCGATGTCCTCCTTGCTCATGTTGGTGGAGGAGGTAATGGTAACGTGCTGTTCCTTACCCGTGCCCTTGTCAAGCGCCGTGACGTTCACGATGCCGTTGGCGTCGATATCGAACGTGACTTCGATCTGCGGTATGCCGCGCGGCGCCGCAGGGATTCCGTCGAGCGAGAAGCGTCCGAGCGTCGTATTGTCTGCGGCTCTTTCACGCTCGCCTTGAAGCACATGAATCTCAACCGACGTCTGACCGTCCGCCGCAGTGGAAAATACCTGAGATTTCTTGACCGGGATGGTCGTGTTGCGCTCGATAATCTTCGTGCAGATACCGCCGAGCGTTTCGATTCCGAGAGACAGAGGCGTCACGTCGAGCAGAAGCAGGTCCTTGACCTCTCCGCCGAGAACGCCGCCCTGAATCGCCGCGCCGATGGCGACGCATTCATCCGGATTGATGCCCTTGAACGGCTCCTTGCCGCTGAACTTTTTGACGGCCTCTTGGACTGCGGGAATTCTCGTGGAGCCGCCGACGAGAAGCACCTTGTCGATCTGCGAAATCGAAAGCCCTGCATCCTTCAATGCCTGCTGGCACGGTCCCATGCACTTATCCACAAGATCTGCGGTAAGCTCGTTGAATTTTGCTCTCGAAAGATCGGCGTTGAAATGCTTCGGACCGGTTGCGTCCGCCGTGATAAACGGCAGATTGATATTTGCACTTGCCATGCCGGAAAGCTCAATTTTCGCCTTTTCCGCAGCTTCTTTCAAACGTTGAAGCGCCATCTTGTCTTTCCGCAGGTCGATGCCGCCGTTTTCTTTCATAAAGGTTTCGGCAATCCAGTCGATGATGCGATTATCAAAATCATCTCCGCCGAGACGTGTATTGCCGTTGGTTGCAAGTACCTCGAATACGCCGTCCGAAATTTCAAGAATGGAAACATCGAACGTACCGCCGCCGAGGTCGAAGATCATGACCTTTTGGCCGGTGCCGTCCTTGTCGATGCCATAGGCAAGCGCCGCGGCCGTCGGCTCGTTGATGATTCTGAGCACATCCAGTCCGGCGATTTTGCCGGCATCCTTGGTCGCCTGTCTCTGAGAATCCGAGAAGTATGCGGGAACCGTAATGACGGCCTGCGTGACCGTGGTTCCGAGATAGCTTTCCGCATCCGCTTTCAGCTTTTGGAGAATCATCGCCGAAATTTCCTGAGGCGTATATTTTTTGCCGTCGATTTCCACCTTATAATCCGTTCCCATATGGCGTTTGATGCTCATAACGGTTCTTTCCGGATTTGTAATCGCCTGTCTTTTGGCGATCTGACCGATCATACGCTCGCCGTCCTTGGAGAAAGCGACGACGGAAGGTGTCGTTCTCGAGCCCTCCGGATTGGTGATGACGGTCGGCTCGCCGCCTTCATATACCGCCACACAAGAGTTTGTTGTACCAAGGTCAATGCCTATAATTTTTCCCATAATCTATTCCTCCATATTGTTAAAAATTCTATATATTTTTGATTGTTAATATATATTCGCCGTATTCAAAAATTATTTTGAAACCTTTACCATCGCATGCCGGATGATTTTCTCACCCTTTGTATATCCCTTTTGGAGCACCTCGGCCACCTTGTTTTCTCCGAGCTCCGCATCCTCCGTCTGCATAATGGCATTGTGAATTTTGGGATCAAATTCATCGCCCCTTGCGCCGAACGGTTCTACCCCGAGGCGCTTCAAGGCGTCCTCAAACTGCCGGAGCGTCATTTTTACGCCCTCCGTCAGTGTCTCGCCCTCCGAAAAGGCAAGCGCACGCTCCAAATTGTCCATAACCGGCAGAATCGCCGTCAACGCATCGCCATAAGCATCGGCATACACGCCTTCGCGTTCCTTACCGGAGCGCTTGCGGAAATTGTCATATTCCGCGATCATGCGCAGGTATTTGTCATTCAAGGCGGCAAGCTCCGCTTTCGTTTTTTCCAGCTCCTCGTTGAGCTTTGCGATATCCTTTTTCTCCGCCTTTGTCGGTTTTTCCCCAACCGGCGTTTCCGCCGTATCTTTATTCTCGTCGTTCATCGTTTTTTCATCCATTTTTCTTTCTATCCTTTCTATTCTTCATCCTCGGGTTCCCCGAGAAAGCCCGCCGCGCTCTCACCCGACAGGTTTTTCGAGAGGTATTCGACCGTCGAAATTACTTTGGAATAATCCATCCGGCTCGGACCGAATACGCCGATAGCGCCCACCGGCTTTCCGCCGACCTTGATGGTTTTGAAAACAAACGCGGAATTATCGACAAGCTCCCCGTCCTGCCCGATGAAGATATTGACTTTGTCGTCGTCGGCGCTTTCGATGATTTTCATCAGATCATCCTTGTTTTCAAACATGCTGATGACCTTTTTCATCTGTTCCACATCTGAAAACTCAGGATATTCAAGCAATCTGTTGATTCCCTCAAAATTGATATCGGCCTCATCCGGCTTTCCGATGGTGTCGTAAAGCGCCTTGATTGCGAGAGCGATTATCGTTCCGGCAGAACCCATTTCCGTTTCCGCTTTCATAATCATGGGAAGCGTAATGGCATTGGAAGTCACACCGCAGAAATTGTCGCCGAGAACGTCGGACAGCTTTGAGAGCATCTCCTCATCCACCGGAATTTCCGTTCGGATATGCCGTGTTTCGACATTTCCGTCGGACATGCGCATCACAAGCAGAAAGGCCGTCGGTTCAAGAAGCATATAGGAAAACTGAGACACCGTCAAAGCGTCGGTGTGAGGAGCTTTCACCGCAACCGTCGTATAATTGGTCATCGAAGCGATCAGCTTAGAAGCGCTTTTCAGGATGGAATCCAGCTCTCCCATTTTGTTTTTGATGATATTGTTCAATGAAACAATTTCCGTTGCGGTCAGCTTATAGCTTTCCATCAACGCATCGACATAAAACCGATATCCAAGACTGGTCGGAACCCTGCCCGCCGACGTATGCGGCTGTTCGAGATATCCCATGTCCTCAAGCTCCGCCATTTCATTGCGAATCGTAGCGGAGGAATACGGGATGTCGGATTTCGTCATCAGATATTTTGAGCCGATCGGCTCGCCTGTCGTGATGTGCGATTCGATCACAGAACGCAGGATAAGCTTTTTCCTTTGGCTCAGATCACCGCCGACGATAAGCTTATTTTCCATTTTCTCACCCCGTTTTTAGCACTCAATCTTGTCAAGTGCTAAACTTTGTAATAGTTTTACCACTATTTCACCCGTTTGTCAAGACTATTTCCCAATATTTTTATGAAATTTTTGTTAACTTCAACACTCATGAGATTCGTGTGCCAAAATTCGAGCAAATATTCCACAAATTCGCCACAAACAAACCACAGAACAAAAATAAAACAACCCCGAAAAGAAACATTTCGGGGTTTGCGGAAAATGAAAATTTCAGATAAAAAAATAACAGGCAAAAACCTGTTATTTGAAGTACGACCCTATTGGACCATACCTGAAAGCATATATAATTGTAAGAATGAAATTATTATATCACAAATACGACATTTGTCAACCGTTTTTTCACAAAAAATTCATGATTTTTCGTCAGAAATCCAAATTTCCGTTCCGTAACCATCCTTGTTCACTTTTTCCTGTTTCAACAATAGTCTCACCGCTTCCGAAGCGAGCAAAAGTCCCGCCGCGGACGGCACGAACGATATGCTCCCCGGCACCTGCCTCTTGCCCTTCGGAATCCGATCGGGATTATCCGCATAATCCGCATGCGGCGGCAGCGGCGTTTCCTTAGAATATACGACGCTCATATGCAGAATCCCCCGTGCACGAAGCTCCCGGCGCATGATTCTGGCAAGCGGGCATCCCTCGGTTTTGGCAAGATCCGCAATTTCGAGCAGTTCCGGATGAAGCTTATTCCCTGCCCCCATCGCGCTGACAATCGGAACACCCTCTGCATTTGCCCGCACGGCAAGCTCGATTTTCGCGGATACGGTATCGATGGCATCGATAATAATATCATACGAGGAAAGATCGACGGAATCCGCATTTTCCGGCAGATAGAACATGGAAAGCGCGGTTACGTTTGCCGTGGGGTTGATATCGGCAATGCGCGCCTTCATCACCTCGGCCTTGTTTTTGCCAACAGTGGAATGAAGCGCGACAAGCTGACGGTTGATATTCGATTCCGACACGGAATCGGGGTCGACAAGGCATATCGTGCCAACCCCGGCACGCGCCAGCGCTTCCGCACAGTAAGAGCCGACGCCGCCGACACCGAACAGAATCACGCGGGAGCGCTTCAAGCGTTCGACCGCGGAATCTCCGACAAGGAACGCGGTGCGTATAAACTGCTCTTCCATACTATCCTCCGGTTCCGAGGTCATTTCCCTTCTTTTTTGAGCTTTCCGGCAAGCTTATAGCGCATATCGTTGGAAAGGATTCTCTTGCGCAGCCGGATGGATTTCGGCGTAACCTCGATCAACTCGTCGTCCGCGATAAATTCAATCGCTTCCTCAAGGCTCATAATCTTGGCGGGCACCAGTCGCAGCGCCTCGTCCGCGCCCTTGGAGCGGACAGCCGTGAGATGCTTTTCCTTGCAGACATTGACCGCGATATCTCCCTGCTTCGGGTTTTCTCCGACAATCATACCCTCATAAACGGGACATTGATTGCTGATAAACATAATGCCCCTATCCTGCGCGTTGAACACACCGTAGGATGTCGATTCGCCGGCCTCGGAGGCGACAAGAGAACCGGTAAAACGGCGCGTGATTTCCCCTTTATAGGGCGCATAGGAATCAAAAACCGAATTGATGATACCCTCGCCGCGGGTATCCGTCAGAAATTCGCTCCGATATCCGAACAGACATCTTGTAGGAATCAGATATTCGATTCTTGTGCGGGTTCCGTGCGAGGATGGATTCATGTTGACAAGCTCGCCTTTTCTTGCGCCGAGCTTTTCCATCACAGGGCCGCAGTATTCGTTCGGCACATCGATATCCACGCGCTCGACAGGCTCGCAGAGCTTGCCGTCGATTTCCTTATATAATACGCGGGGCGTGCTGACGCAAAGCTCATAGCCCTCGCGGCGCATATTTTCAATCAGAATGGAAAGATGCATTTCCCCGCGTCCTGCCACCTTGAAGCAATCCGTCGTTTCTCCGTCGGAAACGCGGAGAGAAACGTCCTTCAAAAGCTCCTTGTAAAGACGCTCGCGAAGCTGACGGGAGGTCACAAACTTTCCTTCCTTGCCCGCAAACGGACTGTCGTTGACGGAGAACGTCATCTCCATGGTCGGCTCGCTGACCTTGACAAATTCAAGCGGCTCGACGCAATCGGTCGAGGTGATCGTATCTCCGATGGAAATATCCTCCGCACCGGAAAAGCAGATGATATCGCCCATTTTTGCTTCCGTAACCGGGACGCGGCGAAGCCCGTCGATTTGACTGATGCTGACGATTTTCGTCTTCTTGGGCGCTTTATCCTTATCGTGGAAGTTGCAGATCATAACTTCCTGATTCTGGCGTATCGTACCTCTTTCAATGCGTCCGATTCCGATTCGGCCGACATAATCGTTGTAATCGATAGAGGAAACAAGAAGCTGCAACGGCGCGTCAACCTCTCCCTCGGGAGCGGGAATATAATCCAGAATGGTATCAAACAAGGGGCGTAAATCCGTTCCCGTCTCATACGGCGAATATGAAGCCGTTCCCGCCCTGCCGGAGCACCACAGCATCGGGGAGTCGAGCTGCTCATCCGTTGCATTGAGCTCGAGCAGCAGTTCCAGCACTTCGTCTCCGACCTCGTCGAGACGCGCGTCGGGACGGTCGATTTTGTTGACCACGACGATGACACGGTGATTCAGCTCCAACGCTTTCTTCAAGACAAAGCGCGTCTGCGGCATCGGTCCCTCCGCCGCATCGACGAGCAGAATAACGCCGTTGACCATTTTCAGAATGCGCTCCACCTCGCCGCCGAAATCGGCATGTCCGGGCGTATCGACGATATTGATCTTGACCCCGTTATAGTGTACAGCGGTGTTTTTGGCGAGAATTGTGATGCCGCGTTCTCTTTCGATGGCATTGGAATCCATGACACGCTCTTCCGTCGCCTGATTTTCCCTATATATGCCGCCCTGCTTCAACATTTCATCTACAAGTGTCGTTTTGCCGTGGTCGACGTGTGCGATGATGGCGACGTTTCTCAAATCTTCTCTTTTCAAGCTTTTGTCCTCGCTTATATTAAAATTCATATCCTTAACTTGTATAGTATAGCACTACTTTCTTAAAAATGGAATATTTTTTTAATATTTTTTTGGATTTTTTCAAATTTGCCATAAAAACATGCGGGAAATCAATGATTTCCCGCATATGAATCCAAAATTATTTCAGAAAATGCTTCAAAACATGATTTTGACAAAGCAAAGATCCGAACGCGAGCCTTTGCTGCCGACATTCATGTTGACCGTAAATACCGCATAGATCTCGTCCTCACCAAGTTCGTTGCCTTTCTCATAGAGTTCTCCGAGGTTTTCCGCCTGTCCGATTTTTTCATAATTTTTATTATATAGATCGAGTCCGGAAGGCGAAGAAATTCTTGCCGTCGAATCGGATTTCGTTATAATCGTTGAATTTTCCCCAATTACCGCTGTCGGAATCTCATCTTGATACCTCTCAATCAGCTCCGGAACGGAATGATACATGCTCATTGTAAGAGCGCAATCAATATGGGTCGAGTGTAAATAAGCAATCGAGGTATATGGCGCGACCGATGTCCCGTCGGATGAAACCACATGGATGTCAAATTTCCCTTCCAGATCTCTTACATCATAAGCATCAAAATCGGTCTTGATAAAGCAGCCCTCGCAGCGCTCACCCGACTGATATTTCAGCGTAACGGTAAAATAGATATAAACCTCTTTTTCTTTCAGCACGGATTTACGCAGTGCATAAATTTCCTGCAAGCTCCCCGCCTCCAAAAGAAACTGATAGTCGCTGTCGTATACTTGATATTTGCTGTTTCCGATTTCCGCATTTTCCTCTGCTGAAAGCTCCAGCTGCGTTGAGGAATCCAAAGATACGCTCGGTATCAAATCCGCGATTTCAGGCAAAATGTCGGATACACCATAAAACATCAGCTTTCCGTCGGCACAAAAATCTCCGTCGGTCATGTAAATCAGCTCGCGATAAGGGTCGGCCTGATTTTCGCTTAACGAGGTCACACGAACATGAAATGACGAAATTCTCTCCGCCGAAGCTCCTGTGGATTCGGCAGTTCCCGCAGGCTCTATCTCCCTATCCGTTTCCGAATCATCTCCGGCGACCGGATCCGAAAAAACCGTGGGATCGGCGCCGTTATCCGCCAAATCCGCCTTTCTGCTGCCGCAGGAAGCCGCCGCAAAGAGCATCGCACACATAAGGATCGCTGCCAATAATTTTTTCATAAAGAAATTTCCCTCCCGTGAATCTGTCTTTATTCCTTAGTCGGAGAAAGCAGGAAATTTTCTCACAAAAATCAAAAATTATTGAATGTCCAGTGCCGCATACGCATAATACGCATCCGTATAATCAAACCACGAGCCGATATTGACGGCAATTCTTATATAATATCTCCCTGTGCCGAAAGCGGAATCCACCAGCAGCAGGTCATCGTTCATCATAACCGTACCATAAGATTCAAAATTGCTGTCATAAAGCATATAAGAAGCAAAGTAAATGTCGCTTCTTTCCGGTTCTGCCAAGGAAAAGCTTGTCCCGGAAAGCACGGGAAGCTCTCCGTAATCCTCCGTCAGATCAAATCCGCCCACAATGCCTGCGGACTGCTCTACCAGCATACAAGCCACGCTTTGATCGCCGCTTACAATCGTGATAACCGGCTTATCCTTGCTGGGCTCCGGATTGGCGCCTCTTGTCGTCTCCTCCGGTTCGGTTTGGGGCGTGGTTTCCGGATCGAATGCCGCCGTCGTTTCTTCCTGTCCGGCCGTCGTTTCCTCTCCCTTTGTCGATTCTTCCGGCTCCGCCGTATCGGATGCCGTCGTATCGGCCGGCTTGTCCGCAGTGGATTCCACGGGTTCTCCGCTTCCGGTGGTCGCGGTGGTGATCTCCGGCGCTGACGAATCGCCGCAGGAAATCAAAGCAGCCGTAAGGGCTGCCGCCAAAAGTACACATAAAATTTTTCTCATACTGATACCTCCTTGCCAGAACGCCGCCGGCACATGTTAATTTTATAAATAAGGGCGAGAGGAAACCGATCAATCCGCAATGCTTTCAATATAAGCAAGAATCTCCTCGGCGCCGATGAAATCCATATCAGCGTCCTCCGACCGGACCGTCAGAATCACAGAAAATTTGTCTTCGGACAGCTGCATGATGTAAAAAGAGATTTCATCACTTATGGGATACCGCAGCTGCGGAACAAGCGCCGACGAAATGACATAAAAATATTCCTCCGGAATATCGGAAAAACGAATCGCGTCACCTTTTTCGGCGAGGATATCGTGCAAAGCCTCGAGCGTCAGATCGGATTTTATGACCGTGGGATTCTCTTCCCCGGTCGCTTTGCCGCAGGAACTCAAAAAGCATGTGAATATCAGCAAAAGACATAAAACCAACGCTTTTCTCCGCATGATCTTCTCACTTCTCTTTCCTTATATTTTTCATAACATATTTTACAGCAGCAATGCGCTTTTGTCAATATCATACATGTATATCAAAGCGCAGTTTGAGAAAAAATAGAAACAGATTCCGAATTCATATCGCGGAGGTTTTTCATGTCCATCAAAAAGAAAATCGGAAAAGAACGGTATTACAAAAGCGCCGCGGATTATTCCAAGGATGCTTTTCTGTCAAATCCGGTCGCATCGGCGACGGATTGCACGGGAATCACGCAGAAAATTCCCTATACGGACGAAGAGGCCGAATCCTACTGCGATATCGCCGACGTCCCCGTGACGGCGCTCGACGGCGCCGAAAAATACAAAAAAGCCAAATAACAGACCTTCATTTCATAAAATAGCCGATGACATGTCATCGGCTGTTTTATATTGCCATATAACGGTTTTCATGATAAAATAAAAATAAAATCTTGAAATTTTTATGAACCTTTTTTCATGGGATGTGTCTAAATGGACGTATCGATACAAAATCAATCCGAAAGGACGGTGAAAGACCCTGACCGACGAGCTTTTGGTCAAACGCGCGCTCGATGGAGACCGCGGCGCCTTTGCAGTCATCGTTGAAACCTACAAAAACGTCGTTTACGGCATTTGTCTCAAAGCGCTGCGCAATCATCACGATGCGCAGGACATGGCGCAGGAGGTATTTTTATGCGCATATTGCAACCTCGACACGCTCGCAGAGCCCGCCAAGCTTCGCGCATGGCTCTGCAAAATCGCACAGCACCGCTCTTGGAACGAGCTGCGCCGCGCTTCAAGACGTCTTCCGCCGGAGGAAATGCCGGAGGAGCTTCCCGACCGTTCGGATTCGCCGGAAGATAAGCTCTTGCGCACTGAGGAAATCCAAATGCTAACAGAGGGACTCGTCTCCCTGCCGGAGCATCTGCGGGTCACCGTCAGTCTGCGGTATCTGCACGGACTTTCCACGGGCGAAACGGCAAAAATTCTAAACATCCCCGAGGGAACGGTCAAAAGCCGCCTTTCCCTCGCTATCGGAAAATTAAGAAAAGAGGTATTCGGAATGGAACAGAAAAAAGAAGTCGGCGCGGATTTCGTCCGGAACGTCATGTCGCTCGCGGAATCTCTGCGCCGGTATACCACGTCTCCCGATTTCGACGGGAAATATAAAGAAGTTATGAAACAGGTGGATTCCCTCCCCGATTCCAAGGAAAAAAGCGAGGCCCGTGCCACGGCGCTCATGTTCCGCTCATGGAACGGTAGCATCACGGAGGAGGATAAGGATTACATCAAAGCGCATTCGCCCGCCAAGTGGCAAATCGACGACTGTATCGAAAGGTATCTCAGCGCCATACGAAGCGGAGAAAGCAGCGAAACGATAGATGCAATCCTTGCGGAGGGCTTGGAGCAGGCACAGAAGCTCGGTGAAAAAGATGGCGAGGGCGAAATCCGCTTCTGGACGGCACGCCGGCTTTTCGACAAAGAAAAATATGAAGAAGCGCTCGCGGAATTTGAACGTGCCAAGTCGCTTCTGAATCATGAAAGTTCTTATTATCCCAATGCCATTGCCGCTGAACGCATCGTCGGAAAGCGGATGGAAACCAAACAAAATAAAACGGTAAAATGTTTTTATACCGCTTGCGGCGAAACCGTTCATTTTGATGCGGAGCACGCCTATTTTGTAAGTCAACCGGGCTTTTCCAACGGAAGCGACGCAAAAGTGCACTTTCACAGCATATTCTATTTCGCTTCACGTGTAGGAAATCTCTTTTACGATATGTCCCTTCCCGTCGGTGAGAGCACCAAGGATAAGGACGGTAATATTCTGACCTGTATCAGCCGCAGCCGGACGGTCACAACCGGTGCCGGAACTTTTGAGAACTGCGTCGAATATTTCTGCGATATACAAAGCGCCCCTTGGCTTTTCACATCGGAAATCATTTACAAAGAGGATGTGGGCCTTGTCAGCATTCACATCAAAAACTCCGCATACGACGAAACCTATGAGCTCACCCATTATGAGATAAAAGGCGGGAGCGGGCTCCTTCCGCTCGCCGTCGGCAACCGCTGGCATTATACCAACCCGGCACTTCGCTCTTTTGTCTCCTGCGATATTGAACGGGAGGTCGCCTTCTGCGACAGGGATTATGCCGGCATTATCGCCACGCAGTTCGTCACCGTCGATACGGAAATTGAAAAATACGAGGATGCGGATGCCATCTCCTATATCGAGCGCGGAGACGAGCTTTGCTGCGAGCTGAAATTCCGGGAGCCTTATGACGCAGAAAAGGTCGGGACCGCGCGCCGCATGTTCTGTCGGGCGATGCAGCTTGCCACACGGGAACGCGACGCCATTCTCGCCGAGGCCGCATGGCAGCATCTCGGAAAACAGGCGGGATATGTGCGCGCCGGCTATCGCCTTCTGCCGTCGTCGGTACATTTGGACGAAATTTTTTACAAGGACGGGAAACCTGTTCATGAGGAAGTTTTCTACCTTTCCCCGTATTACATTTTGGGACGGCGCGCGATTGACAACAAAATTTTCGGCATGAAGCCCTTCCGCTGGCTCATGGAGCTTTGCGGCACGCTCTTCGATCCCCGCTGGGCAGATGCCGCAGCAAATGAGAAAGAATTTACGGAAACGCGCACCGACAGACGCGGCGAGGAGATCCGGATCACCGCACACCGCGGCGGTACCGTCGCCACACGCGCCGGCGTGTTCCGAAACTGTCTTGTGCTCACCATCCTGAAAGGCGACCAAGACGGAAAATGGGAATACTATTGGCAGCCGAAATATCAAAACGTCGGACGCGGCAAAAAAACCTACTATTTCGCACCGGACGTCGGCATCGTCAAGCTTGAATGCTCATGGGGCGAGACGCTCTCCTCTGTCTGCGAGCTGTCGGAATACCGCAGCGTATCCACCTCCGGCGAATATATGCCGCTTTATTACGGCATGGAATGGCATTACGACGAGGTCACGCTGCGCGAAAAATATCAGGCGCGCGTGAATATCCGTATTGCGGGCGGCACGCCGGAGCATCTTTACGTCGTATACGAGCAGGATTTCTGCTATCTTGCAAGCGAAGAAGAATATGAAGCGGCGCGCAATCTGAAACCGAAAACAGAATAGAAAAAATCCCCGCATCGGCGGGGATTTTTCCTGTTCGTTTTGTATGTCCGAGCTGTCGCTTCGTGCTGCGAAAAGCCTGACGATGCTTTGCCTTTCGGCGTCGATAATATGCCGTCAATGTGGTTGTTACGGACTGTCTCCGTGCTGCGCATATAAGGTATTCCTCGCCGTCGGCTTTTCCTTATATGCGGCCTGTGGTGCCCGGCTTTTGAAGTCCGGAGCCGATTCAAGCTCTTCGATCTTAACGGCGGCCTTATGCGGAATCGGCTTCCAGCTGACCTTTCGGAATACCGCAATATAAGTCGCAGCATCTCCGATTATACTGAAAAGGGGGAATGTCAGGCAATAAAACAGCTTCTTATACCATTTTATCGGTTTGATGCGCTTTCGCTCCATAATGAAGAGGATGAACGCGACCGGAATATTGGCCAAATGTTCAAAAAGCAGAAGCTGAACGATTTTAAAAAGGAAAAGCGGCCAATCAATTGACACGATCCCGTACAGAAAAAAGGCGCAGACAAGCAGAATAAGCTTTAAAAATTTCAATGGCATCAAGGCGACGCTGCCCGGGAAATTGATCATGAACATATCATAGCACATGAATTTTTCACGGGCGGATTTCTTTCCGAATATGCCGCGAAGCAAATCGGCGCCGGATTGACCGAAAGCTTGCAGATGCCCTTTTGCCCACCGAATGCGCTGACGCCATACCACACGCATGGAGGTAGGCTGTTCATCATAAAACTCCGCCTCATGCTGATAGGCCACGCTGAACCCCTGTACGATAGAATCCGCGGAAAACGAACGGTCCTCCGCAAGCGTGGTGTAGTTCCAGCCGTCGCGGACGATTTCACTCGCCATCAAAAAGCCGCAGCCCTGCACCCAAGTGGAAAGGCGGAGTGCCGAGCGCGCTCTGTTCTCAAACCGTGCAGTCCTGAGAAAGTGCAAGGCATAGCCTGCCGAAATCCAGTTGTCGTCGAAGTTTTTGGTATTCCGATAGGAGGTGACGATTTTCTCTCCGCTGTCGAAAGCGTCGTTCATTTTGCGGATAAAGTCCCGTTTTAAAAGATTGTCCGCATCGAAAACAAAATAGCCCTCAAAAGAATCAATGCCATAATCCTCTCTGATTTTTTCAAAAAGGAACTGCAAGGCATAGCCCTTTGTGCAGTGCTCCGAATCGAAGCGCTCATAGCAGACGGCGCCGTGCTTTCTTGCCATGGAAGCCGTGCCGTCCGTACAGTTGTCGGCCACAACAAAAACAGTTACAAGCTCCGCGGGATAATCCTGCTTTTGGATGCTGTCAATGAGATTGCCGATGACTGCTTCTTCATTTCGCGCCGCGACTATAACGGCATATTTATGATTCTTTTTTGCAGGAGCGTATTTTCTCGTATAAAAAACGCCGAGAACGGCGTATACGCTTCTGTAAACATATAATAACCCGATGATAAACAGGAGAATATTGCAAAATATCATGAGACCGTCATACATAAGGATTGGTTCCTTTCAGATTGGACTTAATAAAATTGTAACATATCTTATTTTAATTTTCAAGTTAAAAAGATTAAGAATATCTTAATATTTCCATTTTGATTGTTTTCGTTTCGACAAAATCTTATTCATGTCTTTAAAATTTTGTTAAATCCGCGATTTCATGTTGTCAAATGCAGAACGGAATGTTATAATGGAGCGGAATATCTTTGTTCTTTCATTTCCTTATATTACCATTGCGGAGGGATTTTTTATGGAGCGGAAAGTCGTTTTGATTACGGGCGGCAGCTCCGGCATCGGGCTTGCCGCGGCAAAGTCCCTGCTGGACCGCGGATGTTTGGTTTACGAAATCAGTAGGCGTGAGCATTCGGAAAACGGTATCGTCCATATCGGCGCCGACGTTACGGACGAGGCGGCGGTCACGACGGCCGTCGATCGTATCATACAAGAGACGGGGCGGATCGATACCCTCATCAACAATGCAGGCTATGGGATTTCGGGAGCAGTGGAATTCACCGAGCCGGAAATGGCAAAACGGCTTTTTGACGTGGATTTTTTCGGCATGGTAAATGTGACGCGCGCCGTGCTTCCCCATATGCGTCAGGCAGGGCGCGGAAGAATCGTCAACGTCAGCTCCGTAGCGGCATCGCTGCCGATTCCGTTTCAGGCATATTACTCCGCAGCCAAAGCGGCGGTAAACGCTTATACGCTCGCGCTTGCGGACGAGGTAAAGCCTTTCGGAATCGGCGTTTGCGCGGTTATGCCGGGCGATATTCGGACAGGCTTTACCGCAGCGAGAATCAAAGAGCATACGGGAGACGACATTTATCACGGCCGGATCGGGCGTTCCGTTGCCAAGATGGAACAGGACGAGACACACGGTATGCCGTGTGAGACGGCGGGTACACATATCGCGCGCATTGCGCTTGCCAAAAAGCCGGGAACGCTGCATACGATCGGTCTGTCTTACCGGCTTGATATATTTCTGTCAAAAATCCTGCCGACGGGGCTGGTCCGTTATATCGTCGGCAGAATGTACGGCTAAGAAGAGGAGGACAAAAGATGTTTTATTCCTATTTGAAAAGTCCGATCGGGATACTTGAAATCGCATCGGACGGCACGGGCTTAAAATCGGTATCGCTCTTCGACGGCAGCCAAAGCGGCGAATGCGGAGACGCCATTACATACGAGGCGAAAAAGCAGCTTTCGGAGTATTTCTCCGGTACACGCCAAGAATTTTCCCTGCCGCTCTCGCCCGACGGCACGCCATTTGAAAAAGCGGTATGGGACGAGCTTCTCAAAGTTCCGTTCGGTGAAACGAGAAGCTACCGTGAAATCGCGGCGGCGCTCGGAAAGCCCGGCGCCTCGCGCGCGGTCGGGAATGCGGTCGGAAAAAATCCGCTGCTGATCCTTGTTCCGTGCCATCGGGTGATCACCTCGGACGGCAGACTCGGCGGGTTTTCCGCCGGTCTTAAAAACAAAATTTTCCTGCATGGGATTGAAAATATACGGGTAAAACCGGAGAAACGGAAAAACGCCTTTTCTGTTAAAGCGTGAAGTCTACATATGGCTTTCATATTTTTGCGGAATATCCTTGAAAATCCTATAAAAGTATGCTATTATGCTCTCATAGTTTCAGGGCGCCGGCTATACAGGGGAACAGCGCTTCTTGCTTCTTAAAATATAAAGAGGCGCACTCCGCCCGTTTTGTCGTTTTTATTACAACGCGTTTGATCAAATCATATCAACAAATTTCGGAGGATTCAAAAATGAAATGGAAAGCAGTTATGTTCACAGGAGACAGCATCACGGACTGCAATCGGGGGCGTCCAATCGGAGACGGCTTCGGCAGCATCGGGGACAGCTATCTCTCGAGAATCTTTGTCGATACATGGGCGGATATGCCGAATCACCATATCAAATATCTCAATTCCGCCACCAGCGGCAATACCTCGAAAATGCTTCTTGACCGCTTTGACGAGGAGGTGCTCGCCTACAATCCCGACTATCTTTTCATCATGATCGGCGTCAACGACATTTGGCGCCATTTCGACGGAGGTGCGCTTCGCGAGGAGCTGATTTCCGTTGAGCAAACCGTTGAAAACATGAGAACCATGATTGAAAAGACGCGCGCACAGGGCGCCGTTCCGGTCATTCTGTCCCCCTATTTCCTTGAAACGGACCGCACCGATCCCATGAGACGCATGTGCGATGAAATCAACGCGGGATATAAAAAGCTCGCCGAGGAATACGGTATCGGTTATATCGACATTCAGACGCCGCTCGACCGGTATGTCGCCGCCGTCGGTTCTTCGTATCTTCTCTCCGGCGACCGCGTCCACCCGAAAGCGGTCGGCTGTGCGCTCATTGCAAAATGCATTTACAATCATCCAGCTTTCCGCGTGATTTTCGATGATTGATAAAGCCCTTCTCGCGGAAAAGAACCTTTGGCGGCGGCTTGAGAGTACGCCGCTTCCCATCGTCATGTACGGTATGGGAAACGGCGCCGACAAAATTCTTGACGTGCTTTCCGAAAAAGGAATCGCCGTTTCGGATTTCTTCGCCTCCGACGGCTTCGTCCGCGGGCACAGCTTCCACGAAAAGCGCGTTCTCACGCTTGCCGAAATCGAAGAAAAATATAAAAACTTCCTTATCCTGCTCGCATTCGGCTCCTCATTGGAACCGGTCATGGCGGAAATTTATCGTCTTTCGGAGAGATATGCTCTCTTGGCGCCCGATGTTCCCGTCTGCGGCGGAGAGCTTTTCGATGCGGATTTTTATCTTTCCCACGCACCGGAATGTGAGAGCGTGCGAACGCTGCTCGCGGACGAAAAATCCAAAGCGGTGTTTGATGATGTGCTCTCCTATAAACTGTCGGGGGATGTCTCCTATCTCCGTCTCGCGGATACACCGAAGCACGAGGCGATGACCTCTCTTCTCTCCGGCAGCTATACGGCATATGCCGATCTTGGCGCATACAAGGGCGATACCGTCACGGAGACGCTGACATATTTCCCGTCCGTTCATAAAATCGCGGCGTTCGAGCCGTCCCCCAAAATATTCGCGAAGCTCAGGGGCTGCTTATCTCGGCTTGACAGCGTGGAAACGGCGGCCTTCCCTCTTTGCGCATGGAACCGTCATGAAATCAAGTCCCTGACGGACGGTGCGGGACGCAACACCTCGCTAAGCGGAGTCTCCGGCGTCACAAAAACAAAAAGCGGCGCCAAAATCCACGAATGTGAATGTGACACCCTTGACGCGCGCGTCTCCTTTTCCGGTGAGAAGCTGCTCATCAAATACGATGTGGAGGGAGCGGAAAGAGAGGCGCTTCTCGGCTCCGTTTGCACTATGCAAAACAACAGCACGGAGCTAATCGTGTCACTTTACCATAAGAGCCGCGACCTCTTCGAGCTTCCGCTGCTGATTCACGAGCTTTTGCCAAAGCACCGGCTGTATCTGCGCAAGCATCCGTATATTCCCGCATGGGACGTGAATTTATATGTATGCACTCCCAAATAAAAATCCCGCTGAAATTCAGCGGGATTCTTATTTGGGAACATAGTCAAAGCAAGACTTCTCCGCTTATCGTTTGTCATTTCCCATAAAACAGAACCATACCGATCACAAGGAAAATAAAGCCGAGAAGCAGTCCGCCGCGTGCCAATAACCCGACCAAGCGAAAATATCCGATCAGATTATCCCGCTTTTGATACGAACGCTTTAAACCCTTTTTCATAAAAAACGCAAGTCTATCATCCAACGGCCCCGATGCCGTCGGCAGCTCTATATAATGGCATAGCGAGACAATCAAAAACCAAATTCCCCCAAAAAATGCAGCTTCTTTCGATGACTTATAATATCCAAAATTTATCAGCAAAAGAAAGGCTGCAAGGACAGTGCCCAATCGTGCTCTTGCTTTCATCGACAGCTTTTTCACAGTGTGGACACAACAATATCAGCGCCGTCCGAAACGGCAAACGCTCCAAGTCCTGCCGGAACAAACACGCTTTCACCCTTGGCAACGGACATGGAACCGTCCCCCCAAGTGAGCGTCGCCGCTCCGTCAAGACAAAGCAGATGGACAAAGCTCTTTTCCGTCGCTGTCATGGAAAACGCACCCGCAAAATGATATACGGAAAAATAACCGCACCGCGCAAGAACACCGTGCACCGGATCCGTCTGTGCCCGCTTCGCAAGCGGATCGGGAATCTTTTCAATGACTGCCAGCGCGTCGTCCACATGAAGCTCGCGCAGCTTTCCGTCCGCACCGCGGCGGTTATAATCGTAGACGCGGTAGGTAATATTGGAGTTTTGTTGAATTTCGGCAATCAGAATGCCGCGGCAAATCGCATGTACCATTCCCGACGGGATAAAATACGTTTCCCCCTTCTTTACGGGCACGTAATTCATAAGTTCTTCAAGAGTTCCCGCCTCGATCGCGGCACGCAGCTCCTCTGCCGTATACCGTTTTTTAAGTCCGTATATGATTTTGGCATCCGGCGCAGCATCCACAATATACCACATCTCGGTTTTGCCGAGATCGTCCGTATGCGCGGCGGCATATTCATCGTCGGGATGCACCTGAATCGAAAGATCGGCTTCCGCGTCAATCAGCTTAATCAAGAGCGGAAAACGTTCCCCGTCCCAGCTTTCGGAAACGGCAGACTGATGTGCCGCAAGATATTCCGAGAGCGGCATGCCGTCGAATTTTCCTCCGCGAATGATATTGATTCCGTCGGCACGGTCGGTAAGCTCCCACGATTCCGCAATTTTTTCGCCCGGCGTGCCCTTCCCGTATTCGCGTGCGAGTCTTTCCCCGCCCCAAATAATTTTTTTTGTAACGGCACTAAGCTTCAAAGGCTCCATATCTTTTCTCCCTTATTTTCAAAATAACACTTGCAGCAAGTGCAAAAATACGTTATTATTTATTATATCAGCAGAAAAAAAGAAATGCAATCCCCATAGCATAAAATCGGCCGGAAAACGCGGCTTCCAACTTATCATAATCATAAAAATGAAAAACGGCATTTAAACACCCATGCATTACGAAAAAACAACCTGCCGGAAAGGATTTATCCATGAAACAAAATAATCTGAATACCCTTTATCCAAATTTCCCGTTTCGGCTGCCGATGCTGCTCGACGGCGCCACCGGAACCGAAATGATCAAAGCCGGCATGCCGCCCAGCATATGTCCGGAGACATGGATTCTCGATCATCCGGAAGCAATCGTCTCGCTCCAAAACCGCTATGTCGCAGCCGGTGCCGACGCCGTACTCGCGCCGACTTTCGGCGCAAACCGCACCGTGCTGGAACGGTATGCGCTGGGAGACCGAACCGCCGGTCTCAATGCATCGCTTGCCGGACTTACTGAAAATACGGCGAAAGGCCGCTGTCTTATCGGCGGAGATATCTCCCCGACCGGGCGTTTTCTCTTCCCTGTCGGCGATGCGGATTTCGAGGAGCTCGTCTCCGTCTATGCCGAGCAGGGCGCGGCGCTTGAACCCTTTGTGGATTTCTTCATAATCGAGACCAATATGGATCTCGCCTGTGTCAGAGCCGCCGTCATCGGAATCCGGGAAAGCTCTCAAAAACCGATTTTTGTGACGATGACCGTCACAAAATCCGGAAAAACCATGTCCGGCGACACGCCGGAAGCGTGTCTTGTCACGCTTTCCGCGCTCGGAATCGCCGCTTTCGGACTCAACTGTTCGAGCGGCCCCGCGGAAATGCTGGAATTTTTAAGGCCGCTCTTTCCGCTCTCCCTCTCGCTCGGGATTCCGCTGATTGCCAAGCCGAACGCCGGCACGCCGGATGAAAACGGAGCACCGTCCTATATGCCCGCCGACCGATTCGCACAGATCGGAGGCGAAATGCTGGAAAGCGGTATTTTCATTCTCGGAGGCTGCTGCGGAACCGACGAACGCCATATCGCCGCGCTGCGCGGTACAATCGACCGTTTCGATACGGAATCCGTCCCCTCATCTCCCGATAAAATCGATACACATTTTCTGGCATCGACAAACAAAGCAATTTGTCCGATTCCGCATGATAATCTTCCCGAATCTCTTATCGCAGACGAGGATTTCCTCGATAACGCCGAGGAAATGGCGGATGAATACGGCTTTCTCCATGTCCGCCTCGATTCCAAGGCCGACGCCGACCTTGTGCTGGAAGCCGCTCCTTTTCTGCCCGCTCCGATTGCCGTATGCGGCGAGATCGGCGCCGTATCCTATTTTCGGCGGTGCTTCTGCGGAAAAGTACCCATTATTTGATATAAGCCAAAATCTTATCGTTGATATCGGTACAAATCAGATATACATATACGCCGTCGGCATATACGACGGCGTTTTCCTTTTTCTCGGCACGCCGCCGGCACAGCTTCATGAGCTCTTCTCTATGGGATTTGTCGCACAGCTTCAAAACGACGATCTCCTCCTCGGAAAAGCGTCTTGAAAAATAGGCGGCGCAGGACACGACATATTCAAATTCCGGAAGTCCGTAGCCTTCGGAAAACATCCGATCGAGCATGGAATCCGACAGGAAATAATCGGCGTCCTCCCGATCGCTGTATAGCACGCCGTCGGCAAGCTCAAAATGTGTCATAATTTTCTCCACCACCTGATAGGCGTCCCCCTTCTCCTGCACAGGCGTCCCGCAGGAAACAAGCAAAACCGAAAATCCGAGTAAAATCAGCAGAAATCGTTTCATCATAAAAAATCACTCTCCCGAAACATTCATATGTCGGAAAGAGTGATTTTATTTCAGATATTTTCGGATTGTGTTCCGATACTTTCTCAAATAAAGAGCGGCCAGCCGCGAATACAAAATATCACAGACGATAAAGGCGGCATTCGCCAAAACAAGATAGATGAGCACTACAAAAATGGGATCCAGTCCGAACCGGTTTTCCATTGTAAAGCCGAGCAGCTTCCAGCCGAAATAACCGGTAAGCACTGCGGATATATTGAAAAGCAAAAGCTTCAAAAGCCATGACAGCCAGCGATAGGTTCTCTCAAACAGAAACTTCGTAATCGGCATATAGCCGAATATCGCAGCATACAGAAGCGCAGGCGATTTATTCGGCAAAAGCAAAAGCGAGAGCAGCGCGGTGATAAGGTAGACTGCCAGTGAAGCAGATTTACCAAGCTCCACCATGCAGAAAAGGATTAAAAAGGAAGCAAGGAGCGCCACGGACAGATCGAGCACTTCGATCAATGCGCCAAGATATAGGATCACGACGCCGAATGCCGCCAAAATCGCCGCAATCGCAATCTTTTTTGTTTTTTTCATATCAGCAGCACGGAATCAAATCGCCGCCGCAGCATTCACAGCAGCAGTCCGCGCAAAGAAGTCCGCCGCATATGTTGCAGACCGCGTCGTCATCTCGTTTACGCCGCGCCGTCGACGTATGATTGCGGATATTTTCCGCGGCAGTCCGGTATTCCGTATTCGATGGGTCCATCCGGCAGGCGTCATCAAAATACTTGGATGCCTCAAAATACCAGCCGCGAGCGGAAAATACAAGTCCTTTGAGATAATACCATTCGGCGTTTCTATCCCCCGCCGGAACGGAATTGAGTCTGATGTCGGCCTCATAGTAATTCTGCTGGGCAATGCAGTCGCGTATATCGCCGAAGCCGCCCGTGCTATAACCGGCTCCGCTGTCCGCATCGTAATAAGAGCCGCCTCCCGAAGCGTTTTTCCGCATCTTTTGGATCGTCTCGTACGCCTCGTTGATTTCCTTCATTTTTTCGCCGGCCAAATCGGAAAGAGGGGTATTGGCGTAATTGTCCGGGTGATATTTCCTCGCAAGCTCGCGATAAGCCTTCTTGACTTCCTCGTCGGTTGCATTCCGATCGATTCCAAGCACCTTATAAGGATCATTCGCCATACGTTTCCTCCTTTCCGACAGTCATGAAAAGCGCGCTTTCCATGCCGTCATATATAATATTTTGGATGCAGTTCCGAAGCGGCATCCGATCGCCGAATTCGACAAGATCGACCGCCCTTGCGATCGCATCCGTCTCCAAGGACATCACACCGCGCAGGGATTCTTTTTTAAATTCCCGCATCTGTGCTTCGTCCGAAAATGCATAAAGAAACGGATTATAGGAGCCGCTTTTCCGGTCGTCGTCATAATCGCATACCGCATCCGCAAGATATACCCATCTTCCGGTATGCAGACCGATTTCATAAGCGACGGCCGCCTCATCCCGCTCAAAACCACGGGACAAAAGTGCCCCCAGCATCTTCCCAAAGACATCCGCCGGCATATCCGGCGTCTGACAGTGTTCCCTTTCCAAAGCCGCAAGCTCTTCCATCGCCTTTGCAATGATTTCCGCGGCGTCCTCACCGGCGCGCGCGGAGCTTCGCTTCATTCCGGCGGCACACGGCAGCACCGCCATCGCACCGAGCCGTTTGAAGCCGCTCTCATCCGCCAGCGTGTCGCGGAGCTTATGCCAAACGAGAAGCGCGCTGACATATGCCGAATAGGTAAGCGCGTCATTGTCGCACATGACAGGGCGTTTTTTCGTCGGATGGAGAGCGCATCTGCTTTTTTTGATCAGATAATCCTCTCCCGAAACCGCAAGCCTAACCAGTGCGAAAAAAGTCATATCATAGCTCAGCGTTGCGCGGGAAATGCCGCCCGTATGCTTTTTCATCGAACGGCATAATCCGCAGTACACACTTTTATAAAATTCGTATTCCCCGACGCGCAGGCTTGGAATAAAGGGCTTTACAAAACCGAACACGTTCTATTTAGGAAGAAGAGGAGGACAGAATGCTGGACCAATACTGCTGATAATACAGGTCCGCATATTTGGAAAGATACGTATCCGCCACGGTATACTCGGCGGACACCGCTTCATCTATCGTGATATCATCAAAGAAAGTCTCTATATAGTTTTCATATTTGTCATATTTAACCGTATCTTCATATTCCTCAAAAAGTTCAAGATATTTCTCGTCCTCATAGACCTTATCTTTAAGCTCGACTCTTTTGACGATATACTGACACTTATTGCTTTCAATCGCCTCTTCCGTATATTCACCGATTTCTAGGTCTTTGATCTTCTCGGTTATTGCGGTACTGAGGAACGTGCCGTCTTTGAGAACAAACATACCCTCCGGAAATTCGACGGAATAATACGCGTCCGAATATTTTGCGATCATATCCTCAAAGGATGCACCCTCGGCCAGCTCATCCAGAATCGCCTTGGCCAATGTCTGCTTTGTTTCCTTTTCCTCATCGGTAAGCGCTTCCGTCTCATAGGAATCGGAATCCACCTCGTTGCCTTCGGAATCTTTCTCCTTCGCGATGATGCGGTTCCCCTCTTCGTCGAGCTTTACCTTGTTTTCCATATCCAGCATGATGAACTGGTAGCCGACATAGTTTTCCTTATAATAGGTTTCCAAATCCTCCGCAGTCAGCTTCTGTGAACCGTTCTCACCGAAGAGAAAATCCACGACCGCCTCGGAGCGTGCGACCATCATCATATATACATTGTAATAATCGGCTGCGGTATAGCCGAAATACTGCTTATAAGCGCCCTTTCCGCCATAATAGGTATTCTGTGTCTTGATATTGGACTTATAGCCCGCCAGCTTATCCGAGGAAATGGAAAGGCCGTTTGCATCAAACAGGTATTTTTCAACCAAAATCGATTTTGTCTGTTCGAGAATCAGGTTTTTATAATAATCCTCATAGGTTTCACCGTCATCTGTTTTTGTGGCCCAATACGACGCCGTATCTCTCGATCTTGTGACAAGCATGGAGCAGCAGATATCGAGCTTTTTGATTTTCATCAGCAGAGAAAACTCGTCGGTCGATATCGTGTATGTCTTCCCGTCCTTTGTCACCGACATGAGCGTTTTCGCGGAGCCGCATGACGCAAACGCCGACAGAATCAGACATGCGACAAGCGCGGCAGCCAAAAGCCTTAAAATCAAACTTCCTTTTTTCATGTTCATTCTCCTTAAAATGTTCATCTGTGCCAAAAACCGGCGGAAGCCGATTTTCACTTTTTATATTATACAATGCAATACGGAAAAAATCTATACTTTTTTTGATTTTATTTGTATATAATTTTTTAACAAACCGTCAAGAAACGCAAAAACAGGCTCGCCGCGCCGTCCTTTGCACAGCACATGCGGCTTTTCCGTCGGCTTCATGATGATTCTGCCGGGATAGATACCGCCCATTTCCGACCATGCGAGAACATCAAGCTCCTTTGGGTAGATGACGACGCCATTCTGCTCCTGATCGATTTGGATAAATCCGCATTCACAGGCCATCGCGCGGACAAGGGAGATCGACAAAAGTGTTTCCACTGATGACGGCAGATCCCCGTAACGGTCGAGCAGCTCGTCTGCGATATCGTCCACATCCTGCGCGTTCTCGATTGCGGCAATTTTTTTATAGATATCGATTCTCTGCGCCGCGGACGGAATATAGGTCTCCGGAATATAAGAATCTCTGCCGATATTGATGACGCATTCGATTTTTTCCTTCGGCGCGATGCCCTTTTCTTCCAGAACCGCGTCGTTCAGGATTTTCAGATACATATCGTATCCGACGCTTTCCATGTGTCCGTGCTGACGCGACCCGAGCACATCCCCGGCGCCGCGGATTTCAAGGTCGCGAAGTGCGATCTTGAAGCCCGAGCCGAACTCCGTAAAATCGCGGATCGCTTGAAGCCTCTTGGCGGACACCTCGGTCAGAACTCTTCCCTGCGGATAGGTGAAATACGCATACGCACGGCGGGCGGAGCGTCCGACGCGCCCGCGGATCTGATGAAGCTGTGCAAGTCCCATCCGGTCAGCGTTCTCGATGATGAGGGTGTTGGCATTCGGAACATCCACTCCCGTCTCGATGATCGTCGTACAGACGAGAATATCGATTTCCCCGTCGACAAGCGCCTGCCAAATATCGGCAAGCTCCCCCTTTTCCATCTGTCCGTGCGCAAACCGGACGGATGCCTCCGGAAACTGACGCGCGATTCTCGCCGTTTTCTCGCGGATGGTCTCCACACGATTATATAGATAGAACACCTGACCGCCGCGGCGAAGCTCACGCCTGATTGCTTCAAAAATCACGACGTCGTCGTGCTCCAACACATAGGTCTGCACGGGAAGCCGGTCTCCCGGCGCCTCGTCGAGCACGGACATGTCCCGAATGGAAGTCATCGCCATATTCAGCGTTCGCGGAATCGGCGTCGCCGTCAGCGTCAGGACATCCACATTTTTCGAGATTTGTTTGAGCTTCTCCTTGTGTGCGACGCCGAAGCGCTGCTCCTCGTCGATGATGACAAGCCCGAGGTCATGAAATTCCACATCCGACGAAAGAAGTCTATGTGTTCCGACGATGATGTCGATGTCTCCGCGGCGCAGCGCGCGCAGCGTCGCGTCCTGCTCCCCTGTCGATTTGAAGCGGGACACGTAGGAAACCTTCACCGGAAAGCCGCGCATACGCGCCGCAATCGTCGTATAATGCTGCATCGCAAGAATCGTCGTCGGCACCAGAATCGCCACTTGCTTGGAGCTTAGCACCGCCTTGAAGGCCGCGCGCAGCGCGACCTCGGTTTTGCCGAAGCCGACGTCCCCGCAAAGCAGACGGTCCATCGGAACCGGCTTTTCCATGTCCCGCTTGATATCGGCGGCAGCGATGAGCTGCGCGTCTGTCTCCTCGTATTCAAACACGGATTCAAATTCGCGCTGCACCTCGTCGTCCGGCGAAAAAGCGAATCCCGGACGGCGCAGGCGCTCCGCATAAAGCGCGATGAGCTCCTTGGCCATGCTTTTGACTTCGCTTTTCACGCGGGCTTTCGTCTTGGTCCACTCGGCGCCGCCGAGCCTTGACAGCTTGAGCCCGCCGTTTTCCGCCGCGGCACCGATATATTTGGAAACGGAATCGATCTGCTCGCACGGGACATATAGGACATCCGTTCCGGAATACTGGATTTTGATATGATCCCGTCGAACACCGTCATAACTACGGATGCTTTCAAGGCCTTTGTAGATGCCGATGCCATGCACCTCATGGACGACATAATCCCCGACCGAAAGATCGGCATAGGAAAGAATTTTTTCCCTCGTCTTGGACGACGATTTCGCGTTTTTTGCCGCATGCCGGCGCAGCGCCTTCTCCGTTTTGGTGCCGCCCGCCGTAAGCGAAATGCAGACGAACTTTTCCGCCGGCATCTCAAAACCGTGGAGAGGAAAGCTTGTGACCGTCACCGTCTGCGCAGGAGCCGTCGTATCGGGCGTTGCGGAATAGAGAGCCGCAATCCCGTTTTCCGTTAGCAGATTCCTCATCGACGAAGCCTCCGCCTCGTTTTCGCAAAGCAGAAGCACCGCATATTTGCTTCTCAAATACGCGGCGATATCCTCCGAAAGCAGCGAAAAATCGCCGGAAACCGATGGGGTCGGCCGCACGGCAAACGAATACATGCCGGAAAGCTTTCCCGGATACTGAGAGACAAAGTTGTTGAGCAGCAGCGCCGCACGGCTTTCGAAAAAAGCGAGCAAAACCGAATTTTCGGCCGAAAATTCACTGTATTTCGGGAGAAGAAGTCCCGATTTCAGAAGCTCGCCCGTCGTTTCCAGCATGTGGGCTTCATCCGCACGGAGTCTGTCGAGAATCGCGGGACTCTCGACAGCAAAGGTCAGGGTATTCGGTCTGAAATAATCGAGAAGCGTAATTTTCTCCGGATAAATATAAGAAATATACTTGTCGGAAAATGAAATTTCCATGCCGGAGGTCAGCGCTTCATATTCATGCATGAGCGAGGTCCTGATTTCCGGCGAAGACGCTCTTTCCGCCGCTGAGCGGATTTTTTCAGATAGTCCCTTCCGTTTTTCCTCGGAAATCAAAATTTCGCGCGCGCAGGTAATCATGACCTCCGACAGATTCTCCGTCTTGCGCTGCGTCATGACATCAAAATAGCCGATTTGATCGATTTCGTCGCCGAAAAGCTCCATGCGCACGGGATTTCCAAGCTGCGGCGGAAAGATATCGATGATACCGCCGCGCACGCTGAATTGTCCCTTGCCGTCGACAAGCTCGGAGCGCACATAGCCGGATTCGGCAAGAAAAGCGGCAAGCGCCTCCATGCCGATAGAGTCCCCGACGGCAAGCGTTTTCGTCGCACCGCGCAGGATTTCCTCCGGAATCGTAAAGGAAAGCGCAGCGCCGGGCGTCGTCACCACCACATCCAGCCTTTCCTCAATCAGATCCGTCAGAACCGCAATACGCTCATGCTCCAGCTCATGGGAGGAAACGATATTATAAAGCACCGGATCCCGCTCCGGGTAGACGGCGGCGCGCAGTCCGAACGCCGAAAGCGTTCCGAAAAGGCGCGCGGCGCTTTTTTCGTCCGGCGCACAGACAAGCGCCGGAATGCCCTTTTCTTCGTCACAAACACAAGCGGCGAGGAAAGCGTCAAGCGCCCCCTCGCAAAGTCCCGTCACAAGCGACGGATATCGTCTTGCCGCGTCCCCGCGCGACTTCAAGGCTTTCCGAATTTCACCGTATTCCCGGTTTTCCCGGATACGGTCAAGCAGGATATTCATATGTTTGGCCCAACGCCTCCTTTAAATTCCGAATGACATGCAGTACCGCGCGCCCGTCTTGTCGGTTTCATGTGTAAAAACAAGAAGCCATGTAAACCAGATATCGAAAACATACAAATCATCAGGCAAAAGCTTCTCTTTGCCTAAAAAGGCTTCTTTTATATATTCCTCATTCCATTCATATTCGATTCTTTCCGCGAGCGCAAGAGCAGAAACCTGCGCAACAAAACCCTTTTGATTTTTTTCATACCCTTCAAGCGCGCACATACTGCAAGATATATCCCCATGGTCCTCGGACATGATAAAAACAGTTCTCTCCCGTGATTTCAAAGCCGCCAACGCAGCGTCGTAAGAAAGCGGACGGACACCCGCTCCCATCTTGTCCCATCGATACGCGCATGCATACCATGTTTGCAAAGCCACGCCGTTTTCGGCAAGCCACCCGCGGTGTGAAGCGGCAAACTCTTCAAGCGAAAGAATAAACCTATCGTCAAAGGCTGCTTTGACGTTCATGGCATCGCCGTCGGAAAGCAGGCCGAGCACCATTTTGCGGCTCATCTCTTTTTATCCATTATAAAGGCACATCGCCTTTTCAAAGTCTCCGGCTAAAATCAGCTCTACCGCATGATACACCCCGTCGAAGCGCGAGATCAAGGCTTTTTTGTCGGCTTCGGAAAATTTTCCCGTCACCCATGCCGCAAGATCATATTCCGGCGACGGCTTTTCCCCGATACCGAGCCGGATGCGCGGAAAATTTTCAGTATCCAGCATTCCGATGATGCTTTTGAGGCCGTTATGCCCGCCGGCACTTCCGCTGCGGCGGATACGCAGCTTTCCGGGCGCCTGCGTGATGTCGTCGCATAGCACAACAATATTCTCCGGCGGGATTTTATAATAATCCGCCGCAGCGGAAACCGCAATTCCGGAGGAATTCATATAAGTCTGCGGCTTCATGAGAAGCACGCTTTTCCCGCCGATTCCGGCAGTGACGCAAAGCGCGTCGAACTTCGCCCGGTCGGCCTTTACGCCGAGCTTTTCGGCAATAAAATCAAGAGCCATAAAGCCGGCATTATGCCTCGTTTCCGCATATTCCCTCCCGGGATTGCCAAGCCCTGCCACGATATATTCCGGTTTGCCCGTCGGCGTCCTTGTAGTCTCTATTTTTTTGAACAAATCTTGGATCGACATTCATCTAATCTCCGTTTATCCGTTAAATATTATAATTTTACACTTAAAAACCCGCATTTGCAAGAATTATTTTTATCGTCGCTTCCGATTTGTGTATTTTTTTGTATTTTTTATAAAATTTTTATAAAAAGTGTAGATATTGCCGAAAGTTTGTGTTATAATATCGTATCGGAAAGGTTTTGTTTCAAATTTTATCCACAAAAACCAAAAAATCTCGGAGGTAAAACAACAATGGCAAAAAAATACGTCTACCTTTTTACCGAAGGCAACGCGAACATGCGCGAGCTTCTCGGCGGTAAAGGCGCAAACCTTGCTGAAATGACAAATCTCGGTCTTCCGGTTCCGCAGGGCTTCACCATCACGACGGAAGCCTGCACCCAGTACTATGAGGACGGTCAGAAAATCAACGATGAGATCATGGCTCAGATCATGGAATACATCGAGAAAATGGAACAGATCACCGGCAAAAAATTCGGCGATCATGAAAATCCTCTGCTTGTATCCGTCCGCTCCGGCGCAAGAGCTTCCATGCCCGGCATGATGGACACCATCTTAAATCTCGGTCTGAACGAAGAGGTCGTGGAGGTTATGGCGAGAAAGTCCGGCAATCCCCGCTGGGCTTACGACTGTTACAGAAGATTTATTCAGATGTATTCCGACGTCGTTATGGAGGTCGGCAAAAAATATTTCGAGCAGCTCATCGACAAAATGAAAGAGGAAAAGGGCGTAAAGCAGGATGTGGAGCTGACCGCCGACGACCTCAAAGAGCTTGCCAATCAGTTCAAAGCGGAATATAAAGCGAAAATCGGCGTCGATTTCCCGAGTGATCCGAAAGAACAGCTCATGGGGGCGATCAAAGCCGTATTCCGTTCTTGGGACAACCCGCGCGCGAACGTATACCGCCGCGACAACGATATCCCCTACTCTTGGGGCACCGCCGTCAACGTACAGATGATGGCGTTCGGAAACCTCGGCGACACCTCCGGAACCGGTGTTGCATTCACACGTGACCCTGCAACCGGCGAAAAGAAGCTCATGGGCGAGTTCCTCATGAACGCGCAGGGCGAGGACGTCGTGGCCGGCGTCCGCACACCGATGCCGATTGCCAAAATGGCCGAGATCATGCCCGAAGTATTCGAGCAGTTCAAGACCATCTGTCAGACGCTTGAAAATCACTATCACGACATGCAGGACATGGAGTTCACCATCGAGGACAAGCATCTCTACATGCTCCAAACGCGCAACGGTAAGAGAACCGCAAAGGCCGCTCTCAAAATCGCGTGCGACCTCGTTGACGAAGGCATGATCACCGAGAAGCAGGCCGTTCTCATGATCGACCCGCGCAACCTCGACACCCTGCTCCATCCGCAGTTCGATCCAAAAGCGCTGAAAGAAGCAAAACCCGTCGCCAAGGCGCTTGCCGCTTCTCCCGGCGCCGCCTGCGGTCAGATCGTATTCACCGCAGAGGACGCCAAAGCTTGGAAGGCCGCCGGCAAAAAAGTCGTTCTTGTCCGTCTTGAAACCTCTCCCGAGGATATCGAGGGCATGAAGGCTTCTCAGGGTATTCTCACCGTCCGCGGCGGCATGACCTCCCACGCGGCCGTCGTTGCCCGCGGTATGGGAACCTGCTGCGTTTCCGGCTGCTCCGAAATCAACATGGACGAGGAAAACAAAAAATTCGTTCTCGCCGGCAAGACCTACCATGAAGGCGATTATATCTCCATCGATGGCTCCACCGGCAATATCTACGACGGACAGATTCCGACCGTCGATGCCACCATCGTCGGCGAGTTCGGCAGAATCATGGCTTGGGCGGATAAATACCGCAAGCTCCAAGTAAGAACCAACGCCGACACGCCGCGCGATGCGAAGAAAGCGTTTGAACTCGGCGCCGAGGGCATCGGTCTCTGCCGTACCGAGCACATGTTCTTCGACGGCGACAGAATCGCCGCAATCCGCGAGATGATCTGCTCTGACACCGTAGAACAGAGAGAAGCCGCGCTCGATAAGCTGCTTCCGATGCAGCAGGGCGACTTCGAGAAGCTCTATGAGGCGATGGAAGGCCGTCCCGTCACGATCCGCTTCCTCGATCCCCCGCTCCACGAGTTCGTTCCGACCGAGGAAAAGGATATCGAGCTTCTCGCTCAGACACAAGGCAAAACCGTTGCCGACATCAAGGCAATCATCGTCTCCCTGCACGAATTCAACCCGATGATGGGACATCGCGGCTGCCGTCTCGCCGTGACCTATCCGGAAATCGCAAAAATGCAGACAAGAGCAGTCATCCGTGCCGCAATCAATGTCAAAAAGGCACATCCGGACTGGAATATCGTTCCGGAAATCATGATTCCTCTTGTCGGCGAGGTCAAAGAACTTCATTACGTTAAGACCATCGTCTGCGAAACCGCGGACGCGGAAATCAGCGCAGCCGGCTCCGATATGCACTACAAGGTCGGTACCATGATCGAGATCCCGCGTGCGGCGCTTACCGCGGATGAAATCGCAAAGGATGCGGAGTTCTTCTCGTTCGGCACCAATGACCTGACGCAGATGACGTTCGGCTTCAGCCGTGACGACGCGGGCAAGTTCCTCGGCGCATACTATGAAAAGAAGATTTACGAGAACGATCCGTTCGCCAAGATCGACCAGACCGGCGTCGGCAAGCTCGTAAAAATGGCCTGCGAACTCGGACGTTCCACACGTCCCGACATCAAGCTCGGCATCTGCGGCGAGCACGGCGGCGATCCGTCCACCGTGGAATTCTGCCACAAGATCGGACTCACCTATGTATCCTGCTCTCCGTTCCGTGTGCCGATCGCAAGACTGGCGGCGGCTCAGGCAGCTATCAAGGACGGCAACTGATTTTCCGAATATACAAAAATACCCGCAGAGATTTTCTGCGGGTATTTTTTCATATATCCCTTACCAACAATTATATTTTCATTGTAAATCCGCTTGTATCATGCTATAATAATTGGTATTCCCGAGGACAGCAGGAGGAAAAAGCAGATTAAGAGAGATAAAAATGCCGTGTCCGGAAAAATTCAGAGAATCCCTTGAAAAATTCAATGTCGACAGCGATACCGTAGCCAAGATACAAAAGCTCCAAGATATCCTTGAATGGAATGCCTGCTGCAAAGGAGGGTCAAGGGAAAAAGTTTTAAAGGCCTTCTCAAAAGAAAACATGAATCTTTCGATCGATGAAAAGCTTGAACGAATCAAAGGTGTTCCTTACACGGGATGTCCCGTTAAAAATGAAGATGGGACGATAACCGTAAGAGCTGTCAGCTACTCAAACGGAGAGAAATTTTTATGCGCATGCTCCAATTTCAACGGGCTCAAATATGATTACAGCGTATCCAAAAATTATTGCTTCTGCTGCGCAGGACATTTTAAGCATCATTATGAAATCATGCTCGGCGTAAAATTAAAAACACTTGAAATCCTCTCCTCCCCACTGGACAGCGGCGGAAAAAATCCTTGCGTCATGAGATTTGCACTCCAATAACCACAGAAGATTCTTGCTCGGCATCGCTGCATCACAACCGGAAATCACGCGAGAAAAGTGAAAACCACAGCCTTATGACTGTGGTTTTATTTCATGCGATTTTTTCAATCGCGCCGGTTTCCGTTCTTCTGTCAAGAAAGTTCCAGAATCCGTTTTTTGTATAGAAGATCGCCTCGCCTATATCGTCTCCGTTTCCGACCGGGAGCTTTTCTCCGTCAGCTTCCTTTGTCACAGTCGAAAAAACAGGCAGCATCAAAAGAATCGGACAGATATTTTTTGCCCCATCTTTCGGAAAGCCATATCCGAAATCATATTCCGGTTTGCTTTGCATTTGATATGGAATAGAAAAGCGGGGACAAGCCAAAGAAAACCGAAGTGACTGTATGGCATAATGCGTACGGTCGATATAATGAAAATTGCTTCGCCGGAACAGACAACCACACAGCTTGACAGATAAAATCTTGTCCTGCATTTCTATGTAAAAATCACATCGGCGATCGCCTGTTTTTCCGAACATCCAAAAGAAATGGGTCGGAATTAGGCGATAATTCTGTTTTCTACAAAGCCGGCGAAGACGGAATGAAAAAGAAAGTCGGAAAAGTCCCATTCTTATATATGGAAACAAAATGACAACCGCCAAGGGAACCAATAAAAACAGCCACCACATAACCGATCTCCTTATACTTGATTCGGCATCGTTATCCATTTGCTTTCTACAATTATATTATATCGTAAATTCTCTATCTTGTAAAGTTAAAAATGATTTTCCGCAAATTCTTCGCATATACCCTTTACAATCGCAAAAACGGGTGCTATAATAAATAGAAAAAGCAAAAACAATCCTCACATTCGGGAGGCAATCATGTATCCGATTCTCAAAAAACGCTATCTGAATGAAGCAAAAACCACAATCGAAATGGTGGTCGAAGCGCCTCTTGTCGCGAAAAAATGTCTTGCCGGCCAGTTCATCATTTTCCGCATCGATGAGTTTGGCGAGCGTATACCGCTCACGATTGCGGACTATGACCGCAAAAAAGGCACCGTAACCGTCATGTTCCAGCCGGCCGGCGCCTCCACAAAGAAGCTTGCCGCGCTTTCCGAGGGCGATACGATTCTCGATTTTGCAGGTCCTCTTGGCAAGCCGTCCGAGGTCGAAGGCTTTTCCCGCGTCGCCGTAGTAGGAGGCGGCGTCGGCTGCGCCATCGCCTATCCGGTCGCCAAAGCTCTGCATGAGGCAGGCGCCGAGGTCGATATGATCGCCGGCTTCCGCAGCCGCGACATCGTCATCCTCGAGGAGGAAATGCGCGCCTGCTCGAATCTTTATATCACGACGGACGACGGCTCCTATGGCGAAAAGGGCTTTACGACCAATAAATTGAAGGAGCTGATCGATTCCGGCATCCATTACGACGAGGTCGTGGCAATCGGTCCGGCTCCCATGATGAAATTTGTCTGTGCGGTGACAGCTCCCTATGGAATCAAAACCGTCGTTTCTCTCAATCCGATCATGATCGACGGAACCGGTATGTGCGGCGGATGCCGCGTCACCGTGGACGGCAAAACACGGTTTGCCTGCGTGGACGGTCCGGAATTCGACGGACAGCTCGTGGACTGGGATGAACTCATCAAGCGGAACGGATATTACAAAGAAGAAGAGGCGGCGCATGTCTGCCGGCTTACAGGAGGTACCCGTCATGGCTGATTTAAAATCGAAAAAAACGCCGATGCCGGAGCAGGAAGCTTCGCGGCGCGCCCACAACTTTGATGAGGTCGCGCTTGGGTACACCGCAGAGGATGCCGCGGCAGAGGCCGCGCGATGCCTCGCCTGTAAAAATGCGCCGTGTATGGCGGGATGTCCCGTAGGCGTCCGCATTCCGGAATTTATTCAAAAAATCAAAGAAGGCGATATCGGCAGCGCTTATGAGGTCATCACCTCGACCAATCTGCTTCCCGCGATATGCGGCAGAGTATGTCCCCAAGAAAACCAGTGCGAAGGCAAATGCGTGCGCGGCAGGATGGGAGAGCCTGTCGGAATCGGCGCGCTCGAACGCTTCGCCGCCGATTATCACAGGAGCCATAAAAATGGGGACAAAAACGCGGTCCCACCGCAAAAAAACGGGCACAAGGTAGCGGTCGTCGGTTCCGGCCCGTCCGGACTCACCTGCGCCGGCAGCCTCGCCAACAAAGGATACGACGTGACCGTGTTCGAAGCGTTTCACAAGGCGGGCGGTGTGCTTGTCTACGGCATACCGGAATTCCGGCTCCCAAAGGAAATCGTACAGGAGGAAATCGACGGGCTGACCGCACGCGGTGTCAGAATCGTAACCAATGCCATCGTCGGCCGTTCCCTTTCCGTTGACGATCTTTTCGACGAAGGCTTCGAGGCGGTTTTCATCGGAAGCGGCGCCGGTCTGCCGCAGTTCATGGGGATTCCGGGAGAAAATCTTCTCGGCGTTTTCTCTGCCAATGAATACCTGACGAGAATCAATCTCATGAAAGCGTATCTTGACGAATATGATACGCCGATTAAAAAAGCGGAGAAAATCGCGGTGGTCGGCGGCGGCAATGTGGCGATGGACGCCGCGCGCTGCGCAAAGCGCATGGGCGCGGAAAAGGTTTATGTCATCTATCGCCGCAGTATGGAGGAGCTTCCCGCAAGACGCGAGGAAGTCCACCATGCGATTGCGGAGGGCATCGAGTTTTGTCTGCTCAGCAATCCGGAAAAAATCCTCGGAGACGAAGCAGGCCACGTCCGTGCCGTCGAATGTGCACAAATGGAGCTGGGAGAGCCGGATGCCTCCGGACGCAGGCGTCCAGTGCGCAAGCCGGATTCCGAATTCACTTTGGAGGTTGATGCCGTAATCATGGCCATCGGCACGGTTCCCAATCCTCTGATCAAATCCACAACGCAGAAGCTCGACACAACGCCAAAAGGCTGCATTGTCGCGGACGACGGCGGAAAGACCTCCCGCACGGGCGTATTTGCCGGAGGAGATGCCGTGACGGGTGCCGCGACGGTCATCCTCGCCATGGAAGCCGGCAAAAAGGCGGCAGAATCGATTGACGCATACATAAAAAATCTATAAGTCATAACCACCGGTAAACCGGTGGCTTGGACAGCCCCTAAAAGAGGCAAGTACAGGCAGAACCCCTAAAGGGGCCCAGAAAGTTTGACACCGCATTATAATCACAGGCAGCCGCTCACGTGCAGCTGTCTTTTTTATGCATTACTATTCTTGCCACCCGTAAACGGGTCTGTATATTCTTTGATCGACATTTGATCCAATGTATAATCTTCTTCTAATTGGTTTCGGATATATTCCGCGATTACTTTCTTGTTTCTTCCTACTGTGTCCACGTAATATCCCCTGCACCAGAAATTTCTCGATCCGTACTTGTATTTCAGATTTGCATGTCGATCAAATATCATCAAACTGCTTTTCCCCTTGAGATATCCCATGAATTGTGCTATACTTAGATAGGGTGGAATACTCACGAGCATATGTATGTGGTCTGGACATGCTTCTGCTTCTATGATCTCTACCCCTTTCTGTTCGCACAGCTTTCTCAAAATCTCTCCAATATCTTTCCTCAACTGCCCATATATTTCTTTTCGCCTGAACTTCGGTGCAAATACGATATGATATTGGCATCTGTACTTTGAATGTGCCGTGCTTTTGATTTCGTTATTTTCTTTCATCTTTTCCTCCATAGTTTTGCGGTGTCAAACCGCTTTTATTATACCATGGAGTTTTCGGCTTGCTTCTAGCTCGCCGTTTTTTCTTCGCTGAAGCTTTTTTCCTTCCCCCGGTAGAACCGGGGGTTTATTTCCACGTCTGAAGACGCCAAATAGAAAACGGGCGAGCCTCAACGGCACGCCCGTATTTTTCTATTTTTCCGGCTTAACCGCAGCAGCAGCAAAGCACGATGACCGCAATAACAATGATCCAAAGGCAGTTGTTATTGTCAAAAAGATTGCACAGACAGTTCATAAAAATTTCCTCCCTTCGCCAACGATGTCAGCAAATATGAACATTTAATCTTTAAAATTGATATAGGAAGAAATCTCAAAAAGGATTTCCCCTACCTGTTATCATATTATGAAGGAGGCTTCTTTTTGTTACGAGATTTTTATCAATTTCGCAGCTGCTTTTTCTTTGCCCGTCCGGATGCTCCGATAGCATATCCCACCGAGAATACCAATACGCAGAAAACCAAATTTACATAGACCTCAAAAAGTGCAAGCGGAATGATCACGTAAAGCATGGTTCCAAAGAAACCGAGCACACCCGTCCCCAGTCCGCCGATGATCTCGGCCGCATTTACCAAAGCTTCGGAATCGGAAAATTTTGCAATGACATAGATAACGGTATAAACGACTGTGCTGAGAATCGGCAGAGCATTGGCAATCAGTGCGGATTTCCCAAAAGAGACGCCCGATTTGGCAAACAGCGCGCCGGCAAAGCCCCATATCAGAACGGCTGCGGCAAAAGCGAGGATTCCGAGTATCGCAAAATCCTCCGTTTGACCGAACGCCATCAGCAGAAGATAGACGCCCACGGACAATACCGGCAAAAGCGCCAGCAGATAGACAAGTCCCGATTTTTTCTTTACGGCAGTATTTTTCATATAGCCTCCCTTTCTATTATAAGCCTATAAGGCCTAAATTTCCACAACATCATTTAAAGCGAATGAATAAAGATAGGTGTGCGCCGGAAGCATGCCGAACAGCCTTTCACAAGCCAGCTTATAATAACCGAGCTGTCTCGAATGACGTTTTTTCAGCACCGCTTCGACCTGCGCACGTTTCGTCGATGCGGAAAAAGAATCCGTCTTATAATCGACGAGGATCAGCTCGCCCGCCTCGTTAAAATACGCACAGTCGATTACGCCCTGAACAAGCAGCTTCTCGCCCGCCAGCGCGGATTTGTCTGCCTCCTCCTCGGTAAAGAGCGCCGCGGGATATTTAATCATGAACCGTTTTTCCCGATATATGCGATCGGCAGACATCATCTCGCGGGCAAGCCGGCTTTCAAAAAACGCCGTAAGCTTTGCGATATCCATCTTTTCCTTATCGGAGGAGAACAAAAACCGATTCTCCACAAGACGGTCAATTTCACCCGCAATCCCAAGCTTCTTCACGCTCTCAAAGTCGAAGAACTGCATAAAGGTATGCATCGCCGTTCCGCGCTCCGCCGCCGTGATATTTTCATCCGGCTCCCGCATGAGGAAGTGAGGCATCGGAACCGCCGTCGGAGGCTCCGCGTCCTCCTCTGCTCCGTCGGATTCGTCAAGCACGCCGGGATAGAGCTTCGAGACGGAAAGCTTTGAAGGTATTTTCGACAGCCTGCGGTAAGGATAATCAAAATCCAGCCGTTCCGAAACCAGCTTTTTCGCCTCAAAATAGGTGATATCCTCTACCGTTTCTTCCATATCGTGCGATTCCGCCGCCGTCTTGTTCTCGTTCTCCGGTATGGTATCGGAAGCGGGATATAGGATTCGGCATCTCGCCGGATTCCCTGCCGCCGCAGCCATGAGCAGCTCAAAATAGCTTCCGGCGCGCCTTAGCGAATAAGCGGAGAAAAATCGGCTTTCAAGCGCATATTTTCCGTTCACAGACGAAAGCTCGAATTTTCCGGAATCGATATCCTCCGCCTTTACCGCCGCCGTGATGATGAGACGCTCCTTTGCTCTCGTCAGCGCGACATAGAGCACGCGCAGCTCCTCGTCCACCGCACGCAGACGGAGGTCGAGCAGCGAGGCCATGCGCATCGGGGTATCCATTCTGACAAGCCCCGATTCCGCCGACAGCTTGACGGATATGCCAAGTCTTGCGTGATAAACCGTTTTATTCCGCTGCTCGGGAAAATGGAACCGGCGCGACATGCCGCAGACAAAGCAAATCGGAAATTCAAGTCCTTTGGATTTATGGATCGTCATAATATTCACGACTTCTCCGGGCGAGGCGAACTGGGAAATATCCAGCTTCTCCTTGTTTGCAATCACATCGTTGATAAAGGAAATAAATCCGGAAAGGCCCTTGAAGCCGCCGCGCTCGAAGCCGCGCGCATATTGATACAGCATGACGAGATTTGCCCTCGCCTGTTCTGTCTCATATACCGGTTTTTCCCGGTCGGACGTTAAAATCGAGAAGATGCCGGTGTCGGTATAAATCTGCCAAATCAGCTTGTCGCATGGAAGCTCCGCCGAAAGCCGTGCATACGCTTCCCTGTCGCGCAGGAATTTTTCTCCCTTGGCAAAACCCGTCTCCTCGGTGAATCTGCAAAGGGCCTGAAACAGCGTCCCCTCCGGAGAGTGACGGCGAAGAAACATCAGCTCGTCCAGCGTCACGCCGTACAAAGGACTTTTCAGTGCGGCAGCAAGATAAATGTCCCGCGCCGGATTGTCTATCACATTCAGAAGCGACAGCATGAGAAGCACTTCCGGACTTTCAAAAAACTCGATCGCCGCCGTGTTTCTGCATGGGATTCCCCTTTTTTTCAGGGCATCCTCATACACGGAAGAGGAAGAAGCGGCGCTTCGCAGCAGAATCACGATATCGGACGGTCTCACCGGAGATCCGTCCGCTTTTTTTCCGCTCCCAAGAAGCTCCGATATCCGCCCTGCGACATAATCCGCCTCCGCATCGGAACTTTCATCCTCCTCGTCCTCCTCCGGCTTTGCAAGCAGACAAATCTCCGGAAACGCGCCGTGACGGCCGGTGCCGCAGTTCAGCCGCTCATCCTCTCCATATCGGACGGCATCCGCATTCATCAGCTTTTCAAAAATCCCATTACAGAAATCGAGAATCTCCGCCGACGAACGGAAATTTTCCGATAAATAAATCTTGACAGCCTCCTGCGGACAAGCCTTATCATACTTCGGACGTGCCGAAAGCTCCGCCTCGAAAATCGACGGCTCGGCGCCGCGGAATGAATAAATGCTCTGCTTGACGTCGCCGACGCAAAACCGGTTGTTCCCACGGGAAATCAGCCGGAAAATCATATCCTGTATTTCATTGGTGTCCTGATATTCGTCTATGTAAATTTCATCAAAGGAATTTTGCAGCGACCGTGCAAGCTCGGTCGGCGCTCCCACCGTTTTATCCCATAACAGAGCAAGCGCATACCGTTCCATATCCGCAAAGGTTATGATCCTGCGTCGCCGTTTTTCTTCGGAAAAACGCTTATCAAAGGTACAAAGGAACGCGGCAAGATCGCGGAGCAGCTCCGCCGTTTCGGCAAGCGCCGTCCGGAGAGCCTCATCCGAAAAGCTGTAATATTCCGCGGATATCCGACGCAGCTCCTTTGCAAATTCGGTGCGTGCCCCCTTATAGGTATTCATCGTCTCATCGCCGGAGACACCGCGCACCGCGGCAAGCTTGACCGGCGAATATGAAGCGAGCGCCTCTGATAACGCTTGATAGGAGCTGCCGTTTTCCGCCAAATACAAAAGTTTTTCCACATAAGACAAATCATGCGAAAATGCATCGGTATATTTCGCATACAGGTCGTTTGCCGCAATGTATGCAAGCGCCTGCACGTATATCGTTTTATAATGGCGGAGAAAATCCGCAAGATAGGCGCGGAGCGACTGTTCCCACACGCTGCCGTCGAAGCCGTCAGCCGCCGCCTTTTCGTAGGCAAGCCGAAAACGGTCGATGTTGTCGAGAAAGCCGGCCGTCGAGGACAAAGACCGATAGAGAGAAAGCATCGTCTCCGAAAGCTTCTCCATATTCGAGATGTCTCCAAAGGTATCCGCAAATCTGGCAAAATCCTCGATTTTTTCCTCATCGGGGGAGATTTCCCCTTCAAAATAATCGGAAATCAGCTCGTCCGCGAGCCGTTTCATCATCAGCGTGATTTCCGTTTCGTCCGCCGCGGAAAAATCGGCAGGAACCCCCAGCTTTTGAAAATTGGTCCGAATGAGTTCAAGGCAAAAGCTGTGAATCGTGCTGATATGCGCGGACGATACAAGCAGGCTCTGCGAATAAATGTGCCGATTTTCGGGATGTTTTGCAAGCTCGTCCGCGAGCGCATCGGAGATACGGGAAACAAGCTCGGAGGCGGCAGCTTTGGTAAAGGTGACGACAAGAATACGCGAAAGATCGCCGGAGCCGTCCGGTGCGCAGACGCGCTCGATAATCCGCCTTGTCAAAACGGCGGTTTTTCCAGAACCGGCCGCCGCAGAAACGGCGACGGATTTCCCGCGCGAAAAAATGGCATCCCGCTGCGCGGGCGTCCATACGACATTTCCCATTTTGTCCCCTCCTTTCACTTTTTTCATCCCCCAGAATTTTATACGTTTGTATTTAATAATTTATACGTTTGTATTTTTTATTTTATACATAAGCATATATCATCTTATACTCGCGTATATATTATCCGCCTATGGTTTCTTCAAACATCATTTCCTCAATATATTTTTCCATGAAGAACGCACTCTGAGAAAGCTCGGTATAATCAGACTTCCCACAGATCGTCTTTGCCGCTTCGCGCGGCTCCTTTCCAAGCAAAATCGCAACGGCGCCCGCGCCTGCGGTATTGCCGGCAGAAACGATCTTCCCGTCAAGCGCCTGAGGAATCAGGCCGATCCTGCACGCGCTCGCCTTATTGATATGAGAACCGAAGCCGCCCGCAAGCACGACCGACGTTATATCGGAAAGAGACAGCCCCGCTTTGTCCAGCAGCGTATAAATCCCCGCACAGATTGCAGCCTTCGCAAGCTGAACCTCGCGGATATCCTTCCCCGTCATATAGACGGAATGTTCCGAATCTATGACAAAAGTCAGATCGCCGTCCGCGTCCTCTCCGATGTAGGAAGCATACTTGCCGGCTTCGTCTTTGTCGGTAATCCGTCCGGTTTCGTCGAGCAGTCCGGCGTCCAGCATGACAGCGGCGGCGTCGATGATGCCCGATCCGCAGATACCGGCAGGCGCCGCGTCTCCGACCGTGCGGTATGCGATTCCGTCCCCGTCAAGGAAAACTTCGCTCACGGCGCCGGCAGTCCCCGCCATACCGCATTCGATATGCGCGCCTTCAAAGGCGGGACCTGCCGCCGCCGAACAAAAATACAGTCCGTTTTTTGTGGAAAGACCGATTTCCCCGTTCGTCCCGATATCGATGAACAAGACATTGTCCGAAGGACGGTCCAGCCCCGCAGCAATCATGCCGCAGGCGATATCCCCACCGACATAGGACGCAAAGCACGGTGAAAAATAAATCGGAGCCGCGGGAAAAATCGGAAGTCCAACCGCATCGGCACGGTAAAATTCCCCGAAAAGCGTCGGTGCCGTGAACGGCGCGCGGGCAATGCTCGAAGGGTCGATTCCGGCCGCAATATGCTGCATCACGGTATTTCCGCAGAAAACCGCCGCACGCACATCCGCGACCGTACAGCCGCAGGCGGCGCAAAGCTCCGCCGCGGTCCTACCGATTGCCTCTATGATAAGCCGCTGCTCTTCTTTCAGCGCGGCAGGCTCCTTCATAATTTTGTCGATACGGGAAATGACATCGGCGCCATACGATGCCTGCGGATTGCGGAAGCCACACGTTCCCACGACCCTGCCCATATCCATATCGCAGAGATATACCGCGACCGTCGTCGTACCGATATCAACGGCAAGTCCAAGGTTTGCCGCATCCGGTGCAGCCGTATCAAGTGGTTCTCCGTCAAAGAAAAATGTTGTTTTCAACGCCTCTCTCATCGCGCGAATCATCGGTGACAGCGTATAGGAAACCGTCTTATAATCCGTCTCCACATGCAGGACATCCTCTTCCAAATGTACTTCAAAATCATCCAGCACCCGGCATTTGCAGGCAAGACGGATACCGCGGGCAGTCTCCTCTTCGCCGAGAAAACACCGTTCGTCGTCTCCCATTTCGGAAAGCACGCCCGTCACCCTCACACGGCATTTCCCGCAGGTTCCGTTTCCGCCGCAGGGTGCGGCGATTTCAACGCCTGCCGCACGCAGGACGTCAAGAAGCCTTGTTCCGGATTCTGCCCGAACGGAAACTCTGCTTTTTCCATTGTCAATCGTTCCGTTTGCATATGCGCCCATCGATTTTCTCCGTTTCTCCAAGCCATTTTTCCTTACAGCTGGAATGCCATAAAAAAGGGGCTGCCGCAGAACACGCCAGCCCCGAGATGTTGAAAATTATGCCTTGCCGTTAGAGCCGAGGACAGCCGTAAATTTGTGCTTGACCATCTTCTTGACTTCTTCTCTGCCGACCGTGAGATAGGTTCTCGGATCGAAAACGTCAGGCTGTGCGGTCATCACGCGGCGAATGCCGGCCGTCATCGCAAGACGGATATCGGAATCGATATTGATTTTGCAGACCGCCATTGTCGCGGCCTTGCGAAGCAGCTCCTCCGGAACGCCCTTTGCACCGGAAAGATTGCCGCCGCAGCTGTTGATTTCCGTCACAAGCTCCGGAATGACGGAAGAAGCGCCGTGCAGAACGATCGGGAAGCCCGGAAGTCTGTGCGCAACATCGTCGAGAATGTCAAAACGAAGTCTCGGTTCTCCCTTGAATTTATATGCGCCATGGCTTGTGCCGATCGCGATAGCCAGCGAATCGACGCCGGTTCTCGTCACGAATTCCTCGACCTCGGCGGGATTGGTATACATCGCGTCGTCAGCCGATACATTGACGTCGTCCTCGACGCCGGCCAGCTTCCCAAGCTCGCCCTCAACGACAACGCCGTGTGCATGCGCGTATTCGACGACCTTTTTCGTAAGCTCGATGTTTTCCTCGAACGAATATTTGGAACCGTCGATCATGACGGAAGAGAATCCGCCGTCGATACAGGATTTGCAGATTTCAAAATCCGCTCCGTGGTCAAGATGGAGCGCGAGGTCGATACCGGTATCCTCAACCGCCGCTTTGGCAAGCGCCATCAGATACGCATGCTTTGCATACTTTCTCGCACCAGCGGATACCTGCAGAATCACCGGGGATTTCTCCTCGGCAGCCGCCTCCGTAATCGCCTGAATGATCTCCATGTTGTTTATGTTGAAAGCGCCGACGGCATATCCGCCCTCATATGCTTTCTTGAACATTTCGGTAGTGGTTACAATGCCCATTTTCTATCCTCTTTTCCGCAGATTCGCAGGATTCCCGCAAAATCCGCTTTTATTGCTAACATATTTATATTTTACATCAAAGGCAGAGCTTTTGCAACATATATTTTAGAATTTTCGGAAACTTACGGAAAATTTTTTATTTTTTTGAAAAAAGACTTTACATTTCGGGAACCCTATGATAAAATAAACATTGTATGTATCCGTTCTCTCGGTCTGCGGATAAAGGCTCTTCCTATGAGCATTTTCACCCGCCGCTCGCTGGGAAAACGGACTGCAAAAAAATTTATGAGGTGAAAATCATGCAAAAAGAAACCAAACAGGCTATCATCGCATCCAATCAGACACATGAGGGCGATACCGGCTCTCCTGAGGTGCAGATTGCGATTCTGACCGCAAGAATCAACGAACTCACCGAGCATCTCAAAAGAAATCACAACGACCATCACAGCCGCCGCGGCATGCTCAAAATGGTCGGTAAAAGAAGAAACCTTCTCGGTTATCTTCAGAAAAAGGATATCGAACGCTATCGCGCTATCATCGAAAAGCTCGGCATCCGTAAATAAGCCCTTCGGAAAGGGACGGACTGTCGTTCGTCCCTTTTCATCGTTTCATCCCTTGTGAAATCATGGCGGGAAATAGACGATTTTGTATAGCAGTTAAATATGGTTCGGAAGCTCCGCATCGTATTTAAGTGCTAAACAATCTCGGATATTTTTTGCCTGAAAATAAATACTATAACAAAAAGGAGACAAAAAATGTTCGAGAATTACAAAGTATTCGAGTTTGAATACGCCGGCCGGCCGCTCAAGGTGGAAACCGGCAAGGTCGCAGGACTCGCCAACGGCTCCTGTATGATCAGTTATGGGGAAACCGTCATTCTCGCGTGCGCTACCGCTTCCGCGAAGCCGCGCGACGGTATCGATTTCCTTCCCCTCTCCGTCGATTATGATGAAAAAATGTATTCCGTAGGCAAAATACCGGGCGGATTCCTCCGCCGTGAAGGCAAGCCTTCGGAAAAGGCTGTTCTGACAAGCCGTGTCATCGACCGTCCGATTCGTCCTCTCTTCCCGAAGGATCTGCGCAACGATGTCGCGCTGACGCTGACGGTCATGTCCGTCGACCCCGACTGTTCGCCTGAAATTACGGCGATGATCGGCGCTTCCATCGCGCTGTCTATTTCGGATATCCCGTGGAACGGACCGATCGGCGGTGCGTTCATCGGTCTTGTGGACGGCAAGCCCGTTCTCAATCCGAATTATGAGGAGCGCAAGGTCAGCACGCTTGAACTCACGGTCGCCGCTTCCGAAAAGAAAGTCGTCATGATTGAGGCAGGCGCCCGCGAGGTTTCCGACGACGATATGTATAATGCCATCATGTTCGCGCATGAGGAAATCAAAAAGCTGCTTGTTTTTATCAATTCCATCATCGCCGAGGTCGGCAAGCCGAAATTTGAGTATCCCTCCTGCGAGCTTGACCATGATATGTTCGACGAAATTTTCGCTTACTGTGAAAGCGCCGTCATGGAAGCACTTGACACCGACGACAAAAATGTCCGCGATGCCAAAATGCAGCCCATTCAGGACGATATCCTTGAAAAATTTTCCGAGAAATACGAGGGGCTGGACGTCATGCTCCCCGAGCTTATCTATAAGATTCAGAAAAAAATCGTCCGCCGCTGGCTTCTCGTCGATAAGAAGCGCGTAGACGGCCGCCGTATGGATGAGATCCGTCCGCTTGCCGCCGAGGTCGGCGTTCTGCCCCGCACTCACGGTTCCGGACTTTTCACCCGTGGACAGACACAGGTTCTGACCGTCGCAACACTCGGTCCTATCAGTGACGCACAGATGCTCGAAGGTCTTGACGACGAAACCGAAAAGCGCTACATGCACCATTACAACATGCCCGGCTATTCGACCGGCGAAGCGAAGTCGCTTCGTTCGCCCGGCAGACGTGAGATCGGACACGGCGCGCTTGCCGAGCGTTCCCTCGTTCCGGTTCTTCCCTCCAAGGAGGAATTTCCGTATGCGCTGCGCCTTGTTTCCGAGGTCGTAAGCTCCAACGGCTCCACCTCTCAGGCTTCGGTCTGCGGCTCGACGCTTGCGCTCATGGACGCCGGTGTACCGATCAAAGCGCCCGTCGCCGGTATTTCCTGCGGACTTATTACAGCGGAAGACGGCAGCTGGGACACGATGATCGATATTCAGGGTCTCGAAGATTTCTATGGCGATATGGATTTCAAGGTTGCCGGCACGCATAAAGGCATTACTTCGATTCAGATGGACCTCAAAATCGACGGACTTACGCCCGAAATCATCAAGCAGGCGTTGGAAACCACGCATAAAGGCAGAGATTATATCATCGACGATATCATTCTGAAAGCCATTCCCGCCCCGCGTCCCGACATCAGCAAATATGCGCCAAAGCTGATCATCATGAAGATCAATCCCGATAAAATCCGCGACGTCATCGGAACAGGCGGAAAAATCATTCAAAAGATCGTCGCCGAAACCGGCGCGAAGATCGATATTGAGGACGACGGAACCGTCTATATCCTTGCCGTCAACACCGAAGCCGCAAAAGAAGCCAAAGGCATCATCGACGCCATCGTCTTTGAGCCTGTCGAAGGCTGCTGTTATACCGGAACCGTCACGAGAATCATTCCCATCGGTGCATTTGTCGAGATTGCACCCGGCAAAGAAGGACTCGTCCACATCTCCAAGCTCGATACGAAACGGGTGGAAAATGTCGAGGATGTCGTTTCCGTCGGCGATAAAGTCACCGTCAAATTCCTTGGAACCGATGAAAAAGGAAGAATCAATCTTTCAAGAAAAGACGCACTTCCCAAAGAAAATTGACGAAAAACAAAAGAGAGCCCTGTCGGGCTCTCTTTTGTTTATTCTTCAAAAAATTACATGTCATTCCCTTATCTACACAAAAAAGAGCTTGTCATAAGACAAGCTCTTTTTTTGAATCAGATCCTCACTGATTGGCGTTGGTGATCGCAACAATATAGTTGCTGATCGACTGCTGAATCGTAGCGGCTGTTCTGTCAGCCCATTTTGTAAGATTGTTCTTACCGGTGGATATCATACCGCTGATATCGCCCTCGTATATCCAAAGGAGATATGCGGGATCATAGGTGCGGCTATCCAAAATAATGTCAAGCATATCGCCGGAATCCACATCGCTGCAATACTCATAGCTATAAACGTCGATCCAAGCAGAACGAACGATATATCTGGAATGATATGCGAAAAGCTCCATAAAGTCGCTGATCACATCAATATCCGGAACAGAAGTCGGAACGACATAATACATCAAATGATTGTCGACATAGTGGGCATAATTTTCCTGTGTCTCACTGTAAAGAGGATAAGGAAGAAGACCCAAAGAAACGTCCGCATCCTTTACCACCTCAAGTGTACCGATAACCTCAGAGGCAAAAAGAGCCTTTCCATTTTTAATGGCGTCATGCACAGAAGTATAAGCAAGCGTCTCGCTTTCCTGTATAGACCAAACCGAAATCGCTTTATCAATAACATCATTCCATGCGCCGGCGTTTTCCGTCATCTCCAGCTTCAATGCCCCGTTCTCATTGGTGATAATGGAAAGCCCAGATGCAACATGCATACCGTGCGTCGCATGGCCGGTTCTGACCCATCCCATAATATCGCCTTCCGAATAATGGAGTTCGGAGTTACCGTCGTTATCCGTCGCAGCCATCTTGCACATTTCGACAAACTTATCCATCGTCCATTTTTTGTCTTTTACAAGTTCATATACGTTATCGGTAATGCCCGCCGTCTCGTATATCGTTCGATTATAGATGATCGCATGAGCCGCGCGGTATGCGGAGACCGCAAAATCACCCACACATGCCCACATAGTGTCAGCCCCGCTGTTGTCCTTTATGGTGTAGGTGTCAACAAAGGTCTGGTCCCACCAGGGATTTTCAAAATTGATGTTAAAGGAGGCGAGATTATACCGATTGATCGGATCGCCCATATTGTATTTGTTGGCATACATATCAATGGTATGCTGATTGCCCGTCACATCAGCCAAGGCAAGGCTGCTCGGCGAATCCGTAGAAATAAGCTCGATGTTGCAGTTGTATAACTTCTTCATCAAATCGTTTCTTCTGCGGACTGCCACGCTGAGCGTATCCGTACCCTCGGAGTATATCTCATAGTCGCATGCCCATTGATCGGAAGCGCCGTTATGTGCCGCAATTCTAAAGGTCTGTCCTCTGAAATCGACATCCTCATAGCCGGGAAGTTTGCTGAGACCGTCCGGTTCCGTTTCCGGCGGGATATCAGAAGAAGTGTTCTCCGAATCGTCAGAACCATTCGTAGTATCCTCCGAATCCTGCGGTTTTGTCGTCTCGTCGGTGTCCGATTGCGTCGGTGTGCTGTTGTCTGGAGCCTTTGTCGTATCCTCAGGCTTGGTTTTGTCGCAGCCTGCCATCAGAAAAACGACAAGAACCATTGCCAAGCACAGGATCATTGCCAAAATTCGCTTCATAAAACAAGTCCTCCTATTATAATTTATCCGCAAATGCGGAAATTTACACAGTGAAAACCATCCATAAAAGTCTATTTTACAGAACTTTATTTTGGTTTCCTCTTACTTTTTCACATGCCGCATCGTGGTGGAGACAAGATCTTCAATCTGATAGCGCGTATTGCCGCCGATCGTTGTATCGAGTGCGCCGTGCACAGGCTCCGTCCATTGGGATTCAATCGCACCGGAACCGCGGAACATACCGATCACGGAACCGACTGTCGCACCGTTGCAGTCCGTGTCAAAGCCGACCTCGACCGCCATACAGATGGATTTTGAATAGTTGGCCTCCCCGTAAAGCAGGCATACCGCAACGATCATCGCATTGGAAATCGTATGGCACCAGTCATAACCGTTATGCTCGTCATATTGCTCATGAATTTTTGCAAAGGCCTTTTTCTCGGAGACTCCGCATTCATACCATTCAAGCACGTCGGAAAGCGCCTCATAAAGCCTTGAGGTTTTCGGAATCTGCGCCATGCCGGCTTTTACGACCTCTTTCAAATCACTGCAAACAGGCGCCGCCGCGATCATAGCCGCCACAAACATCTCTCCATAGATTCCGTTCTTGACATGTGAGATGGAGGCGTCCCGCCACGCCATCTCCGCCGCAGTCTGCGGATCGCCCGGATTGATATAACCGAAATAATCACCGCGTATCTGAGCGCCGATATACTCTCTGTACGGATTTTTATAAACAGCGGAAGCAGGCGGCACATATCCGTTGATAAAATTGCGGTACGCTACCCTTTCGGCTGTACAGTAAGGACGAATCACCTGCGCATCCAGCCACATGCGGGAAACGTCGTAAGGCGTGAAGTCCCGCCCGAATTTCTCCAAAATCCGCATCGCCATAACGGTATAGTTGGTATCGTCGTCAACGGGAGCACAGTCATACCGATCGGCATAAGCACGGTTTTCGAGCGAAATTTTATATTCGGAAAGATAACGCTCTTTTCTCTCGTCTGTGACATCGGTCGTCAGAAGATAACGATGAAGCGGATAGTTTCCCGTTTCCTTCAAAAACGGGACCAAAACCTCCGTGCGCCAACCCTCGACCGGCTTTCCAAGCAGGCAACCGCAGATTCTGCCGATCCAAGCGCCGCGGACACGGTCCTCAATATCCGCGGGAAGCTTCCCGCGGACAGCAGCGGCATTCGGACGCAGCGCCTGAATCGCAGCAAGCTCAGAAGGCTCATTGTATGTATAATTCTCACGCATAGGAGCGTTGATTGATAACTCAAACAGCGCATTTGCCATTTTTTCCTTGATAGCACCCTTCGGCATACCGCAAACCGACCGGAACAAATTTTCATATCCCTCAAGGTCCAGTCCTTCATCTACCGATTGGCGGTATTCTATCATAAGCTGATCGGAATAAGAATCCCAACCTGTAATATTATCATATTTCGGCTCGATCTTTTTGACGCCGCGAAGCTCTTCCATTTCTCTTTTATCCCTTCCGAGAACAAGCAAATCCATGGATATACCGAATTTGTTTGCAATACCGGCCAAATTTTCCATATCCGGTGACGATACGCCGGACTCCCATTTTTGGACGGTTTGCCTCGAAACGCCGAGCAAATTGGCAAACTTCTCCTGTGATAATTCCAAATCACAGCGCAGCTTTGCGATCGTTTTTCCAATATCCATATTTCCTGCCTCCACCTTTTTTCTTCATTTTAGCATGATATGCTGTGATTTTCAAGCATTTTTTATTGTCATATTATGTAAACAAGAGTTTACTGCGTTTTGGGATTTTCGCGAAAAAGCTCATATAACCGCGAATTTTTCATTTTGTCAAATAACACGTGAAATAGTTGAGAATCCATATTATTTTTTATAAAATTTATGGTATAATCCCTCCATGAATCCTGTTGACTGCCTTTATTTTTCCGTATCTATAAAATTTGTAAACCTTAAAATTGGCAGAAGCAATAGACAAGTAAGATTGGCTGTTTTTTGAATTGAACGGATACAGCCATCTCGGATAATGCTTCTCCGATGTTAAATAAAAACGTTTGGCAAACGCTTTTATAGAAAAATCCCATGCGGCTTTTTTCGGTGGCTTTCCGCAAAGAAAACGCTTTTTCAAACAAAAAAACCGCCGAAATATCGGCGGTTTTTTGAATCCGGCTTACTGCTGATATTTATTCTTTGCTTCCGTTACCTTCTGTGCGTCCGCCACCTCTGTCGGATACCAGCCGCGGCTGCTCATCTCACGGAAAAGCTCAAACTGAATGTCATGCTCATCCGTCAAAATCTGCATAACTGTGTTACGCAGCTCGGGAGACGCAGACTCATTGGCAAAGTTATTGTAATGATCGCTGATATACTTTTGAGAATTGAGTGCGTCCGTCAATCTGTCCTTATCGGAAAATGAAGGCTGTACCATCGCTTTTTCCTCCTTATTTCGTCAGATAGCAGAAAAGCGACTGATAATGATTCTCATGCTTCGCTGCGATCTGTTCATATTTCTGTTTCAGCACCGTGTCATTGGTACTCTCTGCATATTCGGTATATTTGTTGACAAGGTTCCGTTCAAGATTGAGCTGGTCCTGAATGGTACCGAGTTCTTTGGATGTGATAATCGGCATTTTGATTTGCTCCTTTGTTGTTTTTTCGGACGTTGAATCTGTCCTTCTTTATTTTGCAACGGAGAACGTTTTTTATTTATCTCAAATATTTGAAGCAGCCGATAATTTTTCAATTCAGAAAGAAATCGCCGCAAAAAAAGCAGAATCCCGGAAAGATCCTGCTTTTTTTACAAAATTTTAAAATCAATAATCGACAACAACCATCTGATGACACTCAAATCGATCCACCGTATAGGTCAGAACGCCGTCGTCATAGTCGTATTCGATATCCCGCATCTGCGGTGCGAGATAGACTCTTTTCGGCTTCACATAGAGCTTTAACGATACCTCGGTATTATAAATCGGAACCAAATCCTCGATGATTTCCGTGCGTTCCCCGCGCTTAACGGGAGCCGCATACAAAAGATGGTTGACATAGCGGTGCTCCGCTTCCTGCCGCATCAGCGTTACGACACCCTGCGCCGGAAGATTGGTCGTGAGCGTTCTGTCCTCGCCGAGCAGCAAATCCAGCACATGTGTGACGGTTTCGCGGGCGATGAGCGAACCCATTTTCGCATATTCGGTGAAAATATTGTAAGCGATATAAGCGCCGTCCCGGCCGAGCGTGATCGCCGGATATGTCTTGGAACTATCGTTCGGCGTCTGCGCATGACTGGAAAAATGCTCAACCGTTCTCGCAAAATACGGATCCTCGCGTACCCCGATCACCTCGCCCGTCGCCCGAATTTCCGAGGACGGCTCATAGATGGCGTAAGCGGCGTTCCAAAGCCCGTTCATTTCAAATTTAGGGCGGAGATAGCTCGGCGTAAACTTCGCCTTCCCAACATATTCCGCACCGAGATCGAAGGCAAAACCACGACCGTCGGCATAGAGAGCGGATTCGCCGGAAGCGAGGATTTTTCCGCCGCCGCGGACGAATGCCGCGAGTTTTTCCGCAATTTCGTCGTCGATCAGAGAATCGTCCGTCATGATAATGACCTTATATTTATCGAAATCCCCTTCGGTATCAACGACGTCAAAAAGATATTTTCCCTCCAAAAGGATTCTGGAAGCGCCGGTGCTTCCCTTCCAGGAATTGCGTCCGGGCGGGCACTCCGACGGATGCATGTGATGGAACACCGCCTCTTGCGCGAGCACCGCCACATCGGCGACGGCTTCCACATGGTCGCACCACGGCTCTTTTTCCTCCACCTCGGCATAAGCCGCGCCGATCAGCTTATAGGTCGCCTCCTCCATAAAGCCAAGCGGGTGCATTTGATCGCCGATGGAGCACTTCGCGCCGTTTGCAAGCGAGAGCGCCGCCTCATAGCGGAGCGCGTTGGGATGCTTGAAGCCGCCGAATTCACCCCAGCTGCGGTGGAATTTTCCCGTCATGCCGAGATATTCCATGCCAAGCGTTCTGGCATACGCCGCGGACAGCGGAAAATGATCGTAGCCCCAGCCGCCGGTCGGCAGGCTTTCCAGCTCCAAATGGGTATTGGCGTGCGCAAAATCACGGTTTCCGATTTCAAGATGGCCGGCATTCTGAAACACCGGCAGTCCCGGACAGATTTTGTCGACCGTTTCGCGAACGCGCCGCGCGTAATTCAGATATGTTTCGACCGCGAGGCGGTAGGCGTTTTCCGGATCGTAGGGATCGAGTCCGCGCTCGCGCATCGTGCGAACACATGTCTGACAGTAGCAAGGAATGACGGCGACGATATCGAGAAAAATACCGTCCGCGTCGTAGTTTTCACAAACCTCCGCAATCTGAGCGAGCAGATAATCGAGATACGGCGTGTTGAAGCAGAATCTGTGATAGCCGGGATGTGCGAAATCCGGCGTCCATGCAAGCGATTCGTCCGCGTTGCGGATCAGCCATTCGGGATGACGGCGCGCCGTTTTTTCGTCAAGTCCCGCGGAAAGATATACCGGCGTTTTTACACCGATCTCATGCGCCGCTTCGATTTCGGCGCCGAGAAGGTCGAAATCCAGTCCCGGATGCATTTCGTTCGCCTCGGACGGATGATATGCCCATCCGTGATGGCATTTGGAAAATACCGTGATCGAATCCACATGACCGATTTTGAGCGCACGCTGGAACTGTTCCTTTGAAAATTTGCTTCCGATGCCCTCAATGCACTCACTTGTATGAAAATCGAGATGAACCTGTCTGAATTTCATCGAAAATCTCCTTTACCGTTCCACCTGCTCCATGATATAGGCTTCAAGAACGTCTTTTTCTTTGATATCGTTGAATTTTTCAAGTCCGACACCGCATTCGTAGCCGGAGGCTACCTCTTTTACGTCGTCCTTGAAGCGGCGCAGAGAGGAAATCTTATCCTCAAAGATAATCACGCCGTCGCGAATCACGCGAATCAGGGATGCGCGCGTGATTTTGCCGTCCGTCACATAGGAGCCGGCAATCATGCCCACATTCGGCACATGAATTGTCTGTCTGACCTCGGCATGGCCGAGAACCACCTCGCGGTAGATCGGTTTCAGCATTCCCTTAATCGCAGCGGTGATCTCTTCGATGCATTCATAGATGATGCGATAGGTGCGGATATCCACGCCCTGCAAAGCCGCCGAATCCAGCGCCGCCTTGTCGGGACGCACATTGAAGCCCACAATAATCGCATTGGAAGCGGACGCCAGCATGACGTCTCCTTCGATGATACCGCCGACGCCGGTATGAATTACATTGACCTTTACTTCTTCATTGCTGAGCTTTTCAAGCGAAGCCTTGACTGCCTCGGCGGAGCCTTTCACGTCCGCCTTGACGATGATATTGAGGTCCTTCACGCCGTCGCGCATCTGCGCAAAGAGGTCGTCGAGATTGACCTTTGCATTGGCTTTGAAAACCTCTTCCTTTGCCTTTTGGCGGCGCTGCTCGGCAAGCTCCTTTGCCATGCGCTCATCCTCGACGGCACAAAGCTCGTCGCCCGCCGACGGGACGGAATCCAGTCCGATGATTTCCACCGGCACGGAGGGTCCCGCCGCTTTGATTTGTTTACCCTTGTCGTCGCTCATCGCGCGCACACGTCCGACAGCCGTACCGACAATGACAGTATCGCCCGCGTGAAGCGTACCGTTCTGGACGAGGACGGTCGCAACCGGTCCGCGGCCGCGGTCGAGCTTCGCCTCAATGACGATACCTTTGGCGCGGCGGTCCGGATTTGCCTTAAATTCCTTCATTTCCGCGACAAGCAGGATCATTTCAAGAAGTTCCGGAATTCCCTTTTTGGTGAGCGCGGAAACGGGAACGCATATCGTATCGCCGCCCCATTCCTCCGGCACGAGGTCATATTTCGTCAGCTCCTGCTTGATTGCTTCCGGATTGGCGCTGGGCTTGTCGATCTTGTTGATTGCCACAATGATGGAAATGCCGGCCGCTTTCGCGTGATTGATCGCCTCCACCGTCTGCGGCATGATGCCGTCGTCGGCGGCGACGACAAGAATCGCGATATCCGTAGACTTCGCGCCCCTCGCGCGCATGGCGGTAAACGCTTCGTGTCCCGGCGTGTCGAGGAATGTGATATCCTCTCCGTTGCAGTTCACGCGGTATGCGCCGATATGCTGGGTGATGCCGCCTGCCTCGCCTGCCGTCACATGCGTATTGCGGATGGCGTCGAGCAGCGAGGTTTTACCGTGATCGACATGTCCCATCACGCAGACGACGGGAGGACGGGTGACAAGCGACGCGGGACTGTCGTCGGCTTCGTCGAAAAGCCTCTCCTCGATGGTGACGACGACCTCCTTTGTCACCTTTGCGCCGAGCTCATCGGCCACAAGATAGGCCGTATCGTAATCGATTACCTGATTGACGGTCGCCATGACGCCCATCATCATGAGTCTCTTTACGACCTCGCTCGCAGTTACTTTTAACTTTGCCGCAAGCTCCGATACGATGATCTCGTCCGGAATGGATACGGAAAGCTGCGTCTTTTTGATCTCGGTTTTCTTGAACTTGTTATTGAAGTTTTTATTGTTTTTGTCCTTGTTCCCTTTGGCATACGGATTATAATTCTGCTGCTTTTTCAGCTTCTGCCTGTCGGGCGTCGCATTGTTTCTGCGCGCGCTATCCGGAACAAAGCTTTCAAGCCGCTCGTCGTATTTGGAAAGGTCCACGGTCGTCGTTCTTGTATCGACGATACGGGTGGTTTTCGGCGCGACAGGGCGCTGTTCCTTTTTCTCCTTCGGCTTCTGCGGCTGAGGCTGCGGAATCGGGCGCTGCGGCTGAGCCGGAGCAGCCGGCACCGGACGCTGTGACTGCTGCGTCGGTTGCGGCTGCGTATGCTGCTGTGCCGGACGCGGCTGTGCGGGCTGCTGCGGTCTGGTTTCCTGCGGTCTTAGCCGATTCGGCTCCTGATGGCGCTGGAATTTGGAGGCATCGTAAGCGGGCTTACGCTCCGTCTCCGTTTTTGCCGCAGGAGCGGAGGGGGCCGCCGGTGTCTCTGTCGCTTTGTTCTCAGGCGCGGCAGCCGGTTTTTCCGGAACCTGCACAGCCGCAGCAGTCTTCTCCTCCGGCTTCGGAGTCTCCTCCTTGACCTTCGGTCTTTCGATATCCGCTTTGCCCGCGAGATAATCCGACATGTTTGTAATCTGATGCTCTGCGGTCAGCCGGTCGAAGAAAACCGAAAATTCGTCCGAATCCACGGTTCCGGAGGTTTTCTTTTCGATGCCGGCGAGCGCGAGAATATCGACGATATCCTTGCTTTTTATGTTGAAATCCTTGGCAAGCACGCTGATTTTTGTTTGATTTTGATTGATCGCCATGTTTTCATTCCTTTCACTCGGTACGTTATAGATTGCGGCAGATGAGCTCTGACAAATTTTTATCGGTAATTCCCACACATGCGGCATACGGCTTTCCGATCGCTGCGCCAAGCGCTTCCTTCGGCGCCTCGCAGATTATCAGCCGGACGCCGTGATGGGCGCAGCAGTCGGAGATTCTTTTCGCGGTATTGGCCGAAACGTCGTTTGAAGAAACCACGGATACGACCTTTCCCTGCCGAATGCCGTCGCAGACCATATCGGTTCCCGCGATAAGTGCTCCGGCCTTCTTGGCAAGGCCGATCCGGAAAAGCGTCTGTTTTAAATTCATCGGCGTATTCATGTGCGGTTATTTTCTATTTCAAGCTCGAGCTTTTCCAATAGTTCGTCCGGAATCTTGCATTCCAAACTCGCTTCTAAACGCTTTCTCGCCTTTTTCAGACAAGCCTTTGACGGACATATATACGCGCCGCGTCCGGATTTTTTGCCGGTGCGGTCGATTTCGACGCCGCCTCCGTCCGGGAGCCTCACGACGCGAATCAGCTCGTTTTTCGCTTTTTTCTCGGAGCATCCGATGCATTTACGCTCCGGAGTCTTCTTTTTTACAGAATTCGGCAAAGCGCATCCCTCCTCCGCTTATACGGTCTTGATATCGATTTTGTACCCGGTAAGTCTTGCCGCAAGTCTGGCGTTTTGCCCCTCCTTGCCGATGGCAAGCGACAGCTGATCAGGAGCGACAATGACACGGCAGCTTCGTTCGCCGTCCATGGTAACGCTTTTCACGGATGCCGGCGAGAGCGCCGCCAAAACATATTCCTCCGGCTGCTCGCTGTATTTCACGATGTCGATTTTTTCTCCGTGGAGCTCGTTTAAAATACTCGAAATTCTTCCGCCGCGGTTTCCGATGCAGGCTCCGACCGGATCCACATTCTCGTCCCGGCTTTCCACCGCCATTTTGGTGCGTGAACCCGCTTCTCTTGCAATCCCCTTAATCACGACGGTACCGTCCTGAATCTCCGGGACTTCAAGCTCAAAAAGCCGCTTGACAAGTCCGAAGTGCGTGCGGGAGAGCGTCACAATCGGTCCTTTGATTTCGTTTTTCACTTCCATCACGAATACCTTGATATGCTCGCCGACCTCGAACTCCTCTCCGGGAATCTGTTCTCCTTTGAGAAGCACCGCCTCGCTCGTTCCGGTATCGACCACGACGTTGCCGTTTTGAGGGTCGATTTTAACGACGGTCGCCGTGATGACCTCCTCTTTTTTGCTTTCATATTCCCTGATCATCATGGAGCGCTCCGCTTCGCGGATGCCCTGAATGATCACCTGTTTTGCCGTCTGTGCGCTGATACGGCCGAAATTTTTGGTTTTCACCTCAAATTCCGCAACACCGCCGAGCGTATATTTGCGACTAACCTTTTTGGCGTCTTCAAGCGATATCTCCGTTTCCGGGTCCTCTACGGTCTCCACAATGTTTTTGAGCTGATAAACCTTTACGTCTTTTTTCACCGGATCCAGCACGACACGCACGTTGCTGTTGCCCCCGCTGTCCTTTTTATAAGCGCTGATCAGCGCCGCCTCCACTCTTTCGAGCATATATTCCTTCGGGATGCCGCGCTCCTTTTCAAGCGCTTCGAGCGCATTAAAAAATTCGGTGTTCATTTTTCCGTTGTACCTTCCTTACTGTTAAATTGAGAAAAATCATAAACCGTCTGAATCTTGGATATTTTCTCCGACGGTATCGTTATCTTTTCAGTGCCGCACGAAATCGTGACGGTTTTGCCGTCATAGGCTTCAAGCTTTCCGCCGTAAGCTTTCTTTTTCCTTTCATCGGGAGCAAAAAGCCTGATTTCCACATCACAGCCGATCGACGCCGCGAAATGCTCCGGCCGCCGAAGCACTCTCTCGATTCCGGGAGAGGAGACCTCCAAATAATAGAAATCCTCGATCGGATTCGCTTCATCGATGATGGGGTTTATCGCGCGGGACACACGTTCGCAGTCGTCGATGCCGATTCCGCTATCGGAATCGAGCGTGACGCGCAGATACCACTCGGTGCCTTCCTTCACATATTCCACATCCCAAATGCGATATCCGAGCTCGGATATACAGGGACGGATCAGCGCCTCCACCTTTTCCGCAATATTCGCTCCCTTCGCCATAAAGCCTCCTTTTCCGCTTTACAAACAGTTGAGAGTGGGCGGAACCCACTCTCAACTCTACTGTATTTTAAATCTTCTATGTGATAGTATATCATATAATATCGGGAAATGCAATACTTTTGCAAAAACTTTTTTCTTTTTCACCAAGTTTTTAATTGCTCATATAATAAAATCAGAATAGTATAAGCCGAAAGGAATGAGCATCTTGAAGATCGTTGTGGTAAAATCGCCGAAACTCTTGGTTCCTCTGCTGCGAAAAATATTCCGGATCAAAAAACAGCCCCGATAAAACCGTAAAAGCTCCCTGTGCACCACACAGGGAGCTTTTGCCGCTTGCACGGATACGGCTTTAATGCTCGCCGCAGTGACAGCAGTCGCCGCCGCAGAAAAGCTCGGGATCATAAGAAATTCCGTGCTTGTCGTAATAATCCTTCACGGCGGCTTTCACCGCTTCCTCCGCCAAAACGGAGCAATGGAGCTTATGCGCCGGAAGCCCGTCCAACGCCTCGACGACCGCTTTATTGGAAAGCGTCAGGGCTTCCTCAATCGGTTTTCCCTTAATCATTTCCGTCGCCATCGAGCTTGTGGCGATCGCCGAACCGCATCCGAACGTATTGAACTTGACATCGGTAATGATGCCGTCCTTGACCTTGATATACATTTTCATGATGTCGCCGCACTTCGCGTTGCCGACCTCACCGACGCCGTCCGCGTCCTCCATTTTTCCGAGATTTCTCGGATTTCTGAAATGATCCATTACCTTTTCACTGTAAAGCATCTTGACCGCCTCCTTTATTCATATAATATGAGCTCGCGTGCCGTTTTCAAGTGCCTCCCAAACCGGCGAGATATCCCGCAGATAGGAAACCACACGCGGCACCGTCTCGATGATGTGGTCGATTTCCGTTTCCGTATTGTATTGATCGATCGAAAGCCGGAGAGAACCGTGCGCAACCTCGTGCGGAAGTCCCAGCGCGAGCAGTACATGGCTCGGATCGAGGGAGCCCGAGGTACACGCCGAACCGGACGACGCACAGATACCCACTTCGTCGAGCATCAGCAGAAGAGACTCCCCCTCGATTCCCTCAAAGCACATGTTGACCGTTCCCGGAAGACGGCGCTCCCTGTCCCCGTTCAGTACGCTGTGCGGCACATGCGACAGTCCCTCAATCAGCTTATCACGCAGAGCGGATACATATTTTGTATTGCTGTCCATACTGCGGCAGGCATCCTCAAATGCCGCCGCCATTCCGACGATTCCCGGGATGTTCTCCGTACCCGCACGGCGCGAGCGCTCCTGCGCGCCACCTTCAATCAAGACGGAAACCGGGATTCCGCGCCTTACATACAGAAGTCCGACGCCCTTGGGTCCGTGGAACTTATGCGCGGAAACGGAAAGCATGTCGATATTCTGTTTTTTTACGTCGATTCCGATATGTCCCGCAGCCTGAACCGCGTCCGTATGGAAAAGCACGCCTGCCTCACGGCACACCGCGCCGATTTCCTCTATCGGCATGACCGTCCCGATTTCGTTATTGGCATACATGACCGATACGGCGGCCGTATCCGGCCGGATCGCCGCTTTTACATCCTCCGCCGTGACGATTCCGTTCTTGTGAACGTCAAGCAGCGTCACCTCAAAGCCGTTTTTTTCAAGCTTTTTCAGCGCATGAAGCACCGCATGGTGCTCAAAAGCCGTTGAAACGATGTGCATCTTTCCACGCTTTTTCCCATATTCGGCGGCAGTGAGAAGCGCCTGATTGTCCGCTTCGCTCCCGCCCGACGTGAAAATGATCTCCGACGGTGCGGCGCCGATTAACGCGGCGATTCTGCCGCGCGCATCCTCCAGCGCCTCTTTGGCAACCTGTCCCGCCGTATGGAGACTCGACGGATTGCCGTAAATCCCGTCAAAATACGGAAGCATCGCAGTCTTGGCCGCATCCGACAGCTTGGTTGTCGCCGCATTGTCTGCATATATCATAATAAAATGCCACTTCCTTTCTTTCCAAAAGCACAAATTCCCATGTGTTTGATAGGATTATATCACGCAAATCCCATCTTGTCAATAGGATTTATTCTTTTTTCATCAAATCGGCAAGCGTCACACTGTCTATATATTGGTTTACCGCCGCATATAAGCCCTTCCAAAAGCTGCATGTGTGGCAGGTTTCCTCTCTGTCGCACTGAAAATCGCCCTCCACGCAGAAAACCGGAGCAAGACTTCCCTCCGCCGCGCGCAGGATATCCCCTATTGTGTATTCCTCCGGTTTTTTGGTAAGCCGGTAGCCGCCTGAGCTTCCGCGCGAGGATATTACATAACCGCATTTTGAGAGAAGAGACACGATCTGTTCAAGATATTTCACGGAAATTTCCTGACGCTCCGCAATTTCTTTCAGGGAAATATAGCTTCCGTTTTCATTTTCCGCAAGATCGAGCATCACACGTGTCGCATAGCGTCCCTTTGTCGATATTTTCATGCTTACCTCCGATTTTTGTCACATCGTTCCCATAAACAGGACAGCTCCAATTTATATAACCATTATACCATAGGATAAGTAGGAAATCAATCTTTTATGTAAAAAATTTTCACAAAACCATTGACAAAACTGTATGAATGGGATTATAATAAGAGAAATCAAACCTGTGAGAAAGAAAAGTAACATCTCATTTCTCCTTCAAGAGAGCCGCATGCGGTGGAATTGCGGCAGGCGAAACGATGCGAATGGGCTTTCGAGGGCGGACCGAACGCAAGCAAGGCAAGTAGGCTCCGACGGGGCGCGCTTCCGTTATCACCGGCGCCGCATATGACGTGTATGCGAAAAGAGCGAACCATGTTCAATTTGGGTGGTACCGCGGATTTTATTTTGAAATTCGTCCCAAGCATTGTCAAAAACAATGCTTGGGATTTTTATTTTCCGCCATGTGCGGATATCCTAAATAAAAACAGAAAGAAGGTATGTCTCATGAAAAAATTCATCTCCCTGCTGCTCGCGGCAGCGCTGGTCCTCACTTTTGTTTTTGCATTTTCGGCCTGCGCCGGAACGGACAAAAAGCCGGTCATCGGCATCATTCAATTCGGTTCTCACGGCTCCCTCAACAACTGCTATGACGGAATCATGGAGGGACTGAAAGCAAACGGCATCGACCCGGAGAAATACACCATCGAGCATGTCGACAGCAATTTCGACGCCAGCGTTTCGCAGTCCCAAGCCAAAACCTTTGTCAACAAGAAAGCGGCGGTCATCATCGCCATCGCGACGCCCTCCGCGGTTGCGGCGGCCACGGCGGCCGACGGCGACATCCCTGTGGTTTACTGCGCCGTCACCGACAGCACGGTCATGGCGAACTACGAAAACATCACCGGTTCGTCGGATATTCCGAATTTTGAAAAGCAGCTCGAGGTAGTAACGGCCTTCATGGGCCAGAGCGACCTTAAAATCGGCGTTCTTTATTCCACGGAGGAATCCAGCTCTCCCTTCCAGGTGGAGCAGCTCAAAAAAGCCGCGGAAGCTTACGACGGCATGCAGATTTTCGACAGCGTCGTTTCGGATATTACGACCATCGACACCAAAACCAATGAGCTGATTAACCGCGGCGTCGACTGCTTCGTCAATCTTCTCGACAACACGATTGTCGGCAAGCTCGAAACCAACATCCTGCCCCTTACGAACGAAAAGAAAATCCCTGTTTTCGGCTCCGAAATCGAACAGGTGAAAGTCGGCTGTGCCGCAAGCGCTTCCATCGATTATATCGACGTCGGCAAGGCAGCAGGCAAAGCGGCGGCGGAAATCATCGGCGGCAAGAACACATCCGAGATTCCGGTATCCGTTATCACCGATCCTACGAATTATTATAACAGCACGGTCTGCGAAATGCTCGGACTCACGGTTCCCTCCACAGTCGAGGCAACCGACGTCGCAAAGTAAAAATTTTCTTATATCCCCAACAATTTTAAGCTGAAAGGACCTTCAACATGCTCTTTTTCGGAACCACCATCGACGGACTTCAGATGGGACTCTGCTTCGCCGTGATCGCACTCGGCGTCTATATTTCCTATTCCATATTGGATTTTCCCGATCTCTCCGTCGACGGGACCTTTCCGCTCGGCGGCGTGGTCTGCACCATCTTCATGCTAAAACTCGGACTGCATCCGATTCTGGCGACCTTTCTGACGTTCTTCGTCGGACTGCTCGCCGGCACGGTCACCGGACTGCTTCACGTCAAATTTAAGATTTCCAAGCTCCTTTCAGGCATCATCGTCATGACGGCGCTGCTCTCCGTCAATTTGGCCCTGACAAAGCTGCTCACCCGCAACGGCTACACCACGACGATTTTCGCTTACCGAAGCGAAAACCTGACGGGTATCTTCGACGGAAAGCTTACGGAGCTTTTCGGAAAAGGCGCAAAGGATTACGTCATACTGGCGATTCTGCTTTTCATCGTTATCGTATTGAAGCTTATCGTCGATTGGTTCCTAAAAACCAAGCTCGGCTATCTTCTTCGCGCAACAGGCGACAACGAAATACTGGTCATTTCGCTCGGACGGGATTCGGGTACCTATAAAATCATGGGGCTTGCGCTCGCGAACGGCTTCGTATCCGTTTCCGGCGCGCTGTATTCTCAGCTTTTTATGCAGTACGACAATACCTCCGGCACCGGAAAAGTCGTGCTGGCGCTGGCCTCCGTCATCATCGGCCTTGCGGTATTTTCCGGCTTCAAGCATATCAAGAATACGACCGCGGTCATCTTCGGCGCCGTCATTTATTCGCTGTGTCTGAATTATCTTGTGCTTGTCGATACCGACGGCATCTACCTTAAACTGCTGAACGCCGTGCTGTTCGCCTTGATTTTGATTTTCAACGACAAAATTTCCGGATTCGTCGCAAGACGGAGCCGTCGGGAAGGAAAGACGAGGACGCCCCATGCTTGAGCTGCGCGATATCACAAAAATTTACAATCCCGGCGAAATCACGGAGCTGGCACTCTTCCGCGATTTCCGGCTGACCGTCGAAGACGGAGAGTTCCTTTCGATCGTCGGCTCCAACGGCAGCGGAAAGACCTCCATGCTCAACATCATCTGCGGTTCCATTCCGGTCGAAAAAGGACAAATCCTGATCGGCGGAAAAGACGTCACCAAGATTCCGGAATACAAGCGTTATGCGAACATCGGCAGGGTTTATCAGAATCCGGCGACCGGCACCTGTCCGAATCTCACCATCGCGGAAAACATGGCGCTCGCCGACAACAAGGGCAAGCGCTACGGATTTTCGAGAGGCGTCAACAGGTCAAGACTCGAATTTTACAGAGAACAGCTGGCGGCGCTCGGTCTCGGACTGGAAAATAAGACCGATGTGCTCGCCGGTTCCCTATCCGGCGGCCAGCGGCAGGCTGTGGCACTTCTGATGTCCACCATGACGCCCATCGACTTTCTGATTCTCGACGAGCACACGGCGGCGCTCGACCCGAAAACGGCGGAAATCATCATGGCGCTCACCGACAAAATCGTCCGGGAAAAGAAAATCACCGCCATCATGGTGACACACAACCTGCGTTATGCCGTCGAATACGGCAGCCGTATTCTCATGATGCACAAAGGAGAAATCGTGCTCGACCGAACCGGAGAGAAAAAAGCGAATACCTCCGTCTCCGATCTGCTCGGTCTTTTCAATGAAATCAGCATCGAGTGCGGAAACTGAAAAATACGTTTTTGCGGAAAATCCGCCGAAAGGAAAGATTTCGGCGGATTTTTTCTTTTTAAGGTTGACTTACGGATACCGGTATGATAGGATGTAACGGGATTTCGATTTCGGAAATAAAATAAAATTCAGTCACAGGAAAGGAACGATCATGAATAAAATTTACATGGCTCGGTGGATCAAGCCGGATTTTGAAGCGGGAGAAGCGGCCTGCGAATTTATCCGCAACTTCCATGCGGCAAAGCCGGTCAAGCGCGCTGTTCTCACGGTATCCGCCCTCGGCGTATATGCCGCAAGGGTAAACGGCGAAAAAGTCAGCTACGTGCTCGCGCCTGGCTGGACGTCGTATCGCCGTCGCGTACAGTATCAGGAATACGATGTGACGCATCTCATGGGGGAAAACAACAGCATTTCCATCACGGCAGCGCCCGGCTGGCGGATGCGCTATGCCGCGCTGAAAGGCGAGGGCTGCGCCGATTGGAATACAGACGAGCTTTCCTCCACCGAATATGCGGTGATTGCCGCACTCGAGGTAACTTATACCGACGGTACGGGCGACACGCTGCTTACCGACGGAGACTGGTCGGCGCGCGAGACCCAGTGGCGCGCCTGCAATATCTATAACGGCGACGTATACGACGCCTCCTATGATACCGAAGATAAAACACATTCCGTCAAGGTGCTTTCGCATACAAGAAGCATTCTTGTTCCCCAAGAGGGCGAAATCATCTGCGAGCATGAACGCCTAAAACCGACAGAGGTCATTCATACGCCGAAGGGCGAGACCGTTCTCGACTTCGGTCAAAACATGACCGGATATGTCGAGCTTTCGCTTTCCGTTCCCGCCGGAGAAAAAATCGTCATTGATCATGCCGAAGTTCTCGACCGCGAGGGCAATTTTTACACGGAGAATCTGCGCTCCGCAGAGGAGCGGATTGTATTTGTCGGCGACGGAAACCGCCATCTCTGGAAGCCGGAATTTACCTTCTACGGCTTCCGCTATATCCGTCTCACGGAATGGCACGGTGAGGTCAACCCCGACGATTTTACGGCGGTCGTCGTACATTCCGATATCGAGCGCACCGGTGATTTTGAATGCTCCGATGCCCGCATCAATCAGCTTTATCATAACATCATTTGGGGACAGAAAAGCAATTTTCTCGACGTGCCGACAGACTGCCCGCAGCGCGACGAGCGCCTCGGATGGACCGGCGATGCGCAGGTATTCGCGCGCTGTGCCGCATACAACTTCAATGTCGATCGGTTCTTCCACAAATGGCTCTCCGACATGACGCTCGACCAGCGCCACACCGGCGCGATTCCCCACGTCATTCCCAATATCGGATGGGCATCCCCCTCCGCCGGCTGGGCGGACGCCTGCGTTATCATTCCGTGGCAGATGTATCTGCTCTACGGCGACCGCGAGCTTCTGCGCCGGCAGTACGTCACAATCAAGCGCTGGATCGATTATCAGTATGAAATGGGAGACGATTACATCCGCAGCGGCAGGCATTACGGCGACTGGCTCGCCCATGATGCGGATGTCTCCCAGTGCAACGGCGCCACAAGCAAATGGTATCTCGGCTACGCGTACCGCGCTTATACCACAAAGCTCTTTGTCAAAATTTCAAAAATCCTCGGCGCCGAGGACAGCGAGCTTGCCGATTACGAAACCAAGATCGAAGAAACCAAAAAACGCATTTATACCGACTACTATGAAAACAGCATGCTCAACATCAAGCCTCTGACACAGACCGGTCTTGTGATTGCGCTCTATTTCGGACTTTGTCCCGATGGGACGGAGGCCGCTCATGCCGAAAAGCTGGTGCAGATGATCCACGAAAACGATGACAGACTGACGACAGGCTTCCTCGGCACGCCTTATCTGCTCCACGTGCTGACGGATTACGGCTATCCGGAGCTTGCCTATACGCTTCTCTTTCAGGATAAAATGCCGTCGTGGCTCTTCTCCGTCGACCACGGCGCGACGACGATGTGGGAGCACTGGGACGGCGTGCGTGACGACGGGACCATGTGGAGCGAATCCATGAATTCGTTCAACCACTACGCATACGGCGCGGTGGGAGACTGGCTGTACGGCGCCGCCGCCGGAATCGATACCGACGAGGAGCATCCGGGCTTTGAACACGTCATATTCCGTCCGGTCGTCACAGACAGGCTCACGTATCTGAAAGCGTCCGTGAAAACCAAATACGGAACCGTCGCGTCCGAATGGAAGCATGTAAACGGAAAAACCGAATACACTTTCACCGTTCCCGCCGGCATTTCCGCCACCGCGTATTTGAACGGCGAAGCCTATGAGCTTGCCGGAGGAACTCACACTTTGACGGTATAACGTCAAAAAACAGCAGCATAAATGCTGCTGTTTTTTCTATTCTCATCTTTGCACATCGGATAATTTCATTCGATTTCCTTTTCAAGGATACCGCGTATCATGTCGAAGGTTCCCGCGTCGTTCGGAAGCTCTCCGTTCTCGAGCATGGCGGTCATTCCGTAAAGAACGGCTTTGACGGTGCAAAGCTTTCGCGCCGTCTCCTGCTCGCCGATGCCCTGAACGGCACAGAACTTTTGAAAAAGCTCGCCGATATCCGCAGAATTTTTCGCTCTTTCTCCCGCCTGCTTTTCATCCAGCGTTTTTTCGGATGCGGCCAAAACGGAACGATAATTCGGATTCGCCACCCAAAAGCGGATATAGGCGACGCAGACCTCAATCAGCTGTTTTCGAATATCGCCTTCAAAAAGAGATAAAATCTGATCGCGCAGAAGCTCCCATTGACGGTTGATGTATCGTATGATTTCAAGAATAAATTCCTCTTTGTTTTTAAAATGCCTGTATGGCGCGGCGCAGGAGGTATTGCAGGACGCGGCCACGCGGCGAAGCGAAAAATCGGCAATGCCGTGCAGTCCGATCTCATTTGTACCGGCAATCAGCAGCCTGTCGCGCAGCGTGTCCGTGCTCACGGAATTTTTGGTCTCTGTCATTGTTCATCCCTCACTTATGTGTCCCTTATTATCGCATAATTTTTGTAGAATTTCAATAAATTTTTCAAAAATCCTCAAAAATGCTGTAATTATGCGATTTTTTATTGACTTTTCCGCCTTTTTGCTGTATAATTTTCATCATAAGTTAACAATGTTAACCGGTGTTAAACCATATAGGAGAAGCTGCGATGATATCGAAAAAAATGGAAGCCCTCGGCATGAAAAAATCCGTCATTCGGGAAATATTTGAATATGCGAAAGCGAGAAAAGCGGAAATCGGTGCGGACAAGGTATTCGATTACAGCATCGGCAATCCGAGCGTTCCCGCGCCCGACGTCGTAAAGGAAACCCTGCTCGGTCTGCTTTCGGAAACGGACCCCGTCGCACTGCACGGATATACCTCCGCGCAGGGAGATTTCGGCGTGCGCACCGCGATTGCGGAGTATATCCGCAAAACCTATGATGCGCCGGCCGACGCTTCTCTCATCTATCTGACGGCGGGCGCCGCGGCGGCACTCGCCATATCGCTTCATGCGCTCCTTGCGGACGGTGCGGACGAGGAAGTCATCGTCTTCGCCCCGTTTTTTCCGGAGTACAGGGTCTTTGCGGAAAAGGCAGGCGGCACACTCGTTCCGGTTCCCTGCTCGGAGGGCGATTTCCAAATTGACTTCGACCGATTTGAGAAAGCCCTCACCCCGAAAACCAAGGCCGTCATCATCAATTCTCCGAATAATCCCACCGGTGTCGTGCTGTCGGAAGCGACGGTCGTGCGGCTGTGCGAGATTCTGCGCGCCGCCGAAAAGAAATACGGACACGAAATTTTTCTCATCTCCGACGAGCCGTACCGCGAGCTGACCTACGGCGGAATCGAGGTGCCGTATCCGACAAATTATTACGACAACACGATTGTCTGCTACTCTTTCAGCAAATCGCTCTCTCTGCCGGGCGAGCGAATCGGATATATTTTAGTGTCCCCAAAAGCGGGAAACGCCGATTCGGTATATGCCGCCGTACTGGGTGCCGGACGTGCGCTCGGCTTTGTATGCGCACCGAGCCTCTTTCAATATATGATTCCGGCTTGCCTCGGCAAAACATCGGACGTTTCCGTATATGAGCGCAACCGCACCCTGCTCTATGACGCGCTCATTTCCTACGGCTATACCTGTGCGGCTCCGGACGGCGCCTTTTATTTGTTTGTAAAAGCGCTGGAATCCGACGCCTGCCGATTCTGCGAAACCGCAAAAAAATATGAGCTTCTGCTTGTTCCGAGCGACGATTTCGGATATCCCGGCTATGTCAGAATCGCTTACTGCGTCACAACGGAGCAGATTGAAAGCTCACTGCCCGCGTTCCGGGCGCTCGCTGACGAATACCATCAAAAAAAGAGGTAACTATGGACAAACTGATCAAAGCAAGAGAGGAAATTTCATCGATAGACCGAGAAATGGCGGCACTTTTCGTCCGCAGAATGAACGCGGTGCGTGCCGTATCGGAATACAAATCGGAGCATGGACTGCCGATTTACGATGCCTCCCGGGAGGAAGCGCTTCTCACCGCGAACGCCGCGCTTGTCGAAGATGACGAGCTGCGCGGTTATTATGTGGAATTTCTGCGCGATACCATGAAAATATCGAGACGCTTTCAGGAAAAGCTCACGGAAGGCATGCGAGTGGCTTTCTGCGGCGTAGAGGGAGCGTTCGCTTCAATCGCCGCGGCGAAGATCTTCCGCGAGGCGGCGCGTGTCCCGTATCCGGATTTCAAGAGCGCTTATGCCGCCGTGGTGGAGGGCGAATGCGACTGCGCCGTCCTGCCGATTGAAAACAGCACGGCCGGCGAAGTCGGGCAGGTCATGGACATGATGTTTTCCGGCTCCCTCTATGTCAGCGGCGTATATGATCTTTTCGTGTCCCATCACCTGATGGCGATCCCGGGAACGAGGCTCTCCGATATCACAGAGGTCATCAGCCATCCGCAGGCGCTCTCTCAATGCGCACATTACATCCGGAAGCACGGCTTCCGCCAGACACAGTTTGAAAATACGGCGCTTGCCGCCAAGTTCGTGGCGGAGAAAAAAGCCCCTCATCTCGCCGCCATCGCAAGCGAGGAAACCGCCGCGCTCTACGGCCTTGAAATTTTGGAAAGCAATATCAATGAAACCAACATCAACACCACCCGCTTCGCGGTGCTGACACGCGCCGCCGTAACCGACGGAAACGCATCCGGCAAGCACTCCATTCTGATGTTTACCGTGCGCAACGAAGCCGGCTCCCTTGCGCAGGCCATCAACATCATCGGCAAGTACGGCTTCAACATGCGGTGTCTGAGAAGCCGCCCGATGAAGGAGCTGCTTTGGCAATACTATTTTTACGTGGAAGCCGAAAGCGATCTCGGCAGTGAAAACGGCAAAAAGATGATGTCGGAGCTCACCGGCTGCTGCGATAAGCTGCGGATGCTCGGAAGCTTCCGATATCCGGCGGAGCTTCACTGAAATATGGAATTAAAACGGAGGAATTTATGACGCTTTCCATGAATTTAGGCGAAAACAGCTATGATATCGTCGTCAAGCGCGGCGTTCTGCGCGAGGCTGCCGGTTACTTAAAGCTCGACCGCCGTGTTCTCATTGTGACGGACGACGGCGTCCCCGCCGCCTATTCCGACACAATAGCCGAAGCATGCAAATATCCCATAAAAGTATCCGTTCCCGCCGGCGAGGGGAGCAAGAGCTTTCCGACATTCGAGCGGCTGTGCCGCGTCATGCTGGAAAAGGGATTTACCCGCACCGACGCCGTCGTCGCCGTCGGCGGAGGCGTGGTCGGGGACCTCGCCGGCTTTGCGGCGGCTTCTTATATGCGCGGCATCGATTTTTACAACATTCCGACGACGTTTCTCTCGCAGGTAGATTCCTCGATCGGCGGCAAGACCGCGATCAATCTGGAGGGCGTCAAGAACATCATCGGCGCGTTTTATCAGCCGAAAAAGGTTTTGATCGATCCGGAAGTTCTTCGGACACTGCCGCAGCGCCAGCTGTCGAGCGGACTTGCCGAGTCCGTCAAAATGGCGGCGACCTTCGACAAGGAATTATTCGAGATGATCGAGCGAGGCGATATCGAAGAAAATCTCGATACCGTCATTGAAAAGTCCCTCGCCATCAAGAAATATGTCGTCGAGCATGACGAAAAGGAATCGGGACTGCGCCGCGTGCTCAACTTCGGTCATACCATCGGTCACGGAATCGAAAGCTGCGAGGGACTTCACGGCCTCTATCACGGCGAGTGCGTCGCGCTCGGCATGCTCCCGATGTGCAGCGCTCCTGTCCGCGAGCGGCTCACCCACATTTACGAAAAAATCGGGCTTCCGGCCGCGCTCGATTTCGATCCGGAGCGCGTATTCGAGGCTGTCACCCATGATAAGAAGCTCGACGGCAATCTCATTCATCTCGTATTCGTCCCGGAAATCGGAACATATGAAATGAAAACGATGACTCTTCACGATTTCCATACGATGATAAAGGAGGCATTCTCCTCATGAAAAATACCTTCGGCGAAAGTGTTTCCGTCACCCTTTTCGGGGAGAGCCACGGGAAGGCGGTCGGCGCCGTCCTCGACGGACTGGCGCCCGGCATCCCGGTCGACGAAGCCTTTATCGCACATCAAATGGCCCTCAGAAGCTCGCTCTCTTCCCTGTCCACCGCAAGACGCGAAAGTGACACCGTCACCATTTTGAGCGGTGTGTTCGGCGGCAAAACGACCGGCACGCCGATTACGTTTGTCATCCAGAATTCGGACACCCACAGCGCCGATTATGAAGCGATGCATTCCGTGGCAAGGCCGGGACATGCCGACTACACGGCATACTGCAAATACCACGGCTTTTCCGACCCGCGCGGCGGCGGGCACTTTTCCGGACGCATCACGGCGGGACTTGTCGCGGCGGGCGCCGTCGCCATCACCGCGCTTGCCGGACGCGGCATCCGTATCGGCACGCACATCAAAAGATGCGCCTGCATATCCGACAGGGATTTTCAGAATATCGATAAGGATATCGAAATGCTCGCGAAGCTGCCGTTTGCCGTTCTGGACGAAAACCGTGCGGAAAGCATGAAAGAAGCCATCGCCGCCGCAAAACGGGACGGCGACAGCGTCGGCGGTATCTTGGAAACCGCCGTGACGGGACTTCCCGCCGGCGTGGGCGAGCCGTGGTTCGATACCTTGGAGGGAGTGCTCTCTCATGCGTTGTTTTCCGTTCCCGCCGTAAAGGGAGTCGAGTTCGGCGACGGTTTTTCGCTCGCCGAGCTGCACGGCAGCGAGGCAAACGACAGCTTCCGCGCAGAAAACGGCGTCATCAAAACAGAAACCAATCGGTGCGGAGGCATCCTCGGCGGCATTTCAAACGGTATGCCGCTGCTCTTCCGCCTGGCTGTCAAGCCCACGCCTTCAATTTATAAGACGCAGAATACCGTCGATTTCATCAAGAAAGAAAATACGGAGCTTCTCATCCACGGCAGACATGATCCGGCGGTCATACACCGCGCGCGTGTCGTCGTCGACAGCGTGACGGCGCTCGTGCTGTGCGACCAGCTCGCGCTCCGCTTCGGCACGGATTATCTGCGGGCAGACGACAAAGGAGAGGACATATGAAATACGGACTTATCGGAGAACATCTCCCTCACAGCTTTTCCAAGGAAATTCATGCGAAAATCGCGTCTTATGAATATGAGCTGCATGAGCTTTCAAAGGATCAGCTTGCCGGTTTCATGCAAAAGCATGATTTTTCAGGCATCAACGTGACGATTCCCTATAAGGAGGCGGTCATTCCCTTTCTTTCGGAAGTTGACGAAACCGCAAAGCGAATCGGCGCGGTCAATACCGTAGTCAACCGAAACGGAAAGCTTTTCGGATATAATACGGATGCCTACGGTATGCGGGCACTGATTTTAAAAACAGGACTTGATTTCACGGATGCCGAGGTTCTGATTCTCGGCACGGGCGGTACCGCTCATACGGCGCACGCCGTGGCGGAATCGCTCGGAGCAAAGACCACCATCACCGTCGGCAGAACGGCCAAAAACGGCGCCGTCACCTATGACGAGGCATACCGGTCGCATGCGGATGCGGATTTTATCATCAATACGACGCCGTGCGGCATGTACCCTTATCCCGACGGGAAAGAAGGTATGGCGGGGATTCCCGTCGAATTATCCAAATTTACGAGCCTGCGCGGTGTCATTGACGCCGTCTTTAATCCCTTGCGCACAAACCTTGTTTTGGAAGCGGCAGAGCGCGGGATTCCTGCAGGCGGCGGGCTTTATATGCTCGTCGCACAGGCGGTCGCCGCGGCGGAAATCTTCACAGGAACGGCATATGACGCCGAAATTCCCGATAAAGTATATCGCGAAATCCGTGCGGAAAAGGAAAACATCGTGCTCACCGGCATGCCCGGAAGCGGAAAAACGACCGTCGGACAATATCTCGCAAACGAGCTCGGCCGGCGTTTTTACGACACGGACGCGGAAATCGTAAAAAAGACCGGCAAAGAAATTTCCGCGCTTTTTGCGGAAATCGGAAACGACGGCTTCCGCGCGCTCGAAGCGGAAGTAATCGCGGAAATCTCCGGTCACGTCACCGGAGCGGTGATTGCCACCGGGGGCGGCGCCGTTCTGCGCGACGACAACGTCCGCGCGCTGAAACGAACCGGAAGACTCTACTTCCTGAACCGCTCGCTCGATAAAATCGAGCCGACCGCCGACCGTCCGCTCGCACTCGACCGCGCAGCGCTCGAAGCGCGCTTCCGCGAGCGATATGAGCGGTATCTTGCGACCTGTGATATTGAAATCGTAACCGATGAAAACGTATATCACACCGCCGATTCCATCAAGGAGGACTTGTATCATGAAGATTCTTGTCATAAACGGTCCTAATCTCAATCTGCTCGGTATCCGTGAGCCTGCCGTATACGGACACGAAACCTATGACGACCTGATTCGGAAAATATCGGAGCACGCCAAAATCAAAAAAATCGACGTATCGTTTGTTCAGTCGAATCACGAGGGCGACCTTGTAGATGCGATTCAATCCGCATATGGAAAATTCGACGGTATCGTCATCAACCCCGGCGCATATACGCATACCAGCATCGCCTTGCTCGATGCGGTAAAGGCGGTCGGCATCCCGACCGTGGAGGTACACATCTCCGATGTGAATGCCCGCGAGGAGTTCCGCAGAACCAGCTATATCCGCGCCGCATGCGTCCTGACAATATTGGGACACGGCACCGACGGATATCTGGAAGCACTGGATTATCTGACCGAAACGGAGGCATCGCCCGTATGAGAATCCGCATAGAGCCGTCCCACCTGCACGGCATGATTGAAGCGCCGCCCTCCAAAAGCATGGCGCACCGCCTCCTAATCTGCGGCGGACTTGCAGAGGGGACAAGCGTCATTCACGGAATTTCGGATTCCGATGACGTCAAAGCGACACTCTCCTGTCTTTCCGCTGTCGGCGCCGCTTATCAAAAAAACGGAAGCACGGCAGAAATCACCGGAACGGATATTCGGTCGGTTCCGTCCGAAATCCATCTTGACTGCCATGAAAGCGGCAGTACCCTGCGCTTCTTTATTCCGCTTTGCCTCATGAGCGGTCAAAAAATCACCCTTACCGGCACCAAAAAGCTGCTGTCCCGTCCGCTGGACATATACGAGGCCATCTGCAAGGAGCAAGGGCTGCATTATCTCCACGGTTCCGATTCCGTAGAGGTCTGCGGCAGGCTTTCCTCCGGGGATTATAAAATTCCGGGCAACATCAGCAGCCAGTTTATCAGCGGACTTCTTTTCGCGCTTCCCCTGTGCGGCGGCGACAGCACGATTTCCATTATTCCGCCGATTGAAAGCCGCTCTTATCTCGAGCTGACCATGGAAGCGCTCGCCGCATTCGGCGTCAAGGTCTGCTGGACAGATGACAAAACGATCCTGGTCCGCGGAAATCAGCACTATAAGCCGGCAAACGTCACGGTGGAGGGCGATTATTCCAATGCTGCGTTTTTCGCCGCCTTGAAGCTTTTCGGCGCGGATATCGAAATCACCGGACTTTCAGAACAGAGCCGACAAGGCGACAAGGCATATCTCAAATTTTATGAAATGCTGGAAAAAGGAACGCCGACAATCCATATCGGCGACTGTCCCGATCTCGGACCCGTGCTGATGGCGGTCGCCGCGGCAAAAAACGGCGCGGTATTCCGTGAGACGCGGCGGCTCAAAATCAAGGAAAGCGACAGAGGCGCCGCCATGGCGGAGGAGCTTGCCAAATTCGGCGTGTCCGTGACCGTTCATGAGGATTCCATCGTGGTGTATCCCGTGAATTTTCATGCACCGAAGGAAATCCTGCACGGACATAACGACCATAGAATCGTGATGGCGCTCTCCACTCTGCTCACCATCACCGGCGGCGAAATCGACGGGGCTGAGGCCGTTCGGAAAAGCCTGCCGGAATACTTTGAACTCTTAAAATCCCTCGGCGCGGAGGTGACCGAATATGAAACTTGACACCAGCAAAAAAATTCTGATTGTCGGCATGGGACTGCTCGGCGGGAGCTATGCAAAAGCGCTCACCAAAAAAGGCTTCCATGTTTCGGCAATCACCCGCAGTCAAAAATCAATCGATTATGCGCTCTCCGAGGGCATGATTGAACGCGGTGCGGCGAGAATCGAGCCCGAGCTGATCGGTGACGCCGATATTGTCGTCTTTGCCCTATATCCGCATGTTTTCATCGACTGGATCCGCGAAAATCAGCAGTATTTCAAATCCGGCGCGGTCATCACCGACGTCACCGGCGTCAAAGGCTGCATCGTCGAAACGGTGCAGAACATGCTCCGCCCCGACGTGGAATTCATCGCGGCGCATCCCATGGCGGGACGCGAGGTATCCGGCGTCGAAAACAGCGACGATGCAATCTTCCGCGGCGCCAATTATGTCGTGACGCCCTCCGAAAAAAACACGCCGGAAGCGATTGCGCTGTGCGAGGAGCTTGGCCGCACGCTCGGTTTTGCCAAAATCGCGACGCTTTCCCCCGCGGAGCATGACGAAATCATCGCCTTTGTCTCCCAGCTCACCCACTGTATCGCGATTTCCCTTATGACCTGCCAAAAAACGGAACATCTCGAGGATTATACGGGCGATTCCTTCCGGGATCTGACGAGAATTGCAAGGCTCAACGATGAAATGTGGAGCGAGCTGTTTTTACTCAATAAAAACGCGCTGCTCCATCAGATGAAGCTGTTTGAGAAAGAGCTTGACAGACTTCGTTCGATGCTGGAAAACAACGATACGGAGGGCCTCCGTGAAATGATGAAATATTCTACGAGCAGGCGCGCCCTGTTCGATAAGAAATCATAAAAAAAGATAAGGATGGTATATGTTTTATGAATATGGATTTTATACGCAAGCTTCCGATTCCGAAGGAAATCAAGGAGCAATATCCGATTACAGAGGAGCTTGCCCGTCTGAAAGCGGAAAGAGACGTCGAAATCAAAAAGATTTTCAGCGGAGAATCCGACAAGTTTCTGCTTGTCATCGGTCCCTGCTCCGCGGACTCCGAGGACAGTGTGCTCGACTACATTTCGAGACTGCGCGGCGTACAGGAAAAGGTCAAGGACAAAATTATGATTGTTCCGCGTATCTACACCGGAAAGCCGCGCACGACCGGCGACGGCTATAAGGGCATGCTCCATCAGCCGAATCCGAATGAAAAGCCGGATCTCATCAAGGGCATCATCGCAATCCGTGAGCTTCATATGCGCGCGCTGCGTGAGACGGGCTTTTCCTGTGCCGATGAAATGCTCTATCCCGAAAATCACCGCTATCTCAACGACCTGCTCTCCTATGTCGCGGTCGGCGCGCGTTCCGTCGAGGATCAGCAGCACAGACTTACCGCTAGCGGACTTGACATTCCGGTCGGCATGAAAAATCCGACAAGCGGCGATATTTCCGTCATGATGAACTCGATTACGGCGGCACAGCATTCCCACGCTTTCATTTACAGAGGCTGGGAGGTCAAAAGCCAAGGCAATCCATATGCGCACGCAATCCTGCGCGGCTACGTGGACGAGAGAGGCAACGCGTTCCCGAACTACCATTATGAGGATCTTCTGCGTTTGGCCGAAACCTATGCGGAAAAAAATCTCCAAAACAAAGCTGTGGTCATCGACACCAACCATTCCAATTCCGGCAAAAAATACATCGAGCAAATCCGGATTGCAAAGGAAATCCTTCACAGCTGCCGCCACAATGCGGAAATCAAAAAAATTGTCAAAGGACTTATGATTGAAAGCTATATCGAGGACGGCTGTCAAAAAATCGGTGACGGCGTCTATGGCAAATCCATCACAGACCCCTGTCTCGGATGGGAAAAATCCGAGCGGCTCATCTACGATTTGGCCGAGCAGCTTTGATGATAAAAAACACGCGGATAAAAAATCCGCGTGTTTTTTCAGCCCTTTTCTTTTTCAAACTCTTTGGCAAGCTTTGTCGAAAGCACGGCAAGCGAGCATGCCATATTTTCATTTTTGAGAATCACGGAATCCGGAACATCAAGGTGTACGGGCGCAAAGTTCCAAATCGCGAGGATGCCGACATCCAAAAGCGCGTCGCACGCTTCCCTCGCGTGAGCCGCCGGCACCGTGATAATGCCGATATGGACCTTCTTTTCTCGGCAGAAATCGCCGAGCTTATCCATCCCGTATATCGGCTTTCCGCTTTCCGTAAGCCCCGATTTTTTCGGGTCGATATCAAATGCGGCAAGAATGTCGAGTCCGTATCGGGAAAATCCCTCATATCCGAGAAGCGCACAGCCAAGTCGGCCCGCCCCGATGATAATGGCATTGTTGGTGTTGTTGTAGCCGAGATATCTCTCGATTTCCGATTTCAGCTCCTCGACATTATATCCGATCTTCGGCTTTCCCGAAGAGCAGACCGAGGCCAAGTCCTTTCTCACCTGAACCTCGCCGAAGCCGAGCGCCGAAGCAAGCGAAGTTGCCGAAATGAACTCCGTATCGCCAGTCATCAGCTTCAGATAGTCCAAATAGATCGGAAGCCGCTGAATCGTCGCTATGGATATTTCATTTTGAGCCATGATTGCCCTCCTTTTTATTGACGGCCGTCACGCGGTAATTTAAAAAGCCTCTCAAAATATCCGATAATAAAATCATAGAAGCTTTTTACTTCCCGCGTATCTTCTTTGTTTTCATGATAGGTGATTACGATATCCCTTTTACATTCCGGACTTGAAATCCCAAGCAGATTGACATCGGGCGAATCCATCTCTCCCCATGTGTATTCCGGCCAAAACCCGATGCCGGCACCGGCGGCAATCAGATTCTTCACCGCATTCTGATTGTCGCTTTCAAACACGATTTTCGGTGAAAATCCCGCCTCACGGCAGAATTTATCGCATATCGTGCGAAAATGCTTCACACCGGCAAGGCTGATAAACTCCTCCTCCGACACCTCGGAAAGACCGATGATGCGATGGCCTGCATACCTCCCGACAGCCGGAACCGCAAGATAGATTCGCTCCGTAAAAATACGGGATGTGCCGTTCTCCCCTTTATGGCATAACTCCGTGCCGATGTCGATATCATACGGCATTTTCTCGGAATCATTCTGAACGATTCTGAAATTGACGTTTCGATTCTGCTTTCGGTATTGGATGATACATTCCGTCATAACCGTCGAGGCCGCGTTCAAATTGATATGAACCGTTTCTCTTTCAAGCGCCGCAAGCGTTTCCAGCTCATGCGGAAGGCTGTCAAGCTGACAGAGAAGCGGCGCCAGCTGTTCTTTCAAATAACGTCCGTATTCCGTCAGAATGATATTTCTGCCCTTTGCCGCAAAAAGCGGATATCCCAGCTCATTTTCAAGACGGCGAATGGATTGCGTGAGCGCAGGCTGCGCGATATGGAGCTGCTCCGCCGTTCTTGTCACATGCAGATTTTCCGCTACCGCATAAAAATATTTCAGCTGAGTAAGTTCCATCCCCATCCTCCAAATAAATAACTTTAATATTATAATATCCATATTTATTATATATTAGACATTATTATTTGTCAATGCTATAATAAAAACAAAGAATAGAATTCAATTTCGTTTGGAGGAAAAATTATGCTGCCTCAAATATTGGAAACCATTATGCTGATATGCTTCGGTCTTTCGTGGCCGATCAATGCAATCAAAAGTTATAGAGCCGAAACGGCCAAAGGCATGAGTCTGCCGTTCATCTGTTTGATTTTGTTCGGATACGTCGCCGGAATCACTGCAAAAATCATTCTAATCGAGGAAACCAAAATTTTTGTACTGATCGTCTATATCTTGAATCTGATGACGGTAGGCTTTAATCTCTTCGTATACTTCCGCAACCGTCATTTGGATAAAGTACGCGAAAATAAATCCTCCGGTATCAAGTCCGTCAAAAAAACACATAAATCGGGAACGATAAGCTGCTGAATCCAATTCAGCAGCTTTTTGTTTCCGAAAACCACCGGCAAAAGCCGGTGGTTTTCTTTTTATCCGTATCGCTGTTGAATGCGAATTATTTTGCCACAGCAGCTTTCAGCGTTTCGAGCTGCGCTCTCAGCTCCGCGGGAAGTCTGTCGCCAAACTTCTTGAAATGCTCTTCGATTTCCTCCGCTTCCTTTGCCCAAACGTCACGATCGACATCGAGAATGCCTTTCAGCTTTTCAATATCAAAGTCTTCAAGACCGGTAAGGTCGATATCCTCCGGCTTCGGAACATAGCCGATCGGCGTTTCCACCGCGTCAGCCTTGCCCTCGCAGCGGTCGAGAATCCAGTTGACAACTCTCATGTTGTCGCCGAAGCCCGGCCAAATAAAGTTGCCCTCATCGTCGGTACGGAACCAGTTGACGTTGAAAATCTTCGGCGCCTTGTCGCCGAGCTTCTTGCCCATTTCGAGCCAGTGAGCAAAGTAATCACCCATATTATAGCCGCAGAACGGAAGCATCGCCATCGGATCGCGGCGAACGACACCGACAGCACCGGCAGCGGCCGCCGTCGTTTCGGAAGCCATCGCAGAACCTACGAACACACCGTTCTCCCAGTTCTTGGACTGATAAACCAGCGGCGCGCATTTTGCACGGCGTCCGCCGAAGATGATAGCGGAAATCGGTACGCCAGCGCCCTTGTCAAATTCTTCGGAAATGCAGGGGCAGTTGACGGCAGGAGCCGTAAAGCGGGAGTTCGGATGCGCCGCGTATGTGGTTTTGTCTGCCTTGTTGTACTTGGACGGATCCCACGGATTCCCTTTCCAGTCGATGGCATGAACAGGCGGATTCTTGTCAAGTCCTTCCCACCAAACCGTATTGTCGTCCGTATTCAGCGCGACATTGGTGAAAATGGTATTCTTTCTCGTGGAAGCAAGCGCATTGTAGTTGGAATGCTCGTTTGTGCCGGGCGCCACGCCGAAGAAGCCGTTCTCCGGATTGATGGCATACAGTCTGCCGTCCGCACCGATGCGCATCCAAGCGATATCGTCGCCGACCGTCCAAACCTTATAACCCTTTTTACGCAGATATTCCGGCGGAATCATCATCGCGAGATTGGTCTTTCCGCAGGCGGACGGGAACGCCGCCGCCACGTATTTGACCTCACCCTTCGGATTCTCAACACCGAGAATCAGCATATGCTCCGCCATCCAGCCCTCTTTCCATCCCTGATAGGAAGCGATGCGCAGCGCAAAGCATTTTTTGCCGAGCAGCACGTTGCCGCCGTAAGCGGAGTTCACGGAAATGATCGTGTTGTCCTCCGGGAACTGGCAGATGTATCTCTTCTCCGGATCAACGTCGCATTTTGCATGCAGACCTCTTACCCAGTCATTGGAATCGCCGAGAACCTCGAGCACCTTTTTGCCGACGCGCGTCATGATCGCCATATTGAGAACGACATAAATGGAATCCGTCACCTCAATGCCGATTTTGGCGAGAGGCGAGCCGATGGGTCCCATCGAAAACGGAATGATATACATGGTTCTTCCCTTATAGGAGCCGCGGGCGATGTCATACAGTCTTGCATACATTTCCTTCGGATCGCACCAGTTGTTGGTGGGACCTGCGTTTTCCTTTTCTCTTGTGCAAATAAAGGTTCTGTCCTCGACACGTGCGACGTCGTTCGGTTTGGTTCTGTGCAGATAGCAGCCCGGGAGCTTTTCCTCATTGAGCTTAATCATCTCACCCGTCGCCACCGCCTCTGCGCGCAGCGCGTCGAGCTGCTCCTCGCTGCCGTCGATGACCATGACATGATCCGGCGTGAGAAGCGCCTTCATCTCATCGATCCATGTGAGGACCGTTTTGTTCTGTGTAAAATTTTTCATCATTTTACCCATCCTTTCAATCAAATATATATATGGAGATTGTGCTTAACGATTTTCATGCGCGAGCTTCGGATTTCCGTGCGTATAGGTCGGAAGCAGCTTCGGAGAAACCATATCGCTCTCGATACCGGCGTTCTTGACCTCGGCTTCAAATTTCCCGACATGAGAAAGCGTGAGCGCTCCGACGGAAACGGATTTTGATTTTGCCGCAGCGGCGCGTCCGGCGTCTCTGCCGAATACAATCACATCGAGAAGCGAATTTCCCATCAGTCGGTTGCGTCCGTGGATACCGCCGACAACCTCGCCCGCCGCGAAGAGATTCTCCACGCCGGTCATGCAGTCGGTATCGATATCCAGTCCGCCGTTCTGATAGTGAAGCGTCGGATATACGAGAATCGGCTCCTTGCGGATATCGATTCCGTATTTGCCGAACATACGCAGCATCGCCGGAATTCTCTTTTCGATGGTTCCCTCTCCGTTTTTCAGCTCAATCATCGGGGTGTCGAGCCATACGCCGATCCCATCGGAGGTTTCGATGCCCTTGCCGTTTGCCGTGCATTCACGGATGATAGAGGCCGCCGCGACGTCGCGCGTTTCCAGCGGATGCATGAATACCTCGCCATCCGCGTTGACAAGCTTTGCCCCGATAGAACGAACTTTTTCCGTCACGAGCGCGCCGAAAATCTGCTCTGGATATGCCGCACCCGTCGGATGATATTGCAGCGTATCGGCATAAAGCAGCTTCGCGCCGGCACGGTAGCCGAGCACAAGACCGTCCGCCGTCGCACCGTAATGGTTGGATGTCGGAAATCCCTGATAATGCAGTCTGCCGGCGCCGCCCGTCGCAAGAATGACGGTTTTCGCCTTGGCAATAAGAAGCTCTTTCGTTTCCATATTCATGAGCACGGCACCGGCGCATTTGCCGTTCTCATCGAGAATCAGCTCGACTGCCGCCGTAAAATCCACGACCGGAATGCCGCGATTGAACACCTCGTCGCGCAGGGTACGCATGATCTCGGCGCCGGAATAGTCCTTTGCGGCGTGCATTCTCTTGCGGGAGGTTCCGCCGCCGTGCGTCGTAATCATCGTGCCGTCCGGCGCCTTGTCGAACTCCACGCCGAGCTCGTTGAGCCATTGAATGGCCTCCGGCGCTTCGCTCACCAGCTTATAGAGAAGCTCCGGCTTCGCGGCGAAATGTCCGCCGCCGAAAGCGTCGAGATAGTGGATCGCCGGTGAATCGTTCGGCTTATCCGCCGCCTGAATACCGCCCTCCGCCATCATCGTGTTGGCGTCGCCGATGCGGAGCTTCGTGACAATCATCACATCCGCTCCCGCTTCGTTTGCTTCGATCGCCGCAGAAGAACCCGCGCCGCCGCCGCCGATGATAAGGACATCCGTCTCATAATCGGGATGGGAGAGATCGATCTTTGCGGGATCGATTCGGCTGTTCGCTTCGAGAAGCGCACAAAGCTCCGTCGGAACCTTTTCGCCCTTGTTCATACCGACCGAGAGCGTTCTGAATTCCTCTTTCTTATAATCCGGATGGAACTTTGCAAGCAGAGCGTCCTTTTCGTCCGCCGTCATTCTGCGCGGTTCGAGCGCCGCATTCGCCGCACGCTTTTCCGCGACCTTTTTCATGGATTCCAGCATTTTTTCGTTATACATTTCGCGCCCCTCCTCACTTCTCTATCTCTCGGTTGTTATAAAGCTCTTTCAGCTCGGCTATCGGCTTCTGCATCAAGCCCTCGAGAAGCTCCTTGAAATCGCCGTTCTGAATCTCACGGACACGGTTTTCAAGATGCTCCGACTTCGGAGCCAAATACTTGCCGTTGAGGCGTCTCGCCAGAAGCGCAACCTGCGGATGCGAAATGCCGGCGGGACAGCGGGATGAGCATACGCCGCACATCACACAGTCAAAGGACTCCTCGGCGCATTTTTCATATTCGCCGCGCTGGGCATAAGCGATATACTGCATCACGTTCAGTCCCTGCGTGCAGGCTTTTGTGCAGGCGTTGCAGCCGATACAGCTGTAAATCTCGGGATAAAGCTGCATCATGATTTGTTCGGTAGGCTTTATTTTCTCCATGTCATAGACCTGCTTGACAAGCGGGAAAAACGGCAGCGTCGCAATATACATGTCGTTTTCCACCTTTGTCTGGCAGGCAAGACATACTTTCAGCTCATTGTCGCCTTTAATGCGGTAAATCGTCGCGCAGGCTCCGCAAAAGCCGTTGCGGCAGCCGCAGCCGCGAACGAGCTGATATCCCGCATACTCCATCGCGCCCATGATGGTCAGATTCGACGGGACCTCATATTTTTTGCCGTAAAGAAAGATATTTACCATGTTCTCCATTTCGGAAATCCTCCCATCCTTAATATTCGTCCGGAAGCTCGGAAAGCTCATCCATGCGGAATACCGGGCCGTCCTTGCAGACGTATTTCGCGCCGATGTTGCATCTTCCGCACTTGCCGACGCCGCATTTCATGCGCAGCTCCATCGTCGTATAAATCTGTTTTTCGTCAAAGCCAAGCTCTTTAAGCCCCGCAAGCGTGAACTTAATCATAATCGGAGGCCCGCACATGATGACAGTCTTATTCGTTTCAAATGCCAGCTCCTTCACATAATTCGGAACAAAGCCGACGTGGCCGTCCCAGCCCTCCTGCTCGCGGTCGATGGTCAGATGGACCGTGACATCCTTTTCCGTGGGACTCATCCATTCCGAAATAATCTCATTATAAAATGCAAGATCATCCTTGGAACGCGAGCCGTAAACGATGTCGATTTTGCCGTAGCGCTCACGGAAGTGGCGGCAGTAATTGATGACCGAGCGCACCGGCGCAAGACCGACGCCGCCTGCGATGATGAGCAGGTCGCGTCCCACGAAAGCGTCGTCCACGGGGAAACCGTTTCCATAGGGACCGCGCACCGTAATCTCCTGTCCCGGTTCCAGCATATGGAGCCAGCTTGTCAGGCAGCCGCATTTCTTGATTTCAAACTCCATATACTCCGTGTTCGTTGGAGAGGAAGTGATTGAAAACATGCCCTCTCCGATGCCCGGAAGCGAAATCATCGCGCATTGTCCGGGCTTATGCACGAACGGCTTCTTTCCGTCCGTACCGACCACGCGGAAATTTTTGATATCGGGAGTGTCGATTCTGACCTCTGTCACAACGCCGACTCTCGGAATAAGCGTTTCGCCGTTCATGTTTCATCCTCCCTAAGTGTTTTCATTACCTTTACGATGTTCATCGAAATCGGGCATTTCTCCACGCATCTGCCGCAACCGACACATCCGAAAATCCCCTCGTTGTTCTCAGGGAAATATACCAGCTTGTGCATGAAGCGCTGACGGAAGCGTTCCTTCTGTGTGAGCCTCGGGTTGCCGCTCGCCATCTTGGTAAAATCGGAATACATGCAGCTGTCCCAGCAGCGGAAGCGGCTCACGCCGTGTCCGGTATCGAAATCCCGGATGTCATAGCACTGGCAGGTCGGACAGACAAAGGTGCACGTGCCGCAGCCGAGGCATGCTTCGGAAAGCTCTTTCCATTTTTCCGAATTAAAATACTTCTCCGTTTTGCCGCCGCCGAACGCGTCGGGCGTAAGACCGGCAAGCGGGAGCTTTTTCATAATTCCGCGGATTTTTTCTTTTTCCGCGTCGGCATCGGTCTCCGAGCACGTCACGGCAAGCTCTCCAAGGGAGGAAATCAATGCAGTTCCCTTTTCCGTGTTCGGCTTCAAATAAAGCATATCCTCCGTCATCCATGCGGAAACGTCGCCGCACGGCTCCGCGGGGTCAATTCCGAAAGTGCTGCAAAAGCAGGATTCCGTCGGACGCGAGCATGCCAGCGTCACAATCGTTCCGTGCTCGCGGCGATTCTTATAATACGTATCCACCGGCTCCGAAAGGAACACGCGGTCGAGTATCTCAAAGCTTTTCGCATCACAGGCGCGCACGCCGAAGATGACGAAATCCTCGCATTCCTCACGCGGATCAATGATGTCGATTTTTTTGCCGTTTACCTTGAAATCGACGAGATTTTCCGTCTGCGGGAAGAAAAAGTCCTTTGCACTGCGCGATGTTTTGAGCTTGCCCGTCATTTTCATGCCGCTGTGCCACTTCTTGAACTGTGCGATACCGGACGCGGTGTCCGTCGGAAGATAAAGCGTTTCGTTTTCCGCAATCAAGGCAAAAAGCGAATCCAGTTTTTCAAGAGAAATTCCGACCATTTCATTTTCCTCCCTTCCGTACAATATCCGGCTCCGCGTCATCCGTCTTGAAATTCACAAGCGGCGCGCGCTGACCGATTTCCGTTCCCGCCTGATATTCGCCGTAAAGGTTGTCGATATCGCGGATAAATTTGCGGTTGAGCAGATGGAGCGGTATATGCTGGGGACAAACCCTCGAGCATTCGCCGCAGTCCGTGCAGCGTCCCGCGACATGGAATGCGCGGATGATATGGAACATGTTTTCTTCAAAGGAATCCGCCGCGGCTTTCTGCGAAATACCGGTATCCGGATTGTCGAACACACAGCTCTCACAGGTGCAGGCAGGACATGCATTGCGGCAGGCGTTGCAGCGAATACAGCGGGAAAGCTCGCCGCGCCAAAAGTCGAACCTCTCGTCCGGCGTCATGGCTTCCAGCTTTTCGACCTCATCGAAGCGGCCGGTCTCCATGACCTCGCCCTCCTCGCCGAGCAGCTCGTCATAGATCGTATGGTATTTGCTCTTGCAGGCAAGGCAGCGCTCCGCCATAACGTCCATTTTCACATATTTTTTGTCTCCGTAGAGCGTTTTCACGGTCACATCGGCGCCCTCCGAGGAAACCGACAGGATGCCGTCCGTACCGTCCGCACGGATTTTTTCGATATCGATCTTCCCGAAGCACGGGATTCCGATGAGATACAGTGCGTCACGGTTTACGCGGTGCTCCGTAATCAGCTGCGTCATGCTGTATGTGTCGCACGGCTTTAAAAATACCAGCGTCTTGGTATCGTTCTTTTGATTCTTAAATGTAAATTTGGAAAGATTCGGACCGCAGAAATCGTCATAGCGGAAATCACGGTCAAGCTCCTCCGCCGACTCAAAGACCGCGGGGGTGATGTCATAATCAAATTCGTTTTTCTTCCACCCGATGACTCTTGTGACCTCTCCGGACAAGAGGAGCTCTTTTGCTATTTTTTTCATTGCTTCTTGCATCTGAGATCCTCCAATCGTTTGTTTTCGCCGAGTTCCGTCACCGTCTTTACAAAATCCTGCATTACGGAAGCGAATTTCGCGCCCTCGGCAGCGGATACCCATTCGACGCGGGTACGTTCTTTCTCAATGCCGAGATAGTCCAGCATCGAGAAAAGCAGCGTCATACGGCGTCTCGCATAATAATTTCCCGTTGTGTAATGGCAGTCGCCGGGATGGCAGCCGCAAAGAATCACGCCGTCCGCGCCTCTCTGGAACGCGCGCAGGATAAAAATCGGATTGACGCGGCAGGAGCACGGCACGCGGATGATTTTCACATCGGCGGGATAGTTCAGTCGGTTCGTTCCCGCAAGGTCGGCACCCGCATAGGAGCACCAGTTGCAGCAGAACGCGACGATTTTCGGTTTGAATTCACTTATCGGCATATCGCATCCACCTCCGCCATGATCTGTTTATTGGAGAATCCGGAAAGATCCATCGCTCCCGACGGACAAGCCACCGTGCAGGCGCCGCAGCCCTGACATACCGCGGTATTGACCGACGCCACGCGGCGGATTTTCGTCGTTCTGTCGGGCATCCGGAATTCCTTATCGACATAGGTAATCGCACCGTATGGGCAGACCCTTTCACAGGAAGAGCAGCCGTTGCAGAGCGTCTCATTGGAATGCGCGATGCAGGGATTTGATTTCAGCTTATCCTTGACAAGCAGTCCGATGACCTTCGCGGCGGCGGCGCTCGCCTGAGCGACCGTTTCCGGAATATCCTTCGGTCCTTGGCAGACGCCGGAGAGGAAGATTCCCGCCGTCGGGCTTTCCACCGGACGCAGCTTCGGGTGCGCCTCCGTAAAGAAATCGTTGGTATCCATCGAAGCCGTCAGCATCGTCGCAAGCGATCTTGCCGTCTTGTCCGGCTCGATTGCCGCAGCCAGCACCACCATATCCGCTTCGATTTTCAGCTGCTCGCCCGCCAAAAGATCGGACGCGCGCACCAGCAGCTTTCCGTTTGCCTCGGGCATGACCTTGCCGACCATTCCCTTTATGTAATGTACGCCGTATTCCTCGACCGCACGGCGGTAGAACTCGTCAAAGTTTTTACCCGGCGTGCGCACATCGATATAGAAAACGTAAACCTCCGTGTCGGGATATTTATCGCGGATAAGCATCGCGTGCTTGGCCGTATACATGCAGCAGATTTTGGAGCAGTACGGCTTTCCGCAGCCGGAGGTGTCACGGGAACCGACACACTGAACGAATACGATGGTGTGCGGATGCGTTTTGTCCGACGGACGCAGAAGCGTTCCGCCGTTCGGTCCCGCGGCGTTCATCAGGCGTTCGAGTTCAAGAGACGTCACGACGTCTGGGCTTTGCGAATACGCATATTCGTCAAAGTTATCCAGCTTAATCGGGTTGAAGCCGGTCGCGACGACAATCGCGCCGTATTTCTCCTCGATGTGCGCATCCTGCTGCTTATAATCGATCGCGCCGGCCGTGCAGACCTTGGAGCAGACACCGCATTTTCCGTTTTTCAGCATATTGCAGTAATCCGCATCAATGGTTGCCACCTTCGGGACCGCCTGCGCAAACGGAATATAAATTGCGGAACGGTTGTCAAGTCCGAGATTGAAAAGATTCGGCGTCTTTTTCATCGGACACTTCTCCGTGCAGAGTCCGCACCCCGTGCACTTCGTTTCATCGACGTAACGGGCTTTTTTCTTGATCGTGACCGTGAAATTGCCGACAAATCCCGTCACCTTTTCGACTTCGCTGTAAGAATAGATATGGATTTTCTCGTTCTGCGCGCAGTCCACCATTTTCGGCGTCAAAATACAAGCCGCACAGTCGAGCGTTGGGAACGTCTTGTCGATCTGCGCCATTTTGCCGCCTATGGTAGGCTCCTTTTCGACGATATCGACTTCAAATCCCGCGTCCGCAATATCGAGCGCCGTCTGAATGCCGGCGATGCCGCCGCCGATGACGAGCGCCCTCTTTGTAACGGGACTTTCGCTCGCTGTAAGCGGCGTGTTCAGCGCGACCTTGGCAACGGCGGTGCGTCCGAGAATGATCGCCTTTTCGGTCGCCGTTTTCATATCCTTGTGAATCCAAGAGCACTGCTCGCGGATATTCGCAATCTCCACCATGTAGGAGTTAAGCCCCGCGGCCGCCGCGGTCTTGCGGAACGTCGCCTCATGCATACGCGGCGAGCACGAGCAGATCACGACGCCGGTAAGACCGTGCTCCTTGATGGCATCCTTGATCATGTTTTGGCCCGATTCGGAGCACATATACGGATATTCGGCGGAGAAAACCACGCCCGGTTCATGAGAAAGCGCTTCGGCGACCGCCTTTACATCGACGGTGCCGGCGATATTGGTGCCGCAATGGCACACGAAAACACCGATTTTCTGCATCATTTTCCCCTCCCTTACTTCTTATATTTGCGGAATGCGCTGACAATCAGCTGTCCCGGCGTATCGTCGTCCGCGATGCACGGGATATCTTCCGCCTTGATATGATTTTCACCCTGACGGCGGATCGCAGCCAGCCGCACCGCCTCGACGATTTTCGCCGGCTCCACGCCGCGCGGACATCTTTCGACACAGGCAAAGCATGTGAGACACTTGTAGATGGACGGCGAGTTCATCAGCTTCTCGATTTCGCCCTTCTCGACCATATAGACAAACTCGTGCGGATGATATTCCATCTCGTCGTAGGCCGGACAGGTGCCGGTGCATTTCCCACACCGCATACATTTTAATACATTCACACCGCTGGAACGGATGATTTGTTCTTTTTCCCTACTTGTAAGCATAGCTCCGCCTCCTTATTTGACGCCGAGCGCTTCGGCGAGAAGCTCCGTGAAATAGATAACCGGCAGCGGACTTTCCGCCTTAATGAGATTATACCGGCAGAGAGGACATGCCGTGATGATACAGTCCGCACCGAAGCTCGCGGCGCTCTCATAGACCGCCGTGCTGTTCTTTTTCGCCTGTGCGCCGTCCTCGGCGGTTATGTATCCGCCGCAGCATTCGTTGCGCATCGGATAAGTCACCGGCACAGCGCCGATCGCCCGGATAAAATCCTCCATAATCTTCGGATTCTCCGGATTGTCGAATTGCAGAACCTTGCCGGGGCGAAGCAGAAGACATCCGTAATAGGCGGCGATTTTTCTGCCCGTCAGCGGATTCACGACCTTCTTTTTAAGCTCGTCGAAGCCCACGACGTCGCGCAAAAGCTCGAGATAGTGGAGAACCTTTGTATCCGCCGCCGCCCGCGCGTCGCATTTCATATAGTTCGACACCTTGAACGCCATATCGTCGTCGGTATCCAGCGCATACTTTGTCTGCTTAATGACATTATGACAGGCCGAGCAAAGTGTAACAAGCTCGTGCCCCTCCTCCTTCGCACCCATCAGCGCGCGCACGGAGGAAAGCTTCGTGGCAATCTCATCCTTTGCAGTGGTATAAACACCGCCGCAGCACTGCCATTCCGGAAGCTCTTCGAGGAGAATGCCGAGCGCCTCGGCGCTGCGTCTGGCGTAGGCATCCAGCTCTTTTGCTTTCGTTTTCAGCGTGCAGCCGGGATAATAACTGAAAATCATATCTCACTTCCCCTTTCTCAAATCATTTCCTCGGGGTGGAACACCTCATCGAATTTTTCCGCGGTCAAAAAGCCGAGCGCGACGCACGCTTCTTTCAGCGAAATGTTGTCATGATAGGCTTTTTTTGCCGTTTTTGCGGCGTTTTCATATCCGATATACGGATTGAGCGCCGTCACCAGCATCAGCGAATTATATAAATTATGGTGCATTTTTTCCTTATTCGCACGGATTCCGACAGCGCAGTTGTCGTTGAACGAAACAATCACCTCGGAAAGAAGCCTTGCGGATTGAAGGAAATTATAAATGCAAACCGGCATAAAGACATTCAGCTCGAAATTTCCCTGAGACGCCGCCATGCCGACCGCCACATCGTTGCCCATCACCTGAACGGCCACCATCGTCACCGCCTCGCACTGTGTGGGATTGACTTTTCCCGGCATGATCGACGAGCCCGGCTCGTTTTCGGGAATGAAAATCTCGCCGAGTCCGTCGCGCGGACCGGAAGCGAGCCATCTGACGTCATTGGCGATCTTCATCATATCCGCAGCCAGCGCTTTCAGCGCACCGTGCGCGAACACCAATTCATCCTTGGAGGTCAGCGCATGGAATTTGTTCGGTGCCGTCACAAACGGTCTGCCGGTCAGCTCCGAAACCGCGGCGGCGACCTCTTTGTCAAAGCCCTTCGGCGTATTCAGACCCGTGCCGACCGCCGTTCCGCCGAGCGCCAGCTCACGAAGCTCCGGCAGGGCGATTTCCAGCATTTTCTTATCCTTCTCCAAGGAGGAGCGCCAACCGCTGATTTCCTGGGAAAAGGCGATCGGCGTCGCGTCCTGCAAATGCGTTCTTCCGCTCTTGACGATTCCCTCGTTTTCCGCTTCAAGGCGTTTTAGCGTCGAAATCAGCTTGTCGATTGCGGGAAACAATTTATCCTCTATGATAAGCACCGCCGCGATGTGCATAGCCGTCGGGAACGTGTCGTTCGAGGACTGGCTCATGTTGATGTCGTCATTCGGGTGAAGTGGCTTTTCCAGCGTATCCCCCGCAAGCTCCGTTCCGCGCCTTGCGATAACCTCGTTTGCATTCATATTGGACTGTGTACCGGAACCCGTCTGCCACACGACAAGCGGGAAATGATCGTTCAGCGCACCGGATATCACCTCGTCGCAGGCGGCGGATATGGCCGCAAGCTTCGCCTGCGTCATACGCTCCGGTTTCAGTGCATGGTTCGCCATTGCACACGCTTTTTTCAAAATGCCGAATGCATGCGTGATTTCGCGCGGCATCGTTTCGATTCCGACGCCTATTTTGAAATTCTCATGGCTTCTCTCGGTCTGCGCCCCCCAATATCTGTCGGCAGGCACTTTCACCTCGCCCATCGAATCATGTTCCACACGATATTCCATAAATTTTCTCCGTTTCCGCCCTCAAAAGGCAATTTTGAAGATATAATGCTCCGCATAAACGGCGGCAAAATAACGAGCCGCGGCAATCATACCGCGCGCAGTCATCGCCGCCGCAACATGTTTGTAATGGAAATCAGAATGCAAGTCCCGAAATCACGGATTTCAGGGCATCGCCACTGCGGCGCAGAAGCGCTTCCTCTTCGGGAGAAAGCGGCGTCGGCACCTTGGTAAATACGCCGTCGTTGTTAATCATCGTCGGATAGCTGAGACATACGTCCTCGACTCCGTGTTCGCCGTGCATCATGACGGAAACAGGAAGCACCGCACCGAAGTTTTCCAGAATACAGCGGCACATATGGGCAACCGACATCGAAACCGCATAGAAGGTCGCTCCCTTTCTCGCGATGACGCGGCCGCCCGAGGTGCGCACATATTTTTCGATCTCCGCACGGTCGATGGGAGGCAGCATGCTGTCCTCTCTTTTGCATTTTTCCTCATACAGACGGGCGCCCATACCGCTCAATGACACAATAGACCACGGCACAAACATGGAATCTCCATGCTCGCCGAGCGCATATGCGCTGATATATTTTGATTCGATATCATAATATTCCGCCAGACGCGCGCGCAGACGAACCGAGTCGAGCATCGTACCGGAGCCGAAAATATGATGCTCCGGAATCCCGGAATATTTCACAAACGTATAGGTCAGAATATCGACCGGATTTGCGACCAGCAGATAGATCGCATCGGGGGCATACTTTGTGATCTTCGTCATAATGCCTTTGAGGATATCGACGTTCACCTGCGCCAGCTCAAGACGCGTCTGCCCGGCCTTTCTCGGCACACCGGAGGTAATGACGACGATATCGGAGTTCTCCGCCTCCGCATATCCGCCGGCATACACCGATTTCGTGCTGCAAAACGGAAGCCCCTGTCTGATATCCAGCGCTTCGCCGAGCACTTTGTTTTCATTGATGTCGATCATGACAATCTCATCGGCGATACCCATAACCGAGAGGGTATACGCGATTGTTGACCCGACGCTGCCCGCGCCGATAACCGTTACTTTCTTGCTCATATGTATTCCCATCCTATTAAATTATGTTTAAATTAAATGTTCCAAAGCATGTCATGCCGTTTTCAGAATCTCGGTACGGAAAAACTCCTCCGTATTGTCAGGCGTCAGAGAATAGGTCTTTCCGTTCAATTCAACGCATACCCCGCGCTGGCAGTTCCCCGTGCAAAATGTGCCTTCCAGCTCATATTCGCCGGCAAGTCCGTTCTCCTCGATCAGGCGTCTGAGAATAGCCACCACCTGTCTCGAACCTTTCATGTAGCACGCAGAACCGACGCATACCGTAATTTTAATCATAAGCAAAACCGTTCCTTTCCACTCGAGCCAATCCTACCGCGCACGCCTCAAAGCACGACCGTTGCCATGAACGACCGAAAAGACCAAAAAACGACAGTATGCGCCGAGCTGATTTCAATTTCAACGTCATAAAAGCAAGACCTCCGCCGACTCTCCCGCACGGATAAAAAATTTACTCACTTTACTGATTGTATTTTATCATAAATCATCTCATATGTAAAATATAAAAAAAGAATGTCGATATGCTTTTATCGATATTCTTTTATCGATAAAAGCGCCGCTTTTGTCTCCGTATAAAATGTAAAATATCGTCAAAATTCACAATCCAGAACAAAAAATTCAGATATTTTCAGAAAAAAGCAAAATCACAATCGCAGCATCATTCCATTTCCCATATATCATAATTCCAAAATCGCATATAAATTTTGATCCATAAAAATTCCACATGCCCGACATTTTATGAAAAGACATGTGGAAACAACTCCCATAAGTCAGCGAAACGTCAATTCGGCCTCGTTTTTCATCTCGGAAAGGAGGTCGATGAATTTACGGTCGGATTCGGAAAACTTATAGCCCTTCTGAAAGACGATGACATCCTTGCATCTCTCATTCGGAATATCACATTTTTTCTGCACCAGTCCATACTTCTGAAGCTCGGACGGCACCGCCGGAGCTGTCAGCATATAAGCATCCTCAAGCATGCTGAGAAGCTCCAAAGCCGTGCTCCTGTCATAAACAAAAACCGCTTTATTCGCCGCCGGCGACTTTGCCTCCCGGCGCACCTCGCCGAAAGAAAGATACGGAATGGATTCATCTCCGTATAGAATCGGCGTCAATCCGCCAAGCTCCTGATAACGGATTATTTCATCGGATGGGCAATTCCGTTCCGAAATTGCCACCATGCTGTCAAATTCCCAAAAAGGAATAACATCAAGCTCTTTATCCGAAATATAATCAAGAAAATACCGTTCATGGAGAAGCTTATACCGCACAAGTCCGAGTCCGAAAGTACCGGCCGCAACGCTGGTAATCACCTGAACGGAGTTGGTTTCCCGGATATTCAGCCGGATCCTGCCGGACAAATCCAAACCGGCGGCGAACCTCGCGGCGGCTGCCGCGACATAGCCGCTTCTGGAAATCGCGATACTCAACGACTGCGCCGCATTGTTTTCATCGGAAAGCGCTTCCATTTTCTCAATCTGCGAGAGTACATTTTTAGCATAAACCAAAAATCTTGTACCCTTCTCGGTCGGAATGACACCCTTGGAGGTGCGTTCAAAAATCTGAAAGCCCAGTGTCTCCTCCAATTCCATGATCGCCTTGCTGAGGTTCGGCTGCCCCATATACAGATTTTCAGCCGCCTGTGTGATGGAACCGGTGCGTTCCACTTCTACGGCGTACTTCAAGTGCAAAGTATTCAAAGGAGCGCTCCTTTCTTCATACATATCCGGTTTTTCATAGTTTGTAATGAGAATATTATATCAAAAAAAGCGACACAAAACAATAGCTAACAGAAAGAATTTCCGAAATTTATTCATCGTGTCCTTATAATTTGCCGTCCTCCTTTAAATTATAACGGCACATTGACAATACAAAGACGATTTTTCCTATAAGAGCTGGCATTTTTCACTTTTTGAAAAATACCGTTTTATTACTTACATACAATAAAAAATCCGAAAACCTTGTTTAGCACTCGGTTTTCGGATTTGGTGGGAGCGGGTGGATTCGGACCACCGAAGCAACTTGCAACAGATTTACAGTCTGCCCCCTTTGGCCACTCGGGAACGCTCCCCAATATAACGCCGCAGAAGCGGCGTGTTTGGAGCTGGTGAACGGAGTCGAACCATCAACCTGCTGATTACAAATCAGCTGCTCTGCCATTGAGCCACACCAGCGTCTTTCCGTCGTGAGGACTCATTCCTGCGACGAAAAAGAGTATACCATAAACCGCGATTTTTGTCAATACCAAAATCCGATTTTTTGTACTTTTCTTTTGAAAAACTCAGTTTGCCTTAGCATAAATCACCATATCCTGTGTGATTTCTCCATCCTGATAAGAATACGGCCGCAAGCATTCCTCGTCATAATAAAACGAATAATTCGTGCTTCCCGTGTCAAATCCGACGAAAATCCCTGCGGGAACCGTGAAATGCCTTCCCTCTTTTTCCTCTCCGACATAGAAAATGTCGACGGAAACGGAAGCTTCAAGCCCGGAAACCGGGGCAAACAAAGAGGCATCCTTTTCCTGTGCCCGTTCAAATGTACGTACCGCGAGCGGATAGGTATCCGTGCCATTTGACACGGAATATTCGATGGATCGGATAAAGCCCTCTGAATCGATCGTATATTTGGAAATAATCGTGCCATCCTCCTCGATGCCATAAGAGGAAAGCGCGGCCAATCGCTGCGGCGTCAAAGAGGAACGGTATTCAACGACGGTATCCTCCCCCTCGGTCTTGGAATACTGCTGGTTCAGCGTATCCGCATCAAGCGGGAACTCACCGGTGAGATAATCGTCGATATATTCAAGATAGGTGCTCCCAAGGAGAATGACCGCGCACAGTCCATCCCCGTCGTCGGCATAAACGGCGCCCTCATAAGCATAGAGACGATAATCTCCGATTTGCTCGCATATGTTGTAACCCGCATAGATATCCGCCGCTCTCTCATAATACACCTCATAAGAAAAGTCGGGGCTCCCGTCTCGGTTCAGGTAAGCAATCGTCTCACGGTAAGCGTTCACATCCGCATTCTGAATGAAAATGTTTTTGATCTCATTTGCCGTGCGGACCTTATAAATCGACACCGAAGCGCCCTTTCCGCACGAGACAAACAAGGTCAAAGCAAGCAGTGCTGCCGCAAGCAATGAAATCGTCCGTTTCATAGGCATTCCCTTCCCGCCGTTTTTATACCGGCATTTCAATTTCCGCCGCTCAGATCGCCATATCGGAAAAAAGGTTCCATGGCACTGTTTTTTCCGGCCATTCCGTAAAGACAAGCTTTTCCTTTGTCACAGGATGACGAACCGTCAGCCGATAGGACCAAAGTGCAAGTCCGCAGCGGTCATGCGCGCCATATTTTCCATCTCCCGCGACCGGCATCCCGCGGGACGAAAGCTGCGCACGGATCTGATGGGTTCTCCCCGTATGCAATCGAATCAGCAATAAAGAAAACTGTTCCTCCTCCGTCACCGTGCCGATAAGACGGTAAGAAAGCGAGGCCTCTTTGGCCTTTTCGTGCGATATGTTTACCGCCGCCGTTTTGTTTTTCACCGAATCGTGCAGCAGAAAATCATGATAATCTCCCGCCGGATTTTCCGGTGCGCCGTGGACGACCGCCAAATATTCCTTGACCGCGTCTCCCTCGCTCATTCCGGCGCACAGCTTTGCCGCCGCACGGCGACCACAGGCAAATATCATGACGCCGCCGACCGCCCGGTCAAGCCGATGCACGGGAAAAACGGGGCGGCCAAGCTGTTCCGACAAAAGCGCCGGCATCGCGGCGTCTCCCGTATAATCGGATTGAGACGGAACTCCCTGCGGCTTTACCGCAACCGCAATTTCCGTATCGGAATATAAAATCTTGATTGAACCTGTCATTTTACATCAACCAGCAGCTTCCCGTCGGCGGCATCAATCGAAATTTCCGTAATATGCCTGTCGTAGCCGGAAATGATCTTCTCCGCCGCCACGTCCTCGATTTCACGGCTGATAAAGCGCCGCATGTTTCTCGCGCCGTATTTGACCGAATACGACCGGTCGGCAATATACCTCGGCACGGCGTCCGTATAGCGCAGGATAATTCCCTTCTCCCACAAAGCTCTCGAAAGATCGCCAAGCATAATCTTCGCAATCTCGGCAAAATCGCCCTTGTCCAGCGAACGGAATGTGATAATCTCATCCACGCGGTTGAGGAACTCCGGACGCAGGAATTCGGAAAGCGCCTTTTCGGTGCGGTTTTCCGCAAGCTTTCCGGAATCGCTTCCGAAGCCGGGGATATTCGCGCCGCCAGACGAGCCGGCATTCGTCGTCATGACGATAATACAGTTGTCGAATTTCACCTCTTTGCCGTGAGAATCGGTGATTCTCCCGTCGTCAAGAATTTGCAGCAGAATATTCATCACGTCCGGATGCGCCTTTTCGATTTCATCGAAAAGGACAACGGAATACGGATGACGGCGGATTTTTTCCGTCAGCTGGCCCGCATCGTCATAGCCGACATAGCCGGGCGGCGAACCGACCATTCTCGAAACGGAGTGCTTCTCCATAAATTCCGACATATCAAGCCGAATCAGCGCGTCCGGCGTGTTGAAAAGGTCCTCCGCCAGCACCTTGACAAGCTCCGTTTTTCCGACGCCCGTCGGTCCCGCGAAAATAAACGAAGCGGGCTTTCTCTTATAAGTCACGCCGGCGCGGCTGCGCTTGATGGCACGGCATACCGCATCGACCGCCGCGTCCTGCCCGACAATTCGTTTTTTGAGACGTTCGGCAAGGCCGCCCAGCCTTTCAAATTCATTTGCCGTGATTGAGCCTGCCGGAATCCCCGTCCAAATCTCAATCACATGCGCAAGGTCTTCCAGCGAAAGCTCAACGGTCGCCATCTGCTCGCGCAGCTTTGCGTATTCCTCTTCATTTTTCAGCTGGCTCGCTTTAATCGACGCGATCTTCTCATAACGCTCGGAAAGCGCCGTCTCGTCGTTCTCGGGCGGCGGCGTTGCCTGTTCAAGCTCCGAAGCTGCGGCGGAGAGCTTTTTCAGCTCCGCTTCCACCGCTGCAACACGGTCGAGAACGGGAGAGTTCATCGCCACATAAGCCGCGGCCTCGTCGACAAGATCAATCGCTTTATCCGGCAGAAATCGGTCGGTGATATAGCGCTCGGAAAGCTCCGCCGCCCGGCCGAGAATGTCGTCCGAAATATGGATTTTATGATAGGTTTCATAGTATTTTTTGATTCCGGAGAGGATTTTTTTCGTCTCCTCGACCGACGGCTCCTCGACCATGACGGGCTGGAAGCGGCGTTCCAGTGCGGAATCCTTTTCGATGTATTTCCGATATTCTGCAAGCGTTGTCGCGCCGATCAGCTGAATCTCCCCGCGGGAAAGCGCAGGCTTCAGAATATTCGCCGCGTTCATGCTCCCCTCCGAATCGCCGACGCCCACGATGCTGTGGACCTCGTCGATCACGAGAATGATGTTGCCGAGCGCTTTCACTTCGTCGATAAGGCCTTTCATGCGGCTCTCAAACTGCCCGCGGAACTGTGTTCCGGCGACAAGCGCCGTCAAATCGACGAGATGCACCTCCTTGTCACGGAGCTTATACGGAACATTGCCCGCCGCAATGCGCTGCGCGAGCGCCTCGGCAATCGCCGTTTTTCCGACGCCCGGCTCGCCGATAAGACACGGATTGTTCTTCTGGCGGCGCGTCAGAATCTGCATGACGCGCGCGGTTTCCCTCTCCCTGCCGATGACGGCGTCAAGCTTTCCCTCGCGCGCCGCCGCGGTCAGGTCGCGGCAGTAATTGCCGAGAAATTTCCGGTTTTTCTCCTCCTTTTTGGAGGCTTTGTCGTTCTTTTTTTGATTTTTTTCCCGTTCATCGCGGCTTTTCTCCATACCCGGCATAGGACCGATCGGGAGATTGCCGAAAATCTTGGAAAAGTCGAGCGCCGGCGTGCGGCTTTCATGCTCATCCTCGGAATCCTCGCCCTCCGTCCCGCCGGAAGCGAGCAGTCCCTCGAGATCGTTTTCCATATTTTCAAGATCGTCATCCGAAATTCCCATATTGGAAAGAATGGTATCCACCTGCGGGATTCCAAGCTCTTTGGCGCATTTCAGGCAAAGCCCCTCGTTCTTGGTTTCGTTATTCTCGATCTTCGTAATAAACAGAACCGCCATTCTCTTATGGCATCTTGAACACATCTGCATAATTTATCCCCTTCAAGGTTTTAATTGGAAATCAGGTTGATCAGCATGAACAAATATGTGATCGGGTTGATTTTCGTACACAAATTTACAATAAAAGAGTCCGCGATTTCGGAGACGAAAACGGTCGGCCATTTATCGTTCAAAATCGGAAGCGCAAAATTCACGAAGACATTGGAAACGATCCACGTCCAAAACAGTCCGGTGAAAAGTCCGATTATACAGCCGAGCAATCCGTTCGCCTGTCTTATCACCGGCGTTTTGCTCACGACCATGTCGAGAATCCAAAGCAAAAGCTTTAATACAAGCACCATCACAATGAATATCACGATAAAACCGACAACGCAGGCGATCAGCTCGGCGATATAATTGTTGAGGATCGCCTTGATTGTCTCAGAAGTTTCATCCATATTGGAAAACGACGCTTTTCCCGAAATATATCGGACAATCTCGCTCATCTTATCAAGGAATGTCGCATTTGCAGGCAGCTCCGGCATTTCCACATCCGTAATCATCTTCTGCAAAAACGGCAGCTTGATGACGGACTTTGCGACCACCCGATACAGCGTATTGGCCACGGCAAAGGAAACGATATAGGTGACAAAGCCCCGAAGCGCACGGATAAAGCCCTTTTTCCACCCGATCACCGCACAAACCGCCAAAATGATTATTAAAATAATATCAAAAAGTACGGACATTTTCAACCCCCACTTTCATTTTTCAAGGCACGATAAGCTCCGGCCTTGAAGCAAAACATACAAGAACGCTCCCATCCGAAAGCGCGAAAAAATCGAGCGCACCGGAACCGAGCCTTCGGCTTTGGATACTTTTCGTATCCGTATGATAAAGATACAGCATCGAATCGGACAGAAAATAAAGCTCTCCGTCACGGAAATCGATGTCAAGAATTTTGCCGTCGAGCGAAATCTCATCTGAAACGGAGCCGCGGCTCGAATAGACGACCGCCCGATACGCAGACGTCAGGACCACGACGGAATTTCCGTCGATGCGATATTGCGGCGAAGCGGAGGAAACGGACGTCTGCGACGTTTTTTCCCCGTCTGAGCGGTAAAAGCAAAGCGTTCCGTTCACCGCCGCAAAGAAGCTTCCGTCCGAAAAGAATTCCACTCCCACCGGTTTTACGCCGTCAAATTTCTCATATGCCACCGTTTTGTCCGTCTTTACATTTTTGACGACAAGCTCCGAATAATAGGAACCGGAAGCGCCGCAAAGCGTCATCACGGCAATTTTTCCGCCGTCCGGCGAAATCGATATGTCAAACACCGTTCCGCTTTGAGCATTCCATGTGTATACGAGACGAAAAGAGGCGTCATATACGTATACGGCAGAAGACATCCCCTCCGTAACCGACACGGCGAACGCGCCGTTTTTTCCGACCGCAGCAAGGGAAACCGGATATTCATAGGTCTCCGTATGGATTTTGTCAAAAGAATTATAAAGCGACACCGAGGTCAAGCCCGGGGCATAAACCGCCATATACTTGCCGGAGGCATCGACGGCAACGGCATTTCCGCCAAGCTCGCAGCGGAACAAAAGCTCGCCCGACGGATGATACAGCTCGACGCCGCCTGCTCCGATTACCGCGAGATTGTCGCGGTACATCGCAAATTTCACGCCGCCCGCCATATAAGAGATATCGGAATACGGCGCATCCGCGGACAAAAGCGAGAGGTTGAAATTTTTGACAAGATAACGGAAACGAGCGGGTCCAATTTCACGGCGTCCGACCAGACAGAAAACCAATAAAAACACAACGGAAATGCCAAGAAGAACAAAACCGGCAATACTATATTTATCTGCCAATTTCTTATAATAAATACCGTTTTCTGTCAAATTTTCCGAATCAGCCGCCCGTTTTTCTTCCTTGACCACGCCGCCCACCTGTTACTTTCCTCCTCCGTTATCGGCTCAACGCCTTAAAAATACCTTGTGCAGATAAAGTCCCTCCGGCGGCGCCGTGCGTCCGGCATTTTCCCTCTTGCCGCCGGCGATAACCGAGGGCAAATCCGCCGCAGAAAGCCGTCCCTCCGAAACCTCAAGCAGCGTTCCGACGATAATCTTCACCATATTATATAAAAATCCGTCCGCCGAGACAAAAATCCTTATGAAGTCCCCGTCGCGTTCGGCGCGGATATCCGTAATCGTTCTCGTCGTATCCGCAATATCGCTTCCGCTCGCCATAAACGCGCAAAAATCATGCGTGCCGAGAAAATGAGGAAGCGCCCCCGAGATTTTCTCCATATCGATCTCTCTCGGATAAAAGAGTGCGCGGTCCGTATAAAACGGATTGCGGCATGCGCCGTTCCAAATGAGATACAGATATTCTTTTCCGACGACATGGCGCCGAATCGAAAAATCGTCCGGCACGGTCTCGCTGTGAAGCACCGAGATATCCTGCGGAAGATAGGTATTCAGCGCGCGCGGCACCGATTCCTCGGGGATGGCCGACGTGCCGTGCTCCTCGAGCACGGCGGCATATTCCAGCGCGTGAACGCCGCTGTCTGTCCGGCTGCAGCCCGTAATCCCGCACGCGGTGCAAAAAAGCCTTGTCGCGGCTTTTTGCAGCTCCGCCTGCACGGTATTCCCGTTCGGCTGCACCTGAAAGCCGCAGTAATTCGTTCCGAGATAGGAAAGATGCAGAAGATGCTTCATCACAGACCTCCGGTTTTCCGCAAAAATTATATCGTATACACGGGAAAATACAGATTCAGAAGGACGATTCCCGCAATCACGGCGCACACAAGCGCGGTAAAGAGCAAATCGCGCACATGCAGATGGAGCACGGTCATGCGCGTCCGACCGTCGCCGCCGCGGTAGCAGCGGCATTCCATCGCGGTCGCCAGTTCCTCGGCACGCCGAAAGGAAGAGATAAAAAGCGGAATCAGAACCGGCACCAAAGCCTTCGCTCTTGCGATAAGGTTGCCGGATTCAAAATCCGCGCCCCTTGCTTTCTGCGCGTTCATAATCTTATCCGTTTCCTCGATGAGCGTCGGAATAAAGCGCAGTGCGATGGTCATCATCATCGCAAATTCATGCACCGGAATTTTGATGACGCGAAGCGGAGAAAGCAGCCGTTCAATCGCATCCGTCAGCGAAATCGGAGAGGTCGTATAGGTCAGAAGGACACTCGTTCCGACCATCAGAAACACGATTCGCAATGCCATCGCGGCGGCGCGAATCACCCCTTCGCGGTATATCGTGATTTTCCAAACCGTGAAAAGCGGCGTCTCGCCCCCGTTCCAAAAAATATTGATGAGAGCCGTAAAGATCAGAACAATCAGAATCGGCTTTAAGCTTTTTAAAATCGTTTTTACCGGGATTCCGGAAACGATTACGAGAAAGACGGTAAAAAGAAAAACCAGCGCATAAGCGGTAACGCCCTTTGCCAAGAAAATCAAAACGATATATAAAATCGAGAGAATGAGCTTAATCCTCGGATCGAGCCTATGCAATATGGACTTTCCCGGGAAAAACTGCCCCAGTGTGATATCCTTTAACATCCCGCCTCACCTCCGATCAGACGCTCAATCTGCGCTTTGGCCTGCGGGACGGTATACACATCGGTGCGCACATCATAGCCGCGGCGGCGCAGCTCAATCATGAGCTTTGTGACCTGAGGGACGGAAAGCCCCACACTTTCAAGCGTTTCCGCCTTGCCGAAAACCTCGGCCGGCGTACCGTAAAGAAACGGCTCCGCCTCCTTCATCACAAGGATTTTATCGCAGTAGGCCGCCATATCCTCCATGCTGTGGCTGATCATGATGACGGTGGAATCCGTCTTTTGCCGGTATTCGACGATTCTGGAAATGATCTCATCCCGACCGCGCGGATCAAGCCCCGCCGCCGGCTCGTCGAGAATCAGAATTTTCGGACACATCGCCATGACGCCGGCAATCGCCACGCGTCTTTTCTGTCCGCCGGACAGGTCAAACGGGGATTTTTCAAAAAAGTCCGGCGAAAGACCGACAAGCTCCGCCGCGGAACGGACGCGCGCATCGATTTCCGCTTCGTCAAGCCCCATATTTTTCGGTCCGAAAGCGATATCCTTATAAACGGTTTCCTCGAAAAGCTGATATTCCGGATATTGAAACACCAAGCCGACCGTAAACCGAACTTCCTTTATTTTTTTCGGCTCCGCCCAAATATTTCTGCCCTCGACCTCAACCGTCCCCTCCGACGGCTTCAAAAGGCCGTTGAGAAGCTGGGATACCGTCGATTTGCCGGAGCCGGTATGTCCGATGATTCCCGTTATGATTTTTTCCTCAAATGCTATATCGATATGATTGACAGCGACCTTCCGAAACGGCGTGTTTTCGCTGTAAATATACGATACGCCGCGTAACTCTGCTGCGTTCATGAATGATCCTTTTTATCCGTTCTTTGTAAGATATAAGCCTCCACCGCGTCGGCGCCCTCCGTAAAGGTGAGAACATCCGTCGGGATATCAAAGCCGTCGTTTTTCACCGCCAGCATCAGCTCCGTCACCTGCGGAACGTCGAGTCCCGCCGACTTGACCGCCTCCACCTCCGAGAAAACCTCGCGCGGGGTGCCGTCGAGCTTGATTTTTCCGTCGTCGATCACAATGACGCGGTCGGCGCGGATTGCTTCCTCCATATAATGCGTGATATGAATCACGGTCGTACCGAAATCGCGGTTCAGCTTTTCAATCGTGGAAAGCACATCCGCACGGCCGCGCGGGTCGAGCATCGCCGTCGCCTCGTCGAAGATAATGACATCCGGACGCAGCGCGATAATGCCGGCGATCGCCACGCGCTGCTTCTGTCCGCCGGAGAGCTGATGCGGTGAGTGTCTGGCAAAGGCGCTCATACCGACAATCTCCAAGGCATCGTCCACCCGTTTCCGAATCTCCGCGGGCGGTATGCCGAGATTTTCCGGTCCGAACGCGATATCCTCCTCGACGATGGTCGCGACAAGCTGATTGTCGGGATTCTGAAACACCATTCCGATCCGCTGGCGAAGCGCGTAAAGCTCATCCTCGTTCATTTCCTTCTCATCGACCTTTTTCCCAAACAGATATAGGCTCCCGGCGGTCGGCGTCAGAATCAGGTTGATAAGCTTTGCAAGCGTGCTTTTCCCGGAGCCGTTATGCCCGAGCACCGCGACAAAGCTGCCCTTTTCGATTTCAAGATTTAAATTTTCGATAACAGGGATCTTTTCTTCCTCACTTTCATAGGAAAAGGAAAGATTCTCCGCTCTTATGATCGTTTCTCCCATTGATCTTGCTCCCATCCGCTGATTTCACCGATTTTTTGTCCATCTTGCCGAAGCACCGCACGGCAGAATCCCGCCGGTCTGCGTGACCGGAAGTCCGATTTCACCGGCCGTCACCGTGCCGCCCCGCTTTCTTTCCAGTTTCAGTTTGAGAATATATCCCATCGTAGACGGAGACAGTCCCGCCGTGTAGGAATTCAAAAGGAAAAAAAGCGGATCGTCGGAAAGCACGCTTACCGCAAGCGAGACAAACTCTCCGATGCATTCCTCCAGCTTCCACACCTCGCCCGACGGCCCTCGTCCGTAGGACGGCGGGTCCATAATCACGGCGTCATACCGGATTCCCTTTTTGACCGCATACTGCAAAAAGCGCGTGCAGTCATCGACGAAATATCGGATATTCGCATCCGCAAGACCGGAAAGCGCCGCGTTTTCCTTGGCTTGGGCAACCATATTCTTCGCGGCGTCCACATGAAAAACCTCCGCGCCTGCCGCAGCCGCGGCGAGCGTCGCGCCGCCGGTATAAGCGAAAAGGTTCAAAACCCTCACGGGGCGCCCGGCGTTCTGAATCAGCTCCGAAAACCAGTCCCAGTTGACCGCCTGCTCCGGAAAAAGCCCCGTATGCTTAAAGCCCATCGGCTTGATTTTAAAGCGCAGACCTCCGTAGGAAGCCGTCCAGCTTTCGGGGACGGCGAGCTTCGTCCAGCGTCCGCCGCCGCCCTCGCGGGTATAGACCGCGTCCGCTTTTTTCCAAAGCGGACTGCTTTTTTCATTTTTCCATATCACCTGCGGGTCGGGGCGCCGCAGAACATATCTGTTCCACTTTTCAAGCCGTTCCCCGTCCGAAGCGTCACAAAGCTCGTAATCCCGCCATTTGTCAGCTATCCACATATACTTTCCTTTTTGACCTTACCGATATTTTCACATGTGAGCTATTCTCCGGCAGACGCCGCGCCTCCCATCGGCGCCTCCGCAAACGGGATGCCGAGATGCTCGTAAGCGAGCCTTGTCACACAGCGCCCGCGCTGTGTGCGGTTGAGAAAGCCGATTTGAATGAGATACGGCTCGTAAACGTCCTCGATGGTCACCGCTTCCTCGCCGATGGTCGCGGCAAGCGTGTCGATGCCAACAGGGCCGCCTCCGTAAAAGCGAATGATCGATTCAAGCATGCGGCGGTCGACGTTGTCAAGACCGAGCTTGTCGATCTCGAGCATCCCGAGCGCCCTATCCGCCGCCTCGGCGGTGATGCGTCCGTCGCCCTTCACCTGCGCAAAATCCCTGACGCGTTTGAGCAGCCGGTTCGCAATTCTCGGCGTGCCGCGCGAGCGTTTGGCAATCTCCGCGGCGCCGTCGTCGCTGATGTCAATATTCAGGATGCCGGCGCTTCGGCGAATGATGCGGACAAGCTCCGCCGGCGTATAAAGCTCCAAGCGGAGCAGCACACCGAAGCGGTCGCGAAGCGGCGTCGTAAGCTGTCCGGCTCTTGTCGTCGCGCCGATCAGCGTGAATTTTTCGAGAGGCAGACGGATACTTCGCGCCGCTGGCCCCTTGCCGATGATGATATCGAGCGAATAGTCCTCCATCGCGGGATATAAAATCTCCTCGATGTTGCGGGAAAGACGATGGATTTCATCGATAAAAAGCACGTCGTTCTTTGCAAGATTCGTCAGCAGCGCCGCAAGGTCCCCCTGCTTCTCAATGGCGGGACCGGAGGTAACGCGGATATTGACGCCAAGCTCATTGGCGATGATGGCGGAAAGCGTCGTTTTGCCCAGCCCGGGAGGGCCGTACAGGAGAACATGGTCGAGCGCTTCCCCTCTCATTTTTGCGGCCTCGATATAGATTTTCAGGCTTTCCTTCGCCTTTTCCTGACCGACATACTCTTCAAGCGTCTGCGGACGCAGACCGAAGTCGAGCTCGCTGTCCTCGTCATGTGCCGCCGCGTCGACGATTCTGTCGTCATCCACATAATCGTCCGTATAGCGGGATTCAAATTTGTTGATCATATCCTGCCGTGTCCTTTCCGATGCCATCCGTTATCCTTTGCCATCCTGTTTTGTCTGTCACAGTCGGTCAAAGCCGCGTTCCCATTTTGCGGAGCGCCGCCGTAATCATATCTTCAAGCGGAAGGAGCGGCGCGATGCCTTTCAATGCCGCCTGCGCCTCCTGCCTTGTATAACCGAGAACCATCAAAGCCGTAATCGCCTCGTCGACATTTCCGATCACCGTTTCCTCTTCGTCGGAGACCGACGGTTCCGCCGCAGCAATCTCGGAGGAAAATTCCTTTGCCACCTTATCTTTGAGTTCCAGCACAACGCGGGCTGCCATTTTGCCGCCGACGCCCTGCGCCTTGGAAATCGCCTTTGCATCGCCGGTAGACACCGCAAGCGCGAATTTTTCCGGTGTCAAAACGGACAGCACCGCCATCGCCGCCTTGGGACCGATGCCGGAAACCGTGATGAGAAGCTTGAAAGCCGAAAGCTCTTCCAGCGTATAGAAGCCGAGCAGCTCGACCGCTTCCTCCCTGATGTAAAAATAAGTATAAAGGCATACCGTTTCTCCAAGCCTCGACAGGTGGGAAAGCGTATTCTTGCTGACCGTCAGCTTATATCCGACGCCGCCGCAGTCGATAACGGCCGCAGCCGGCTCCGTTAAAACAAGCTCGCCTTTTATATAATAAAACATCCGTCATCCTCTTTTCACTCACAGCAGTTTTTGTTTTTTCTGATTGTAATATCCCTGAATCTTGGAGCCGCCGCAGTGCGCATGGCAGATGGCAAGCGCAAGCGCGTCCGCGGTATCGTCAAGCTTCGGCGCATGCTCCAGCTTCAAAATCATTTTCACAAGCGCAATCACCTGTGATTTTTCCGCACGTCCGTAGCCGACCACGGACTGCTTGACTTGGAGCGGCGTATATTCGCTGATTTTCACGTTCCGCTTCATGGCGGCAAGAAGAATCACGCCTCTTGCCTCGGCGACCGCAATCGCGGTTTTCTGGTTCGTATTGAAGAAAAGCTCCTCAATCGCCATTTCGTCGGGGCGATACATGTCAATCAGCTCGCACATATCGTCATATACCATCTCAAGCCGGCGCTCCACATCGATGCCGGCCGGCGTCTGAATGGAGCCCATCGCAAGGGTTTTGAATACGGAATTCCGGTATTCGATGACACCATACCCCACAATGGCAATTCCCGGGTCGATTCCCAATATAATCATGATTCCGCCCTCTCTGTTCTGTCATAGATGCCGACGGCGGCCGTTTGCGGATATTCCAGCGCAAGATATGTGAAAAATCCGCCGACATCGGCATTTTTGAGGCCGAATATCATACCGAAGGCGTTCGTGCGGCCGGAAAACATCAGTGGAAGCGCCTCCGCGGATTCCATCGTTGCCCCGAAATAAGCGGCGGCATCGGCGATATCCGCGATATCGGTCTGCCGGTCAAGCGTGATTTTGCATTCATAGAGCGGAATGCCCTCGATTTCAATATACAATCTGTCCCGATATACGAGCGCAAACGTGGTGGAATTTTCCCCGTCGTCCGAATCGATGTCGCAGGACAGAACGATATTCAGGTCATATTTCTCCATCTGACGATAGAAGCTGTTCAGCCTGCCGTCCGACGTGCTGGCGGTCGGGATAATGGCATAGGTGGTCTCTCCCGTATAGACGGATTCGCAGGCGCTCTGAAAATTGTCTTCATAAACGGCGGAAACGCCGCCCAGATACCGTGCAAACCGCTCAAATGCGCGCGAGGCCTGCCTGTTCCGGAGAAAAGCGACCCGCCTGTCCCGTCCGGACGGAATCTCGGCAAGCTCTCCCACAATCAGAGGAATCATCGTTTTCAAATCGCGAATATTGCTTTGCTCGGCAAGACACTTGGAAAGATAAAACCGATCGTACCGGCCGAGCTGCCGCAGAAAAAAGGCTTTCTCGGCACGGTTGATCTCCCCGAACGGGACTTCCTGCAAGGAGGGTGCGGCCAGCCATTCATGATAGATGGGTACTGCCCCCTCAAACGACAAAACGGCACGAAGGACGTCCGAAACGCCGGTTTCCCGCCGGATTCTGCGCGAAAGAAGCTCTGCCAGCTCTTTGATATGGGCAAAACGCTTCTCCGTCACCGCGGCACCCGCTGTGGCGGTTCGGCGCAGATTTTTTTCGACAGCGGCAAGCGCGCCCTCCGCAGACAAACCTGACAGATGCTCCGATTCGGTTCCCACGCGCGTTTCCTCCCTCCCTCGGATTCCCCCGATGCTAAAAGTTCATTCCGCAATATTCCGAGAAATATTTATAATATTATAAATATATCATAGTTTCCGCGACATTTCAAGGGAAAACTTTCAAATTCACATCCCGTCCATAAAATTTATACGGAATTTAAAATTTTTATTTACAACGCCTGCTTTTTACGGTATTCTGTATAAAGAACAGACTGTAAAAATCAATAAAAGCTATATGTTAAACGAGGATATATGTGTAAAAAAATCCCAATCGGAAAGGAAACATACGGCGCCGTTTGGCTTGCGCCCATGGCGGGTATGAGCGATGCGGCGTTCCGGCGCATCTGCAAAGCTCACGGCGCCGACTATATGACAACGGAAATGGTATCTGCCAAGGCGCTTTGCTACGGCGACAAAAAAACGCCGACGCTCGCTCGGATCCGTCCGGATGAGATGCCCTGTGCGGTCCAGCTTTTCGGAAGCGAGCCGGAAACCATGGCAAAGGCTTCGGAAATCCTCATGGAGATCTCCGCCAAAAACGGCACGATGCCCGCCGCCGTCGATGTCAACATGGGCTGTCCCATGCCGAAGGTCGTCAAATGCGGAGACGGAAGCGCGCTGATGCGGGAGCCGGAAAAGGCCGCCCGCATCGTAAAGGCGATGACCGCGGTATGCGGCGGGATTCCCGTCACGGTCAAGCTTCGTCTCGGCTGGGACGAGCATTCGGTCAACGTCGTCGAAATGGCGAAAAGAATGGAAGCGTCCGGCGCCGCCGCGCTCTGCATCCACGCACGCACCCGCGCCGAGCTGTACGCGCCCGGAACACATCCGGAATATATCCGCGCGGTAAAGAACGCCGTGCAAATTCCCGTCATCGGAAACGGCGATATCTTCACCGCGGAGGATGCGGTAAGAATGCTGCGCGAAACCGGCTGCGACGGCGTCGCCGTCGCGCGCGGCGCGCTCGGCAATCCATGGCTGTTCGAGGAAATCCACGCGGCGCTTGCCGGCATCCCCTACACACAGCCTTCCCCGGAAGAACGGCTCACGGAAGCGCTGCGCCACTTTTCCTACATGATTCAGGACAAGGGAGAACGTGTCGCCGTCGCGGAAAGCCGTGCCGCCATCGCTTATTATACCCGCGGCATGGACGGCTCCGCGTATGTGCGCGGGCAGATGAACACGGCGTCCACCGCCGAGGAAATTGTCAAAATCCTGACGGATTACATGCAAAAAATGCAGCCGGACGGACAGAGGTCGTCATGAAAAAATCCACAAAAATCGTATTCTTCGGGGACAGCGTCACCGAAGGCTGCTTTGAAATCTATCCCTGTTCCTACGGATTTGAAACGGTAAAACGTCCGGAGGACGGCTATGCCGTCAAAACGATAAAAGCCCTCCGGCAAAAGCACGGAGAGCTTAGCTTTGAATATGAAAATTTTGCCAAACGCGGATATTCCGCTCATACGGCGCGCTCACAGCTCGACACGCTCATGCTGTCCGGGACCGACATCGCGGTGCTCTGCTTCGGACTGAACGACGCGCTGCATCCGGAAAAGCGCTTCGGAACGGCGCTCACCGACATGTTCGCAAAACTGAAAAGCACGGTTTCAACCGTCGTTTTCATGACGCCGAACATGATGAACACCTATCTCCATCCGCAAACGCTTCCCTGTGCCCGCAAGGTCGCGGAAAAAACGATGGCGGCGCAGACGGACGGAAAATTCGACCGCATGATGGAACAGGCGAGGCTTCTGTGCGCGGAAAACGGCATCGTCCTCTGTGACGCTTATGCGCACTGGAAAGCGATGTATCGGTCGGGGCTCGACACAACGGAGCTCCTTGTCAATCGGATCAATCATCCGAGGGCGGAAATGCATGACGTATTTGCGCAAATGCTGACCGATATAATCGAAAATATCTGACGCTTAATCCTTCTTTTCTCTCTTTTCGAGCATATCGAAAAACAGACTTCCCAAAACGGAAAGCAACAGACTAAGCCCGATCCGATCCAGCATCAGATTTATCATATCGGTATTCATAGCGATCTCATATGTATCCTTTCCGGCAACAAACACCGTCGTGAAAAGCGCCTGTATCAGCACGATCGGCAATGTGATCAGAAGCAGCTTTTCCGCACGTGCGCCAAGCTTCGGACATCTCATGTTCTTTTTCTTTCTTTTTTCCATGACCCTTCTCCAAAAATAAAAATATCATAAAATCTTTGAGGCTCGTCTTTCATTCAAAATTATACGGCATTCTTTCGGATTTGTCATCGGTTTCTTTTTGGCAAATATGGCAGATTCCTCATTTTATTTGCATAATGTGGCTGCATACTCACAAAACAGGAATATATTCCCTGTTCGCTTTCCAAATTTTATGAAAAAATTTCCGAATAACGATTTACATTTCAGAAACGATGTGATATAATAATGGATAAGATATCAAATTCAGTTCGTGGAGGCTGCTTATTTTGAAATGTCCCGTCTGCGGATACACCGAAAGCAAGGTGATCGATTCCCGCCCGACAGAAGAGGGTTCCAGCATACGCCGCAGACGAGAATGTCTGTCCTGTCAGAATCGTTTCACCACCTATGAGGTGATCGAAAGTCTGCCGCTCATCGTCGTAAAAAAGGACAATACCCGCGAGGTTTTCGACAAATCGAAGCTGCTCGCCGGCATCATGAAATCCTGTTATAAATGCCCTGTCACCATGGAGCAGATGGAAAATCTCGCCTCCGAAATCGAGACCGAGCTTCAAAATTCACTCACACGAGAGGTTTCGTCCAAGCGCATCGGTGTGCTTGTCATGGAAAAGCTGAAAGCGATTAACGATGTGGCGTATGTGCGCTTCGCTTCCATTTACAGAGAGTTCAAAGACCTCGAAACCTTTATGCGCGAGCTGGAAGCGCTGAAAAACGAAAAAGAACAAAGCCTGAAATAGAATTCCGTGTTCTTTCATTGAAACCGCAATCAACGGCGGCGGCAGTTCCGCCGTTTTCATATAGATAATATCATGTTTGAAAGGATACCTGGTATGATTTCTATCAAGGAAACCACTTATAAAAACTTCGGAAAATGCCTCTCCATCGCCAATGATTCCATGGAGATTTACGTCACCATCGACATCGGTCCCCGCATCATCAAATGCAATCTTTTGGGCAAGGAAAACCTCATGTTCGAGGACATCGAACGCAAAAAAGCGGAGGATGTTTCTTCCGCGTTCGGCGAGGGAAAATTCTGGTACATCTACGGCGGCCACAGAATGTGGCTGTCCCCTGAAAAATATCCCGAAACGTATTATCCGGACTGCGAAAAGGTCGTCTATTCCGTCAATCAGACGGGCGCCGTTTTCGACCCGCCTGTCCAGGCCGTCACCGGACTGCAATTTTCCATGAGCATCGCCATGGACGAGACGGAACCGAAGTTCACGGTAACGCATACCGTCAAAAACACAAAAAAAGACCCCGTCACCGGCGCATGCTGGTGCCTTTCCGTTATGGATAAAAACGGCGCCGTCATCGTACCGCAGCCCGCGGAGAATACGGGACTGCTTGCCAACCGCGTGCTTGCGCTTTGGCCGTATACGGAAATGACAGATTCCCGAATCTTTTGGGGCGATCGGTACATTGCCCTGCGTCAAAATCCCGACATTAAAAAAAGCATCAAATTCGGCATCAACAATACGGCGGGAAAAATCGCCTATGTCAATCACGGGCAGGCGCTGGTCAAAGCGTATGCCGTAAACCATCCGGACGGTCTTTATCCCGATTACGGCTGCTCCTGCGAAGCGTATGCCTGCGAGCTTTTCACCGAAGCGGAATCGCTTTCCGAGATGAAAACCATCAAAAAGGGAGAATCAATCGTCCACGCGGAAACATGGACGCTCACACCGGATATCGAGATTGGAGAATTTTCCAACGAGTCGCTCGACGCACTGGCGGAAAAGATATTTTGAACCGAATAAAGTCCTCGCCTGTTTTATAACGGCGGGGATTTTTTCTCTACCTTCAATCTTCCCGAAAAACTCATAAATTTTATGCTTTTCGCCCGTCTGATTCTTGACAAAACGGACAAGAATCTGTAAAATAGAAACATTATTCTGCAAACAAGGTGAAAACATGCTTGACGTATTACTTGACGCGCTGATCGATACCGCAAAACTGATTCCGTTCCTCTTCGTGACCTATCTGATTCTCGAATGGATTGAGCATAAGGCGGCGAAGAAAACACAGGCCGCGGCGGCAAAGGCCGGTATGCTCGGCCCTGCGGTCGGAGGACTGCTCGGTGCCGTTCCTCAGTGCGGCTTCTCCGCCTCCGCCGCCAACCTGTATTCGGGCGGCATCATTTCGGTCGGCACGCTGATTGCGATTTTTCTTTCAACCTCGGATGAAATGCTCCCCGTCATGCTCTCGGAGAAAGCCTCCGTCTCCCGAATCCTCATCCTTATCGGAATCAAAGTCGTGTGCGGCATTCTCATCGGATTTATCGCCGATCTCATTCTCAGACTGTGCAAAAAAACGCCGCAGAAAAGCGATATCTCCCGCATCTGCGAGGAGGAACACTGCCACTGCGAAAAAGGGATTCTGCGCTCTTCCCTCGTTCATACGGCGCAGATTACGCTTTTTATCTTTCTCTTTTCACTTATCATCGGCGTCATCATCTATTTTGTCGGCGAGGAACAGATCGCAGCCCTTGCGGCAAATGCCAAAATCTTAGGACCGGTCGTATGCGGCCTTATCGGTCTCATTCCCAACTGTGCGGCGTCCGTCGTCCTGACGGAGCTGTTTTTGGACGGCATCATCAGCACAGGCTCCATGATGGCGGGACTTCTCGCCGGCTCCGGCGTGGGACTGCTCATCCTGTTCAGAATCAACAAAAATATAAAGGAAAATCTTTTGATCGCCGCGGCCGTTTACGGCTCCGGACTGCTCGTCGGAATCCTTTTCGACCTGATCGGAATTACCATATAATATTAGGAGTAACCGGATATGTCCATTGAAAAAGTAAGAGCTTACTTCGGCACGCTCGGCATTGCCGATAAAATCATGGAATTTGCCGTTTCCAGCGCCACGGTGGAGCTGGCCGCTTCGGCACTCGGAACCGAGCCCGCGAGAATCGCGAAAACGCTCTCCTTTGAGGCGGACGGCGGCGATCTTCTCATCGTCTGCGCCGGCGATACCAAAATCGACAACGCGAAATACAAAGCGCGGTTTCATGTCAAAGCAAAAATGCTGACGCCCGACGCGGCGGCGTCCCGTATCGGACACGCGGTCGGCGGCGTATGCCCGTTCGCGGTAAATGACGGCGTCCGCATTTACTTGGACGAATCCTTAAAACGCTTTGACACGGTATTTCCCGCATGCGGCAGCAGCAACAGCGCGGTTGAGCTCACCCCGGACGAAATTTTCCGCCTTTCCCATGCGGACGGGTGGATCGACGTCTGCAAACCGAAAGATAACGCATAAGAATCCGCCGGTCACGCCGGCGGATTCCCTTTTTTCGTATTTTCCCCAGCATCTCTGTCTTTAAAAACGGTAACCCCGTGCAGACAAGGGGACCCTTGTCTGCACGGGGTTACATTTTATGATAAAAGCTTTCGTTTCAGAATGACCTCGTGACACAGTCCGTCAAAGGCAAAGCGATGGGAAACGACATCCGCAAGCGGCACGCCGTCAAGGATAAGCTCATCCTTATCCGACACGGAAACGGAGATATGATAGCGGCAGTCCCCGCGGGAAACCGACAGCTCGAAGCCGCGGAAGCGCTGCGAGAGATGCGGGGAAAGCGTGAAACCGCCGTCTTCCTCCGTATAACCGCAGAGCACCTCCAAGGCTGCCTTGCGATACCATGCGGCGGAACCGGTATACCAGCTCCAGCCGCCGCGTCCCGCATGGAACGGGTTCGTGTAAACGTCTCCCGCCAGCACATACGGCTCAATTTTGTATTTTTCCGCAATCGCCGTATCCTCATACCGCACCGCGGGATTGATGGCAAACAGCGTTTCCGCACCCCTGTCGTTCTCATCACCGGCCAAAAATCCGATGGAAGCCCAAACTGCGGCATGCGTATATTGACCGCCGTTTTCCCGGATACCCGGAACATATCCCTTAATATAACCGGGCGATTGCTCGTCCGCATCAAAAGGCGGATAAAGCAGACGAATGAGCTTATTTTCCCTGTCAAACAAAATGCTGTAAACGGAATCCATCGCGGCCGCAGGACGCGTTTTGTCAAGACCGAGCTCATCCGCCGCAATCATCGAGAATGCCTGCGGAAGCACGTCGATTTTGCAGTCCTCCCTTTCACGGGAGCCGAGCTTGCCGCCGTCGTCATAAAAGCCGCGCAGATACCACGCGCCGTCATATGCCTGCGTCTCGACCGCGGAGAGCAGCTCCTCTATTTTGCTCTCGTATCGCAGACAAAGCTCTTCCATGCCGCGCTCTCTCAAAAGCGGCAGCATCCGCCGGAGCACAAGCGCCGTGAGAAATGCAAGCCATACACTCTCTCCCTTGCCGCCGCGGCCGACAAGGTTCATGCCGTCGTTCCAGTCACAGGTTCCCATCAGCGGAAGGCCGTGCGCACCCGTGCGCATTCCGTTTTCCACCGCGCGGATCATATGGGAAAACAGGGTTTCCCTCACATGGCTCTTTCCCGCTCTTTCATAACGCTCCTCCTCGTCCCGTCCGAGCGGCGGCGAGGAAAGATAGGCGATTTGCTTATCCAAAATTTCCGCATCGCCCGTCATTCTCACATATTCCGCCGCAACGTACGGCAGCCACAGAAAATCGTCCGAACAGCGCGTCATGATGCCCATTCCCGTTCCGGGATGCCACCAGTGCTGCACGCTGCCGTCCTCATACTGATGTGCCGCTGCGCGCAGAATCAGCACGGCGGCCGTGCGCGGCATGACGGATATCAGCGCAAGCGCATCCTGAAGCTGGTCGCGGAATCCGTAGGCGCCGCTGACCTGATAGAAGCCGCTGCGCGCATATATTCTCGAATACAGCGTCTGGTACAGCGACCATTTGTTGACAATCTCATCAAAAAGCGGATTTTCGGTTTTGACCGACAGGCATCGGAACAGCCTGTCGTCTACTCGCCGGAGCCTGCTGTCACCGGAAAAGCACAAATTCCGGATAAAATCAAAATGCTGCTTTGTAAAATACGCGGCAAGATAAAAATCGGTCTCAAACGCGCCCTCCGACGTGACGCCGACGGAGACGGCAGCGCAGTCCGAACGTCCGTCAAACAGCTTTCCGCCGCAGAGAAACGCGGTATAGCTCGTATAAAGCGTATCCGCGTCCGGCGCCATCACGGCAAGCCTGCCGCGGCCCATGCCGCCGTCCGTCATGCGGGAGATATGAATCGTCCCGTTCTCCCCACGGAAGCGGTAAAGATTTGCCGCATCCCGTCTTTCACCGATACACGGCTTCACGATATAGCAAACGGCCGCGTGAAGCGTTTCCGTCCCGCCCGATTCCAGCCTGACGGAAATCTTCTTGATAAAATGCTTATCCACGACGCCGACGGTCGCGCGAAACCAAATGCCGCCGGCCTGTCCGGTGTATTCGGCATATCCAAAGGCATAATTCGCATATTTTGCCGAGGCGATAAGGTCATAATCATCATATTTTTCAGGATCAAAACGGTCGTATACGCGAAGAATCAGCCGCTCTCCGCAGTCCTCGCTCATATTGTCCGCGCTGTGCGGCGTGAGCTTCTTCATGCCCGAGCTTTCCGCATAGGAAAAGCCGAGGGAATTTTCCGTTATCACCGTGCCGAAATTTTCCGACGCAATGATGTGCGCCCACGGAACAGAGCCATGCGGCTTTTCCGTCACAAAGCCGTTCTCATGGAAAAATCCGCCCTTTACATGCCGGATAGGAGCAAGCTCCGGCGGCGCCACATCGAGGATCTCGGCAGAAAAGCCCTTTTTCAGCATTCTCGTCGTTTCCTCGGAAACCGGTACAAAAAACTGATTCGCGCTCGCCGTCACCTCGAGGGGAACGGACAGATCGAACACCGCGCAGGACAGCTTTTCAAGAGAGGCAAGCTCCGCCGCCGTCATCGAGGCGGCTCCCAGCATGAAGATGCCGCCCGTCCATGATACGAAATTCTCACATCCCGCACGGCGTATCATGCCCTCGATGAGCTTTCGGCACGGCGCGTTATAGTGGTCGTTTTCCGAATACAGAATCACAAAATCATACCGCACGCCGCGGATACACATATATTTGAAAAGCCGAACGAGATCGAACAAACGCCTTTTCTGCTCCTCATTTTCCGAGGTGAATCTGGCGAGAACGATTTTATTTTCCCCCGAAATCGAATGCTTCCAAAGACAGCTTTTGTCGATGAAAAGCTCCGGCTCTTCCTGTGAAGCCGCTGCGCCAAGCGTCATGCCGCGCAGCACAAAGCGTTCCAGCGCCGCCGCGCTTTTGTTCAGTCCGGCGGAGCAGTATTGCAGATTCAGAATATCACCCATCGCATATTTCCGGGAAAGCGAACCCTCCCCTGCGCGGCATTTCGCCAGTACATAGAGAAGATCGTCCGCATCCGTCGAATATCCGATATAGAAGGAGGCTCTGCCCTTTTTCGCGGAAATCTCTCCGCTGCGCACCGCGCAGGCGGGCACGATGACCGCCCCCGCGGAATCGGAAAGCGGCGCGTCGGCAAGCGCGGCATAATCCCGCTCTCCCGCCATCAGCGGCAGGATTTTATCCCGCATCGTATCGAAAAAGCCCTTCTCCGCTTCCGGATAAGCCGTGACACCGAGAAGCTTTTCCGGCTTTTTGTCGTTTCTCGGACGTCTTTTGAAAAGAAGCACCGACTCATCCGGATAATACCCGCTTTCGATGAAAAGCCCCGAAAAGCTTTTATGTGCTTCATAGGAATTCCGCTTGTCCAGCACCGGCTGAAAATACAGAAACGCATGTGCATGACGGCAGCTTCCGGCGATCCGGCACGCGATTTCATAGATTTCCCTGTCCGGATACACGGAAAAACGCACGCAGAATTCATAGCTGCGCTTTCCGTCGGTGTGGCGGGAACTGTATTCGACAGAATCCGATTTCATGACAAACTCGAATTTTCCCGTAAAACCCTCCGGCTCTTCCGACAGCGGAAACGCGGAAAACACCCGTCCGTCGATATTGGCATATACCCGCAGCCCGCCGCCCAGCGAATACCGGTCAAATTCGGAAAGGCACAACACATCCGAGCCGTCGGAAAGCTCCACATGACCGGATGAGGATGCGATGATCTTCGTTTTGTTGTTGGAGATCAGATGAATCTCCGGATATACCAGATTGTATTCATACCTCGGCTGATTTTTCTCCTCCGCGCCGGAAAAGCGCGGCGGCAGCTCTGGAACCCGAGCCCGTTTCTTCAAGGAAATGCTGCGCGCGGAAACCGGAATCTTCTCCGAGAGCAGCTCCCGGGAGGCGCGCATCACGGGAGAGCGCATAAAACGCCTGCGGAAAATACCCTCATCCACGGCGTTCGCACAAGCGACGATGCTCATGCCGATGTGATGCGCCATATAGCTTTTAATCACGGCATATCCGCCGCCCACACGCGCCGTATCAAAATCGACCGCTTCATAAAAGCCGTATTTTCCGTACAGTCCGAGCGCACGCAGCCGGCGCAGGTTCGCCGCCACACGGGCGGGGTCGCGTTCCAGCATGAGAAAGCTTGAATACGGGGAAATCACGGCGCCGTTTCCGATCGCCGGATCGAGCGCCAGCCTATCGACGCCGAACGCCCGATATTGGTAATTCATCTCGTAATCAAAGCCGAAATATCCGCTCTCGGAAATGCCGAATACGTTATAGCGGCGTCCCATCGCCTCTTTGGAGACCCCCGCCCGGCGCTGCATCCGATAGGCAAAGGCGAGCGCCTCATCCGAAAGAGAATTCCTCTCCGTCGGAAGCAGAAGCGCCGGCATAAAATACTCAAACGCCGTACCGCTCCACGACGCAATGCCGATCTCGCCTCTCGCGGATATCACCCGCCGCGACATCGTGAAATAGTGCTCTCTCGGAACGGCAAGCGTCGCCGTGGCAAAATAGCTCGTCGTCCGGGATTCGCTCATAAACGTGTCATAGCAGGAATCGCTGAATCTTGCGGTTTTCACATCATATCCGATTTTGAAAAGCCTTCTGTGCGGATCATAAAGAGCGCGGAAGTCTGCGGCGGAAATGATCTTCTCATAGGCATAAACGGCATCCAGAAGCGCCGGGCATTCCCCGACGTATTCTTTGAGTCCCTCGCAAAACGCGACAAGAGACGTGATAAAATTTCCGCTGTCCACCGTCGAAATAAAGGGCTCGCCGATCACCTCCAGCGTCCCGATATCATACCAGTTGTAGAAATGACCGTTCCACGTCAGCATTTTGGAAAGCGAACGCAGCGTCCCGTCCGCATAGGTATACAGCTCTTCGCTTGTGATAAGATCGTTGTCGCGCGCCGTCAAAACCGACAAAAGATAAAGCCCGATATTCGTCGGAGACGTGCGCATCGCGACGCGCTCCGTCGGCGAGAGCTGATAGTTGTCGGGCGGCAGGAAATTCGTCTGCTCGCCGACCATATCCCTAAAATACAGCCATGACGCATGGAGATATTCGTTCAGCTCCTCCTTTACCTTATCGGAAACGTATACGCCCCTTCTGTTTTCTCTGGAAAGCGCCCACATCGTGAGCGGAAATGCGAGCCATAAAAGTCCCAAAACATGCGTAAACGCCGCTGGAATACAGAGGAATACAAGACCGGCCACGGCGGACATCCACATTTTTGCGAAATAATCGTCGATCTCACCGCGCTTTCTGCTGTCCCCCTCGGATGCCGTCGTCCAGTTTAAGAAATTTCTGCGGCTGACAAGAAAGCGGTACACGGTGCGCACCGCGGCGTCCGCGAACAGATAGCCCTCGTAAACCAAAGCGCCCGCTCGGAAAAAGGCATAGGCGACCGTATCGAGAAAATGCGGCAGCGTCACGGAATAAAAGCGTCTCGCCGCGGTTCCGAGATTGCGATAGTACAGTCCGGTGAAAAACTGCGTGACAATGGGAGAAATGATATATAAAAGGGAAAAAAGCGCCGTAATCGCCGCCGTTTTCAGTCCGAACGCAAAAGAAAGCAGAATGGCCAGCAAAACGGAAAGCGGGGTAAGTCCCCTCATGAAATTATCGAATATTTTGAATTTGGACAGTCTCGACATCGGATTTTTTATCCGCTTCCCCTCGGTGTTTCTGACGGTTCTCCGAAGATACGGCATCACCTGAAGATCGCCTCGAATCCATCTGTGCATACGGGTATAATAAGACAGCGCGTTCTTCGGCGTGCTGTCGGAAAGCACGATGTCGGAGCCGAGCGCCGAACGCAGCAGATTGCCCTCTACGAGATCGTGACTGAGGATTCTTTCGTTCGGAAAGAATCCGTCGCAGACCTTTAAGAAAGCGTCGATATCGATGATTCCCTTTCCGCAGAAAATCCCTTCGTCGAACACCTGCTGATAGACATCGGAGGAGGTTCCGGCATAGATATCGATGCCGCCGGCGCCGCCGGTCAGCCGTGCAAAGGCGGACACGGAGGCGGAATCCAAAGCGGTGATCATTCTCGGCTGAATGATCGCGTGTCCGGACACGACGATCCCGCGCCTCTCATCGATGACCGCCCGGTTTTCCGGATGCAGCATCGCACCGACAAGCTCGCCCACGGCGCCGATATAAAGATTCGTATCGGCGTCAAGCGTAATCAAATACCGAACACCCGAGAGGAACTCCCGGTCGCCCTCAAACACATGAATACTCGTCCTCTCTCCGCGCAGAAAACGGCAAAGCTCCAGCACACCGCCGCGCTTTCGCTCCCAGCCGATATAAGCGTTTTCGCTTATGGATCTGCGGCGTTCGCGGATAAAAAGCGCGAAGAAGTCGCCATACTTCGCATTGAGCGCGGCGATTCGGTTCTTCGCATAGGCGATCACCGAGGCATCCTTATCCGATGTCCTCTTTTCGCTCTGGCCGAGATCGCCGAGAACGGCGAAACGGACGTTTTCACTCTTGTTCGTCAGGTAAAAATCTTCGATTTTATCAAAAATCGCAGCATCCTTCTCCTCGCCGAAAAGCAGCGTCGCGACCGCGACCAGCGTCCGCGTTTTCTCAAATTCTTCCCCGCCCGAAAGCTTCGGAAGCGTCTTTTCCCCTGTTTCCGCAAAAAACGGCGGCAAAAATTCCTTGGAAAAGGTATAAAGCGGCACCGCGACAAACGGAAGCAGAAATATCGTAAAAATCCCCGCGCCGCAAAGAATCGCATACAAAGCCGTCATAGAAACGGCAAGAACGGTCAAAAAATAAAAATACAGCTTCGGCGCCGCTCCGTGGCGGGTCTTTAAAACCGCACCGATATGCGTCCTTTGCTTGTTGGCACAGGCTACGATTTCACGCGCGGCGGCAAGCTCGTCCATTTTCCGGCGGGCGGCAAACAAACGGAGCCGTTCATGATACAGACGGCGTGTTTTGACGTCGCTGTGAATGTAAACGCCGGCAGCCTCCGACGAAAATATCTTTTCCACGCCGGAAAACATAAAATACACCGCTTCAAAATCGATATCCGAAAGCCTGTTTACCGCGCTGAGACATCTCTCGTCCTTCTTCTCTAAATAAAGAGCGACGGCGGCAATTACAAGAAAACTGCGCAAAAGAATCATTTCGCAGTTGTAAAACGATTTTCCGGTTTGACGAAAGGAAAGAAACTCACAAAGCGATTTCTGCGTTGGCGTGCCGTCGCAGCTCTCCATATAAGCCAAAGCACAGGAATACAGATACGGGCGTCCGTCCGACAAAGCGGGAAGCTTTCCGTAATCGCCGAGCGACCTTATCGCGGCGGCAAGCTCCCGCTCAATTTTGGAGCCATGATCCGCAAGAACGCTGGACGCCGCTTCTCCCTCTTTTCCTATCAATCGGCGAAAGCTCCGCCGGAATCCCCGCGCTTCTCCGGCAAAGGGCGCCGTCCGCCTCCATTCCGGCTTTTCCGCATTCTCGGAGAAACCGCCCGCCGCCATATTATGTTCCGACATAACCACTCCGTTCCGCCGCATCCGACACGCGGCCAATCACATAATAAAGACATGTATAAAATTATAATTGAATCGAATCCATGCGTTTTCGTCCTATTATTATTTGCCGGTTCAGGAAAAAAATATGCACAGCACGAGAGAGCGAAGCGGTACATCCAATGAAAAACCATCCGCAAAAGCGGATGGTTTTTCATTTTCTATTAAGATACAAGCGAACTCCGCTGCCTGTCATGGCGCTTTGCACCCGGAACTGACGCTCGCCAAAATGTCGTCTGACGTCCATGACATGCCTTTTTGCGCGCCTTTCCGTTTATTCTCGGATGGTTAAAAGCCTCTCCAATATCTTCCGGACGAGATCAAACGGAATCACGGTAAAGGCAAGGAGCAAAATCTCCCGGATGGCGGGAAATGTCAGCGCATGCGTGCGGAACATCGTCCCGCCGAAGAAAATCAGCAAAAGCTGTACCGCGGAAACAAACAGCATGACAAGAATAAAGCTCTTGTTTTTCCTCAGATTTGCCAAAAGATTGATCCGATGCGTTCGGGCGTTGAAGGCGTTGAAAATACCGCTGAAAACAAAAAGCGTGAAGAAAGCGGTCATAAAGCCGGTAAAATCGCCGGCAAAATCAAATGCCGTGCGGAATACGGGAAGCCGCAGGAATGCCGTACACATAAGAATCGTATAGCCGCCCGTAATCAAAATCTGCTCGATCATGTCGCGCGTCACGATCGGTTCCCTGCGGCTCTTCGGCTTTTCCTCCATATATGCCGCCTGCGGCGCCTCTCCTGCAAACGCAAGCCCCGCGAGCGTATCCATGATGATATTGATCCAAAGCATCTGCATGACCGTCACCGGCGTATCCACACCGATAAACGGACCGAGAAGCGACACACCGACCGCACAGAAATTCATCGTCAGCTGAAACACGATAAATTTCCGTATGCTGTGAAAAATCGTGCGCCCGTAAAGAATCGCTTTTGTGATCGAGGCGAAATTGTCGTCAAGAATCACGATATCGCCAGCGTCTTTGGCGACTTCCGTGCCGCCTCCCATGGCAAAGCCGACATCCGCCCGTTTGAGCGCCGCAGTATCGTTGACGCCGTCGCCCGTCATGCCGACCACAAGTCCCAGCTCCTGGGACAGACGGACAAGCCGGCTTTTATCGGTCGGAAGCGCGCGCGCCACGACCCGCAGGGACGGAATGGCATCCTTTAACTGTGCGTCGCTCATTTCGGCAAGCTCGCTGCCCGTCAGCACAAGCTCACGCGGACTTTCAGAAAGCAGTCCCGCGTCGCGTGCGATGGAAACTGCCGTTTCCTTGTTGTCTCCGGTAATCATCACCGTCTGAATGCCCGCCCGTGTCACCGTTTCCACCGCGTCCCGTACCTCCGGACGCAGCTTATCCCGGATCCCGACAAGTGCTACAAGGGTGAGCCTTGCGTCCTCCCTGTCGAAATCCCGGTCGGAGGTGGCAAGCAGCAGCACGCGCACCGCGTTCTTTGTCATGTCGGACAGCTTTTTCCACACCGCATCCGGGATTCCGGTGCGCCGCACACCGTTCCGGTCATAATATCCGACGCATTTCGGCAGCAGCTTTTCCGGCGCGCCCTTGATTAGGATCATCTCGCCGCCGTCGTCGATTCGCGTCCACGAATATTTTTTGCTGCTGTTAAAGGGAACGCTCTTTATTTTTTTCACGTGTGCCGTCTCCGGCACAAGCGGTGCACAAAAATCCAAAAGCGCGCGCTCCGTGCTGTTGCCGCCGAGCGCTTTTCCCTCGGATAGGGCCGCCGTCCCGTTGCAGATGCAGGAAAGCGCGACAAGGCGTTCCAGCCCGGGATTCCCGTGCAGCTGACCGATGCTGTGATAGGGATTCCCGTCTCCCGAAACGATGGATTCGACCGCGAGATTGCCGGTCGTGAGGGTCCCCGTCTTATCCGTAAACAGAATGTTGATGCTGCCGGCGGTTTCAATGCCGACCAGCTTGCGCACCATGACGTTGTCCCGCTGCATGCGCATCATATTCGAGGACAGCACGACGGTAATCATCATGGGAAGTCCCTCGGGCACAGCCACAACGATGACCGATATCGCAAGAAGCGCCGCATGCATCAGGTTCTGCGCCATAAGCGGAAGATTGCGAAGCTCCGCTACAATCGCGGTGCCGACATAATGGTTATCCATAACAATCGCATTGAAGAGGTCGGCAAAGGCGATAAGCGCCGCGGCGGTATAGCCGAGACGGCTGATCTGCTTTGCCAGCACTGCGAGCCTCACCTTCATCGGACTCTCTACGGCATCGATTTGAAGCTCTCTCGCGAGACTTCCGTACATCGTGCCGTCCCCGACCTTTCTGACAAGCATGATGCCGTCTCCGGAGCTTACCGTAGTGCCGCGGAACAGCTGATTGACCACGCCGGGGTCCCACCGTTCCGCCTCCGCAGCGGGATATTTTTTCGCCTCGGCACTCTCCCCGTTGATAGCGGATTGATCGACGTGCAGATATCCGGATATCAGGATACCGTCCGCGGGAATTTTCTCCCCCGCCTCCAAAAGCACGATATCTCCGACCACCACCTCGCCGATCGGAATGGCGAGCAGGACGCCTCCCCGGCGCACACGGCACGTCTGATTCTCCGATTCCCGTTGGAGACGGATAAAAGCCGACTCGCTCCCGTATTCCGAAAGCGTGGATACGAACGTCGCAAGAAACACGGCTGCGGCGATTCCCGCCGTCTCAAACCAGTTCTGCGTGCGGAACATGATCAGCACATTCACTGCCAGCGCCGCCAAAAGGATTTTGATGATCGGGTCTCCGAAGCTCTCGAGATATTTTCGGAAAAAGCTTTTCCGCTTCTGTCTTGTAAAGGAATTGGTTCCGTGCTTTATTCGGGACTGCTCCACCTCCGTGTGGCTCAGCCCCGAAACATGCGCCGCAGGACGCGCCGCCGTTTTCGACATCGACATATATATTCCTCCGAATCGATTTATCACTGATTAAATCTATTCGGGAATGTCCCGTTTTATAACCGGCGGGACGAGCGAAACACATAGGAAAAAGCCCACCGCATCCGCAATGGGCTTTTTATATGGAAATCTATTATTTCACTTTATGAACATACCGATCGACGACCTTAGCGATGCCGGCGCCGACAATGAAATTCACAATCGCCTCGACAAGACCGTTCACACCGACAAAAGCAACAAGAAACGCCCACAGCGAATCCAACGGCATACCCGATTCCGCCATTCCCGCAAGAAAGCTGTCGTTGTTCCAAAAGAAAAGGACGACACAGCCCACAAAGAAAACCGTATTGAGAAGCGCCGTGGAAAGACTGGCCACCACATAGGAAACGATCTTCGTCTTATCGATCTTTTTGAGCGCCTGAAAGATAAGGCCGGACAGCCAGCCGCAGAGGATCCGCGGTACAAGGCAGGTAATAAACGTCAGCCACGGGTTGATGCTCAGCACAAATGCGCCGAAAGCGGAAAAGCCAAAGCACTGAATAAAGCTTGTAAGTCCGAAAACGCCGCCGAGAATCGCGCCGCAAAGGGGTCCCAAAACGATCGCACCGACCGCCACCGGAATCACCATCAGCGTGATTTCAATGAGGCCGAATTTCAGATATCCAAGCGGGGTGAACGCCAAGATAATCATAATCGCGATAAGTATGGCCATCTGTACCATCTTAAGGACTTGGGATTTTGAAATGGTTCGCATAAAAACTCTCTTTCCGCTGTCGCCCCTTTATAAAGGGTGCAACGCTTAAATTTATTATGAAAGCGGCGCCATAGCGCCTGCCGTCATTTCTTATTTTTTAGATACAAGAGCCTAAGACCGGATAGCGTAAGCTCCGGCACATATTCCATCTTGTGAGAACAGAACGGGAGCACCGTATCGGCAAGACCTCCGGTCACCACAACGGAAAGCGGCTCTCCCTTCAATTCCCCGCCCAATCTATCGATAAAACCGTCGATCATGAACGCATGTCCGTATATCACGCCCACATTCATGGAATCGTTCGTGTTTTTCGCAATAAACCGCTTCGGCAAGGAAATCGAAACGTCGGGAAGCTCGGAGGCATCCGCGGCAAGCGCGTCAAGAGACATCCTGATCCCCGGAGAAATAATCACGCCTTCCAGAACGCCCTCGCAGTTGATGGCGGTAAAGGTCGTCGCCGTCCCTATATCGACGATGATAAGCGGAAGCGGAAACCGGGATATCGCCGCAACGGAATTGGCAACAAGGTCCGCGCCCAGCTGGGCTTGACTGTCAATCCTGATGTTAAGGCCGGTTTTGATTCCGGGTCCCACCTCAATCGGCACAAAGCCGAAGAGCTTATTGATCGCCGAGGAAACCGTCGCCGTCAAGGGAGGAACCACAGAGGATATAATCCCCTCCGTAATCCGATCCGTTCCGATGCCGTGAAGCGTCAGAATGCCGCTTAAAATAACGGCGTATTCGTCGGTGCATTTCGTCCTAACCGCGGACATCTTGCTCTTCATCAGCAAAGCCCCGCTGCCGTCAAAAACACCGAGATCGATACTGGAATTTCCGATATCCACCGCAAGCAGCATACGCCTCTTCCTTTCGTACAAAAATGCTTGTTTGATATATTACCACAAAACGCCGTCTCTTGTCAAGTACGGCGCATCTCTTTTTAATCAAAACTGAAACGGCGCCGGCAAATACGAATAGCCATCTCAAACGGAATCTCTTCTCCGCGACAAAAGTCTTCGGATGACCGAAATATCCGTACATCTCCGAATACGTCTCTCTCTCAAAAAGCGTCGTGCCCATGTTCCGCACATGCTCTGAAAAAGCATATCGCCCACCGCATTTAATGGTATCCATTTTCCTACCTTAGCCAAATGCTTTTCCAGCAGCTCATTTTGATAAGCGCCAATACGGCAGTCAATCATGCCGCCAAAAATAAAACCAAAAGCGGCTCCCGACAGTTCTCCTCACAGTAAGGTTCGAGCATTTAATTCAGCCGCACATACATCAGAACAATAAAAAAACGCAGGAAAACCTGCGTTTTTGGATGGCATCTTTTTATCATCGACGCCATGGCTGCGGCACTAGGATTCGAACCTAGGTAATGACGGAGTCAGAGTCCGTTGCCTTACCGCTTGGCGATGCCGCATCATTTCTTATCCGGCAAAACCACCCTGCGAGCATTGGCAGGATTCGCGCCGGAACGTATAATAGTATAACCACACAAATTTAGTTTGTCAAGATTTTTTTGATATTTTTATCATGATTTTTTCCTTATCTTCAAAATATTTGCCAAGAGGAGCCAAACCGAATGAAGTTATACGAATTCTCCGAAGGGGATGTCCTGCGCGTTTCCGCCATCCAAGCCATGCCGGACAGACGCCGTCTTTACGAGGCTTTCGGCATATTTGAGGGCGCGGATATCCGGATTTTTCTTATCAGCGGCAAAAAGGTGATCCTCACCGCCGGCATGACAAAGCTTGCACTTTCGGCGAAAGCGGCAGCCGAAATTTCGGCGGAAAAAATATAAGCCGAACGGTCATATTTGTCCGCTTTTCCGTATACGTTTGGAATAAAAGCGATTCCACCTAACGGATACGGAGATATCAGAATGAGAAATCACGAAAAAATCACCATTGCGCTCGCCGGTAATCCGAATTGCGGCAAAACCACGCTTTTCAACCTGCTGACGAAAAGCGGTGAGGCCGTCGGAAATCGAGCGGGCGTGACGTTTGAACCCAAAAAAGCAAGAATGCGGCGATTCGCAGATTCAGATGCCGATATCGTAGACCTGCCGGGCTGCTATTCCCTCTCGCCCTATGGGAATGAGGAAAAAGTCGCCGAGCGATACATAAAAAGCGGAAATTATGACGTCATCATCGACATTGCGGACGCGACCAATCTTGACCGCAGCCTTTATCTGACGCTTCAACTGATTGAAGCGGGCGTTCGCGTTGTGCTGGCGCTGAACATGATGGACGAAGCGGAAAAAGAGGAAATCCGAATCGACATTCCCGCGCTTGCCGAGGCGCTCGGCATTCCGGTCTTTCCCATCTCCGCCGCACGGGACCTCGGAATCCGCGAGCTTATCTCCGGCATATGCGAAGCGCCGCCGGAGCCTGCCCGTCCCTTCGGCTGCGGCGCGGACAGCAAGGAAATATTCGCAATCATCAAGCAAATCACGGGAAAAACAGTCAGACGCAGAAGTGAAAAGCACGCTCTCACCGACCGAATCGACAAAATCATATGCCGTCCGTACGTGGGGATTCCCCTCTTTTTTGCGGTTGTTTTCGTGATCTTTCTTCTCACCTTTTCGAGCATCGGAAGTTATCTCACCGACCGGCTGGAGGATGCCTTTTCCATCCTCGGGAACGGGCTGCACCAGCTGCTCACAAGGCTCGGCGTGCCGGAAAGTATCCGCGGATTCGTCTTAGACGGCATCTTTTCCGGCGTTGCCTCCGTTCTCTCCTTCATGCCGCAGACGGCCATTCTCTTTATGCTGCTGGCGCTTTTAGAGGACTCCGGCTATATGGCGCGCGCCGCCTTCGTCATGGACAGCACCCTGCGTCCTTTCGGCCTTTCGGGAAAAGCCTTTATTCCGATGCTTGTCGGCTTCGGCTGCACGGTTCCCGCCGTGATGTCCACCGCGACGCTCGCGCCGGAGGAAAAGGAAACCGCCATCTATTCCCTGCCGTTCATCCCGTGCAGCGCCCGTTTTCCCGTTTTCATTATGATTATTTCCGCATTCTTTGAAAAACATGCGGCGCTTGCGGCATTTCTCATCTATTCTCTCGGCATCGCGGCTGCCGTTGTTTCCGCGCTGATTCACACCAAGTCGAAATCGGGAAAGCCTGCGCCGCCGCTCACCATCGAGCTTCCGAAATACCGCCTGCCGAGAGTGAACAATCTCATGCGGGAGATCGGGAGCAAGCTGCGCGATTTTATCGTCCGTGCCGGCACAATCGTCTTTCTTTCCTGCGTCGTCATCTATATTTTAAGCGCCGTTTCCCCCGGCTTTATCCCCACCGAGAGCGGCATCGACAGCATACTCGCCGCATTCGGCAGACTTTTCTCTCCGCTCTTTTCCCTTATCGGGCTTGGCGACGGCCGGATCGTATCTGCGCTTGCTGCGGGCTTTTTCGCCAAGGAATCAATCGTATCGACAATCGAAATCCTGATACCGGAGGGGCTTGCCGCAGTGCTGTCTCCCGCAGGAGCCGCATCGCTCGCAGCCTTTTCCCTCCTGTATGCGCCCTGTGCGGCGACGCTTTCCGCCATCCGCAAGGAGCTCGGAACGGGAAAAGCGATTTATGTTCTCCTGCGCTGTCTCGCCTTTGCTTTCCTCGTTTCCTTTGTCGTTTATACCGCGTTCAGAATATTTATCTTTATAGGTTGACTTTTTTTACCACGGATGATATACTATTGAATTAGTAGGATAATAATATTCTTATCCCCAATATTTATTAAAAAAACGCCGCTTCCGGCGGCAGAACGGAGTTTTTATGAAAAAAACCTTCAAAGTAACGGGAATGGCCTGCAAGCACTGCGCTTCCAAGGTAAGCACGAAAGCGTCCTCGCTTGCCGGTGTCAAAAAAGCGGATGTCGATCTTTCGGCAGGCACGCTCACCGTGGAATTCGATGAAAATACCGTCACGGCGGAGACAATCGCGCAAGCCGTCACAGCGGCAGGCTTTCCCGCGTCGGTGCAGTCCGTCTGAACGGAAACGGAAAGGACAGTCAAACCCATGACGAAAAAAAGATTTAAGGTTTCCGATATGGCATGCTCCGCATGCTCCGCCGCGGTAGAACGCTGTGTGCGGACGCTTTCCGGCGTAGAGGAAGTCTCCGTCAGCCTGCTTGCGGGCGAGATGAGCGTCTCCTATGAGGAAGACGCTTTGAACGAAGAAAAAATCTGCGAGGCCGTCACCGCCGCCGGCTATCCCACAAAGGTGATGGAAAACCGGCCGCTCACCTACGAAGAACCGAAAAGCGAATACACCGCCGCCCGACTGATAAGCTCGATTCTGCTCACGGTGATTCTCATGTATTTTTCGATGGGACACATGCTTGGGATTCCCATGCCCGCTTTCCTCTCCGGACACGGCATCGTGATTTCGGCGGGCATTCAGATGGTGCTGGCGGCGGCGGTCATGATTATCAACCGGAAATATTTTACCGGAGGCGTCGCCGCGATCATCCGCCGCGCCCCCAACATGGATACGCTCATCTCCATCGGCGCCGGCGCGTCCTTCCTCTACGGACTGGCCACTTTCGTTCTCATCGTTCTCAATATCGATACCGATCCGGAGGCCGCACACGCTTATATGGAGAACCTGTATTTTGAATCCGCGGCTATGATTCCCACCCTTATCACCGTCGGCAAATCGCTCGAAGCGCGGGCAAGAAGAAAGACGACGGGAGCCGTCAAAATGCTCATGGAGCTTGCTCCCGCCGAATCGGTCATTCTTGAAAACGGCGAGGAAAAAACGATTCCGACCGCCGAAATCAAGGTCGGCGACATCGTCGTCATCCGACCGGGCGGCACCGCCCCCGTCGATGCGGAAATCGTCTACGGAGAAGCATCTGTGGACGAATCCTCTCTCACGGGAGAGAGCATTCCCGTGCTCAAATCCGTCGGCGATTCCATCATCAGCGGCTCGATTGTAACCGGCGGCGTCCTGCACGTGAGAGCGGAAAAGGTCGGCGAGGACACGACGCTCTCTCAAATCGTAAGGCTCGTTTCCGACGCCGGCGCTACCAAGGCGCCGGTCGCAAGGCTCGCCGACAAAATATCGGGCATCTTTGTCCCGATTGTCATCGGCCTTTCCCTGCTCACGCTGGCGGTTTGGCTCATTTTCGGCGACAGCACCGAACACGCAATCCGCTGTGCGGTATCCGTGCTCGTCATCTCCTGCCCGTGTGCGCTCGGACTTGCCACCCCCGTCGCCATCACGGTCGGAACCGGACGGGGCGCGTCCCTCGGCGTGCTGATTAAAACCGGCGAGGCGCTGGAAACGCTCGGCCGTGCGGAATATGTTCTGCTCGACAAAACCGGCACCATCACGGACGGAACACCCTCCGTATCCGACTTTGCGGCGACAGGCGGCGACGAAAAAATGCTCTTTTCCGTCGCGGCCGGTCTTGAAAAAAGCTCCGAGCATCCGCTTTCCGGTGCGGTGATTGCCAAAGCCGAAGAGCTGAACATCGCCCCCGCCGCAGTCGACGATTTCAAATCGTTCGCCGGACGCGGGATCTCCGGCAGCATCGACGGCAAACCGGCATACGTCGGCAAGCCGAATTTCCTTACGGAAAACGGAATCGATGCGACGGAAGCGGAGCGGATCATTCTGTCGCATAAGGACACGGGAGAAACGGCGATCGCCGTCGCCTATGACGGAAAGACCGTCGGCGTGATCTTTGCGGCGGACAAAATCAAATCGGACAGCCGCGAAGCGATAAGCCGATTGAAGGCTTTGGGCTGTAAGGTCATGATGCTCACCGGCGACAGCGAATCCGCGGCGCAGACCGTCGCCAAGGAAACGGGAATCGAGGAAATCCGCGCGGGACTTCTCCCCACCGGCAAGGAACGTGAAATCCGCGAGCTTTCCGCGGAGCATGTCACCGTCATGGTCGGAGACGGCATCAACGACGCACCGGCGCTCGCCCTCGCCAGCACCTCGATCGCCATCGGTGCCGGCACGGAGATCGCCAAGGAAACGGCCGACTGCGTGCTCGTCGGCGGGCGACTGTCCTCTGTCGCGGACGCCATAGAGCTTTCCCGCGCCGTCATGAAAAACATCAAGGAAAACCTCTTTTGGGCGTTTTTCTATAATGTGCTTGGAATCCCCGTCGCGGCGGGCGTGTTGTATCCGGCTTTTGAGCTTCTGCTCAATCCCATGATCGCCGCCGCCGCAATGAGCGTCAGCTCCCTGTTTGTAGTCTGCAATGCGTTGAGACTCACCTTCTTCGGCCGTAAAAAAAAGAAAACCGTATAATTTTCGGATAAATTGCTGTAAAATCGCTTAAAATTTATTGAAATTTTCGTAATTTATATGAACTTTCTTGTTTTTTTTACTTGACAGATTGCAATTTTATGGTATAATGGTTTCGTATAGAAATCAGCATTATATTTTGAAAGTTGTGATCCAGTGAATCAAGATATCGATCGTCTGCTGGAGGATGTCAAAAACGGAAAATCTCTTTCTTTTGATGCGATGTATCGGCTTTATACACCGCTGATTGAAAGCACGGCAAAAGCATACTGTAAACGTTTTTCTCTTGCCGAAACCGAATACGACGACATCAAGCAGGAGGCAGCCATCGCGCTCTACAATGCCGCCATAGCATATGAGCCGTCCAAAAATATTACATTCGGCGCTTATGCAAAGGTTTGCCTGCGCAATAGAATTCTCTCTTATATCCGATACTTTCATGAAAATAAAAGCTCAGAATCCCTTGACAATATGGATGCCGATCCAGAGGAGTTCGATACCGTAACGCCGGAGCAGCTTATCCTAAATAAAGAGTCCCTTTGCAGTCTGAATCGCAGAATCGACGGAATGCTCACGGAGTTTGAAAAATCCGTATTCGTCCTTTATCTCGGCAATATGTCCTATACGGATATGGCAGTGACCCTGTCCAAGCCGAAAAAATCTATTGACAACGCTATTCACCGAATCAAAGCAAAGTTGCGGAAACTTTTATCGTAAACCTGTTATATTTCCCTGCGGGGATTTATATAAAAAGCAAATTTAATCCGTTAAGTTTGTTTTGTTCATGCCCAAATAGCTTAATCAAAGAGCGTTGTTTTCAAAGGTGTCGGTCTGAATCCGGCTTGGGGCGAAATTTAACCATTTATTCAAAGCGAGGTAACACACATGTATCAGGACAAGACATTGGTATGCAAGGATTGCGGAGCGGAATTCGTTTTCACAGCCGGAGAACAGGAATTCTATGCTGAAAAGGGCTTCCAGAACGAGCCCCAGAGATGCAAGGCCTGCCGCGACGCAAAGAAAAATGCGTCCAAGCCCGCCCGTGAGCTCTTCACGACCACATGCGCAAGATGCGGAAAAGAAGCTAAGGTTCCTTTCCAGCCCAGCAACGACAGACCTGTTTATTGCAGTGACTGCTATGCTGAAATGAAACAACAGTAATATAGTTGAAAAGCTATCCCCCCGCCGAAGTCCGGCGGGGGTTTGTTTTTTTGTCAAAATTCGCTTATTTCCAATTTTTATGGAATAATCTGTAATTTTAACATTTTATTAACATTCTGAAACGAAATATATGTTATTATATTAACAGAAAGGAGGATTTTCCATGCCATATCCGCTTAAAATTGTTATATAACGGCACATGAGCATTTATATCCTCTCATGTGCCGGTAACAAAAAATCGAATTTCACACTATAATGATAATGAAAGGATTGCAATATGAAAAACAAAATCGTAAAAAGCTTATCTGCATTGATGCTTGTTTGCTGTGTCTTTTCCCTGAATTTTCTCAGCATCGGCGCATCCTATAACGAATTCCTTTCCGAAAATGGCATTGAGGTCACTAAAACAAAATATGTGACGACCATAAAAAGAACCGACGTCATAGAAAGCACCATGAGCGAATCCGCACTGAAATCCTTAAAAAGAAATCTTGAAAAACAGACGCTGACAGAACATGAAAAAAACGTCGAAATCCTGAGAACGCTCGGCTATCATGAAGAGACGATTGCCGGAATGGCGCCGGAAGACATCGACCTCATGATGGAAGATGCCGTCAGTTTTCAAATTCAGGTCGTTTATATGAAAGCCAATGAAGACGGCACCACCTCGGTTATCAGCGAAGAGGATTGCCTTTCCGCCATGGAAGCGCAGCAAAATGCGATTGCAACAGCATCCGGCGACAACGACGGCTGGGGCAACTGGACATCGTCCGACGGTTATCTGAGAATGACCGTTTCGAGTGTATATATCGATCCCTCTTCTATGAACGGTCAAAAGGGCTGGTATTACTTCCACACTTGGTATGAATGGCTGATTATGCCGAAACAACGAAAAACCGACGCCATGTCCATCGCAGTACCTGCGTGTACTTGGGATACACTTAATGCTACTGACGCATATTCTTCTTCAAAATATTATACAGCAATCGATCCTAATGGTAACCAAGTAACTTCTGAAATCGCAAGAAAAACATTACAAGATCTAACAGTAGCATCATCCGGAGTGTATTACACTTGGAAATTAGATGAAAATCACTATCATGACGGTGTGGCCGTTTATAAATTAACCTATACACAAATTTATATACGTGCACGTGCGCGCATTACTCAATATAATATATCGACAGCCGTAGGTACTTATCTACGATATGTTCACACATATTCTGCACTGGATATTACACCATCTTTCGGTTGGAATTTAGTAACAGGAGAAATTGGAGTATCTCTTAATACGCAATTTGCCTCTCACTCAAATGATTATTATTTTAATCTTATTTATGATTATACACCATAATATCTTCATAGGAGATTTTTATGAAACGAAATATGTTAAGTATTAAATTCTTTTTTACATCCCTCATCTTTTTTAATGTTGCGTTGTTTTTAATGTTCTCCTTTAACCAAACACCCGATTTATTTTCTAAATATTTTTATCCTTGCATATTTTTCATTCTCTTCCTCGTCTTTTTCATCCTCGGGTGGGTCGTCAAGGACAAACCAGCCGCCTCGAAAAACAGTACAACCGAAACAAACGACAAAAACAAGTCTGAATAACACTCTTCCCCCGCCGGCTCCGGCGGGGGTTTGTTTTTTTGTTAAAATTTATTTATTTTTAAATTTTTATGTGATAATTTAAAATATCAACATTTTGTTAATATTTTAAAACAAATTATATGTTATTATATTACAAAAATAAGGCTTTTTCATGTCATATCTGCTCAAAATTGTTATACCACAATGAGTGCAACCATGTATTTCCCATAAAGAAAGGCGGCAGAAATGAAGTCGACCAAATACTTTTTTACTTCTGTATTTTTTATGTTTTTCGCTGTTATGTCCCATTTTATACGCTATTATCAGGTTCTTATGTGCGCAATTTACCGCAATAATATTGAAGTAATATCATTATCTGAAGCATTAGCCGCACAGTATGCCTACTATATCACTTTGGGCTTAGGTATTGCATTTTTCATCACCGCATGGATCGTTTGGTTCGTTTCAGATAGAAAATTCTGCAAAAAAATTAGGAATACACGAGATAGAACCGAAACATAAAAGAAAGGAGATAATATGAAAAAATACATAAAGGCTTTAAGTTTTTTTGTCGTTCTCACATTATTGTTTGTGAACTCACTCAACATCATCGCAATTGATAGAGAATATCCGAATAAAATCGAAATATCCGACACGGAATATACCACAATAAGTCGACAAAACAACGTAACATCCTATTTCATGAACACATTTAATTTGAAAAAATTACGCAATGTATTGAATGAAAACGGACTAAGTGAAAAAACTCAAAACATTAAAATATTAAAGCAAATCGGATTTCATGAAAAAACAATTAACGGAATGTCCGATTCAGAAATTGATGCCATACTTCAAAACGCAATCAGTATTAGAACCGACATTGCCTATCTAAAAGTTAACGATGATGGTGTCTCCGTCATTGTCAGCGAAGAAGAATGCATGAATGCCGTCCAGCAATACAACAACTATGTTTCGACGTCATCAAACGATAATTGGGAAAATTGGACAGATGGAGAATATATGAGAATGACAATTTCATGCGTTTATCTAGAACCGTCTGCATCATCCGATGAAAAGGGCTGGTACAATTTTCATACTTGGTATGAATGGCTGACAATGCCAAACAATCGGTTGGTGGATGCAATGTCAATCGCTGCTCCTATTTGTATATGGCCAGCAAAAAATAGCGCTGGAGCAGACTATTATTCTTCCATGTATTATCAAGTAATTGATGCTAATGGCAACAGTCTCATTTTCAATGCCCCTATAAAAACAGATACTGATTTATCAGTAGAACCAGGTGGATTCTATTATACCTGGGATCTTCCCAACAATGATACGGATCTAAAAGTAAATTATATTCAAATCTATATGCGTGGAAAAGCGCGAGATCCGAAAGAAGATAATCCTCACATGTTAACAGTCCATGTCAAATATGTTCACACAAAGAAAGTCCTGAGTTCTACTCCTGTTTTTGCTTGGACAACAACTGATAAATTCGGTGTATATTTGAATAAAACTACAATGAATAAAACCAACTATTATTTTGAGTCAAGTTTTATATATACTCCATAAAAAGATAAAACAAACCGGAGTGAAATCCACTCCGGTTTGTTTTATCCGCGGTAGACACCGTCGCCATAGCTCTGATTTTCCGTGCCGTCGCTGCCGCGTTTTTTCTTCTGAACAAAATACACCACAAGCGCAATCACCGCCGCAACAATCAAAATGATAACAATAGGCGTGAGGATACTTCCGCTTCCCGACTTTTTCGCTCCGCCCATGATGTTATCCGCCGCCGCGCGAAACGCCTGCTCCACAGCCTCGTCGACCGTATAATTCCGTTCAAGATAATAAATCATATTATCCCGCAGAATTTGGCACGCTTCGGAATCCATAACGGATACGGCATTGTCTCCGACAATCAAATCCACATAAAAATCGTATTCATAGTTGCTGTAATAAAACAAGGTGACAAGCAGATGTCCCTCATCGCTTCCGAAAAGCTCCGCATACCGGCGAAAGCCCTCGTTCATGACGGCGGAGGTCGTAGGACGCGTATCACCGTCGATTTCATCGAGCACATAAAGATAAGGCTGAACGCCTGTCTTATCGAAAAAATACCGCATCGCATCCGTAACGGAAAGATCGTCCGTTATCTGAAATTTGCCGCTTTTGCTCTCAAAATAGGTATCAATCGGCGTAACAAGGCTTGCACTCATCGGCGTTCTGTTCACAGTAGACTGTGTGATGCCGTTATCATCCCGCGTGCCGGTGCGGCTTCCGCAAAAGGAAAATATGCCGAGAAATATGGCCAGCACAATAATCACTACAAATACCATGACAAAGGAAAAACAGCCGCCGCGATATCGCGGACCGAAGCCCCATCGAGGTCCCCAGAAGAATCTCGGGCCGCGCGGCGGTCTCGGACCGCCCATCGGGGGCCGTCCTCCCATCGGCGGTCTTCCTCCGCCGAATCCTCCGCCGGGTCTGCCGCCGCCAAACCCGCCTCCTCCGCGGCCACCGCCGCCAAATCCTCCGCCGCCATGTGTAGGCATAATGTATCCCTCCCAGAATTGATAAATAAAACTCTCTAAAATAGTATTCACATTTGTCAAATATTATATCACAGTCATGACATGGTGTCAAGAAAAGTACTTGACAAATATCGAAACTCGGATTATCCTATAAGCATCAAAAATTCGTCCGAAAAGCACGCGGAGGTTTTATGGAGCAGAAACGGTTTTCCAAAAACGACGATTCTTTTATATGCCGAAACTGCGGTTTGGAGGTGAAGCCGCTCGGTTACAGCTCGCGCAACCATTGTCCTCGATGTCTGTGTTCCCTTCACGTGGATATCAACCCCGGTGACAGAGCCAATCCCTGCGGCGGCATTATGCGCCCTATCAAAGCAGAACCGGATGTCAAAAAAGGATATGTGATTGTACACCGCTGCGAAAAATGCGGAGAGATCCGGCGCAACCGCGCGGCACATGAAGCAAAAATACAACCGGATGACATCGGACTTTTGATCCGACTGACCGCAAAAGAAATATAAAAAATCACGCATTTATAAAAATGCGTGATTTTTTTATGTAGCTTTGAATAGAAATATTATGAATCCGCACCATCGCACTCGGTTTTCTTCAATTCCGAGAGACACTTATCGCAAATAATCTTCCCTCTGAACAAAGAGGCGTTATCCATGCTTCCGCAGAAGATGCATGCCGGTTCATATTTCTTCAAAACGATCGTATCCTCGTTCACAAAGATTTCCACCGCATCGCGGCTTCCGAGATTTAGGTTCTTTCTGATTTCAATCGGAAGAACAATTCTTCCAAGCTCATCAATTCTTCTGACAATGCCAGTCGATTTCATGGCTCAATCCTCCATTATGCTTAAAAATTTATTTTGTTTTTTTTAGTATACCATGCGGTGTTAATTTTGTCAATAATTGTAAATAAATTTCTTAAATTTCGTCGAAATATACAAAAATAAAAGGGCGGTGATTGCAATTTTAGGTAAAATATTCTCAATAATCAGCATAATTTCCTTACTTTTTGCAATTTTCACTGGAAATTTGTCGCAGCTTGCAGGTGCGATTCTTGACGGAGCGTCGAAAGCGGTCACACTCACGATTGCGCTTGTCGGTGTGATGGGACTTTGGAGCGGTGTCATGCGCGTGCTCGAAGACATCGGCGTTTGCCGAATGGTCGCGAAAATCATATCGCCCATCTTAAAATTCATTTTTCCGGAAACCTGCCGGAACGACATCGCAACGGAAGAGGTCGCCGCCAATATCAGCGCCAATATGCTGGGACTCGGAAATGCCGCCACCCCTATGGGAATCAAAGCCATGCAGGAGATGAGCAAGGCAAACGGAAACAGCGATACGGCCTCGAACGACATGGTCACGTTCGTCGTCATGAATACCTGTGCGATTTCCCTTATGCCGACGACACTGATCGCGCTGCGCCGCGCGGCAGGCTCGGAAAATCCGTTTGAAATCCTGATTCCCGTCTGGATCTGCTCGGCGGTATGTACAGTGGTCGCCGTCTTTTTCGCAAAAGCCTTCGCCGTCTTTTCCCGAGGCGGAATCAAAGCAAAAGCGTCGCCATCCAAAGATAAAAAACAAAAAAATATCAGCACGAAACCGGAGCGGTCATAATGGAAATTCTCGCATCCGCCGTCATCTGCGGCGTGATTGTAATCGTGGGAGCAGCCCTTCTCTTCTCCAAAAAGACAACCTTTGACAATTTTCTCGAAGGGACAAAAGACGGCATCAAAATCTGCAAAAATCTTCTGCCGACCCTGATTATTCTGATGGTTTCGGTTTCCATGCTGTCCGCCTCCGGCTTTGTCGATTATCTTGCAGGCCTCATCGCGCCCGTCTGTGAAAAAATCGGGATTCCCTCCGAAATTCTGCCTCTTGTTATCATGCGTCCGGTATCGGGCAGCGCCTCCAACGCGATGATCGCGGAGCTGTTTGAAAAATACGGCGCCGACAGCTTTGCGGGCAAGGTCGCGTCCGTCCTTCTCGGCTCATCGGATACGATTATTTATGTTTCCGCGGTATATTTTGCGTCGGTCGGTGTCAAAAAAACGCGCCATGCTCTGCCCGCGGCTTTTGCCGCAATGCTGTTCTGCGTGTTTTTTTCCTCTCTCGTCTGCCGTCTGCTGTTTTCTTAAATATCGCGCCTGCCGTCGAGCGCGCGCAGGAGCGTCACCTCGTCCGCGTATTCGAGGTCCGCGCCGACCGGCACGCCGTATGCGAGCCTCGTCACCCGGACACCGAGAGGCGATATCAGCTTTGAAAGATACATCGCCGTCGTCTCTCCCTCGATGTTGGGATTGGTAGCGATGATAATTTCCTCGATTTCTCCCGTTTTAATCCGTTCCAAAAGCTCTTTTATCCGCAAATCGTCGGGACCCACGCCGTCCATCGGCGAGATTGCGCCGCCCAGCACGTGGTAGGTGCCGCGGTATTCCTTTACCTTTTCCAGCGCCATGACGGTTTTCGCGTCCTCGACCACGCAGACGACCGAACGGCTGCGGCGCTCGTCCGAGCAAATGCTGCAAATCGGTTTGTCGCTCAGGTTTCCGCAAATCTCGCATCTCATAATATCGCGCTTTGCCGCAACAATCGCGTCCGCGAACGCCCTCGCGTCCTCCTCGCTCATTTCAAGCACGGAAAAAGCATATCGGACAGCCGTCTTTTGCCCGACGCCGGAAAGACGGCAGAACTGCTCGATCAGCTTTTGAAGCGGAAGAATATACTCCATAAAAAGCAGCCCGCCTATCTTAGAAAAGTCCGGGCATACCGGGCATTCCCGACGTGATTTTTTCCATCTCGCGCTGAGAGGTTTCCTCCACGCGGCGGATCGCCTCGTTGATGCCCGCCGTCAGGATATCCGAAAGCGTTTCCACATCCTCGGGATCCACAATCTCCGGCGCGATATCGATCGACAGGATTTCCTTTTTGCCGTTTATTTTGATCTTAACCGCTCCGCCGCCGGCGGATATTTCATATTCGCGCGTTTCCAGCTCCGCTTGAAGCGCCGCCATATCCTCCTGCATCTTCTGCGCCTGTTTCAGCATGGCATTCATAGAGGGTCCCTGTGGTACTCTTGCCTTCATGTTTCTCAATTCTCCTTCATAATGTTTATTGATGGTTTCGCAAAAATCAAAGCGCCCCGCCATCTCCCGTCACGCCGTCCATCTCCACAAGATCGTCGATCGGCTCGCGAAGACCGCCCGCATCCTCTCTCACCGCGCCGACAAGGTCCGTCGGCTGACAGCTTCCGCCGGCGGCATTGATTGCCGCACAGACCGACTTTTTGCGGTCATCGTTCAGAAGAGAGACGGCAAAGGAATTTTCAAAATAGATATAAAACCGTCCGTCCGAGCCCTCATAAGCAGACGCCGTCTGTAAAAACGGCGCAATCAAAGCCTCCGTGGCGGACAGCTTTCTCACCACCTCCGGCCATTTCCGGAAGCCCCGCAGCTGCTTGCCGTGGGATTTTTCTTTTTCCGGCGAAGGCGGCGGAGTGGGGGCTGCCTCTTTTGGGGGTTCGGCGGAAACGGATTTCTTCGATATCCGTGGGATATCTTCCGGTACGGGAGAGGGCGTTTCCACCGGTGCCGAAGGTGCGGAAATCACCACATTTCCGCCCGCCAGCCTGTCTTCAAGCGCCGAGATTCTTTCGAGAAGCGCCGACGGTTCCGCGGACAAGGAGCTGTCACAGGCACGAATCAGCGCCATCTCCGCATACAGCTTGGCGCCGGTCGGATTTTTCTGCATGTCCGATTCGGCGGAAATAAAAATTTCCGTCACATATAACAATCGCGGAAGCGTATAAGCGCCCGCCGCGCTTTTCACCGTCTCATCCCGGACGCCTTCCATTCTGACCGCAAGAGCGACAAGCATATCGCGGTAAAACGAAATCAGCTCCCGCCAAAAAACCGCGATGTCGCGGGAGGAAAGATAAACGTCGTCGATGACAGCCAATGCCGCATGCGCTTCACGGGCGGCAACGGCTCCGGCAAGCGATGCGAGAAGTGCGCGTGACGAAGCGCCGAGCAGTCTCTCCGCATTTCCGGCGGTAATCGTTCCGCTCTCGCCGGCGCAGTATTCGAGCATGTTGAGCGCATCGCGCAGCCCTCCCTGCGAAAGCCCGGCGATAAGCTCCAATGCCGCGGGCTCCGCGGAAATGCCCTCGCCCGCGCAGACGGTTTCAAGCCGTCCCACAATCGCTTCCAAGGAAACCCTGTGGAAATCAAAGCGCTGACAGCGCGAAAGCACCGTCGTCGGGATTTTATGAAGCTCCGTCGTCGCAAGAATAAAGATGACATGCTCCGGCGGCTCCTCCAAGGTTTTGAGCAGCGCATTGAATGCCGAAATGGAAAGCATATGGACCTCATCTATGATATAGACGCGGTACCGAAGGTCAGCCGGCGTATAAATCACGCCGTCGCGCAGGTCGCGGATGTTGTCGACACCGTTGTTGCTGGCGGCATCCATTTCAATGATATCCGTCGTGCGCCCCGCGTCGATGGAAAGGCAGGACGGGCATTTCCCACAGGGATTCCCGTTTTCGGGATGCTCGCAGTTCGCCGCCTTGGCGATGATTTTCGCGCAGGTGGTCTTTCCCGTGCCGCGCGGCCCGCAGAAGAGATACGCATGAGAAATTTTCCCGTTCTCAACCTCGCTTTTCAGAATGGACGTGACATGCTCCTCGCCCACAACATCGTCGAACACGGTCGGACGCCATTTGCGGTAAAGCGCCTGATACATGAAAACTCCTCCTCTGCCTCAAAATAAAAAGCGGGATACAAAATCAGGTCATACACCCAAAAATCGAAAGGACCTTACATGCGTGAGCCGTATTCCCCGCTCGGGGCAGGCCGCCTCGTGGCACATCGGTTAAACTGCTTAATGCTGCTCGGTTCCCCGCCTGACATGATTCACAGCCACCGATTGCACGAGACCCACCCGTCATCGCGGGGGCGATACGGCGCAGACCACACAAAATCATCCCTCAAAATGGGAAACCACCCCTGCTGCAGCGGATTGCAGGTGCAGGGCACCGCTAACTCCCCGGCCGGTATGACCTGATTTCATATCTCGCTTTGATTATTATATCAGATTTTCCCGCCGATTGCAATACTTATTTTTAATTTCGGGCGGAAGATTTCCCTGCAAAGTGTTTACAGTTTTTTCACGGCTTTCAGATTGACAGGACTATAAAATATATGATATAATATTGAATAATTATAAAAAATGCTGATTTTGCTTAAAAGGAATCACAAAATAAAGAGGAAAATGCAATGACTCATATCAAAAAAATCATATCGGCCGTTCTCGTGGCTGCCATAGCCGCTCTCCTTCTCTGCTCCTGCGGAAACAATAACTCCGAGGTGCCCAGCGGAATGAAGCTCTTGGACAGCGATTTTGTGAACTATAAATTTTATATTCCCGAGGATTGGATTCCCGACATCTCGACGGGCATACTGACAGCCAAGACAAACGACAACAGCAATGTTTCCATGCAGACGATGGCGCCGAGCGGCAGCTATAAAAACGCCGACGAATATTTCAGAACCGATTATTACGCAAAGGTGCAGTCCACCTTTAAAAATACGGCTCTGATTGAGGAAGAATGCAGCACCGAAAACCAGCGCTTCGGCAAACAGCAAATCGGCTGCGTAAAATATGTGTATACCGTGGAAAGCGACGGCGTGACCTATAAGATTCTGCAATACTTCACGCTCAACGGGGGATATCTGTATATCTTCACCTACACCGCCGCGGAATCGGTTTTCTCGGAGCATCTCGAAGAGGTGTCCTCCATGGTTCAGAACTTTGTATTCTGAAAAACGCGGATAAAGCTTATGACGGAACATTATCTCGACAACAGCGCGACGACGCCGCTTTGCGCCGCCGCCTATGAAAAAATGGAATTTGTGATGCGCCATGTCTACGGAAATCCGTCCTCTCTCCATACACTCGGACTGGAAGCGGAAAAAATCGTGACGGAAGCGCGAATGAAAATTTTGGCCGCGCTTTGCCCCTCAAAATCGGGACTGCGCACAAAGCCGGAAAATCTGATTTTCACCGCAAGCGGGACGGAGGCGAACAATCTCGCCCTAATCGGCAGCGCTATGGCAAAAAGCCGCAACCGCGGCAAAAAAATCATCATCGGGGAAACCGAGCATCCGTCGGTCGTCGAAACGGCGCACCATCTGGAAGCGCTGGGCTTTCAAATCGTCAAAATTCCATCCCCGCAGGGCGTATGGGACATGGACACATACGGAAAGGCGCTTTCGCCGGATACCATTCTTGTTTCCGCCATGCTTGTCAACAACGAGACCGGAGCGGTGAACGATATTGCCGCCGTCGCGGCGGCGGCGAGAGCGGCAAATCCGGACGTACTGATTCATTGTGATGCGGTCCAAGGCTTTCTGAAAACGGAAATCTGCCCCGCCGTCGCCGCCGACATGGTGACGCTCAGTGCGCACAAAATCGGCGGTCCCAAAGGCGTCGGAGCCCTCTATATCAACGATAAAATCATCAAAACCCGTGCGCTTTCCCCCGTCGTTTTCGGCGGCGGACAGGAACGCGGCTTTCGTTCCGGCACGGAAAACGTCGCAGGAATCGCCGGCTTCGGCGCGGCGGCGGAATACGGAGCCAAAACGCTTCCCTCTTTTCTTTCCGGCACCGCACGGCTGCGCGAAAGGCTGGAAAACGGAATCTCTGCATTTGCCGGCCATGGAGTTCGGATTAACCGTCCGCAAACCGCGGTGATTGCGAATCACATCATCAGCCTCACCGTTCCCGGCATCCGCAGCGAAACGCTGCTGCACAGTCTCTCGGCGGACGGCGTATACGTTTCGAGCGGCTCCGCCTGCTCCTCGAACACCGGACATGCAAGCTATGTTCTGCGCTCTTTCGGACTCTCCGCTGCCGATGCGGACGCAACCGTCCGCATCTCGCTCGGCATACAGAATACGGAAGAGGACATCACGGCGCTCTGCGCTTCCTTGGGCCAAGGACTGCAACGGCTGGCAAAAATAAAATGATTTTTTGAGATACGGAATTTAAAATGACACCGGAAATTTATTTGACCAAAAGCACCGAAGAGACGGAAATGCTCGGATTTGAATTTTCAAAAGCCCTGCATGCCGGCGATTTCGTCGCCATGTTCGGCGATCTCGGCGTCGGGAAAACGGCCTTTATCCGCGGTGCGGCACACAAGCTCGCACCGAACGCACGGGTCCAGAGTCCGACTTATACGATTGTAAACGAGTATCCCGGGAAAATTCCCGTCTACCACTTCGACATGTACCGCATCGACGACGAGGAATCGCTTTATGCGACGGGATATTACGATTATACCGGCGGCGCCGGTATCTGCTTTGCCGAATGGAGCGAAAAAATCCTCCCGTGGCTGCCGGCGGGATATATCGCCGTCACAATCGAGAAGATGGAAAGCGACACGGAAGCCCGCCGCATTACCATCGACCGCAAGCCCGGAAAAGGAGGAGCTGAGCAGAAATGAAAATACTGGCAATCGACACATCGGCAACGGTCGCCTCGGCTGCCCTCTGTGAGAATGACGAGCCCATCGCCGTTTATTCTCAAAAATCCGGACTCACTCACAGTCAAACCATGCTTCCCATGATACGGGACCTCATGAGGAATTCGGGAGTGACAATCGACGACATCGATATGATGGCGGTTTCCGCAGGTCCCGGCTCCTTCACCGGCGTGCGCATCGGCATCTCGACCGTCAAGGGGCTTGCATTCGGCAAAAACAAAATCTGCGTCGGCGTCTCCACGCTGGAAGCCATGGCGCGGGGCATCGCGTCTTTCTGCATCGACGCGCTCATTTGTCCCGTCATGGACGCAAGGCGCGGACAGCTGTATACGGCGGTCTTTAAGCCGCAGGGCGGAAGGCTCATCCGACTGATGCCGGACAGCCTGATTTCGGCAGAGGAGCTTTCGGAAAGGCTCGATGCTTATGACAAGCCGGTCTATTTCACCGGAGACGGCTACGGAATCATAGAGGCAATGTCTCTGCCCTTCATGAGGGAAACGCCAAAGCATGCAAGATGGCAAAGCGGATATGGCGTCGCGTTGGCAGCGCTTGAAAGCTATCGCCTCGCCGAGGACAAATCGATCCTTACGGATGTGCTTTTGAGACCGGAATATCTGCGTCCGTCGCAGGCGGAGCGCGAGCTTGCCGGGCGCACCATATAAAAATTATGTCATTTCCGGAAAAGACCGGAGAAACGGGAGGAACAAAATATGGCGACAAAACTTGCAATCGCGTCGGATCATGCCGGCGTGGACTACAAAAAAAGGCTCATCGAGCATCTCGAAAAGCAGGGATACGACTGCATCAATCTCGGGACCGATACGGAAGAATCCGTGGATTATCCGGTATATGCCGACCGCGTATGCGGAAAAATAACAAGCGGCGAATGTGCGCTCGGCATTCTGATCTGCGGAACCGGAATCGGCATGAGCATCGCCGCGAACAAGCACAAGGGAATCCGCGCGGCGCTTTGCTCCGACACAGAATCCGCCGCGCTCACCCGTCAGCACAACGATGCCAATGTTCTGTGCCTCGGCGCGCGTATCCTTCCCTTTGAAAAAGCGGTACAGATTACGGACGCTTTCCTTAACGCCGAGTTCCTCGGCGGACGGCACCAGAGAAGAGTCGACATGCTGGAATCCTTTTAAAGCCTTACAATCAAAATTTACAAGAAACAAGATTGCATATTGACTTTTTCTCGACAGAATGCTATAATAATTGTGTAAAAAATTTTCCAGAAAGGAATTTTTATTATGAAAAAAATTTTATCGGTTTTCTTATCGGTACTGTTCGTGTTGGGTTCCGTATCGATGCTCACCTCCGCAGCTGCTATCACAAAGACTGAAAGCGGTATTTACTGCCTCGACTTTCTTGACTTTTCTGCGGATACCACATCGCTGTGGGCAAGATACAACGAGGAAACTGGCGAATGGGAGCAGAACGAGCGTCTTGACGAGTACGGCGAGACCCTCGTAATCGACGGCTCCAACTACAACCAGCCCATCGATGAGGACGGCAATGTTATCGCGCCATGTTTTAAAAAATACAACTCTTACTTAAACAACACCACATGGTCCCTGATCGAAAACGGCGAGGTGCTCCATTTTGAAGTAACAGGCGCCAATACCACGCCGGGACTCTCTTTTATCATCGATGAATATCATGAGAAAAACATGCAGATCGGTGCGGAGACCAACAATCAGGCGGAATATGTAAAGATCCGCGTCAGAAACTATAGCTCCTCCCCGAGATTCACGTTCGCTTTCGCAACCAACGCAACCAATAACTATAAGGTAGTATCTGCTACGACTTCGGATCTTTATGAGGACGCCAACGGTAAAAAATATGTCTCCGGCTCCAGCGAATGGGAAACCTATATTTTCAGCATGAGAGACATCAACAGTGCGACCAACTACGCGGATCTTCTGACCAAAAATGATGACGGCGTCCCTCAGTCCCGCTGGGGAGGATTTCTGTCCGAGCTTGTTCTCTTCCCGTTCGGCTATAACGTAACCGACGGCACGGGTTCTTATGTCGGCGCTGCGATCGATATCGACTACATCGTAATCGGCAGCAAAGAATATGTCACCAATTATAAAAGTGACCTTGAATTAAAAGAAGAGAGCATCGCCAGCCTCGAGATTCTTTCCGTTCCCACAAAAACGGAATATTATGCCGGCGAATCCATCGACCTTACCGGTCTTCAGCTGAGAGCTACCTATACAGACGGCACATCGGAAATCCTTGACAGTGCAAGCACAAGCGCCAATCTCGGAACCGCTTCTGAAAGCACGCCTGTAACCCTGAAATTCGGTTCGCAGTCCGTTTCCTATAACGTAAAAGTAATCGGAATCGACAGTATAGAAATCGTAGAAGAGCCGGAATCCAAGGTTTATGAACTTGCAGCCTTAGGGGATACTTTTGTCCCAAACAATTTTAAATTCAAAGTAAACTATGCCGACGGAACTTCGAATTCCGATATTCCTCCTTCTCTGTTCAACTGTACAGGAGATTATAAGTCGGTTGGTACGAAAACCTTAACAGCCAATTATTATGGCTATTCGGTTCCATTTGAAATCGAAATTATCAATGTTGTCGATTTGGAAATTGCAACTCCTGAAAAGGAATTCCGTTATAATGACACGCTGACGGCGGATAACTTTGAAATCTACCTTGTATACAACGACGGCTCAAAAAAATTGAGCGGAGATACGGATACACAGACAAGTTTGGATTTCACCGTCAACTGCAATACCAAAACACCTGGAAATGTAGCTGCAACCATCACTGGAACGGCTTCGGATACATCACTTGGCATCAATATTACAAAAGAAGTAACTGTAAAAGTGGAAGCGCCCGTAAAGATGGAAGTAACCGCAGAGCCGCTCAAAACCACCTATACGGTTGGAGAACAGTTTGATGCGACAGGTATGACAGTTTCTCTCGTCTATGCCGATGATACCAAAGTTGTGATGAAATCGGAAGATTACAAGGTTAGATTTGATTCGAGCGAGCCCGGTGAAAAAACCGTCAGAATCGTTTCCGATATCGACGGAATCGATTTGAGCACCACACTGACTGTCACCGTAGACGGCAGCATCATCGACACAGACAACTCCACTCCTTCTACGACAAACTCCAATAATAACGGCGGCGGTTCTTCCACAGGTCTTATTATCGGCATCATTGCTGCGGTCGTTGTTGTCGTAGCCGTTGTCGTCGTCGTAATCATCGTATTGAATAAGAAAAAGAAAAAATCATAATAGAAAATACTGACAGTTTTAAATAAAAAGGCACATTCTTTTGAATGTGCCTTTTTACTGTTCAAAAAACGATCGGATCGCTCCGATCGTTTTTTGTTCTCTTTTCATTTTTCTTGGATATTCAAAACGCCGATAGCGTCCTGAATGGTCTTTTCAAGCGCTTCCCTGCCGTATTTATCGACCTCAGCCTTGTTCTTCTCGCCATGCGTCAAGCAGCCTGCACCGCCGATACAGCCGCCCACACAGGCCATACCTTCAATGAAATTGCCATCCAAGACGCGCTTGCTCGCCTTCAAAAGTGCCATTCGGCACGCTTCAATTCCATCACAGGAAACCGCTTTCAAATCAAAGTCGTCAACGCCCTGCTCCTTCAAGGCTTCCGCCACAGCATCCGAAAGTCCGCCGCAGCGGGCAAAAATTCTGCCGAAATAAGAGGCATTGTCGAGCACGTCCATGCCGAGCGATGTGATATCGATATCCTTGCTGTCAAACAGGGCTTGAAGCTCTTCAAACGTGATCACGCTGTCTATGTAAGGCGCAACCTCCGGCTTGCGAAATTCCATTTTCTTTGCAGTACACGGACCGATAAAAACAATCTTGGCACCCGGCGTCGTTTCCTTGATATATTTTGAAATCGTTCCGACCGGAGAAAGATTGTGAGATACATACGGCGCAAGATCCGGAAACGCTTTCTGCACATAGGACACAAACGCGGGACAACAAGAGCTTGTAAGGAATCCCTTCTCGGCAAGCTCGGCAGCTTCGTTATACGCCACCATATCCGCACCGAGTGCCGCCTCCACAACCGTATGGAAGCCGAGCGCCTTGATGCCGCTGATCACCTGACCGAGCTTTGCATAAGTAAACTGACTGGATATCGAAGGCGCAACAACGGCGAACACCTTGAAGTTTTCATTGCCGCCGCTCTTTTTCAGCAAATCGATCACGTCAAGAATATAAGATTTATCCGATATCGCACCGAACGGGCATTGATATACGCAAGCGCCGCAGGAAATGCACTTGTCGTTGTTGATGGATGCGGCCTTATCCTCGCGCATGGAAATCGCGCCAACCTTGCAGGACCGCTCACAGGGACGCTTGAAGTCCATAATCGCGCCATAAGGACACACCTTCGCGCACTGTCCGCATTCTACGCATTTCGACTTGTCGATATGCGCGACATGTGCCTCGTCAAACGTAATGGCGCCGCGGCGGCAAACATCCTCACATCTGTGCGCAAGACACCCGCGGCAGGTCTCCGTAACCTTGTAGCCGCCGACCGGACACTCGTCACATGCGATGTCGATGACCTCAATCACATTGGGATTGGCGCGGTCCCCGCCCATGGCAAGCTTCACTCGCTCCGAAAGAATCGCCCGCTCCTTGTAGATGCAGCAGCGCATGGTCGCCTCATTCCCCGGCACAATCGTCTTGGGAATATCGACGATGTGTTCAAGAAGCTCGTCACGCCATGCAAGCCGCGCAACCTCGCGGAGCACCTTATATTTCAAATGCTGTACTTTGGTATCAAATTTTCTCACAGCCGATACCTTCCTTCCCTCAAATATCCATATCAGAAATAACTGACTTTGATTCGTTTTCCCATTTTCTTCAAACATTCGGAGAGCTCGGAAACAAGCTGCATCTTAATATTGAAGTTGATCGGCAGATCGGGATTCTGATGTGCCGGATTCATCGCACGTCCGACATAAAAATTGATATCGGTCGCCTCCTCAAAAAGCATCCGGCAGATCATCGAGGCGCCGTCCTGTCGGTAACTCCACTCTTTATACGATTCGTTATCCTTGATATAATCCTTCGCATATTTGAGCACCCGATTGATTGTGATGACGCCCTCGGTCACAAGATCGACACCGTCGATATGCGCAATCGGAGGGATTTCCGGATCGACGAAATTCATTTCCGTGCGCACCGTTTTGCCGAGATAACGCGCGGCAATCGACGACGTCGTTCCTCCGCACACGATATGTCCGCCCTCCTTGGAGAAGAAAAGCGACATCATTTTATCGCAGTCGTCTCTGTTCGACGGAGGACCGAACAAAAGATTCATCGGCGCCCGTTTTCGGATCCTAACCGTACACACCGTGGTGTCGTCGCCCGGCTTCCCGTCATACAGACGGTTGCATTCGTCGAGAAGAATCGTGGAAAGCGTTTTCGCCGTAAAGCCGACGTCGTAAAACGTCTCCATATAGGAGATGATGTCCTTTCTGTCCCAGCCGAAATTGAGCGCAAGTCCCACACCCGCATGGATGCAGCCGTCGCTCATGGCGATGAAAATATCATTCTCTTGCAGCTTGATTCGGGAACGATAAATCGATTTTCCGCCGATATTCAGTTCCGTTTTCGGAATTTCAACGCCGTGTCCGTCTCTGAGAAGAATGACCAACGGATTATCATATTGAAGAATCTCGGCGTATTCATTGTTCACAATCCGAATCAGCGTAAAGGTCGAATACGCAACACCGCGCACGGAACACACCGGAAGTGTGGCCGCAATCGTCGATACGCAGTCCTCCATGGAAAGGCCTTCGGAAATCATCGTGGATATGATTTTGGCCGTCAATGTCGAAAGTATGCTCGCCTTGACGCCGCTTCCGAGACCGTCCGCAAGCACGATCACCGTCGAACCGTCGTTTTGCTCGATGACATCGACATGATCGCCGCACAGCTCTTCTCCGTAATGGTTGACGCTTCGATAACCGATATCCGCACAAAGATTATTCATCCGCTATCGACTCCTTTAATTTCGTGAGCGCAATCTTCGTCTCGGCCGCCGTCTCACCGAGCAAAGACGCGATCTCCTGGACGATCCGCATTTGTTTATCGACCACTTTATCCGCGATTTCAACCGTCTGACGGCTCATTTCCTCTTTTTTCTCACGCTCGATCGCCTCATCGGTCACATCGCGCATGATGCAGATAAGAATACGGTACTCCTTGTCGAAAACAACGGTCTGCTCCACATAGCGGTCATATTCGGCAAGATAGACATGCTGTCCCGATACGCCGCGCCCCGTGTTTTTCACATCCATGAACACCTTCGGATCCAAAATGCGGACGACCGGCTCTCCCATGACGTCCGACGCACGGGAAATGTTCATGAGTCCCAGCGCCGCGCGGTTAATCTGCTGAACCTCCAAGTTTTCGTTCAGCACGACGATGCCGTTCGGCGTATTGTTGATGATGTTATCCGAGAAATTCTCCGCTCTGTCTTTGAGATACGGCAGACACATCGAAATTTCCGCTTTTCCCTGATAGATTGCCACCGCCTTCGCACGGCACGTATCATATCCGCAGGAACCGCAGTTAAGCTCATCCGACGGCTTCGTTTTCCCCATCTGACGGAGAATTTCCGTAATCTCGGTTTCCGTCGGCATTTTCAGCTTGCGCTCTATGTATTCAAAATGCTTTTCGGTATCCTGTCTTTCCGGCTGCAAAACGTCAAAATCGTTTTTGCCGGCATATTCGGATACGGCGATATAGCTGCGCACGGGAGAACGGTGATATTTCTCCATAACGGGACCGCCCACACAGCTTCCCACGCATGCGGACATCTCGATGAAGCATTTATGCAGCTTTCCCTCCTCGATGTCGCGCAGCGCCGCCATGCAGTTCTCCACACCGTCGATGGCAAGATAGGTATAACCGGCCGCCGAGCAGTCCATCGTTTTCAGAATGCCGCCCGTCGTCGGGAAAAAACGGGCACGGCTGTCCGGATTTTTATCCTTGTTCTTCCTGAGCGTCACATGCTCGCGGCCAAACCATTCCGTCAGCTCCTCAAACGTCAGAACCGCATCGACGCCCTTATAATAATCCGCCTCATCCTTTTTCGCGACACACGGACCGATGAACACGGTTTTCGCATCCGGATGCCTTCGCTTGATATCCGCGGAATGTGCCTGCATCGGGCTCATCACATCCGCAAGATACGGCAGCTCCGCCGGAAAATACTTCTGTATGAGGAGGTTGACGGAATGACAGCAGGAGGAAATCAGCACGTCCTGTCTGCCTTCCGCCAATATATGCTCATATTCCCGCTTGACAATCGTAGCGCCGATCGCCGTCTCCTCGGCGTCGGCAAATCCGATTTTTCGGAGCGCCTCGCGAAGCTCGTCGATTCCCACATCCTCATAATTGGCGATGAAAGAAGGCGCAATGCTCGCGATGACAGGTTCTCCGCCGCCCAGCAGTGTGCGCACAAGCTCCGTGCTGTCCGCGATCTGCTTCGCATTCTGGGGACATACGACAAAGCATTGACCGCAAAGAATACACTCATTGCCGACGATATTCGCCTGATTGCCGGAAAACCGAATGGACTTCACCGGACAGTGACGGATACATTTATAGCAATTTTTACAGTTGGATTTTTTCAGCTTCAAAAACTCAGCCATGACGATTTTCCTCCTTTCACGATTTCAGCTTATCAAGAATCTTCTCACGAAAAAACACATCGAAGCCCGACGGCGTCACGCCGGTATATATATCGTCGTCCACCTGAATTGTGACGCCGATGCGGTTGCACTTGCCGATGCAAAAGCTGCCGGCGAGCGTGACCTCATCCTCCAAAGAATGCTCCGAAACCGCTTTTTTCATCAGCTCCACAATCTCATGCGAGCCCTTGATATGACAGGAACTGCCGACACAAATCTGAACGATCATAAAAGACCTCCTTCTCTGTTTGCCGAACCGACAAAAGCATATTGAATCCGTCCGCGATTTAGAGTTTTGATACAATCTCCGATTGGAAAAATTCCCCCACCGTGTCCGGCGTCACCGAAAAAATCTTGTCGCCAATCGTAACGCAAACGCCGCTCTGACATTGCCCGAGGCAGAACGTGCCCGCAAGCTCGACCTTGTCCTCGAGATGTCCCTCGGAAATCAGTCTTTTCAGCTCTTCGACGACCTTGCGCGAGCCTTTGAGATGGCAGGAGCTGCCGATACATACCGTGACCTTCATAATGTTGTCCCTCCGTTTTCATAATCAACCGTATTTGCCAAAGAAAGAAGGAATTTTCTTTCCTCTCCCTCTTTTTTGATGGATTTAGATGCCGCCGCAACCGGCAGCCATTTCAAAACGGACGCTCTCTCGACACCTGATTTTTCACAGAAAAGCGAGAGATAAGCCTCCGCCGTATCATCCTGCTTGGAAAGCTTAAACAAAATATAAGTGATCACCGCATCCACGCACGCATTTCCCTGCGTCGCATGCGACCAATCGATGATGAAAGGCGTCCCGTCATTCCGGATAATGACATTCGACGGACTGAAATCACAGTGGCACACGGTGCTCGCTCCCGACATTTCCCTGAGTTTGAGCTGCAAATCATACCGCACCGTCGCTTCAAGCTCCGCATATGAAATTTTGCGCGTCATCTTATCCTTCAGCGTTGTAAGCAGCGGCGCCTTTTTCCCGTGAATCTGCTCTTGAAGAGAGACAAACAGCTCCAAATATTCTCCCGCTTTATCGGGATTTTCCGCCATCAGCTCCGACAGCGTTTTTCCCTCTATGTATTCCAAAACAAGCGCCCACTTGCCGTCAACCGTTCCGACCTCAAGGATTTTCGGAATATTCAGTCCCGTTTCCTCGATTCTCGCCTGATTGAGCGCTTCATTCAGGATATCCGACTTGGAATAGCTTTCGTCAAATACCTTGATTGCGGCAGCGCCGTCCCGGTATACGATCTTTCCCTTTCTGACCGCAAGGATTTTGTCAAGCTTCATAAAAAATCCTCCTCATAACACAGACAAATACGACCGATGTTATTTCTATTATATTTTATCATATAAATTTTAAATAGTAAAATGTAAATATGGCATATCGATATATTTTTATCGATATGCCGCCGCCCCTCACCTGCATCCCCCGTCCGGAGAGGCACGCGCCGTTCCGGCTGTCGGCCGCTCACCTGTCCTGTTCCGACCGACAGCAGTATATCATTTTTCGAGTAAAAATTCAAGTATGTCCCGGCGGATATTGGCGTAAAATCAACAAAATTTTGCATATTTCAACAGTTTTTTTCTAAAAGCCGGCGATTTCCTGTTCCGATTTTCCGCAAAACAAAAATTCAAGAGCTTGCCGAAAAAATTTTTTGCCGCCGTGAATGCTGCCATTCAGAGAAAAACCCCTTTTTATCCGCTTTACAAATCGGGCTTTCCGTGTTAAAATAAGAATCGCCAAATCTTTGAAAACGAGGAAATTTATCATGAATGAAAAAGAAATTGCGGAAATACGCCGCAGATTTAAGGCGGAAAAAAGCAATATCTCGCGCATCCGCGGCTGCTACATAAACGAGAATCGCGAAATCGTCTCCGAATTCAACGAATCGCTCGGCCTGATGTCCACCGAAGAGGCGGAGGAGCTGCTTTCCGTACTGAAAAAGACGCTTTCGGGAACCGTCGGAAAAAATCTAATTGATATCGAATTTTCCGCCCAACAGGTTTTGGATTCCGAGCAGCACAAGCTGCTCTCCACGCTCCGCTCGACCGAGCTTGCCGACGACGATGCCATAAAAACGCTGTATGAAACCATCATCGGCTCCGTCAAAATCGAGGGAAGCTACCTTATTCTTCTCGCGGGGGACAAATACGACGTCCCGTCTTTCTCAAAAGACGGGGAAAAAGCGGAAAATGCCGACGTTTTTTCCTATTTTCTGTGCTGTATCTGCCCTGTCAAGCAGACGAAAGCCTCGCTCGGCTACCACGCATATGAGAACAAGTTCTGCAACATCGGTGCGGATACTTTGGTAGCGGCGCCGGTGCTCGGCTTCCTGTTCCCGACCTTCGACGACAGGACTGCCAATATCTATAAAACGCTGTACTATACGCGCAGTACCTCTGAAAGCCAGACGGAGCTTGTGGATGCGCTGTTCGGCTGCGAGCTGCCGCTGCCGGCGGAAGAGCAAAAGGAAACCTTTCAGTCTGTCCTCCTTGATGCGGTATCGGAGGATTGCAGCCTTGAGGTGGTGAAGAACGTCCATGAGGAGCTATCGGAGATCATCCGGGAGAACAAGGAAAGAAAAGAGGAAGAGCCGCCTGCCGTCTCCCGTGAAACCGTAAAAGAGGTTTTGGAGGCCAGCGGCATTTCCGAGACACAGCTGAAAGCTTTCGAGGAGCATTATGAGAGCGAGTTCGGCGCAGATACCGTGCTCAACCCGCAGAATCTCATCGACAGCAAGCGCTTTGAAATCCAGACGCCTGATGTTTCCATCAAGGTGAATCCGGAACGCTATGACCTTGTGGAAACGCGCATCATCGACGGCGTCAAGTATATTCTCGTCCGTGCCGGCGACGATGTCGAGGTCAACGGCATCCGCATCTCCATCAAAGAATAAGTTCGTCATGAATATGCCTCCGCCGCCCATCGAGCGCGGAGGCATATTTTATGAGAATCATTTCGTCTTTTTCCGATGGATGAAGCTCAGCACTCCCGAGAGCAGCGCACCGCAGAAATCCACGATGATATCCTTCATCGTGTCGTAGAGCGCGCCCCTGCCCACAAGAGCCACGCCCTCCTGCGTCATGAACCGCTACATATTGAGTCCCGCCAGCCCGTCCGCCGCGTATTCGTAGATTTCCCACACCGAGCCGACAAGCATCGCAAAGCAAATCGCGAACAATGCCGCAAACAGCGGCGGGATTTCCGCACACCCGCGGAAAATATGCCTGAGCAGAACATAACCGAAAAGCCCTGCCAGCGTACCGCTGATAAAATGCATGATATCGTCCCAGTGCGGCACCGTATAGAAAAACGCAAGCGCCGTGCCGCACAAAATCGAGCCGACTAAGAATACATAGAACACGGCTTTCATGAATTTCGGAATCGCAATTTTCAAAAACCGCTCGAATAAAAACGGAAGATGAAGAAGCAAAACGCCCGCCGCACACTGCAAAACCGGAGAAAAATCCTTTTCCTCCGATAGGATGGCGGAAATTCCGAAGAAAACGCCCGCGCCGACAAAGCATAAAAGAGCCGCAGCGTAAACGAAAAATGTCCATGTCATTTTCCACCCGGTGCCCTTTTTCTCCGGCTTTTTTTCGTTCTGATTTTTCACGGCGACCTCCTATGATGCTGTAATTTGGAGCATTTATTATCATTATACAAGCTTTGTCCCAAAAATATGGCAGGAATATATGAATAAAATGTTAATAAAAAAAGAAGCCGTGTATTACACGGTCTCTTTCATTTCAGACGCGGAATCCATCGGCGCCACCTGCTTCTTATGAGCCGACAGCAGGAAAAATACGGCGATCACCGCCGTCAGCACCTCGGCAATCGGGAATGTCCACCAAACGAGAGAGAGGGCGTCCTGTGACAGAGTAAACAGATACGCGACGGGAAACACGAACAGAACCAGCCGGAAGAACGACAGCAGAAGCGGCTTTACCGCCTGTCCGAACGCCTGCAAAATTCCCTGAACCGCGACGCTGAACGCCATGAAAATATATCCGACGGAGGCGATATGGATAGAGGTCACACACACCTCGCGCACGGCGGTCGAGCCGCCGTCCGTCATGCTGAATAACGCGGCGAGCGGTCCCGCAAAGCACTGAAACAGGAGTGTGATGACGGCAGCGACGATGACGGAATCGACGATTCCCCACAAAATCCCCTGCCGGATACGCTTTTTGCTTCTCATACCGTAATTGAAGGCGATAACCGAAATCAGCGTGTTGCTGAGGCCGAAAGCGGCGAACAGCGCAAACTGCTGGATTTTATAATAAATTCCGAAGGAGCCTTGCAGCAGCTCCGCATCCGCGCCCGCCGTTCCGAGAATCAGATTCATGCCGAGCATCATGACGGACAGAAGTCCCTGCATGATTGCCGCGGTAATGCCGACGGAATAAATGCCGCGGATCAGATGCCCCGAGGGCTTGATATGGCGGAGACTGCCGTCCACCTCCCGATTGGCGATATAGTGGAACAGCATCGCGGTAATCAGGGATGCAATCTGACCGATGACGGTCGCCCATGCTGCGCCGGCGATTCCCATGCCGCACGGAAAAATAAATACGTAGTCCAAAACGATGTTGAGTACGGCGCCGGTTATTTGAGCAATCGTGGAATAGCCCGTCTTGCCCGCCGCCTGTAAAAACCGCTCATATACGGTAAATCCGACCGCCCCGAAAGACAGACAGCAGCAAATCGTCAGATACGTCGTGCCCATTTCCACGACCGTTTCATTGCCGTTCGCCTGCATGGCGATAAACCATCGGGAGCCGAAAATCCCGAACAGCAAAAACACGACATAAATACAAATGCCGAGAAAAATGCCGTTTCCCGCGACACGGCTCGCTTTCTCGCGGTTGCCCTCGCCGAGATTCTTAGAAAGCAGAACGTTGATGCCGACACCCGTTCCGACGCCGATGGCGATAATCAAAAGCTGAATGGGAAACGCATATGTCAATGCGAGGTTTCCCTCCGTTCCGTTCTCACTCATGTTGATGACAAAAGCGGTATCCACGATATTATAAACCGCCTGCAAGACCATCGAGACAATCATAGGCAATCCCATTTTCCAAATCAGCTTCGATATAGGCGTGACCGCCATTTTATTTTGCTGTAATTGTTCTTGTTCCATTGTTATCTTTCTTTTCTCCTCTCTAAGACAGGCGCCGGCTGTTTTTTGACATAAAAAAAGTGTAAGACCGACGGGAAGCCGGACTTACACTTACGCTGCGCACTTACAAGAGCTATGATAACACAAAACCGAAAAAAATGCAAGCCGAAAATTTGTCGTGCCGTCGGACAAATTTCGGTCATTTTTCCCATAGAACGCCCTGTTTTGACGGTTCGGAAAGGATAGATTTTTCGCGGCCGGATGACACAGATAAATGCAAGCGAAACGAGATGGTCGCCAAAAGTGCTGTTCTCTTCCGACCAATGGAAACGATCATATATCAGAAACTTGCCAAGCAGCCCGTCTGACAAAAGCTCTTATTTTATCCGGTGTGCCTCGGCACACCGGACGTTTATTTCACAAAATCAATTTATGGAGGAAAACCGTTCGGCTCCCTTGACAAAGAGGCCTGTCCATGATATCATACAAATACCATACCGGAACAGTAGGCGAAAAGGCTTTTCCCTATTCGCCGACCGTTCGGACGAAAACCGCTCCGGACCCATGCCGGAGCTTTTTTGGAGTTACCGATGAAAGCACTGATTGCCATGAGCGGCGGCGTTGACAGCTCTGTCGCCGCTTATTTTATGAAATGCCGCGGTTATGACTGCGAGGGCGTCACCATGCGGCTCTTCCATAGCGAGGATATCGGCCGCAGCAGTCATAGGACCTGCTGCTCCGAGCAGGATATCGAGGACGCGAGCGAGGTCGCTTTTGCGCTGGATATTCCCTATTCGGTTTTGGATTACGGAGAGGACTTCAAGGACAAAATCATCGAAAAATTTGTCCGCACCTATGAAAGCGGCGGCACGCCCAATCCCTGCATCGACTGCAACCGCCATATGAAATTCGACAAGCTGCTCCGTGCCGCCAAGGAGCGCGGCGCAGATGTAATCGTTACGGGACATTACGCGAGAATCGAGCAGGACGACCGCACGGGAAGATATCTGCTCAAAAAGGCGTTCGACGAAAGCAAGGACCAAAGCTATGTGCTCTATATGCTGACGCAGGAGCAGCTCGCGCACACGGTTTTCCCGCTGGGCACCATGCAGAAATCCGAAATCCGAAAAATCGCGGAGAATGAGGGCTTTGTCAACGCCCGCAAGCACGATTCGCAGGATATCTGCTTCGTTCCGGACGGCGATTATGCCGGCTTTATCGAGCGGCATACGGGAAAAAAATATCCGCACGGTCATTTCATCGACACCCAAGGAAACATTCTCGGCGAGCACGCGGGCATCGTCCGCTACACCGTCGGACAGCGGAAAGGCCTCGGCATTTCAAGCGACGAGCGGCTGTATGTCACAAAAATCTGCCCTGCCGACAATACGGTTACGCTTTCCCACGGAGAAGAGCTTTACACCGATAAGCTGGAAGCCGACGATATCAATCTGATTTCCGTTATGAAAATCGAACAGCCGATGCGGGTAAAGGCAAAGCTGCGTTACCGCCAAAAGGAACAGCCCGCGACCGTCGTTCAGACGGACGACGACACGCTCCGCATTGAATTCGACGAGCCGCAGAGAGCCGTGACCAAGGGGCAGGCGGTCGTGCTCTACGACGGCGACACGGTCGTCGGCGGCGGAACCATAAAATGACTGCCCTGCAATATCTCTCCCCGAAAAGGAGCACCGTATGATTTATCTCGACTATGCCGCGAATACCCCCGCAGACCCCCGCGTGCTGGCGCGGTTCTGCGAGGTCGAACAAAGCTTCATCGGAAACGCCAATTCCAGGCATGAAGCCGGCAGAATGGCAGCCCAAGAGCTTGCGCGCGTCACCGAATCCGTCGCCGGGCTTCTCGGCGTCGCCCCGTCGGAGATTATTTATACCTCGGGCGCCAGCGAATCCAACAATCTCGCCGTCAAAGGAATCCTGCGTGCGGCAAAACACGCCGGAAAGCACGTGATTTCCACGCCTCTCGAGCACTCTTCGGTCGGCGCCTGCCTCGATGAGCTGCAAAAAGAGGGATATCAAATCGATTTGTTAAACCTTGACCGCGACGGAAAAATCAAGCTGCAACATCTCCGCTCCCTCCTGACGCAGGATACCGCCCTTGTGGCGGTGTGCGCCGTCGACAGCGAGCTCGGCACCGTACAGCCGATCGCCCGAATCGCGGAAATTTTAAAGGATTATCCCGCGTGCCGGCTCCATGTGGACGCCACGCAGGCGGTCGGGAAAACCGAGCTTGTCTTGGACGGCGTCGATACCGTGAGCCTTGCGCCGCACAAATTCTACGGACTGGGCGGCAGCGGACTTCTCATCAGGCGCCGGAATGTCGAGCTGTATCCGCTGATTCAAGGCGGTGCGAGCGTCACAGCCTACCGGAGCGGCACGCCGACGCTTGCGCTCGGTGCGGCGCTGGAGGTCGCTCTGCGGCTCGCGCTTACGCATAATGCCGAACGGATAAGCATTGTCGAAAAGCATAATCGCACTCTGCGCCGCGCGCTTTCCGCCTACTCCAATGTTGTCGTCAACAGCCCCGAGGATGCGGTTCCCCATATTTTGAATCTCAGCGTGAAAGACGTGAAAGGCACCGTCTTTCAGCGGGCGCTGAATGAGTTCGGCGTCTGCGTTTCCGTCAAATCCGCTTGCAGCACGGACGGACAGCCGTCAAAGGCGGTGCTCGCCGTCTGCCATGACAGCCGGAATGCGCTCTCCTCATGGCGCATCAGTCTCAGCCATCTGACAACGGATGAGGAAATCGGAGAATTTATGAAAATCTTCGATTTGTGTTATCAAAAGCTCGTGAAATGAGCGTATCTTTTCCGTTCCGAAAAATCGGTCGATTCGCCCGCGATAAAACGCGGGCGATTTTTTTCCGAAAAAGCAAAAAAACTATTGACAAAATATTCCCGAGGTGATATTATACTATTAACCTATCATGTTGATATGTAAATAGTCACAAAAGCATGGTCAACATCTCGATCCATGCCGATAGGCCGCGAAACGGAAAACACACTGCGTTTTGGAAGGAGCAGGCTCATGAAGCATGATATAAGACCGATTTTCCGATGTCGAAGATAACCTTTGCCGTTCAATATCCATAAACTAAATTTATCATTCTATAAAAGGAGAATTTCATTATGTCGAAAATTTATACATCCGCCGATCAGTTGATCGGAAAAACCCCTCTTCTCGAACTTGCGCATATCGAAAAGAACCTGAATCTCAACGCCAAAATCCTCGCCAAGCTCGAATATTTTAATCCGGCCGGCTCCGTTAAGGACAGAATCGCCAAGGCCATGATCGACGAAGCGGAAGCATCGGGCAAGCTGAAGCCCGGTGCCGTCATTATCGAACCCACCTCCGGCAATACCGGAATCGGACTCGCCTCCGTGGCCGCCGCAAGAGGCTACCGCATCATCATCGTCATGCCCGAAACCATGTCGGTCGAGCGCAGACAGCTGATGAAGGCATACGGCGCGGAGCTGGTACTGACCGAGGGCGCCAAGGGCATGAAAGGCGCAATCGCAAAAGCCGCCGAGCTTGCTGCCGAAACGCCGAACAGCTTCATCCCCGGACAGTTTGTCAATCCGGCCAATCCGGAAGCACACAGAAAGACAACCGGTCCCGAAATCTACGAGGATACGGACGGAAACGTCGATATTTTCGTCGCGGGCGTCGGCACAGGCGGAACCGTCACGGGCGTCGGCGAATATCTCAAATCCAAAAACCCGAATATCAAGGTTGTCGCCGTGGAGCCCGCTTCCTCGGCTGTGCTCTCCACGGGAGTCGCCGGTCCGCACAAAATTCAGGGAATCGGCGCGGGCTTCGTTCCCGACGTGCTGAATACCAAGATATACGACGAAATCATTCCCGTGTCCAATGAGGACGCTTTCGCGACCGGCAAGCTGATTGGCAAAAACGAAGGCGTTTTGGTGGGCATCTCCTCGGGTGCCGCGGCATGGGCCGCCATACAGCTTGCGCAGCGCCCCGAGAATGCGGGAAAAACCATTGTTGTACTTCTGCCCGATACCGGCGACCGGTATCTCTCTACTCCGTTGTTTGCAGACTGAAAATATAGGGGCTCCGGCTTTCGGGCCGGAGTCCTGCCGCGCATGGAGGATTTATGATACCGACAAGAGAAGAAGCGCTCGCCCTTCTGAAAGAATTTAACACCGAGCCGTTCCACATCCGGCATGCCTTAACTGTGGAGGGCGTGATGCGTTATTTTGCGGAAGCGCTCGGCTACGGCGAGGAAAAAGATTTTTGGGGGATCGCGGGGCTGCTCCATGATCTTGATTTTGAGAGGTTTCCCGAGCAGCATTGTATCAAGGAGCAGGAAATCATGCGGGAACGGGGACTGGATGAACGTCTCATCCATGCCGTCGCAAGTCACGGATATCTGCTGACCGTCGATATCGCGCCCGAGCATGAAATGGAAAAAGTGCTGTACGCGACAGACGAGCTGACGGGGCTCGTCGGAGCGGTTGCGCTCATGCGCCCCTCCAAAAGTGTTTCCGATTTGGAGCTTAGCTCCGTCAAGAAAAAATACAAAAACGAAAAATTTGCCGCCGGCTGTTCCCGTCCGGTAATCGAACGAGGTGCGCAGATGCTGGGCTGGGAGCTCGACGATTTGATTACCCGCACGATTCTTGCGATGCGCACGGTCGATTATGCGGATGAGAGGAGTCCGTCATGAAAAACCAAAGCATATTAAATCTTGTCTTTGCCGCATTGTTCGCCGTCTTGGTTTTCGTCGGGACAGCCTCTTTCAGCATCGCACTTCCTTTCGGATATTTCAATCTTGGAGACGGATTTCTGCTGCTCGCGGCGTGGATTCTCGGCGGATATTACGCGATGGCAGGCGCTGCCCTCGGAGCGGCGCTCGCGGATGTGATTTTGGGATTTGTCATCTATGCGCCCGCAACACTGATCATCAAAGCACTGATGGTGATAATCGCCTTTCAGATTCCGAGATTCATTTCAAAAGATAAACCGTTACTCCGGTTTGCCGGCTATTTTACAAGTTCGGTGCTTGCCGAGCTTCTCATGGTTGCGGGATATTATCTGTTTGAATCCGCGCTATACGGCTTCGGCGCCGCACTGGCCTCCGTTCCCGGCAATCTGCTCCAAGGAGCGGCGGCGGTGGTCATGGGTAATGTCGTCATTTCGATACTGGATTCCACAGGACTGCTGAAAAAGATAGCGCCTGAAAGACATGCGAGCAAACGGTAAGCCGCCGATATTTTTCTATTATCAAAACATAAGGAGACAATGCCATGATGATTTCCACCCGCGGCAGATATGCCCTTCGCGTCATAATCGATCTTGCCGAGCACAATAGCGGAGCATATATCCCGCTCAAAGAGATCGCCAAACGGCAGGATATTTCGCAAAAATACATGGAGACAATCATGGCGGAGCTTTCCAAAAACGGACTTGTGGACGGTCTGCACGGCAAAGGCGGCGGATATCGGCTGAATCGTGCGCCGGAAACGTATAAGGTCGGCGACATTCTGCGTCTTACCGAAGGGACGCTTGCTCCCGTAGCCTGTTTGGAATGCGGAGCCGACCCGTGTGAACGTGCGGCGGAATGCAGAACGCTCCCGATGTGGGAGGGGCTCGGACGGCTCATTGCCGATTATCTCGACGGCATTACGGTCGCCGACCTCATCAAGCAGGAAACAGCAGACAATTATGTGATATAGCTCGTTCCGCGAAAAATCGGTGCTTCCCAAATTTTGAGATATGCGGAGCTGTCACGGTTTCCCTTCCACGCCTATATTGGCTCCCGCAGCTTTTCCCCCTTTGGCTGTTCTCCAAATCTGTACATGAGCTGTTTCTTTTCCGCAAAATTTTGCCGGAAAACAGTTGACAACTGAAAAAGAATGGTGTATAATATTGAAGCTGTCAGGATTCTGATAGGTTTTTTCGGGGTGTGGCTCAGTTTGGTAGAGTGCTTGGTTCGGGACCAAGAGGCCGGAGGTTCAAATCCTCTCACTCCGACCACATGAAAATAATCCGAACACTCTCCTCTTTGGAGAGTTGTTCGGATTATTTGTTTTATTTGAGTATCCGAATTTTAATAGCAAGAAATGAAAATTAGCCTCCGACAGGGATTTTCCCTATCGGAGGCTTTATACGATATTTTATTTGACTCTGAGCATTGCCGTTGTACAACGTTTTCCTCTTTGGGGATTCACTGCCCAAAAGAAAATATCAAAGCCCAATTCGTACCAAAAACCAATATTATCTTCGGTGGTATCAGAATTGTTCAGTTGTATCACATCTTTCTCTTGTGCATATTGATAAAGTCGTAAAACAAGTGCCCTGCCTATTCCTTGATGTCGGAATTGCGGATCAACATATAAGAATGTCCTCCACTGCGTACCGTCCAAAGGAGCGTACATATTGTCGGCAAAAGCAAGGATAACGCCTTGCATCTTATCCTCTTCTCCAATAGCAAATCCAAAAAGATCCTCTGCTTTGCTCAATAAATACGTTTTTCTCTTTTCATCCGGTACAGACTGATTGATGAAAGATGATATCTCATCCTTTGATATCGTTCTGGTCCGGTTATAACGACTATCTCCGATCAAGGCTTTGCGCCGTATGCAATAACTGAAAAAATGAAAATAATTTCCGTAAAAAAGCGGCTTGCTTGTATCATCCTGCTTTTTCCCATATGCGTTCATTGAAAAACCTTGATTTAACCAAAACATACTTGCTTCAAGTGAAGCATTTGCGGAACCATGAAGGTAAATAATATCACAAAGTTCGGCTTGTTCTTTTATTTTGGCAACCAAGGCAGTTGCGATTCCTTTTCGCCTGAATTCCGGATGAACAAAGAGATCATAAATGTACCAGTATTTTCCCATAATAGGTGCAGGCACATCTTGGGGTTTAACAACGATTCTGCCGATTATTTTCTCTGTCTCATCAACAGCTACATAAATGAGCGCATTTTCCCGTTCCTGTTCATCCTTTATAGAAACGCGTTGTAGAACATAATCGCGCTGTGATTGATTGGCCTTGCAAATAAAAAAATTAGTATTGTTCATCATCAATTATCCTTTCATAAATTCTATCATCAACTTAATGAACAATACAAAGTCACGGAAAGTGCAAAGAACGGAAAAAACAAAAAAGCCAAGAAACACATACACGCTCTTGCCATTCACAAGAGTCAGAAAGTTTTCTTGGTTCAATCATATAACATATCGTTCTAAGCACAGTGTTCTCCTTTCGTGTATATTATATCAAATACACATGATTTTGTCAATGCTTTTGGAATATAAAAAACAGCCTCCGATATAGCAACCGCTACATTGGAGGCTGTTTCTTTATCCTATTTACGGACAATGTTATTTCTTGTCGTTTATTTTGCAATCAGCTCGCCGTTTTCCGCATCGACGGTGATAACCGTGTCGGGCGCGAGGTCCTCCGCAATGATCTTACGGGCGATAAGGGTTTCCACCCTCGACTGTATGAATCTTTTGAGCGGACGCGCACCGTAAGTCGGGTCATAAGCGGACGAAATGATGAAATCCTTTGCCGCATCGGTCATGCGGAGCCCGATCCGCTTGTCGGAAAGCCGTTTTTCGAGATCCGCCACCAAAAGATCAACGATACCGTATATATTTTCCTTTGTGAGCGGACGGTAGAACACGGTCTCATCGATTCTGTTGAGAAATTCCGGCCGGAACGAGCGGCGCAGAAGCGCCGTTACGGCATCGCGGGCTTCCCCGCTTATCGCACCGTCCGCACCGATGCCGTCCAAAATGATATCGGAACCGAGGTTGGACGTCATGATGATGATGGTATTCTTGAAATCGACCGTCCTGCCCTGACTGTCCGTGATGCGCCCGTCGTCAAGCACCTGCAACAGCACATTGAATACGTCGGGATGCGCCTTTTCGATTTCATCGAACAGCACGACGGAATACGGCTTACGGCGCACCGCCTCGGTGAGCTGGCCGCCCTCGTCGTAGCCGACATAGCCGGGAGGCGCTCCGATCAGTCTCGACACGGAGTATTTCTCCATATATTCGCTCATATCGATTCGGATCATATTGTGCTCATCGTCAAAGAGCGCCTCCGCCAGCGCCTTGGCAAGCTCCGTTTTACCGACACCGGTCGGCCCGAGGAACAGGAAGGAACCGATCGGACGCTTCGGGTCTTGGATTCCGGCACGTGAGCGCAAAATCGCATCGCATACCTTTTCCACCGCCTCATCCTGCCCAATCACACGGCGGTGCAAGATGTCGGAAAGTCCCAACAGCTTGTCGCGCTCGCCCTCCATGAGCTTGGAAACGGGGATTCCCGTCCAGCGCGAAACGATTTTGGCGATTTCCTCCTCCGTCACCCGGTCACGCAGAAGCGTATTTTTCGCAGTTTCCGCCTTAGTCTCCTCCTCGGAAAGCTCCTTTTGGAGATTCGGCAGCCTGCCGTATTTCAGCTCCGCCGCCTTTGCGAGGTCATAGGCGGACTGCGCCTTTTCGATTTCAGCGTTCGTTTTCTCGATTTCCTCACGGATTTTCTGAACCTTGCCGATCGCCTCTTTTTCGTTTTCCCATTTTGCTTTCATACCGGAGAATTTTTCGCGCAGCTCCGCAAGCTCGGCGCGGATTTCGGAAAGATGCTCGACCGCAAGCTTATCCGTCTCCTTGGTGAGCGCCGCCTCCTCGATTTCAAGCTGCATGATCTTATGCGAGATTTCGTCCATTTCCGTCGGCATGGAATCCATCTCCGTCTTGATGAGCGCGCACGCTTCATCGACAAGGTCTATCGCCTTATCCGGCAGGAAACGGTCGGAAATATACCGGTTCGACAGAACGGCTGCGGCAATCAGCGCCTGATCCTGAATCTTGACGCCGTGATAAACCTCATAGCGCTCTTTCAGACCGCGCAGGATGGAAATGGTATCCTCCACCGTCGGCTCCGCCACCAGCACCGGCTGGAAACGGCGTTCCAGTGCGGGGTCCTTTTCGATGTATTTGCGGTATTCATTCAGCGTCGTCGCGCCGATACAGTGAAGCTCGCCGCGCGCCAACATCGGCTTCAACAGATTGCCCGCATCCATCGCGCCGTCCGCCTTGCCGGCGCCGACGATGGTATGCAGCTCGTCGATGAACAGAATAATTCTGCCGTCGCTTTCCTTTACCTCATTCAAAACGGCTTTGAGACGCTCCTCAAATTCGCCGCGGAATTTCGCACCGGCGATGAGCGCGCCCATGTCCAAAGAGAAAATCGTCCGGTCGCGCAGATTCTCCGGCACGTCGCCGCGCACAATGCGGATGGCAAGTCCTTCCGCAATCGCAGTCTTGCCGACGCCCGGCTCACCGATGAGACACGGATTGTTTTTCGTCTTTCTCGACAAAATCCGGATGGCATGGCGAATCTCCTCGTCTCGGCCAATCACGGGATCGAGCTTCTGATTTCTCGCAAGCTCCGTGAGGTCCTGTCCGTATTTGCCCAGCACGTCGTAAGTGTCCTCGGGATTGTCGTTTGTCACCCGCGCACTGCCGCGCAGCTCCTTCACGGCTTTTTCAAAAGCCGGACGCGTAAGCCCCGCATTTTTGAAAATTTTCCGCACGCCGTCGGACGGTTTGTCGATGATGCCGAGAATAATATGCTCGACGGAAACGTACTCGTCCTTCATTTTGGCGGCGATTGTTTCCGCAGCCGCAAGCGCGGCTTCCAGCTCCCTTGAAATATAGATTTTATCCGCCTCCACGGAGCCGCCCGTCATGCCGGGCATAGCGTCCACCGCAGAGGAAAGCTCCGCGCGCATGACCTCGACCGACACGCCCGCACGGCGGAGAAGGTCGGCGGCGATTCCGCCTTCCTTGTCAATCAGAGCAAGGAGCAGATGCTCTTCCGTGATCTGACTGTTCCCTTTTGACGCCATCAGCGTTTGCGCATCCTGAAGCGCTTCCAGACTTTTTTGTGTGAATTTTTGAAGATTCATATCCTCACCCCCAATAATTTAGGAACAATTTTATTTATGATTCCGAAACTGCCTGCCGTATCCGGTTTACCGGCACAGAAAAGCGAATCCGGCGGCGTTCCCGCTTCCTATATCAGTACTTCGTTTTCCAGCACATAACGGCGGTATATTTCCTCAACTCCCGCCGCCGCCTTAGCCGGCGTTTCCAAATGATAAAAGAAGGTTTTAAGCGCCTTGTCGTATGTGTCGATATATGCGGCGATTACACGGCCTACATCGATTTCACGGGAAGTTCCGGTTTTATCCTGCAAAACAAATCTGCGCAAATATTTTCCGTCCGTAACGGCGGACGCTACGTCGCCCCGATAGCTTCGCTCGATCTTGTCCCACAGCCGGTAGAACTGCGTCATATACAGTACAAGTCCTGCGTTCTGTGTTCTCAGCGATACGCGAAGTTCGCCAAGCTCCTCGCCCTCTCCACGGTAAAGCTCTACATTGTATTTCACCGTCGGATTATATTTATAGGCCAGTGCCGAACGCAAAGAAAACATCGTATCGGACGGTTCCAGCACCTTGAAAGCACTTCCCTCCAATATATCCTGCATGTGCTGAAAGATTTCCCGGAATCGCTTTTCCGGCGTCGTATAAGACACGTATTCCGCAAGAATCTGATTGATCATATTGGAGCGGTTGGTGCCGTTCTCATAAGCCAGTAGGTCTATTTTTTCCACGATGTCGCTTGACAAAACAATGGAATATACGTTTTTCATTTCAAAATTCCCCGCTTTTCTTTCGGATGAAATTATTATAACACCGTTTATATAATTTGTCAATCGTTTTACATAAAATATTTTTCGAGTTTTGAGAAATTTAACATTTACAAACAATCTTTCCTATCAAAACGGAAAAGCGGACATTCCGTCCGCTTTTCCGTTTTGAACCGTTGTCGAAATCGGAGACCTCATTTCGTTTCATAGGCTTTTTTCATCGGGAAGGCTTTGAAAAAAAGTCCGAAATTGGTGCCCCGTTTTAATGAATTTGTTCCTCTCATGATATATTCCCACGTATCCTCGTAGCTGCCGCGCACCGCGATGCCGCCGGAATTCAGCAACGAAACAAACGCTTCCGGATGCTCTGCATATTCGTTTTCAAATTTCTCGGAAAGCGCTCTTTTTTCGCTGCTGGAAAGCGTATCCGTCCTGCCGTGCAGGACATGCTCGATATTGCGGGAAAAGAAATAGAACGCATACGGAATTTTCTCCACCGAGCGCAGTTCCGAAAGCGCCTGCGCTGCGCAGGTTTTCATTTCATTGCGGGCGCGCATGGATTCATCCGAAAGCGTCACGATTTTGTCGGCAGCATAATGCGCCCGCTCATCGCCGCCGTGAAAAACGCGCGTCGGCGGAATAAATGCGCCGTCCGTGTCGATGACGTGTACGATTTGAATCAAATCGGATTTTTTCAGCCGATATCTTTGGAGGAAGCCGTTTACCGGACGCATCACGGTTCTCGCGGCGTTTTCCGCCGTAATACGGTAGCGATAGCAGATATCCCCGCCCAGCACCGCGAAGCGCACGTCCGCCGTTTCCACAAGACGCGACATCACAAGACCGAGCGAAGTGCTGTCCGTCGAGCCTTCCACAAGAAACAGCAAAATCTTCTTTTCAGGATTTTCCATCGCCGCACCTCCCCGCAAGCCGGAACGCACGGGCGATCTCGAGGGGATTGGTATAACCGTACAGCTCCTCTTTCTGCCCGCCGACGCTGATGCTGCGGATATACCGGTCGCGAAGATTGCCGCCGCCCGACCTGTCAAGCCGGATATAACGGTTTTCCGGATTGGTTGTCGTAAATACGATGTTTTTCGGATCGATCATTTCGAGCGGACGAAGATTATGCGAGGTAAAAATCAGCTGTCCCCTGCCGCTTTCCTCCAAAATCCTGAGAATCTCCCCGAGCAGATATTCATAAATGCCCGCATCAAATTCGTCCACGGCGACACAAACCGATGCATTGTTATACATGGCGATCAAAATGCTGAGAATGGAAATCAGCTTTTTGATTCCCTCCGATTCATATTTGAGCGGAATCCGGTTTTCTCCCCGCACGGAAAGAATCTCAAAGCGCATGCCGTCCCGCCCGTCCGGCGTCACCTGTCCGCCGTATTCCCGGATTTCGAGCTTCATATCCGGAATCAGAACGCCCAGCACACAGTTCAGCGATTCCACGGAAATTTTTACGATTTTATACGCATCGGACGGCTGTACGGACGGCTCCGTGAGGGAGAGCAGCATCTCGTCCGGCGTCTTGTCATCCCCGTCAAAGTGAAGAGCAAGCGGCAGCGCCGCTTCGAGCGCGATGGTTCCCGAATGGTCGGAGCTTATGACAAAAAGTCCCTGCGCCGCATAGGAGGACAGCGCAGAAAGAATGCCATAAAGCGCTATGCCGTCTTCCTCCTCCTTTCCAAAGCTGCCGGAAAAAATCGGCGCCGCCTCCGCCGAAAACAGGAAAGAGGATGCATTTCGGATACAAAGCCTTCTCGCCACCGCAAGCTCGACCGCCGCCTCCGGCAAGGAGGCGATAATCGCGTTCCAACAGGACTTAGGCGACAAAAAGCACCCTTCCGCATTCGCGTCATAATCCATAAGCCGCTTCGCCGGAGAAAGCTTTCCGTCCGAAAGCTTTCTCCGGGAGAGCCGTTCACGGGCGACATAAGCGCCGTGAGATGCCCGGCGCAGCGTAAATTCATAGGATACGGCAAAGCCTGTGTCCTGCGATCCGAGATAAAAGGAAAGCGCGCACACGGCCTCCTCCGCATTTTTTGCGATATAGTCCCCCGCATCGGACGACAGCGCATGTCCGGTGAGAAGCTGCTTTGCAAAATACAGCGCGTCGATGACCGTCGTCTTGCCGGAGCCGTTCTGTCCGTATATGCCGAGGATCTCCGAGCGGTCGCCGGAAAAATCGCGGCAGGCGGCGCCCGGCATCTCCAGCTTTCCGTGCGCCACATTTTTAAAATTCCAAAGCTCGGCCGACATGAGCCTTATAATATCATATTTCACGATGAACCCCTCTCTTTCATCTGATTTTTACACCGTCTTTTATTTTATTATACAATCCCAAGCCTCTTTTGTAAAGAAAAAACAAAGCCGTCCTTCTTGTTTATTTCCACATCCAAATTTTTAAAACACAAAGGGAAAAAATAAAGAAAAATTGTAATTTTCCATTCCCTTGCAAAAAAATGTTGACAATCCGGTGAAAACGTGTCATAATTTCGGAGAAAATATCTGATAAGAACGCCGAAAAGGAACAAGATAATGAAAATATGTGAAAATTCCATAAAAGTCAACGGGCTTACCCGTCCGGTCATCGATACCGTACCGCAGTTTTCGTGGAAGCTTGCAGCCGACAAAAACGGAGAGAAGCAAGATGCTTATCGAATCCTTGTCTCCGAATCGTCTGAGCTTACGGCGCCCGTTTGGGATACGGGCTTTATCGCCTCGGAGGACTGTGCGAACCTCCCTTATGCCGGAAATCCGCTCTCGCCTGCGACGCGATATTATTTTTCTGTCGCCGTCAAATCGGGAGGCTACCTCGTCTCGTCCGGTACGGAATATTTCGACACCGGAAAGCGCGGTGAGCCGTTCCGCGGCATTTGGATCACAGGACACGATTGCAGACGCCGCGACGAGGCGCTTGCAGCGCCTTACCTGCGCCGCGCATTCGGCGTGACAAAGAGCGTCCGGCGCGCCATGCTCTACATTGCGGGACTCGGCTACTTTGAGGCGAGCATCAACGGCAAAAAGGTCGGGGACGACTTTCTTTCCACTGCCTACACCGCATATGACAAGCGGATTCTCTACCGCGCCTTCGATGTCACGGAAATGCTTCATACGGGTGAAAACGCGATGGGCGTCATTCTCGGAAACGGCTTCTACAACTGCTTCACTGAGGATCCGTGGCAAACCTCCATGGCGCCGTGGCGCGACGTGCCGAAGCTGCTGCTTGATCTCGAAATCGATTATACCGACGGCACGTCGGAAATCGTTGCAACCGATCACAAGAATTGGAAATCCCACACAGGTCCCATCACCTTCAACGGAATCCGCCACGGCGAAACCTACGATGCCCGTCTTGAGATGGACGGCTGGGATACGGCGGATTTCGACGATACGGATTGGCAGGCGCCTCGTCCCATAAAAAATCCCGGTGCGGAGCTTTTCGTCATGGAAATGGAGCCGATCCGCATACGGCGCCGCTATCCCGCCGTATCGAAAAAAAAGGTGCCGGAGGGCTGGCTTTTCGACATCGGCCAAAATCAGGCGGGCGTATGCCTGCTCACTCTGCGCGGCAAGCGCGGCGATAAGATCACCGTTCGCTACTGCGACAGACTGACCGACGACGGCAGACTCGATCAGGAGCCGCTCGCCTGCTTCATCAAAAACTACTGCTTCCAAACCGACACTTATATCAAGCGCACGGACGAGCCGGAGACATGGCACGCGCGCTTCACCTACCACGGCTATCAATGGGTGGAGATCTCCGGAAGCCGTGAGGAGCCGCAGCTCTCCGACGTCACCGCGCTCGCGCTGTGCAACGACTTCCGCGACAAAGGAGAATTTCATACCTCCTCCGAGGTCGTCAATCAGATTCAGGATATGTGCCTGCACGCCACGACCTCCTGCTGCATGAATACGCTTTCCGCCGACGCCGTGCGCGAAAAAAGCTCGTGGACCGGCGACACCGGTCTTTCCTCGGAGCAGCTTCTCATCAACTTCGGCGCGGAGCAGTTCCTGAAAAAATGGCAGCAGGACCTGCGCGATGCCGAGCGTCCGGGCGGCGCGCTGCCCTGCATCGTTCCCTCTCCGGGCTGGGGCTATAACGGAGACCTGAACGGTCCCGACTGGTCGGCGCCGATGTGGCAGGTCCCGTGGGACATCTATATGGCATCCGGCGATCTTTCCGTCCTGCGCGACAACTATGACGCGCTTTGCCGTTTCGTATCATGGCTCGATTCCATGACGGAAGAGGATATCCCCTACGGCGGTCTCGGCGACTGGTGCGCGCCGTTTGACGGTCCCGCCATCAGCGTCAATATGGAATCCTTCAAATGCCCCGTGCCCGTCACGGATACCGCATACTACCATAGTGCCGTCCGCATGGCGGCCAAATCGGCGGAGCTTCTCGGCTATGCCGAGGATGCAAAGCGCTACACAGCAAAAGCGGACAGAATCAAGGCTGCGTTCCGCTCCCACTTCTATGATGAGGACACGCATACGGTTTCCGGCGACTGCCAGACCGCGACCGCTGTCATGATCTATCACGGATTGGCGGAGCCGGAGGAAATTCCTGCGCTCGTGGAAAAACTCGCGGAGCAGATCGCCGCCTGCGGCGGACATCTGGATTTCGGCGTGCTCGGTTCCAAGGCCGTGCTGAACGTGCTCGGCACCTACGGAAAAGCGGAGCTGGCTCTCCGGATGATCACGGAACCCACCTATCCGAGCTATGCCTATTGGCTTTCCCTGGGCGCAAACACGCTTTGGGAATGCTGGAACGGCGGCGGCTCGCGCAATCATCACATGTTCTCCGACGTATCCGCATTTTTCTACAAATATATCGGCGGCATCTCCGCCGCGGAACCGGGATATCGGAAAATCCTGCTCCGCCCCGCGACAGACTGCGGAATCGGGGAAATTCATGCCGCGGTCGATACCCCTTATGGTGTCGTGCGCTGCGATTTCAGGCAGGAAAACGGAAAGTCCGAGCTTGATATCGAAATCCCCGTCGGCTGCGAGGCAACGCTCGTTCTGCCGGAAAGAAAAGACGAAACGCTCGGTTCGGGAAAATACCATATTTGCCTATAAAAGACATGACAAAGGCGTTCGGAAACATATCCGAACGCCTTTTCTTATGTGAGTGTCCAAGTCATTTGCTCCTGCCAACAAAAAGCCGGTGCGCTGCACCGGCTTTTTCATATGAGAATTAAATGTACTGTTTAATATCGTCCGGAAGCATATCCTCCGTCACCGACGAGGTTATGACGACATCGATATTCCATTTCTCGGCAAACGCCGCGGTCTCTCTGACAAATATGGAAAACGCGTCGATATCCTTTTTGCACATTTTGATTGCAGAATCGATAAATATATGTGTAATATCGCTGTTGGAAGCATAAATTCCGGCGATAAAACCGTATAGAGCCTGCCCATCATCCACGCCGTATTCGTCCACGTCGATGAGTCTCGCCTGATATTTGATATCAAAGCGGAGCTTATCTCCTTTTTCAAGGCATACAACCGCGCCGTCAGAAGAATCAATCGCAGAGTTGACCATACCGATAAGAGTTTTCGTTTTTCCTGTGCCTTTCAGGCCGATAATAAGTTTAACCACAATAAAACCTCTTTCTTGACGGAATGATTTTGACCGGCGACGCTACTCGTCATCACGTGCCGTTTCTGATTATATGATACACTGTTTTTTTGAGATTTTCAAGCGTTTTCGGGGATTATTTACACTCTATTATAAATTTTATAAAAATTTGCCAAAAGGACATCTTTAAAATTGTAATTTTTGCCGTCAATTCACATCAGGCGGAAGAACCCTTCGGATATTCTTTTCGAGCTTTTCCCGCGGGACCGTAACGTCGCGGCCGCAGCCAAGGCAAAGAATCCGGATATCCGAACCGACACGGAGCACACGCATCCGGTCGGACCCGCACGGGTGCTTCTTTTTCATCTCAAGGATATCGCCCACCTCAAATCTTTTGATCTCCATATGCTTTCCCTCTCCGTTACACGGACGCGAACTGCGACCGGTAAAGCGCCGCGTAGATACCGTCTTTTTCCAGCAGCTCGGCGTGATTTCCCCGCTCATGGATGCCCTCGTCGGTGATGACGACGATCTCATCCGCATTCTTGACGGTGGAAAGCCTGTGCGCGACGACAATCGTCGTGCGTCCGCGGCAAAGCAGGTCGAGCGATTTCTGAATCAGAATCTCCGTCGCGTTGTCGAGCGCACTTGTCGCCTCGTCGAGAATCAGGATGGCCGGATCCTTTAAAAAGACGCGCGCAATCGAGATACGCTGCTTCTGCCCGCCGGAAAGCTTGACACCGCGCTCGCCGACAAAGGTATCATAGCCCTCCGGCAAAGCTTTGATAAACTCATGAATATTCGCAAGCTTCGCCGCGGCCTCGACCTCCTCGCGAGAGGCGCCCTCTCTGCCGTATGCGATATTGTCATAGATTGTGCCGGTAAACAGGAACACATCCTGCGTTACGATGCCGATGCTGCGGCGCAGCGATGCTCGCGTCACCGCCGAGATATCCTTTCCGTCTATTAAGATTCTGCCCTCCGAGACATCATAAAAACGGGGCAGAATGTGGCACATCGTCGTTTTCCCCGCACCTGACGGACCGACAAGCGCCACGGTTTTTCCCGGTTCAATGGAAAGATCGATATCGGAAAGCACCCTCTTTTGTCCCTCTCCATAGGAAAAGCTCACATGGTCGAATACGATTTCACCCTTCACGTCATGAAGCTCCGCAGCGTCCGCCGCATCCTCTTCCACGGGCGTATCCATCAGCTCGCAGAAGCGCGAAAAGCCGCTCATGCCGTCTTGAAGCTGCTCGACAAAATTGATGAGATTGCGAATCGGGGTCATAAAGATGTTGACAAAAATGATAAAGGAAGCAAAATCCGCAAAATCGATATAGCCCTGATAGGTAAAAACGCCTCCCGCGACAAGGATCACGATATTCAGAAAATCGACAATAAAGCCGTTGCCGCTGAAAAATTCCGCCATCGCGCGGTACGCTTTCGATTTCGCCTTCACAAACGCCTGATTCTGCCGGTCAAACTTCTCAGCCTCATATGCGGCGTTGTCGAACGCCTTGGATACACGGATGCCGGCGATGCTGTTTTCCAGCGTCGCGTTGACCTCCGCCACCTCGGCGCGGGACTCCGCAAACGCATGGCTCATTTTCAGACGCTTCCTTGCCGCGAACACAACGAGAAACGGAATGCAGGCGAAGATAATCAGCGTCAGCGGAAGATTGATAGTCGCCATCAGAATAAACGAGCCGACAAGAAGAAAAATCGAGACGATGAGATCCTCCGGTCCGTGATGCGCCAGCTCCGCAATCTCTTGAAGATCGTTCACAATGCGCGACATGATGGAGCCGGTCTTGTTGTCATCGAAATACGAAAACGGCAGCTTTTCGATATGGTCGAAGGCTTCCTTTCTCATATCCGCCTGCATGCGCACGCCGACGACATGTCCGAAATACTGGATAAAATATTTAAAGCCCATTTTTATGAGATAGATTACAAGCAGAATGATTCCCCACAGAATCAGAACACGAAGCTTTTTATTCGGTATGTAGTCGTTCAGCATGGATCTTGTGATCATCGGATAAAACAGATCACAAATCGAAAGCAGGAACGAACAAAGCATGTCCAATGCGAACAGCTTTCTGTGAGGTTTATAATATCGTATAAATCGTTTGATCATGGTAAATGTTATTTCCTTTATTTGTTCATTTTTTCGGCAAGAGCAAGTCTTGCGGCGGAGCATTCATAGGCGCTCTTATAATCGCCTTCATGACGGCTGCATGCTTCAAGATCACACAGCACGTAGTATTTCATAACCGCATATCGCTCCTCGTCGCAGCGGGAAAGAATCTCCCGAAGCTTCTCCGTTGCCGGCAGGAAAGCGCCCTTATCCACATCGGCTCGCGCTTCCAAATGCTCCGCATACAGCGGACAGGATGCCGCATACGCAAAGGAAGAAGCGGTTTTCTCCGCCAAAGCCCGAATATAGGCGGCATCGGCCAAACTCCCTAGAAATTCTCCCTCCGTATTTTCCAAGGCAGGATATTCATCCGTCTCCTCTGCCCGGACAAAACGAATCACCTCAATATAATTTTCCGCCGTTTTTGTCACGGAGCCGTCGACATAAATGCTGTTCCGCGCATGGGATATCGCGTCCGCAAAATAGGTTTCCGCGCTTTTCAAATATCCCGCGCGGTATTTTTCAATCCCGCAGGCAAGGCTCGATTTTGCAAAGAGAAGCTCCGTCTCATCGTCGTTCACCCCGAGGGCGCGAAGCCTTGAAAGGCATTTCGCATATTCCCCGTCCGCATAAAGCTTTTTTATTTTTTCAATCGCGCCGATTTTGCGAAACGTGTCAAGATCGCCGGTTTCGGCAAAAAAGTAAGACGCCGGAGCGTCCAAACGCTTGGCAAGCTCGAGAAGCGTCGGCACCGCAGGCATCGACTTGTTATTCTCGATCTGGCTAAGCTGATTTCGCGTAATGGCATCCCCGGCAAGCTGAGCCTGTGTCATTTTCTTTTGGAGCCTCAGCTCTTTTATTTTGTCCCCGATCATATTTCCTCCCAATCACTTTGTTTAACGGTAAAAATTATTTACTATCCAGCATATTATATCGTAAATTCATCCGCTTGTCAAGCTCTCTTTTTATGAAATGATATTATCGATAGAAAAAGCCTGCGCATCTTTTAGATGCGCAGGCTCTCTTCTCCTTTAAAATGGTACCCCATGCCGATTGCTTTCAAATTCAGCTCAAAAAGATCCATATGCTTTGCGGAGACGACCTTTTTGAGCGCCTCCTCCGTATTTTCATACGTCATTCCGGGGCCTTCGCGCAGAAATTTCCCCGCCATAATCATATTGGCAAGCGTAGGGATGCCCGCTTCCTGTGCCATCTGTGTCGCGGGAACATAGAATACGCGGACGTCCTCCCGCATTACACCTCTCCCGATCAGCGTGCTGTCCGCCAAAATCAGCCCGCCGGATACGACGTCGTTTTCATATTTGTCAAGAGACGGCAGATTCATGGCAATAAGGCAGTCGGGTGCGGTGACAATCGGCGAACCGATCGGGATATCGCTGAGAATCACACTGCAATTCGCGGTACCGCCGCGCATTTCCGGCCCATAGGACGGAAGCCAGCTGATCTGCTTTCCCTCCAACATGCCTTTATACGCGAGGAACTTTCCGGTAAACAGGACGCCCTGCCCGCCAAAGCCGGCAATCAGAATTTCGGTCGTGCTCATTTCGCAGCGCCCTCCCTTCCGTAAACGATTCCCGCAGAACGGTCTTTGTAAACGCCGAGCGGATAATACGGAATCATTTTTTCGTCAATCCATTCAAGCGCCTTTTCCGGCGTCATGCCCCAGTTGGTCGGACACGAGGAAATGACCTCCACGAGGGAAAAGCCCTTCCCGTTTATTTGGTTTTCAAACGCCTTTTTGATCGCCCGACCGGCATTTTTGACATTCTTTACGTTGTTGACGGCAACCCGCTCGATGTATTCCGCGCCGTCTATCTGAGAGAGCAATTCGCAGACGCGCACGGGAAAGCCGCATACCGACGTATCACGCCCATACGGAGAGGTCTGTGTGACCTGTCCGGGGAGCGAGGTCGGCGCCATCTGACCGCCCGTCATGCCGTAAATCGCATTGTTGACAAACACAATGGTGATGTTTTCATTTCTCGCCGCGGCATGTACAGTTTCCGCCATGCCGATGGAAGCAAGGTCGCCGTCTCCCTGATAGGTGAAAACGACGCTCGCGGGATTCGCGCGTTTGAGTCCGGTCGCAACCGCCGGCGCGCGTCCATGTGCCGCCTCAATCATATCGCAGGAAAAATAGTTATAGGCAAATACCGCGCAGCCGACCGGAGCCACACCAACGGTGATATCCCCGACATTCAGCGAATCGATCGCCTCGGCGACAAGCCGGTGAATGATGCCGTGCGTACAGCCCGGACAGTAATGCAGCGGCGCATCCGTCAGAGCCTTCGGTTTTTCAAATACAATCATTTTTTCTCGCCTCCGTTCGCTTCTTCGATTTTGGAAAGCACAAATTCCGGAGACGGAAGCATACCGCCCACACGGTTGCAGAGCAGCACCGGTCTTTTGCACCTTGTCGCAAGCTCGATATCCTCAATCATCTGTCCCATCGAAAGCTCCACCGAAACAAATGCCTTCACTCTGCCGGCAGCCGCTTCCAGCGGCTTCTTCGGGAACGGCCACAGCGTAATCGGGCGTATCATTCCCACGCGGATTCCCTTTGCTCTCGCCATGCGGATCGCATTCTGCGAGACGCGCGCGGTGATGCCGAACGCCACAAGGCAGATTTCCGCGTCCTCCATCATAAATTCCTCATACATGACCTCGTTTTCCTCGATCACTTTGTATCTCTCATAGCGGTCGAGATTCCATTTTTCCAGCTCCTTCGGAACGAGAGACAGCGAGGTGATGATGTTGTGTTCCCTTTTTCCGTGTGTACCCGTCAAAGCCCACGGCTTGTCATAGGTCTTTTTTTCCACGCTTTCAAAGGAAACCGGCTCCATCATCTGTCCCATCGTACCGTCGGCAAGAATCATCGAGGTCATACGGTACTGATCCGCCAAATCAAAGCCTTTGACGGTCAGGCTCGCCATCTCCTGCACCGACGCCGGCGCGAGAACAATCATATGGTAATCCCCATGACCGCCGCCCTTGGTCGCCTGAAAATAGTCGGACTGCGCCGGCTGAATGCTGCCGAGTCCCGGACCGCCGCGCTGCACATTGACAACGAGCGAGGGCAGGTCGCTGCCCGCTATGTAAGAAAGCCCTTCTGTTTTCAGCGAAATACCGGGACTTGAAGACGACGTCATGACGCGGTATCCCGCCGCAGCCGTGCCGTAAACCATATTGATTGCGGCGATTTCGCTCTCCGCTTGAAGAAACACGCCGCCGATCTTCGGCATGCGCTTTGCCATATAGGCTGCAATTTCGGTCTGGGGCGTGATCGGATAGCCGTAATAATGGCGGCATCCGGCGGCGATTGCAGCTTCGGCAATCGCTTCGTTCCCTTTCATAAGCACCTTTTCTGCCATATCCTAAACCTCCAAAGCTCTTCGGTGTCTTGCCCGAAGAGCGGACATATTATTTCTCCACCGTAATGATACAATCCGGACACATGGTCGCGCAGAACGCGCAGCCGATACAAAGGCTCTCATCGGTTACCTCGACCGGACTGTGTCCCTTCTTGTTGATTTTTCCCTTCGCCAATGCGAGGATTTTCTTCGGACATGCGTTCACACAAAGTCCGCAGCCCTTGCAAAGATCGGTTTTAAAAGTAAGCTTTGCCATTTTCGTTCCCTTTCCGTATAGCTGCCGCCGCAGGGACGGCTTTTCTCGGATGATTACTCATAATATTTTGCTTGAAGCGTAAGTGCGAACAGACCGTGTATGCTGTCGGTCAGCGCCGGGACAAGCTCGCGGCGCACCGTTGTCATTTTGACGGGGAGCCCGCTCATGCCGGACAGCCGCTCGATCTTGGACTGCGTTTCAAGAACGGTCTGCGCCGTCGTTTCTTCTCCGAGATTCGAGTTGTTGACAAGCGCGGTAAAGCGCATGCCGCACGCACATTCGATCTCCCGCATGACCTCGAGCGCATCCGCCGCCGTCTCCGTCAAGGGACGGTAAAAATTCGCGACGAACAGCATTTCATATCGGTTCTCCTCCAAAATCTCCGGCGCGTACCGACCGAGCGCATAGGCGCCGCGGTCGTCGCCGCCGATGTCCAGCACCGCATAACGCTCCCGCTCCCGTATGATGTCGTACATCTGTGCCGGAAGTGCCGGCAGGTCGAGATTCGTGTTCGCATAAGTCGGACAGATGAGGCGGATCCCGCAGGCGGCAAGCTCCGCCTCGCTGTCCTTGGTTCTGAAATACGGATTGACGATGTCGAGATCGGCAATCGTTACGGGATATGACAGCGCCGCAAGATATTTTGCATAATTAACGGCAATATTGGTTTTTCCGCTGCCGTAATGTCCGGCAAACAGCGTGACACGCGAAATATTCACGGCGTTTTTCTCCCTTCGGTTCAAAGCTTGTTGCGCATGATCTTTCCGCTGATCGTTTTGGGCAGCTCATCCCGGAATACGACAATACGCGGATACTTATACGGCGCGGTCTTTTCCTTGACGTAATTTTGGATTTCCTTTTTGAGCGCCTCCGTAGGCTCCGTTCCCTTGGTCAGAACGATGCTCGCCTTGACGACCTGCCCTCTCACCTCGTCGGGCGCTGCGGAAACGCCGCATTCCAGCACATACGGAAGCTCCATGATGACGCTTTCAATCTCAAACGGTCCGATGCGGTAGCCGGAGGATTTGATTACGTCGTCCGTGCGTCCGACATACCAGAAGAAGCCGTCCTCGTCGCGCCATGCGACGTCTCTCGTATGATAGTATCCGTCGTGCCAAACCTCCGCCGTTTTTTCGGGTTCGCCCCAATAACCGGAAAAGAGTCCGCACGGAACCTTGCCCTCCTCCGCGCGAATGCATATCTCGCCGGTTTCTCCGTCCGCGACGGGTTTTCCGTCCGGCGAGAGCAGCTCGATCCGATACGGCGGAACGGGCTTGCCCATCGCACCGATCTTGTGAGCGGCCCCCGTCAGATTGGCGATGGTAAGCGTGGTTTCCGTCTGACCGAAGCCTTCCATAAGCTGAAGTCCCGTCGCCTTTTCAAACTGCACGAAAACCTCCGGATTGAGTGCCTCACCGGCTGTCGTCGCGCGTTTGACGGAGCTGAAATCGTATCTCGAAATATCCTCCTTAATCATCATGCGGTACATGGTGGGCGGCGCGCAGAACGTTGTGATATGATATTTTGCAAAAAGCGGCAGAATATCGGCGGCATTGAAGCGGTCGAAATCATAGGTAAAGACCGCGCCCTCACAGAGCCACTGTCCATATAGCTTGCCCCAAAGAGCCTTGCCCCATCCGGTATCGGATATCGTGAAATGCAGTCCGTCCGAATCCACCGAATGCCAATATTTCGCCGTCGCAAAATGCGCCAGCGGATATTTATAGTCGTGCGCGGCGATCTTCGGATAGCCCGTCGTACCGGAGGTAAAGAACATCAACATCGTATCCGAGCCGCACGGCGCATCCTCGCCGCGCGCGAATTTGCCGGAAAAAAGATTGTAGCTGCTGTCGAAATCATACCAGCCCTCGCGCGTGCCGCCGACCAAAATCTTGGTTTTCAGCGTCGGAGACTGGCGCTCGGCAAGCTCCACCTGCTCCGCGATATCGCCGTCCGCCGAGCAAAGGATTGCGGACACACCGGCCGCATTGAAACGGTACACAAAATCGTGGTCTTTCAGGAGATTGGTCGCCGGAATCGCAATCGCACCCAGCTTGTGAAGCCCGATGATGGCAAACCAAAATTCATAATGGCGTTTGAGCACCAGCATCACGCGGTCGCCCTTTGAAATCCCGAGCGATTTGAAATAATTCGCGCACTGCGAGGAGGCACGCTTGATGTCGGCGAATGTGAAAATTCTCTCGGTTTTGTTGCGGTCCAAATGCACCATCGCAGTCTTATCCGGATATTTCGCCGCAATCTCATCGACAACATCGAAGGCAAAATTGAATTTTTCTTCGTTATGGTATCGGATATCCGTCGGCGTGCCGTTTTCGTCCACCGAGGTTTCGATGAATTTGCTGCATATGAGCTTCTCCGTCCGGTTGGCGGATACGATGCTGTCGCGGATTTCACTTTCCGGCTTTGCCTCACCCGGCAAAACGACAGCGCAGAAGCAGCAGTCCTTTCCGTCCACGGCGATCATGCCGTGGGGTGTGGAGGAATCATAAAAGATGCTGTCTCCCTCGTCCAAAATCTCCGTATTGGAGCCGACCTGCACCTTTAATCTGCCGGACAGCACGATGTCAAATTCCTGACCGGAATGTGTGGTCAAATGAATCGGACGGTGCTGCAATTCCTCGGAATAATCGTAGCGCACCCAGTACGGCTCCGCGAGCTTGCCGCGGAACAGCGGCGCAAGGTTTTGGATGCTGATTCCGTCCTCCTTCGCCGTCGGCACGCCCTTTCCCTTTCTCGTGACCATATAAGAGGAAAGCTTGGGACTTTCTCCCTCCAAAATATCGGCGATTGTAATGCCGAACGCAATCGCGCACTTATGTATAAAGGTAAAGGGGAAATCAAGCTCCCCCGCTTCATAGCGTCTGTACTCTTCGACAGAAGTGTCGGTTTTTTCCGCCATCTGCGTCTCGCTAAGCCCTGTCACAAGCCGCATCTCCCGAATACGTGCGGCAATTTCCATCAGCTGTCCCGACATGGTTTTGGTTTCTGCTTTCATTTTTTAATACCACCCTTTCCCGCGAACTTCCCGCGTTCTGCCTTTTCACGGCAATCTGAATTTGTAATTCGGACGGGCGGTCGGCTATAAAAAAAAACAAGCACCCGTCTCAATTTGCTTTGAGACGGGTGCATAAAAATACATCCGCGGTACCACTCAAATTGCGGCCGAAAAGCCGCCACTCTCGGACTCCGACAAGCCCCATGCCTTGACGCAGCAATCACGGGAAACGCTACTTCATCGTATGCACGATTTTCACGGTTCCAGCTCGGGAGCGATAGACCCGCTTGAATCATCCGCTGCCGGTTTTCACCTGCCACCGGCTCTCTGCAAGCATTTGATTCGGATCCTCTCCGTCACAGCTTTTCTTTGTTATTCATGACTATATCACAAATCAAACTGTTTGTCAAGCGTTTTTTGATATTTTTTATTTTTCCCGACGGAAAACCGATTCTGATGCGGGCAGATTCCGCCGCATTCATATGGGATTCCTCACAAAAACAACGCAAAAATCAGAAATCCAATCGAAAAAAACGACGATATTTCGGAATTGCTGTTGTATCAACTCAAAAAATATGTTATAATTTTGTCTTGATTTGAAATATCGTTCCCCTATTCAAGCTTTTTATATGAATTTTTATGCGAAAGGATGATAACACCATGAAAATCATCGATGCGCACACGCATATTTTCCCCGATAAAATTTCAGATAAGGTGTCCAAATCCATCGGCGGTTTTTACGGGATGCCTTATTTTGCCCCCGCTTCCGTAAAAAACCTGCTGGAAGAAGGAGAGACCGCCGGGATTTCCCATTTCCTTGTCTGTTCCGCGGCGGTCACACCGGAGCAAACGCCATCCATCACCGACTTTATGGCGCAGGTCATACAAAATCATGACTGCTTCACGGCACTCGCCTCCATTCATCCGGATTTTCCGGACTTTGAAGCGGAAATCGACCGCGCCGTATCGCTCGGCCTTGCCGGAATTAAGCTGCACCCAGACTTCCAAAAATTCGACATCGACGATGAAAAGGTGTTCCCTCTATACCGTGCGGCCGCAAAGCGCGGACTGCCGATTCTCATGCACATGGGGGATAAGCGCTACGACGCGTCGTCACCGAAAAAGCTGGCGGCTGTCATGAAAAAAATCCCGGACCTCACCGTCATCGCCGCGCATTTCGGCGGCTTCCAAAGATGGCAGGAGTCCCATGACTTTCTCATACCGTCCGACAGGCTTTGGTTTGACACCTCGAGCTCGACGATGTTCGTCTCCCGCGACTACGCGCTCTCGATGTTCGACAAATTCGGCATCGACCGCTTCTTATTCGGCACGGACTTCCCGCTTTGGAATGCGTCGGAGGAGCTTGAACGGGTGAGAGCACTCGGACTTTCCTACGCGGAATATGAGAAGCTTTTTGCGGGAAATTTCATGCGGCTTTTCGGGATGAAATAACGCTGCAAAGGAAAAAATACCGCGCAGAACCGGGCCTAAGAATCAAAGTGCATGTTATAAAATCCAAAGCAAGCCGTCAGTCTATACGGCCCAAAAAGTCGGTACTCAGCGTACTACTCTTCTCCGAGAGGGGAACTAAGCTTTTATAAGGCCAAATGGCCACAAGCCAAACGAAAAGCGAAATATAAAAATGCAAATTTTCGTCTTTCTCCAATCATCATGCTTGAAATTATAATATTTTATGAATTGCTTTATAGGCTCTAAAACGGTGCTGTAAAATCTTACGGATATTTACAGCATCGTTATTTTGCGCAGTTACTCTACCCTCATCATTCTGTACCCGACGCCGATATGCGTTTGAATATATTGAGGGGAATCCGTATCCTTTTCCAACTTCTTACGGAGCGTTGCCATAAAGACGCGCAGAGAAGCAATATCATTATTCCAGCTGCTGCCCCAAATGCTCCGTGTAATAAAGGTATGGGTCAAAACCTTACCGATATTTCTTGAAAGCAGGCATAAAAGTTTATATTCAATAGGCGTAAGGTGCAGCTCTTCACCACCTAAATAAGCGCATCCTGCGGCATAATCTATACGAAGCTTGCCGTTTGTAAAAATAGATGCTTCGGCAGTGGCTGCGTTCTGTACCATATTAAGCCGTCTTTGTGTAACCCTAAGCCTCGCCAAAAGTTCTTCTACCGAAAACGGTTTGGTCAGATAATCGTCGGCACCCGCATCAAGCGCATCGATTTTGTCGGTGTCCTCACTTCGTGCACTAATAACAATAATCGGCATATTCGACCAAGTACGGATTTTTTTAATTACTTCAACTCCGTCTGTGTCCGGAAGTCCTAAATCGAGCAGGACAATATCAGGATTATGCGACGACGCTTCTAAAATAGCATCAGCACCATTTGGAGCGGTCAAATATCTGTAATCATGCGCTTTAAGAGTTGTTGTAATAAGATTTTTGACTGAATTATCATCTTCAACAACCAATATCAAGGATTTATTCATGAATTTTTACCTCCCCGGCAGATAATGTAATCGTGAATACCGCACCATGCGGCGTATTGTCCGAAACTTCTATTTTACCGCCGTGTGCATTCACAATAGATCTGCACAACGACAACCCAAGTCCTAAGCTGCGGCGGCTATCAGCTATATTGTTCGCTCCGCTGTAAAACATATCAAATACCCGCTCCTTCATATCATCGGGTATCCCGTCGCCGTCGTCGGCAATGGATATCACCGCTTTATCTCCATGCTTCCAGGTTTTAATCAGAATATTAGAGCCCTTCGGCGTATACTTAATAGCGTTGTCTACCATATTTATGATAACCTGCACCATAAGCTTTGCATCCATTTTGGCAAGAAGATACTCTTCTTTGTTGTGAACGGATATATGGTGTTCAACACTTTTTCGGTTTACATGATGAAGTGCTTCTGAGATCACATCGTCTACCAAATCCTCCGTAATGTTAAGATTCAGTCTCCCTTCGTCAAGCCTTGTGACTGAAAGCAGATTTTCTACCAGATTGATAAGCCACATGGAGTCGTCATAAATATCGCTATAAAGCTGTTTCTTTGTCGTCTCGTCAAAGGAATTGCCGTTTGATAAAAGATTACTGGCGTTGCCCGAAATAGAAGTAAGCGGTGTTCGCAGATCATGTGAGATAGCACGCAGTAGATTGGCGCGAAGCTGTTCATTTTTAGCGAGAATTGCCGCTTCTTCCTTCTCTCTTGCGTTCTTTTCGTTTTCCAGCGACAAAGCACATTCGCCAAGTATGGATAACAATATACTTTTTTCAAACGAATCAAGCGGTTCTTCACCGATATAAATACCGACAACACCGTAAACTCGGCTGTTCACTCTTATGGAAAGATACAGGCATTTTGCATTTGAAAGTGTTTCTGTGGTAGCTCCGGCGTGCTTATTATTCTTTTGCACCCACTCCGCAACAGCCTTTTCTTTTGCACCCGTCATTTCGTTGTTTGCTCTATCGTTTGAAACGGTAAAAATATGAGGCTCTCCGAGTTTTTCGTTCTCGGTCAAATAAAATACTATATCCTTGTCGAGCAGCTTTATAAGCTGATTTGCTGTCGCCGAAACGATTTCGTTCTTGTCCTTTGCCTGCTGTAAGAGCTGATTGGTATCAAACAGCACCTTTGTTCTGTAAGCTGATTTTGCTGACTGTCCTGCATGATTTTTTAACTTTACGGCAAGCGAGCTTGTGAGCAGCGCTGCCAAAAACATAATCAAAAAAGTTATAGGATATCCCTGTCCGTATGCTTTAAAGGTGAATTGGGGCTCGGTAAACAGGAAATTAAAAACCAATACACTGACAATAGAGGATATCAGGCTATAAATTCGATGCTTTGTAACAACCGAAGTTACAAGGACGCCGAGAACATATACCGTGATAATATTGGCTTCTGCAAAGCCCAAGTACCGAAACAGTATTCCGATACAGCTTGATAAAACCAAAATGGCAACGCTTTTTAAAATATCGGATATCGAAAAGACCATTTTGTTTTTCTTTCTTGCTTTTTTTGCATAGTATCCGGTATTTTTTCCGTCTGGTATGATATGCACATCTAAATTAGGCGTACTTGCAATCAGTTTTTCTGTAAGAGTAGGCTTACTGAATATACTTTTTTTGGTTGCGGAGCTTCTGCCTATCACAATTTTCGATACTCCCGACAGCCTTGCAAATTCAGCAATTTGATCAGAAACATCTTCGCCGTACACGGTTTCGATCTTAGCGCCAAGCTGCTCTGCAAGACGCATATTGCTGCGCAGTCGCTTTACATCTTCTTCGGGCATAACCTGATAATCCGGCGTTTCCACAAATAGTGCGGCGAAATCGCCCTTAAAGGCATTCGCCATTCGGGCAGCAGTGCGAATGATCCTTGCGTTCGACGGTGATGACGAAAGACAGACAAGGATATATTCGTCCGTATGATAATCGCTGCGGCTTTTCGTTCTAACGGCTTCGGTAAGCAGGTTTACCCTATCGGCGCAGCGGCGTAAAGCGATTTCCCGAAGCGCTGTAAGATTTTCCACAGTAAAGAAGTTCTCCGCGGCACGCTCAGCCTGAACCGAATTATAAACATTTCCCGACTGTAGCCGCTCAATCAATTCCTGCGGTTCAATATCCACAAGCTCGACCTGATCAGCATTATCAAATACCGAATCGGGGATCCGTTCATGTACCATAATGCCCGTTATAGCTGCGACGGTATCATTTAGACTTTCAATATGCTGAACATTTACCGTAGTATAAACATCGATTCCCGCATTCAACAGCTCCTGAATATCCTGATAACGCTTAGTATGCCTACATAGAGGGGCATTGGTATGAGCAAGCTCATCCACAAGGATTAACTGTGGGTGCCTTACAAGTGCAGCGTCAAGATTAAATTCCGAAAGAACAATTCCGTTATATTCCGTAACAAGATTCGGAAGACATTCCAATCCGTTTATAAGCGCAGAGGTCTGCGGGCGGTCGTGCGGCTCAACATAGCCGGCAACAACATCAATACCACGCTTCCTTGCCGAATGTGCGGCTTTCAGCATAGCATAGGTTTTGCCGACTCCTGCGGCATAGCCGAAAAATATTTTCAAATGTCCGCGATTAAGGCTTTGCTCTTCCTTTTCAATTTGCTTTAAAAACCGTTCCGGGCTTTGCCTTATTTCGTCCATGAAAACACCTCCTGTAAGTCTCCTATTTTAAGAAAGCGGTATTAAAAGAAACTGAAAGAAAACCAAGGTAAACGCTGTTCGCTTTTGCGCGGCAGACGTAAGATTTCGATAATACAGTCTTAAATATCTCTCTACAATAACGAATCGTTCCAAGACAGTGAAAAAATTCTTTATGGTATTGACCAATAATATTTCCGCTCTTTATTATAACACAGTTATTGCATCCACTGCGAATACCAACAATAATTCTTTCAGATTTGTATGCTCTGTTAAACGCAAAATAGTCTCTAACCGCGAGGAAGCACGACGCCTTTCCTGTCACATGCGGCCTAACATTATTCCATACAGAAATCCCAATATAAGAATCTGAAACGATGTAACATGCCTATGCTTTTATTTTTTGTCGTTTTATTCTAACGGATACCTACACAAGCTTAATATCATATTTAGACTGTCATTATTTTATCTTAATCTGCATTAAATCGGCGCAAGCAAGATGAAGATAATATTAAGATTGCATAAAGATAAAGGTGGAAAAGCCGAAGCTTTTCCGCCTTAAAGCTATTGTAGAATTCCGTCCAGCATTAAATTTACTTTCAGCACATTGACGGTTTCTTCTCCGAATATGCCTAAAAGCTTGCCCTCTGTGCATCGATCAATAATCTCCCGTACTTTGTCCTCGGTCATACCATTTGCTTTTGCGATCCGCGCAACTTGATACTCCGCCGCCGCAGGAGAGATATGCGGATCAAGTCCGCTGCCCGAACAGGTGACAAGATCAACAGGAATTGCTGTTTCGTCCATATCAGGATTAGCGGCACGCAGTTTTTCTACACGCTCTTTTACCAAAGCCTCGTATTCTTCGCTTGCAGGGGAAAGGTTTGACGGTGAAGCATACATCAGCGTTTTTCCGTTTTCATCCTTGTAGGTTGAAACATCAATATTCATAATGCGCCCCCACATATGTCTCTCATCCGTATATTGCTGCCCGAGCAGTTCACAACCATATTTTTTCCCGTCGATCTCAATAATGCTTCCGTTTGCTTTATCGGGAAAAATAAGCTGTGCAAGACCTGTTGCAACGCCTGTATAAACAACGCCGCAGAGCAATGTAAAAATAAGAAAAATAACAGCTGCCCTCGGCAATATATTTTTTAATGTTTTCATCTCTATACCTCCTTACGCCAATCCCAAAACAACCAGCAGCATATCAATCAGCTTGACAAAGATAAACGGAGCCACAAGACCGCCCAAGCCATAAATCAGCAAATTACGTGATAATAGTTTCCCTGCCGGGACCTCACGGTATTTCACGCCTTTTAACGCCAATGGAATCAGCGCAATAATAATCAGCGCATTGTAAATAATCGCAGAGAGCACAGCGCTTTGCGGAGAATGTAATCCCATAATGTTGAGCGCAGAAAGTCCCGGATACAGTCCCATAAACAACGCGGGTATGATGGCGAAATACTTTGCTACATCGTTTGCAATTGAAAAAGTAGTCAGACTTCCTCTTGTCATTAAAAGCTGTTTGCCTATGCGTACAATGTCAATAAGCTTTGTAGGGGATGAATCGAGGTCAACCATATTCCCTGCTTCCTTTGCCGCCTGTGTTCCGGTGTTCATTGCAACCGCCACATCAGCCTGCGCGAGAGCCGGGGCATCGTTTGTTCCGTCTCCCGTCATTGCCACCAAATGACCTTTCGATTGAAAATCACGAATCATTTGAAGTTTGCCCTCGGGGGTTGCTTCTGCAAGGAAGTCGTCTACACCCGCTTCGGCAGCAATAGCGGCGGCAGTCATCGGATTATCACCTGTAATCATTATGGTTTTGATGCCCATTTTACGAAGATCCGCAAATTTCTCCTTTACGCCCCGCTTAATAATATCCTTTAGATGGATAACGCCGAGTATTTTATGATTTTTAGCAACAACAAGAGGCGTTCCGCCTTGCTTTGCTATATCCTGCACAACACGGTCGCATTCTTCAGAATACATACCGCCTGCATGGGTGATATATACCTGCATTGTCTCAGCCGCACCCTTGCGGATTTCATTGCCGTCAAAGTCTACGCCGCTCATACGGGTTTTCGCTGTAAAGGGAATAAAGGCCATATTCTTGTCGGAAAGTTCTCTGCCCCGAAGACCGAATTTCTCTTTTGCGAGAATAACCACGCTTCTTCCCTCCGGCGTTTCATCTGCAAGCGAGGATAACTGTGCCGCATCAGCAAGTTCTTCTTCGCTCGCACCATCTACCGGAATAAATGCGTGAGCCTGCCGATTGCCAAGAGTAATCGTTCCCGTTTTATCAAGCATCAGTATATCCACATCTCCGGCGGCTTCAATTGCTCTGCCGCTCATAGCCAGCACATTTGCCTGATTCAGTCTCGACATTCCGGCAATGCCGATTGCTGAAAGCAGTGCGCCGATGGTAGTAGGAGCAAGGCAAACAAGCAAGGCTACCAGCGTCGTAATAGAAGTGGGATTTTCTATTCCCGCTTGCTTTGCCGAAAATACGGAGTATGTATAGAGTGACATTGTAACAAGGATAAAGATTATGGAAAGCGCAACGAGGAAAATCTGCAAGGCAATTTCATTGGGGGTCTTTTTTCTTGCCGCACCCTCAACCATAGCAATCATTTTATCAAGAAAGCTTTCTCCCGCTTCGCTGGTAATTCGCACTGCAATCCAATCGGATAATACGGTAGTTCCTCCGGTTACGGCGCTTCTGTCACCGCCTGCCTCACGAATGACAGGAGCAGATTCACCGGTAATCGCACTTTCATCTACTGATGCAGCGCCTTCAATCACCTCGCCGTCACCGGGGATCTGTTCTCCCGCTTTCACGATGACAATATCCCCTTTTTTAAGCAATGCGGAAGAAACGGTGATTACCTGCTCCTTTTTATCGGCAGACGGTATCTTATGTGCTTCTACATCTTTTTTTGAAGCTCTTAAAGAATCTGCCTGTGCTTTTCCGCGTCCCTCTGCTATCGCCTCTGCAAAGTTGGCAAAAATACAGGTAAACCACAAGATTACTGCAATCGCCAGCGTATATCCGCTGGAAACATCTTTGAAACCAAACAGCGAGATCATCCATAATCCGGTTGTCAATATTGCAGATATATATACCAAGAGCATAACGGGATTTCGCACTTGTGTTTTTGGGTTCAGCTTAATAAATGAATCTTTGATTGCTCTGCCGAGTATTTTTTTATCAGCAAAAGCACTTTTTATTGACTGTGCCATATCACTGCCTCCTTACACAATACTTTGGAAAAATTCTGCAATCGGCCCCAGCGCCAACGCTGGGAAAAAGCTGAGCGCACCGACAAGCAGAACAATAAAAATCAGCAAGAATACAAACATCGCATTTGTAGTAGAAAGGGTTCCGGCCGTCGTTGCAATTTTTTTCTTCCCGGCAAGGCTTCCCGCAATCGCCAGCGTTCCGATAATCGGCAGGAAGCGGGCAAACAGCATGACGGCCCCAAGAGATATATTCAAAAATACGGTGTTTGCATTAAATCCGGCAAACGCAGAACCGTTGTTGCCTCCACAGGAAGAATAAGCATAAAGTAATTCCGAAAAACCGTGTGCCCCGCCGTTGTTCAAGCTGTCCGCCACACTCGGGACGGCCGCCGCAATGCCACTTCCCACAAGAATGGCAATCGGCGTCGCAAGGCAAACGAGCACAGACCATTTCATCTCATACGGCTCAATTTTCTTACCTAAAAACTCCGGCGTCCTGCCAACCATAAGTCCTGCTATAAATACCGTTAGAATGGCAAAAGCAAGCATACCGTAAAGACCGCAGCCAACGCCGCCGAAAATCACCTCGCCAAGTTGCATGAGCAGCATAGTCACCATCCCGCCGAGAGGCGTATAGCTGTCGTGCATAGAATTTACCGAGCCGTTGGAAGCCGCTGTGGTAAACACCGCCCATGTGGAGGATGCTGCAATACCAAACCGTGTTTCTTTGCCCTCCATATTGCCGCCCGCCTGATCGGTCATGGAAATGTTGATATTCCCGTCCTGAGCAAGCTGCGGGGTTGCAAGCTGTTCGCTGACGGCAATCGTGCCGAGCGCCAGTACAAGACATATAAACATTGCCATAAAGATTGCAATGCCCTGTTTTTTATTTTTTACTGCCTTGCCGAAGGTGAAGCACAATGCGGCAGGAATCAACAGAATGGAAATCATTTCAATCAAATTAGTAAAAGCATTCGGATTTTCCAACGGGTGTGCCGAATTAACGCCGTTAAATCCGCCGCCGTTGGTGCCGGACTGCTTAATAGCAATCTGGCTTGCAGCGGGCCCCATTGGAACGAATTGTTCCGTTACGATTTCTGCGTCCGGGATCACCTGTCCATTCACAGTAACGGTTTCTGCTTCAAGGTTGATTTCTGCATTTTCAAGGATTGTGCCATCAGCACTCACCGCAATCGGTTCTACAAGAGATACCGTTTCAGCGCCTTTCAGGTTTTGTATCACACCGCCGCCGACTAACAGCAAAGAAATCACTAAATTAAGCGGAAGAAGGATATGAAGCACAATTCTCGTCATATCTACCCAAAAGCTGCCTAAGCCATCTGTCTTGACTTTTATAAATCCTCGTATCAGAGCGAATAACACGGCAATGCCTGTTGCCGCTGAAACAAAATTTTGTACTGTCAGTCCCAGTGCCTGTGTCAAATAGCTCAATGCAGATTCGCCGCTGTACGCCTGCCAATTCGTATTCGTTACGAAACTGACAGAGGTATTAAAGGACAAATCCCATTTGACTCCCGGCAGCCCCTGTGGGTTTCCGGGCAGAACACCCTGTAAAAGCTGAAGTAAAAACAAGAACACAAGCCCGATGCCGGAAAAAACAAGAACGGAAGCCGCATACTTTTTCCAGTTCATTTGCTCGTCCTTATTGATGCGCATAACCTTATACACAGCGTTTTCACAGGGCGTGAGAATTTTAGAAAGAAAGGTTTTCTCTCCGTTCATTACTTTCTTGATATATACGCCGAGCGGAATTGCAAGGATAACAAGAACGGCAAGGTACAATATGTATTGAATTACTGTACCCATCACTTGGAATCTCCTTTCATCAGAACATAAACATAATAAATTAGTAGTGCCGCAACACACAAACCAATCGTACAAACAACAATCGTCATAATTTTCCCTCCTTGTACTTTTCTCATTTTACGATCTTCTGCATTAAAACGGGATTATTAAGACACGCTCGAAATTAAAGTTTTATAAAGATAGTTACAGCCATCCAAAAATCCACGCCATAGGTAAAGTGATAAGCGTTGTCGCAACAGCAATCGCTATTAAAATGAGAAGCGGCATTCCGATAAACATTGCTAAAAATGCGATATGCGGATGGCGTAATGCAAAACGCTCCGCACATCGGTCAAATTTATCTTCAAAGTTATGAATTGATTTCCATATCGCTGCCATAACATATTCCTCCTTACAGCGATACAATAGCATAGGAAAAATTAAAACGGGAAAAGGACCTCAATGGTTACCGTTAAGAAAAAATAAATCCTTGTATATGCAGGCTTGCCTACAAAAATGAAAGGCGTCGGCAATTCAACCTTCGACCGGTGGGAATATATATAAACAAAGCTCCGGCATCTTGCGAAATAACGCAATTACCGGAGCTTTAAGCTTTATTATTCAACCCGTGATACTTCCGTGCGGAGAAAAATTGGTGTCATTCATCCATACACACCATACCCAAACTGATTTGCCAGTTTTTTAAAATCCAACCACTCGACTATTCGTAGTTTTGTGTTATGCTATACAAAGCCGTACTCATAAGAGTACGGCTTTTGCTTAATTAGCTTTTGGCTATCAAATGCTATTATGATTGACTCCAACATATATAGCAGAATCTTTCTTCTGCAATATATTCGTGCGTCAAGATAATGCTCCAACTATAGGTTTCGTCAAAAAAATATATGTCCTCAGGGAAATCACCTATATGATTTATAAAATCATCATAAGTCATATTTACTACCGCTGATTTGGGAAATTTCCAATAATTTGGAATTACTATTTTTTCACATGAATGCATATCCCAAAAAGCATAGAAAGTTCTATAAGATTTCAATAAATTCATACAGTCTTTCTCTGTTTTAACACATGCATTCTTTAGACTATCCCATAAGTAGGCATCGTAACAATGACTAAAAGTGTGAGGATTTGGATATTGGTGAGGACTTTCAATTCGCACCACATGTCCTCCTGCATCGTTAATCAGACGAATTGCTTGTTATCTTGTTGGAATACCTCCATTTAGTTCTGTTATAGTACCCCCCTGACTAACAGTTTTCACATTTGCTTTCCACGTTTTATCAATACATCTTACACTCCATATTGTTCGATTTATTTATGGCTGTTCTTTTTAAAATTCTTTTATGATATATCCTTTATAAAGTCTTTCAAAAACTATATTACTGGAATCTGCATTATACACTTCAAATTCTTGCACCCGTCCCCCTTTTATAAACAAAATCATAACGGTTGGCGCTGTATCGCCATGGACGATCTGTATTTTTAAGTCATATTTATAATTTAAGGAAAGCAGATTGCTATTTTCATTATACACAAATTTTATAATATAAAAATAAGGCGAACACTCCGTTCTAATTTCAGCATGGTTCATTTGATAAATAATATCATCTCTTTGCCACTCAATTTTATCGGTAAAGAAAGATAACATTTTTATCTCATTTTCTGATAATGCTTTATTATTTATCATAATTGCCTCCTTTATCTTTATTTAGAGATTTTTATGTGCGCCAATAAGCATGATATTTTTCTCCAAAATCCACAACAGACATCATACACAAATCATTCAGTATATCTTGATCATTGCCCCACCATGAATCGGCTATATAATTTCCCTCCGTATCATTTGTTCCTGCATAAAAAACAATATGTGAATCTATTTTAACTTGTAATATGTCATTAAAAATATATCTTTCATCTTTTTTGCTAAATTTACTATTACCTATAAAATCTTTTTTTGTAATATATATTTTATATAAAAATTTAAAGTATTTACTTTTATAAAGTCATTTATTACTTCTGACTCATTATAATCCCCGCTATGTCCTATACAGTTAATACAATGAGGATAGTCCCAAGGAAATATAGATTTTTCTCCAATCCTTATTCTATCTTGATAATAATAAATTATGATTTGCCCCTCTCTTGTGACATACAAATTATAATCCGTATTTATTTTATTAGCAAATATAAAGGTCTCATTACTTACATTGTCTCTTATAGCTTGCTCATAAAGGTGTTTTAGTGTTTGATAATTCTCTTCTTCATTACAAACCAAGTGTAAAATTTCGTTATATGAATGATGATTTAACAAATCCTCTACACTTTTATACTTTCCAAATAATGCTTCATCATCATGAATTCTATATCCAAATTTTGTTTTCATACATCGTACCGCATGATTTCTTACACATTCTTTTAACATAACACAATACTCCATACCACTTCTTTAAGCGTTGTCTCTCCCGTATCCGGATTATGAACATACACCATCATTCCCGCGGTTATTTCTTCAATCGGATATATAACCGTTCTCCGCATCTACAAGCGTTCCGGCAGCAAACTTACGATAAGTCATAGCTCATATACCCAGCTTTTATGATTTCTGTTTGCAAATCAAAAAATTTTCTGCTTGCAGATTTAAAAAAGAACAAATCTTTTACATGGTGTTTTTTAAAAATAACTTTTGTTTTTGGTTTTGTATAGAAGGATATAAGACAATGATGATACATCTCTATCGGCTACGCACTTTATCTTTTTCGTTGATCTTTCAACAGAAAAATTTTTTGCATAGTCAGAAAGACTAATATAGAAAATAGTACCTTTATTTTTTATAATCACCTCCTCATCTTTTATCTCCGTATGATCACAATATATTATATTTTGCATTGTTTTTTACTCCTATTTAGTTAGCTGTTCCTCTTTGGAAGCTTCCGCCTATAAAGTAGCAGCTTTTTCCCAAGATTCAGCGGAATATTTTTACTTTTTTCAAAAAAGGCCAACCGTTCGCGCAGACCAATCGGGCAGCGCGAATGGTTTCAAACGCCCTTTTTCATTTTTCTCATAAAGAAAAAAATCGCGACGGCAAGCATCAGTACGGCGTATCCGAGCACCCACCAAAAATCGGGAAACATTCCCGCAAATTCTCCGGCCAGCGCATGACGTCCAACTTTTACCGCATGAACAAACGGAAGCACATTTGCAATGCCCTCGAATACACCGCCGACAAGCGCGGTATCAAACCATGTGCCGGAAAGCCATGCGGAAAGATTGGTCAGCAGCGCGCCGCAGATGCCGCCCACCTGCTTGGTTCCCATGAGCGTACCGCAAAGCAGCCCGACACCGATGAAAAAGAGCGCCGCCGGAATGTTGATAAGAATCGCCATGAGAATATTGACGGTCGGAGAAAGGCCGAGGAGCATCGCGACAAGATAGCACAGTGCCGTCTGCGCCGCCGCCATCGGCAAAAGCGGAAGCGTATAGCCCATGATAAAGCCGGCAGCCGAGAGCGGCGAGGTCAAAAGCCTCATCATGAACGCGCTTTCCCTGTCCTTGGCGATGAGAAGCGCGGAAAACAGCGAGAAAAAGGAAAGTCCGAACACGGCGACGCCCGGCGTCAAATTCGGAAGCTCGAACAGCGTCATGCCAGCCTCCGCCGGAATACTCGCGTTAATCGCCGACAAAAGCAGAAGCAAAATCACCGGAAAGCCGATGCCGAACGCCAAATTCAGCTTATCACGCAAAATTTCCTTTCCGCACCGGCCGGCAAACCACATCGTTTTCATCTCGCTGAACCTCCGTTTTCGGATAATTTCACAAATGCATCCTCGAAGGAATCCACGCCTGCGGCTTCTTTCAGCTCCGCCGCCGTACCGACGGCGATCAGCTTCCCGCGTGACAAAATCCCGATTCGGTCGGCAAGCGCCTCGGCTTCTTCCAAATAATGCGTCGTCAAAATGACAGTGATTTTACCGTGCAGCGCCTCGATCACGCGCCACAGCTCGCGGCGCGCCAGCACGTCAAGTCCGAGCGTCGGTTCATCCAAAAACAGAATCTGCGGCTTCGTGATAAGCGCCATCGCAATACTGAGACGCCGCTGCCAGCCGCCGGAAAGCTTTCCCGCCGCCTTTCTTTCGATTTCCCGAAAGGAAAATTCCTCCATAACGGCGGATGCGGCCTCATGCGCCGACCGCCTGTCCGCGCCGTGAAGTCCCGCGACAAGCTCCAAATTCTCCCGCACCGAAAGCTTCGGCGCAACGGCCGTTTCCTGCGGAGAAACATTGAGGCACCGCTTGACCTTGTCAAGCTCCTCTCGGATGCTGTGCCCCATCAAAAGCGCGTCGCCCTCCGTCGGCGGCGTCAGCCCCGACAGCATTTTGATTGCGGTGGATTTGCCCGCACCGTTGACGCCGAGCAGCGCGAACAGCTCTCCCTCTCCTATCGTAAGAGACAGCGCATCCACCGCCGTCATATCCGAATACCGCTTCGTCAGTCCTTGAATGTCAACCGCGTTCATTCTGTTTTCCCTCCGTCGCCGCAATGCTTTTGAATTTCCGATGCAAAAATTTCCAAATGTTCTTTTGGTTCCTCCGGGGCGATCTCGTCCCCGTGTCCCGCAAAGATTGCATCGGCGATTTTGCTCATCACCGACTGTCGCTGAATGGCGATCCCTCGTTTGGAATCGGCGAGCAGCAAAAGCTTATCCCCCGGCTCGATGCCGAACATATCCCGTACCTCCTTGGGGATCACAATCTGTCCCTTCGGACCGACGGATACCGACGACATAAAACGCTCCGTCTTCTTTTCTTTCTTCATTTGCTCCTCCAAAAGTATAACTTGTGTAACATATTATACATAAATTCTGCTGCTTGTCAAGGTAAAATCAAAAAGGCTCCTCCGGCGCGGAAATCCGCGCCGCACACCGCCGTGAAAAGACAGTTTTCACCGGCATCTTCCTCTATTCCCTTTTTCACGGCGGTGCGTCCGACCTTTTGGTCGGACGGAGGAGCCTCGATAATAGCTTTCGAGTTAAAAACGACCTCTTATACAACATCCCCATAGACAAGCGTGCTTTTATGACAAGATACTCAACGCTTCTTGTCAATTTTAATAACATAATCATTCTCTATCGATATAAACAGCCTCCGAATCTATAATAACACTATATATTTTCTATACAATGACAAGTAGATTTTTCTTTTCTATATTGACTTTTTTATCACGGGGCATTATAATAAGAACTATCAAAAATTTATATTGAATTGGAGCAAATCTATGAAAAAAAGAAATCGCATATTGCTTCTTCTTATCTGCACAATGATGCTTTTGATGCTCGCCGGATGCGGCGGAACCAAAGTGGTGTTTGATATTGGAGATGCCACGCTTGTCTCCGGAACATTAAAACAAACCTATAAAGACGGCGTCGTCATCACACCTCCGGAAATCACAAAAGAAGGCTATGTTCTCGCCGGCTGGGACGGCGATTATCTAACGCCTTCCAGTGCCACCACGGTAAAACCGATTTGGAAAAAAATACATACCGTCGTCTTTTCCACGGAAGAAGGCATCGCAGAGGATAGCTCCAAGCTGACCCAGCAGGTGGTCGACGGCGAAGCCGCCGAAGCACCGTCCGTATCTCGGGATGGATATGAGCTTCTCGGATGGAGCGAGGATTTCTCTGCCGTTACGGGCGATATGACGGTCAAAGCCGAATGGATTCCGCTTTATACGGTCATCTTTGACGTAAACGGCGGCACAGTGGAAGATGATACGCAGCTGATACAGACGGTACGCCAAGGCGAAGCTGCCGTACTTCCGACAGTTTCGAGAAAGCACTATGATTTCGTTAAATGGAGCGAGGATACCGCTTCCGTCACGGAAAACATCACCGTCAAGGCCGAGTGGAAGCTCGAAACGCTCTCCTCCACGGAAATTTTCAAGTGCATCAACCCCGGCACCGTGGAAATCAACACCTATCGCCTGAACGGCTATGCCTGGGCAACCGGCTCCGGCTTCTTCATTTCGGAAGACGGACGGGTCGTAACCAACTACCATGTCATTGAAAACGCCAGAGAAATCGTCGTAAAAACCGCTGACGAAAAAGAATATAACATCACCCATGTAATTGCATACGACAAGGAAAAGGATATTGCGATTCTGCAAGCGGACACCGGCAGCGATGCTGTTCCCTATCTTGATATTTCCGAAGAATTGCCGCAAACGGGCGATGCCGTCTATGCGCTGGGCAGCTCGCTTGGTCTCACCGGTACCTTTTCCAGCGGCATCGTTTCTACGGTCAACAGAGAGCTTTCCGAGGCGCCGGGTGTGAAATACATTCAGACAACCGCGCCGATTTCCTCCGGAAACAGCGGCGGACCTCTCGTTAACGAGGCGGGACTTGTCATCGGCATCAATACCGCCAGCTATTCCGGCGGACAGAATCTCAATCTCGCTGTGGAAATCTCACAAATCGATTCTCTGGAAGCCCTTAACCTCAGTCTTGACGATTTCTTCAAGAAAGAAGCTACCATCAAATACTGGATCGGTGAAAACGTCGTCTCTGAAATATCCGAGCCGCATTCTACTTCTGCTATGAGAGTGGCCAACGGCGTTACCGTGCACGGTGTGATTCAAAGCTCCAGAGAAGACGATTCCTACTGTGCATCCATTCCCGGCGGAGAATCCATTCAGCTGATTATGATCAATGTTGAGAATACGGAAGCCCTGTATAATTTACTGTATAGTCTTGCATTTTCTCCAAGCACTACCTTTTCCAATTCCGTCGATGTCGATGAAGAGAATATTCTAATCACCGCAGTTCCGAACGAGGACGGCTCGATTACATGCCTTATCTTCGTCTATATTGACCAACTGACATCTTTACGCCATCGCAATATCATCATTTCAATCGGCACCGAAGGGTCTTCTATCGAATATGATATTTTCTTTTATTCCCTCACCGAAGAGGATTTTAATGACATCATGAGCTGATAACATAATAAAAAAGGATTGCAAAAGCAATCCTTTTTTATTATGTACGACCGGATTCCGGCGATTCCTTTTGCAAAGGCGCCGTCTTCCTCCTGAGAAACGCCAGCTTCGTTTCCGATATAACAACCGCCGCAAACACAAGCACAAAGCCCAACGCGCGCCATACCGTGAAGCCCTCTTCTCTTCCGAGAACAAGGGAAAACAGTGCACCGAACACCGCCTCAAATGTCAAAATGACGGCGGCACTTGCGGGATGCGCATATTTCTGCCCGAAATTCTGGAACAGAATCGCGGCGCCCGTACACATAAGGGCAAGATAGAGGATCTGCCCCGCAAGGCTTCCGAAATCGGCAGATGTGGCACTCACGGGCGCCAAGCCGAAAGCGGAAAGGACGCCGAATGTGATCCACGAAAGAACGGCGGCAACGCCGAATTGCAACACCGTGACAATCACCGGATCTTTGTCCCCCGTCATAACGGAAATCGCGACAATCTGCGCCGCATAGAAAAATCCGCATATCAGCGTGAGAATATCACCAAGGCCGATATAAAGCAGCGATTCTCCGGCAAAATCCACGGAAATAAGGAGGATCCCCGCAAGACATATCAGCGCCGACAAAATGTTATAACGGTCCGGCCGCTTTTTTGCCACCGCCCAAAAGAGAAACGGCGTAATCACACAATAGGAAGCCGTAAGAAAGGCGTTTTTCCCCGGCGTCGTACCGATCAGTCCATAGGTTTGAATGAGATACGCGGAAAACAGCAAGGTGCCGATGACAAGCCCCGGCAAGAGATAACTTTTATCCATCTTTTTCATATGCTTGATGAATATGAGCGCCAAAGCGGCGCAGGCGATGGTAAAACGAAGCGCCAGCAAAAGACTCGGCGGAAACTTTTCGGACACATCTTTCATCATGACAAAGGATGTGCCCCAAATAAATGCCGCCGCAAAAAGCGCCGCCGAACCGACGCGCGCCATATTGAATTTGTAATGTTTCATTTCAAAAAGCCGCTGATAATCTGCTCCTCCGCCTCTTTTTCGGAAAGTCCCAAGGTCATGAGCTTTGTCAACTGCTCTCCCGCAATTTTTCCGATTGCCGCCTCATGTATGAGGCTCGCTTCGACGCTTGACGCCGTAATCTCCGGAATCGCACTGACGGACGCCTCATCCATAATGATGGCGTCACATTCGGAATGACCGGAGCACTTCGCATTACCGCGGATATTGGAGCGGAACACCTGACGGGAATGCTCCTTTGCCACCGAGCGGGAAATCACATTCGCGCCGGAGCCGTCGCCGTCGAGATCGACGGTGAAATCCGTCTCGGCAAGCTGACTTCCATGCGTCATGATTTTCTCTTTTATGATAAGAGTAGCGCCGGCGGCAAGCTTTGCCGTCGTTTTGCGCACCGTGGAATCGACGCCCTTTATCTGCGTCGTCTCCATCTCCATATATGCGCCCTCGGCGAGCGAGACGACCGTCGTCGGATTCATCACATTTTTTCCGTTTCCGTCGCCCTCGCCGTAATGCTTTTCAACGTAGCGGACACGGGCGTTCTTCTCCACAAAAAAGCTGTGTACGCCGTCGTGCTCGGATTTCTGCACTCCGCAGTTATGGATGCCGCAGCCCGCGATAATCGTCACATCCGCGCCCTCCCCGACATAAAAATCGTTGTAAACGACCTCGGAAAGCCCGCTCTCACTGATAATAACGGGGATATGGACGCTCTCGTTTTTGGTGCCGGGCCTAATGATGATATCAATTCCGGCCTTGTCCGTCTTGGTGACGATATCGATATGCTCCGTCGTCGCGCGGCCGGCCGCATCCCCATTTGCGCGAATGTTGTAAGCGCCGGTCGGAATGCCGTGCAGATCTGCGATTTCCCGGAGCAGATTTTTCTGAATTTCGTCGATCATGATGTTTCTCCCTTTTCCTTTCGGCTCATACGATTTTTTCCGACAGTGTTTGACATGCGCCATCGGAAGAGCCGAGCAGCTCCGGCAGGATTTCCTCCCTTGTTCCGGTTTTGCAGAGCCGTCCGTCCGCAATCACAAGGATTTTATCGGCGATATTCAAAATCCGTTCCTGATGCGATATAATCAGAATGGAACCGCCCTTTTTCTCATACATGCTTTCAAACACACGAATGAGATTATTGAAGCTCCAAAGATCGATTCCCGCCTCCGGCTCGTCAAAAATGGAAAGCTTCGTGCCGCGCGCGAGCACCGTCGCAATCTCGATGCGTTTGAGTTCTCCGCCGGAAAGCGATGCGTTGACCTCGCGGTCGATATAATCGCGCGCGCAAAGTCCGACCTCCGAAAGATATTCGCAGGCCTCCGATACACCGATTTTTCTGCCCGCCGCAATGGTAATCAGGTCCTTGACCGTAATCCCCTTAAAGCGCACCGGCTGCTGGAAAGCAAAACTGATTCCGCGCCGTGCGCGCTCCGTTACGGAAAGCGAGGTGATGTCCTCTCCGTCGAAAAGAATCCGCCCCGCGCTCGGCGTGGCGATGCCCGCAATCAGCTTGGCGAGCGTCGATTTTCCGCCGCCGTTCGGACCGGTAATCGCGACAAAACGCTCATCGATCTTGAAACTGATATCCCGCAGGATTTCCTTTTTTCCGGCTTCGCCTTCCGCTTCAAACGATATATGTTCCAGCTCTAACATAAAACCTCCGTATCAATAGCCGAGTGTTTCTCCGACAAGAATGACCTTGATTCTGGATTTGTGCCGCTGTCTTGCCATGACGACATAATTGCAGCAAATCCGCGCATCCGAGGTGCAGCCGTCCGTCATGCCGCCGTCCGACCGCAGAGAAACACATTCTCCGGTGCGGAAGCAGTAGGTGTCACAGCCGAGCCGCTTGCAGTTTTCCGGCGCGGACACCGTTTTCACGCGCCGGACCGCCTCATCAAGATTTTTCACAAGCTTGTTGATGCCCGCAACCACGATGACGTTTTTCGGTCCGTAAAGCAGTGCCGAAACCCGGTTTGAGTTGCCGTCTACATTGTAAAGCGTACCGTCCTCGGTAATCGCATTGGCACTGGAAAGGTAAAAATCCGCCGTCATCGCACGGATCATCGCCGCTTCCCGCCCTTCCGGAGAAAGGCCGGCGATGCCGCGGTCGATATAACGGTAATCCCCGCTTTTCAAAGCGTCGATAATTCCCGTCTCAGAAAGCGTCACCGAGCCGCCGGACGCACAGACAGCGCCTGCGGGAATCAGGGAGAGCGCAAGCGCTCTCGCCTGTGCCGCCGTTTCCGTATAATAGGCGTCCATATTGTTTTTCCGGAGCGCCTCCATGGTTTTTTCAATCCGTTCTTTCATGCCTTGTACCCGTCCTTCAATCCGACAATGCGGTTAAATGTGTTGGGATTTTTCGTATCGACGGCGAAATATCCCGTGCGGACAAACTGGAATTTCTCACCCGCCCTCGCGCCGGCCGCCGCAGGCTCGAGCTTCGCATGGTCGATTCTGACAGCGGAGTCCGGACTGATATAGTCGTCGTAAGTCTTTCCCTCCGGCATATCGGCGACGTTTTCGAGCGTGAAAAGGTGGTCGTACAGCACAAGCGTCGTATCCACGGCATATTCCGCCGAAAGCCAGTGAATCGTTCCTTTGATTTTTCTGCCGTCCGCAGGGGTACCGTTTCCGGTTTCGAGATCGGCCGTACAATGGATTTCCTTGACCGTTCCGTCCGGATTTTTCACGATTTCCCCGCATTTCACAATATAAGCGCCCATCAGCCGCACCTCGCCCTCCGGTTTCAGACGGAAGAACTTCGGCGGCGGCACCTCTGAGAAGTCCTCCGCGTCGATATAGAGCGTTTTTGTGAACGGCACCTCGCGGCTCCCGGCATCCGGATCGTTCGGATTATTGGGTAGCGTGAAATATTCGGTTTTATCTGCGGGATAATTGTCGATGACGACCTTTACGGGGTGGGCGACGCAGATACGGCGCGGCGCCTTCCCGTTCAGCTCCTCGCGGATACAGCTTTCCAATAGCCGGATATCGACAAGGCTGTTCGCCTTGGAAACGCCGATTCTGCCGATGAAATCGAGAATCGATTCTGCCGTATAGCCGCGGCGGCGCAGGCCGCAGAGCGTCGGCATACGCGGATCGTCCCAGCCGTCCACGATACCGCGCTCGACAAGAGAGCGCAGATGGCGCTTCGACATGACCGTATGCGTCAGATTGAGCCTTGCAAATTCGATTTGGCGCGGCTTCACGCCGTTTTTATAATCGATGTCGATGTTGTCGACCACCCAGTTATAAAGCGGACGGTGAATCTCATATTCCAAGGAGCAGAGCGAGTGTGTGATGCCCTCGAGCGCATCCTGAATCGGATGCGCGAAATCGTACATCGGGAAGATGCACCATGACGTTCCCTGTCTGTGGTGCTCCACATATTTGATGCGGTAAATGACGGGGTCGCGCATGCAGAAGTTGCCCGAAGCAAGGTCGATCTTCGCGCGCAGCGTATAACGTCCCTCCGGAAATTCGCCTGCCCTCATGCGGGCAAACAGATCGAGGTTCTCCTCCACCGGTCTGTCGCGGTAAGGCGACACGGCGGGATGCGTGAGGTCACCGCAGTATTTCGGGTCGCGGAACTGCTCGGGAGAAAGCTCGCAGACGTAAGCAAGTCCTTTCCTGATAAGGCCGACCGCCAGCTCATAGGTCCGCTCAAAATAATCGGAGCCGTAATAAAAGCGGTCGTCCCAGTCGAAGCCGAGCCAATGGATATCCTCCTTGATGGCGTCGACAAATTCGGTGTCCTCCTTGGCGGGATTGGTGTCGTCCATGCGCAGATTGCATTTGCCGCCGTATTTTTTCGCCGTGCCGAAGTCGATAATCATGGCCTTACAGTGCCCGATATGCAGATAACCGTTCGGCTCCGGCGGAAAACGGGTGTGAATCCCGTCCGCGCTCACCTTTCCCTCGCGGATATCGCCGTCTATCGCCTCATAGATAAAATTATTTTCCATTTCTGCCATATTCTCCGTCTCCTTTTAAGAAAGCGCCGCGATCTGCGCTTCGATTCTCGCTCTTGTCCTCTGTTCGCCGAGAATCCCCATTACCGTGTAAAGATCGGGGGCGTTCTGCTTGCCTGTCACCGCGACGCGGATAAACGAGGAAATGTCCGCAACGCTGCCGCGGAATGCGTCGGGGTTCGCCTTATAGGCCTTCATATCCGAAGCAAAGCCCAGCTCGTCCGCGATTTTTTTGATTTTATCGAACCACGCGCTCATCTCGTCCGCGGGGTCATATCCCGCAAGGAATCTTGCAAGCGTCTCTTTTATGACGGACCTATCGAATCCGTCGGGATAGCCGTCCTCGATCCGATAATAACGGTCGTAAAAAAAGCCCATATACGGCTTTGCGTCCGCCCATGTCGCAAGGTCCTTGCGCGGCTTTTTGCCGCCGCGGCCGATGGCGAGAATCGATTTTGCGTAAGCCGCGTCGGCGGTGAGCGCCAAGGCAAAACCGGGGTCGTATTCCCCCGCCCATGCGACGAGCTTTTCATAGACCGCCTCCGCCGGTATCTTCGAGATGACGTTCTTGGAGACATCGGTAAGCTTCGCAAAATCGAGCAGACAGCCCGAATTGCTCATTTTTTTAATCGAAAACGGAAAATCCGTATAGGGTCTGTCGGGATTCTGCATTCTCCACTCGTCGTAGTTGGAGTTGAGAATCGTCATGATATACTCACACACGCACTCCGGCGCATAGCCGCCGCGCTTATAATCCTTCATGTCAAGTCCCATATCGCGCTTGGAAAGCTTCTTCTTGTTGCCGTTCTCGTCGAGCTTCATAATCTGCGCCGTGTGCAGATACTTCGGCAGCTTAAAGCCGAGATAGCGGAAAAGCTGCACGTGCTTCGGCAGGCTCGGGAGCCATTCCTCGCCGCGGATAACGTGCGTCGTCCCCATCAGATGGTCGTCCACCGCGTGGGCAAAATGATAGGTCGGCACGCCGTCCGATTTGAGAAGTACGAAGTCCTCGTCGTTCTCCGGAAATTCCACCTCGCCGCGCACGATATCCGTGACCTTGACCTTTCTCTCACCGTCGCCGTCCGAAAGAATCCGCAAAACGAACGGATCGCCCGCCGCAAGATGTGCCCTCACCTCATCAAGCGTAAACTCACGCTGCGCGAGCATTTCCTCTCTTTGGCGCGCGCTCTCCTCCTCTGTCCAAACCTTGCTCTTCACCTCCGCCTTTTTATCGGCGGCAGCGAGCCGTTCCAGCTCCTCCGACGTCGTGAAGACCGGATACGCTTTTCCCTCGGCGACAAGCTTTTTGGCAAATACATGATAAATCGAGACGCGCGCGCTTTGCTTATATGGCCCGTAAGCGCCCTTATCGGTGATGACGCCGTTCTCGCCGACGACAGCGCCCTCATCGAAATGCAGTCCGTACTCCGCAAGCGTGCGGACAAGCGCTTCCGCCGCACCCTCGACCTCGCGCTTTGCGTCGGTATCCTCGATTCTGAGATAGAATACGCCGCCCGACTGATGCGCGAGCCGCTCGTCGATCATCGCGCCGTAAATCCCGCCGAGATGGATAAAGCCCGTGGGGCTCGGCGCGAAGCGCGTCACCTTGGCGCCCTCCGGCAGATTCCGTTTCGGATAGCTTTTTTCGACATCCTCCGGCGTCAGCATGACGTCGGGAAACAGCAAACCAGATAGAAGTTCGTAATCCATGACTTGAATTTCTCCGTTTTTATCAGATTGTATTTTTTAAATTTCCCCGAATCGCTTGGGTTCCCCATGCCCGGGACAAATCATCTTTCCCGCAAGACGCGGCAGGAGCATGGCAAGCGAGCGTTCCAGCGCCGCCCCGTCTCCGCCGTAAAGATCGGTTCTCCCATATCCGTCGGCAAAAACGGTATCTCCGGTAAAAACCGATTCACAGATACCGTCCTCCCGAGCAAAAAAGCAGACCGAGCCGCGCGTATGCCCCGGCGTATACAAAACGGAAAGATGAATCCCGCCGACGGATATCACGTCCCCGTCGTGAAAAATACGGGCTGTGCTGCGGCATACGACGGCGCGACGCAGAAACAGAAGCGAGCCGTTTTTGTTCCCGTCCGAAAGAAGTTCCGCGTCCGGAGCGGACACATAAATCTCCGCACCGGTCACGGCGGAAAGCTCGTCCGCAGCGCCGATATGGTCGAAATGTCCGTGCGTCAAAAGGATTTTTCCGACCGTCAAACCGTTTTTCTCCGCCTCGGCCAAAATACCGCGGCAGTTCGCCGCCGGATCGATGACCGCCGCCTCGCCTGTCGTCTCGTCCCCGATAAGATAGACATTCGTCGCAATCAGCCCCGTGACAAGACGTATCCGCTTCATTCCCGCACCTCATTTTGAATTTGTCCAATGATAGACCTGTTAATTTATGTATTATACCATAGGATGTGAAAATTGTCCACAAAATATCGGGATATTTTTTCAAAAAAGAGAAAAAACGCCTTTTATTTGTTAAAATCCAATGCAACATCCATCATTCCAAACGATAGCAGAACAGAGACGCCCAAAAGGACGCCTCTGCTCTTAGTCTTTATGATTACTCCTGATTTTCTGAACGCGGGCTATCCGCCTGCCCATTCGTTCCGCCTTGCGAGGATTTGCCCTTTCCCGTTATTTTTCCGCATCCGTTGTAAATGGCATCGATAAGCGCGCCGTAAAGCGGCATATCCTTGTCGCGCCAAAAGGAAACAGCGCCCAAAACGACAAATACAATCAGATAGAAATTGGTGAGAATACCCGCCCATTTGATGAGTCCGGAATAGAATTTCGCATAACTCGAACTTCCGGTGTAATAGACGCTTTCCCCATTGTAATACACAGGCGTGGTGCTGCCGAACCCACTGAAAATCAGCGTTAAAAGCTGCATCACGACAAGCACACTCAATACAAGTGCCAAGCACTGTGCAATCCGCTTCGTTTGCCTTTCCTCACACGCAAACACGATGGCAGCTATCAGGAGCCCCACCATCACCCAAATGTAGCTTTTCAGAAGAGCAAGCACGAGCGCAAGCGCCACAAAGACAGATCCAATCGCTTTTTTGTTCATAGATTTCTTCCTTTCTTATTGTGAATTTATGAATATCGATTTTCAGGAAACAAATTCTTTTTTCATTTTAACAAATAATATAATAAATTGCAAGTGTTTTTCGCATGGAGAATGTCGATTCTTCCATAGAAAAACGGGAAACTCCATATTTTATTTCAATCCCATCTGTTCCCACATAACTATCATATACAACAAAGACGAATTTTATGAAAAAATACGCTGTTTATGGTATTTTCCCCATTTTTGTGGTATAATAACCCCACAAATACGCAGTATTTGTGTTGATGAAAATAAAAACACGGTGTAAAACCCAAACGGGTATCGATTGCTTGGATACAAAACACCCCACAAATACGCAGTATTTGTGCCCATGGAAGCAAAAACACGGCAATACTCAAAATGCACAGCGGTCACACGCGATTACAACCCGCATATTCAACCATTCATTCGGGAAAGGAGCGCTCTCCATGCAAAAAATCACAATACGCGGCATCCGTTTCGACAATGTGGATATGGACGGTGCCCTCCTGCTTGCCAAAGCTGCATTGGAGAACGAAGGCGTCACCTCCGTCGTCACGCCAAATGCGGAAATCGCACAGATGTGTCTCGAGGATACTTCCCTGTCCGAGATCATCAACGCCGCCGAGATTATCCTGCCCGACGGAGCGGGCGTCGTCATGGCATCCGAAATTTTGGGAACGCCGCTGCGCGGAAAGGTGGCGGGCGTGGAATTCGGAGAAAACGTCCTCTCCATGGCCGCCGATATGGAAAAATCCGTTTTTTTTCTCGGCGGCAGGCCCGGCGTCGCCGATACCGCCGCGGAAAAGCTCCGCGGCAAGTTTCCCGCTCTGCAAATCGCCGGAACAAACGACGGCTACTTTGAGAAATCCGGCGCGGAAAATGACGCCGTCATCGACAAAATCAATGCTTCCGACGCGGAAATCCTATTTGTCTGTCTCGGCGCGCCGCTCCAAGAAAAATGGCTTTATGAAAACAAAACAAGGCTCACGCACGTCCGCCTTGCGGCGTGTCTCGGCGGCTCGCTCGACATCTATGCCGGTACGGCAAAACGTGCGCCGAAATTTTTCATCAAGGCGCACATGGAATGGTTCTATCGCCTCATCAAAGAGCCGAAACGAATCGGCCGGATGATGAAGCTGCCGAAATATATCGCGGGCACCTACCGCGATGCTCACAAAATAAAAAAAAGAGGATGACCGAGTATGTCATCCTCTTTTTCATGAATTTTTTCCGAAGCAATATCAAAACGCCATACGCCCCCATGTCATCTCCGACGTGCGGAAATCCGGCATTCCGAGAATCTCTCGCGCGCGGTCGACGTAGTGGATATAATTTTCAAGCGGCGTCCCGTTCGGGATCCTGTGGTCGAGGCCGAAAACGATTCCGCCGTCCATCATGCAGGGCTGCATTTTGTAGGCAAGCTCCGCGTCAATCTCCTCTTTTGTGCGGCGCAGCACATGCTTGTCAATCCCGCCGCGGAAAGCGATCTTATGCCCGTATTTTTTCCGCAGCGCGACGATATCCATGCCGCCCGCCGGCTCGCACGGATAAAAGATGTTGATTCCGCCCTCGATGAACGTATCGATCAGCGGATTCATATTGCCGTCGCTGTCCTGACAGAAAAGCTTTGTGCCCGCCCCCTTTACAAGCTCCCATGATTTCAGATAATACGGAATGATATATTCCGAAACGGTGGCAGGACCGATCAGGGGAGCGGTTTTTCCCGCCATATCCTCATGCACCGAAAGCTGATCGATGACAAGACCGGAGGAAATAATCTCGGAAAGCACCCTCACATTCGTCTCGGAAATCGTATTCAGGATATCGAAGATCAGCTCCGGATCCTCATAAAAGGCAATACAGCAGTTCTCCTCGCCCATCAGTTCGCGCAGAATATCGAAGCCGCCGAGAATCTCCGATTTGATGAGCGTTCCCTCCGATTGAAGCTTTTTCGCTTTTTCGATTTCCTCCGCGGGAAGGCGGCACGCATCATATTCAAACATGTGCTTGATTTTCAGCCAGTCGTCCATCGTTTCGACCGGATAGTTTTCCGGCAGCGGAATTGTCGAGGTTCCCTTATCCATTCTCACGCGCCGGCCGTAATGGTCGATTGCGACGTAATACCGTTCGTTGTCCTCCAGCACGACCTCCTTCGGGCGATGCACGGAATCGAGGTCTCCGAGCTGATAATACGGCACATAGTCAAACGCAAAGCCGCGCATGGCGATCTGATCCTCCGTTGCGCCTTGCGCCCGCCATTCCTCAGCAAGACCTACAATCGGTCCGAAAAGCTCGGAAAACATCGGACGTTCGGGATGGTTATATGTCATAAGGTCCACATACTGTCTGTTTGTCCACTTCATAAGGCTACCCCTTTTTATGATCGTTTTTTTCAGTTTATCATGAAATCTTCAAAAATGCTATTGATTTTTGTAAAATAAATTTGTAATATTGTATACACGAGCGCTCCGAAAGGACGCATCAGCATACGTCTTTTCCTCACCGCACAGGCCCGCACCGCTCTCATTTTGTAAATCCGTCCATGAAATCGAGCAGCTCGATGATTTCATCCACCGTTTCTCCGTCAAGGCTCGTAAAACAAAACCGATAACCCGGAAAATACGGACACAAAGCATAGGAATTCCCGTCACAGCTCACTTTCACATAAGACAAAGGACGTGTTCCCGTTTTATCCGTCTGGACGCAGTATCGGCACTGATTGCACTTTTTTGTTTTGGACAAAACAAAATCTTGAAGCGTCGGCTTCATCTCATCGAAATGCTCCAAATAAGCCTTCATGCCGTTCGGAATACAAACGCCCAGCACACAAGGCTTCTCATAATAAGGCTCATACTGGACGGAAATTCCGGCATGCCTGATTTTATATTCAAAACCGCCTCTCGGCGCATCCTTCCCCCACGCGGGATTCGCCCACGTCAGATTGATTTTGCAATCGGTAGCTATAACGTCCTTGATATCATATCTTGCATAGCCGCGCTCCATCATCCAATTTTCAAGCCCGCGAAAAGCGTCTTCTCCGAGCAGCTTCGCATAAATATCGGAGGTATACGGGTAATCAGACCGAAAGAAACAATGGGGAAAACGCTCAAAATCCGCGTCCGGACGGCTCGCCATCCACTTCCACGCAGTCGGCAACCGGGGAAAGAGGATAAGGATTTTGCCATTCTCTGCTCTAAGCTCTTAACCATATGCAGCCTCCGTATATTGTCGTTTTTTCCGATCAGTTTCCATCTCCCCGTGCCGGCATCGCGGCTCGTTGTTTTTCAGTTTAACATATCAGCTAAAAAATACAATAGATCTTCCTGCAAAGCAGGAATTTACAAAGGACCAATCAATATGCAGCTCAAAATCAATTCCTGCGGCATCAGCGACTGCGCGCCGGATTGGAAATGGACGACCGCACCCGCAGGCTTCGGAGATTATGACCTGTGGGCGGTATTCCGCGGAATCGGGCGTCTTTCCTTTCACACCGGCAGCATCTCCGAAGAGTATGCCATCCGAGAAGGCGCGTGCCTCCTTCTTGCGCCGGATATTTTTTATACGGCCCTCCATGAGCCGTCGCGCCCGCTGCTCGTCATTAACGTCCATTTTGACTTTCTGGACGAAAACGGAGTCCCTGTGCGTCCGATATCGCTGCCGGAAGCTAAAAGCGTCGCCTCCCCCGTATTTTTCAAAACGCTTCTCATGCGCACGGTAGCCCTTTTCAACAGCAATAAGCCCGATGCCGCCTCCGCCTTTTTTCTCGCCGCACTGGAAGAATTTCGCGGCGCGGACGCGCTTGGCAGCGATGAAGGCGAAAACATTTGGACGCATATCATAAACGAAATCTGCGAGGAAATCGACAGTGCAAGAAAACCGTCGTCTCTGTCGGAGCTTTCCCGCAAATACGGTTATTCCGAACGATACATCGGAAAAATGTTCAAAAGGCTCGCCGGACTTTCTTTTTCCGAATACATGCTGAATTCGCGCATCAGCAAGGCAAAAACGCTGCTCCGGCTCTCCGACGCTTCCGTCACCGTCATCGCTGAGGAAACCGGCTTTTACGATGCCTGTCATTTCATACGCAGCTTTAAAAAGGCTACGGGATTATCGCCAAGCGAATTCCGCAGACAAAAATGAAGCCGGCACAAAACCTCGGCATAAAGTGCAATATTTTTGCTTTTTGCGCAAATTTCATCTTGACATCCTCTCAAATTTATGCTATCATATTAACCGCGGTTCGGTGATATCATCGTTTCCGCTTTGATGAAGGCGTAGCTCAGCTGGTTAGAGTATCTGCTTGACATGCAGGGGGTCGGTGGTTCAAATCCACTCGTCTTCACCAATAAAAGCACTCCGTTTCAAGAGTGCTTTTATCATACGGGGGTGTAGCTCAGCTGGGAGAGCGCTTGAATGGCATTCAAGAGGTCATGGGTTCGATCCCCACCATCTCCACCAACAAAAGAAAGTCTTGAAAACACTATGTTTTCAAGACTTTCTTTTTTACGCTCGTCAGAGCTGAATTTCGATTTCAGTTTTCCCGAAAAATGTATATCATCATTTCTTTTGATGTTTTCTACATAAAAATATTGTAAATTGTAGAAAATTATGGTATAATTTAGAAAAATATTTAAAATTTGGGAGGTTTTATTAAATGAATAAATGGAAGGCTACGCTTATTTCCTTGCTCATTGCCGTTATATTTGCGGTGGCATGTTTCTACATGCCAAGCGATGTGAATTTATTCTGGTCAGTAATCATCTCTATGTTGACATTCTTGATTTCATTCGTATTCATTGAATCGTTGGAACATGTTAAAAAAATAGAAAACGCCGATACGAATAGCGAGTATGAATTTTTTAAAAAATGTGGCATTTCTGCATATCACAATGATTTTTCACAGATCGATTTTAATTCGTATATTGCCGCTTCAAACCATATCAAAATAATATTGTTGTATTCCAACCATTTTTTGAAGATTTATATTGACGCATTACAGAAATTTGTGGCAAAAGACGGGGCAAGTTTGGAGTTGGTGATCTTGACAAATAACCCGAGCAGTAATTCTTATAAGTATATCGCAGAGAAATTCAGCTATACAGATAATGAGTTAAAAGCTAAACTGGATGATTTTATAAAGATTTTACAGGACGATATTATACCTTATAAAGGGACAAACAGTAGAATTGAACTTTACTACACTGAACTCATTCCTGCATATACTTTATGTTTGATGATTTTGCGTACATAACACTATATAAGACCGCACCTCAAAGAACAAATCTGATTCCTTGCTTCCGTGTTGAAAAATCTTATGATTCTTCATTTTTCAATTTTACGCTTAATGATTTTAATGATATAAAAGAGTCGAAAAAATCACATATGGCGAATTTTCCAAACTAAATTCGACAAAGTGCATAGCTCCTATTGTACGTGCTTATGTTGGGACAGCGCTTGAACGGCATTCAAGAAGTTAGGGGTTCGACCCTCGTCGCCGCCGCTATATACCAAAACCGCAATATATCGTTGATACCGGTATATTGCGGTTTTTCTTTTATAATACCGATTGGAATATAAAAAGCCACGGCTTTTGATTAAAAACCGACAACACAGCAATATATATTTAATCATAACATGATTTAAACATATTGACATCAATCGGTGCTTATACTATAATAAAAATATAATTACAAATTTTTTCTCCTGTGCATGGCAGTGGAGATAATTATGAAATACGAAAGGAGACATACATGAAAAAAATCGCTTTTCTTCTCGCAGCCGTCCTTTTCCTCTCCATTTTTGCTTCCTCCTGTGCCAATAACGCTACGGAAACAACGACCGGAATTGAGCAGACCACCGCATCAACGGCAGAATCCACGGCGGAAACGCCGGTCACCCCTCCTGTCAGCAATCCATGGAAAACCGCCGTATGGAGTAAGGAGCCGTGGTGGGAAAACACCCGACTGCTCGTGGACAATGTGAATGCCGTAAGCTATGGGGCATTTGTCATTTCCGAAGATATACAAAATCAGGAAGACGACACGCTCCTCGCCGTAGAAGCGGTCGTGAGAAAGGAAGGCGGCATAACGCTCGAAGAGCAGATGGCATTTATCTCGTCTTTCGGATTTGAAATGATCTCCTATCCGAAATACGATTACACGAAATTCTGTGTTTTTCTCGCCACAAAGGAACAGCTTATGCGCATTTCCTTTCCGGAGGAATACACAGTCGGCGTCAAGCTTGCCTTTGCCGCAGAAGGTTTTTATAATGAAGTCAACGAAAGCTCGCAAGCCGCTCTCACAAAGGCTTTTCCGGACGGTCAAGAGGAAATTTACGGAATCATAATACGCCTCAAAGCTCCGGAAAGAACGCCTTATCCAAGCGCAGAGGGATGGGAAGCGCTATGGGAAAGCGCACGCGCAAGGCATCCCATTCCGCCGCGTTCGGACGGAAAGCCTGACAGTGGGCCTACTCTTGAAGCAGATGTGACACCTGAACAGCTATTCAAAATGCTTACTTCCGACGGATTTTTTGATGATTGCAAAATAGACCTCATTACACAAGGAAGCACACAACCCGAAGCCTTTCAGTGAAAGAAAGGGAGAGCTTCGCTCTCCCTTTCTTTATTCCCTGCCGTTACCGCCTCCACAAAATCCCGTCCGCCCCGCCGCTTTTATGCCTCGGCATCCCGCACCATCACGTCGACATAAGCGCGAAAGGCCGTCGGAATCGCATAACGCGAAAGAATCGTCTCCGCGCACTCCCATGTCAGATTCTCCGCCATAGCCACACACTCCGCAAGATATCCCGTCATATGCCACTCCACATGCGTAAAAATATGGACGGCGTCACCGCACGGTTCACAGGAAAGCGTCTCCATGCCAAGCCCACGAATATAATTTGCCGCGTCGGAGGCGCTCATGTGTCCCGTCACATTCGGAAATTCCCAAAGACCGGCGAGCAGTCCGCTCTCCTGCCTGCGGCGTATGGCGTATTTTCCGCGGCAGGAAAGCAGCAGCACCGTGCATTCCTCCGTTCTCCTTGCTTTCTTCGGACTTTTGACCGGAATCGTCTCCGTCCGTCCGGAAATCCTCGCCTCGCACATCTCCCGAAGCGGACAGGCGCCGCATTTCGGCGCGCCGTTCGGAATACACACATTCTCCCCCAGTTCCATAATCGCCTGCGTGAAAATCCCCGCCTCACGTCCCGACGGATAGATTTCCCGCAGCGCTTCCGCCACCCGTTTTTTTGTCGCGGGCGCGGCGATATCGTCTTCACAGCCGGTAAAGCGCATAACGGTACGCAGCACGTTTCCGTCGACGGCAGGCTCCGGCCTGCCGAATGCAATCGAAGCAATGGCTCCCGCCGTATAATCCCCGATGCCGGGAAGCGCGCGCAGCGCTTCCGCCGTATCCGGAAGATGTCCGCCGTAATTCTCCATCAGAATACGCGCCGCTTTTTTCAGATTCCGCGCACGGCTGTAATAGCCAAGCCCTTCCCACAGCTTCATGAGGGCATCGTCGGGCACCTCGGCAAGCGCGGAAACGAACGGAAGCTCACAGATAAAGCGCTCATAATACGGAATCACCGCCGTGGTGCGCGTCTGTTGAAGCATAATTTCCGAGAGCCATATATGATACGGCGTCGCCTCCGTTCTCCACGGCAGCTCTTTCTTATTTTTTTCATACCATACGAGCAGCGGAGCTACCATCCGCTCCAATTCGCCGCGGCATTCCATCCTGTCACCTCTTCCCTTTCCCATAACGGATCGATGTCCGTATCCCACTCCGTATGACCGCAACAGCGCCATTGCAGAAAATTGCCCTTTCTTTGGCGACCGCAATGCGCATTTTATCATATTTCTTTGCATAACAGAAATATGATAAAAGGAGACAGCCGGCCGGCCAAAAGACCGAGAAGCCCCCATGGAAGCATGCAGCGTCAGAAGTCAAAATTCCCATGACCGCGCCGAACAGCATCGTCATGAGAAAATATTCCTTGATTCCGTTTCGGTATGTCCTATCGTACTCTCCGTTTTTCAACAAGGTTATTATAGCATAAAAGGCAGCCCTTGTAAAGAACGGCATAAAGCTTATCGATTTAAGACAAAAAACAGCCGAAAGACCACGTCGGAATTTACAAATTTTCTCCTTACTTGTGTTTATTTTTCACAATTTACAAATTTCTCCGGTTTAATTCTTGACAGTTTTATCCAAATATGGTATATTGAATTTATAAAAGCAGCCGTATAAGAAATCCGCCCGACAATGATATGCCAAAGCGCCAATGCCGAGTATTTCTTGAATTGCAAAGTGCGGTTCACTTGGCGAAGATAAATCGATGCGCATAAGAATTTAGGGCTTACGTACCCGTTTTCTTATGCGCTGTTTTATAGATTTTATATGATAGGGAGGGCTGTCGGTATGAAAACAGTCAGCGGTCACGGTATTTTCGGCAATATGGCGATTCCCCTTCTCTTTCGGCTGTGCGGGCATATAGGAAAGAAATTTCCTATATGCAAAATATGCAAAGCAAAATCATAAAAATCCACCGCAGAACCCGGCGGAAAACCGAAATGCAGGATAAAATAAAAATGGGAGGAATCAAAAAATGACACAAAGAAAATGTGCAAAAATGAATTTCGTAAAAATCGTTTCCATGGTTATCGCTCTTGTCATGCTTTGCGCCTGTGCAACCCAGCTTCCAATCGGCGCGGTTAACATCGCGGCCGCAAAAAACAGCACCGCTGTCAGCAATAATCTTTTAAATGTGTTTTCAGCAAAAATGAGCAGCATCCAAAAGGAAAATCAATCTCTGTCAATCGCGAGGATCCTTCCCGTCAAGGATTTTTCCGGTGAGGATTATTTGGTGATAGAAGGCAATCCGACAGGTTATATGATCTATCATCCCGAATCCGGTGTTTTTGTCGAATCATCGCCGAGTGCGCCTTCTCCCTATGCGGGACTCTCGGGCAGCACTCTATATTACGGAGGGCCGACGGAATACTATATTGAAGAAGGCGGCATTTTCTATCATACCGTCATTGATGAAATCATAGACAATTCGGTCGATGTCCAGAGAATGAATTTGACATCTGCGAATATGACCGCGGAACTAAACCAAAACAAAAGCATCGTTACACTGGATTATGTGATCAACAGCAACACGACCGCATATGCAACCATGGTTCAGGCAAATACGACCTCAGTGCAGAGCGGTCTGACGCAAGCGCAAGTGGACTGGTTCAAAAATCTCAGCAGCTGCGGCTATTTCAGCGTGGGCGACGGCTGCTGCGGATTCGTCGGACTGAATATACTTTACGCGTTCTTCGATAAATTCGTCGACGACAAGTATATGGACGACCAATATTGGACCAATGCTTCCAAAACACAGCTCAAAAACAACGACAGCTCTTTCACCAAGTATTTATATGATTTGGACCCCAAGGACACTACCACCTCCATACATATCCATTCCGTCTCCAAGCAGTATCTGAGCCTCAAAGGCATCACGGACATCGATCACACGGACAGATATTGGGGCTTTTTCACCAAAAGCACAATCCGCGGAATCCTTGACAACGGTTATCCGGTGGAGCTTTTCGGCAGCTTGGCGGATCCGCCCAATTATTCCGGAACCGGAAAGAAATCCGGACATGCCGTTGTAGCATACCAATATTCCGGCGATGATTTCATCTGTCATTACGGATGGAACGGCTATGCGGAAGTAACGATCGTCGGAACACTCGGCAGCATTTACGCGATGGAGGTCAAATAACCCGTGGGAGCGCAAAAAATCGGGATAAGGCTCTCCTGTTTTGCCGCAGCTTTGCTGCTTCTCCTGTTCTCTTTTGCAGGATGCAGCGGAAACAGAGCTGTCGACAGCATCACAGCCATCGCTCTTTTCAGCAAGGAAAAGCTGACCCTGCCCATCCGGGCGGACAACGCTTCGGTCGGCGGCTTGGAGGGAAACGGTTATCTCACATTTGAGACGGAGCTGACGCTCGACGAATTATATGACATCATCTCAAAAATTCCGGAAATCAGCGCATCAAAATATGAGCGCGCAATTTGGATCAAAAAGATAAGCGGGGGCGGATATACCGATTACTATTGCCTTGCCAAGCATGAAAATCAGTATGTGTTCAGCGGTATGCGGGGCATTTTGATAACCGATATAGACAAAAGCGGCAATCAGGTAAAATCCGCACTTTTGCTGCCGGTGCATCTCATTACGGATCCGTTGATACTGGAAGGTGCCACACCGTATTACACGTTGTATATCGATGTCGAATACAAAACGAGCGGCAGCTTTGACGAGTATGCACGGTTTTATCGGGAATGCGGCTGGTATGAAACGGAAACGAATGAAAACGAAATCATCCTGTCCGGCTACCGAAATAAAGAAAGCATCGTCATTCAGCCGGCTTTCGACAATACCGGCGCAAACGGCACCTTGGAGATCGATTCCCTTTATCGAATACGGATTCGTGAAGAGGACGGCAAGTGTTATTTTTCCGTCTCTGTGAAGTAAAAAAATCGTTATAAGAGCTGCCGCCATTGGCGGCAGCTCTTATAACCATTCGTAGAACGTGAATGAATTCCCTCCGGCGAAGCATACTAAAATGTGAAAAAGGAGGGATTGTATGTCCAAGGAAAATACAGCAAAGCCAAAGCAAGAAAAGCCGTCCGAGAAAAATAAAAAGCCCGTGGCGCCCGGCGATATCAAGGGAAAAATCGAAATTCCCGATACGCGCGAACGCAGAGACGGACCGGGCGGCAACTGATGCGAGAATCGCCGTGGATATCCGAATATCGGATATCCACGGCGGTTTTATATATAACAAAAGGAACCCGCCTTAGCCAGCCCAATCGGACTGCTCAGAAGTGAGTTCCTTTTCCTAATGAGGGCGTTTATAACCGAATAGCCGATGCGAACATGCCTTTTTGCAAGAAAAAATCGGAGCAAGCATAGCTTGCTCCGACGTGGTGCGGATAACAGGACTTGAACCTGCATGAACTTGCATTCACTAGAACCTGAATCTAGCGCGTCTGCCAATTCCGCCATATCCGCTTGCCGGGAATAAAACAGCCACTGAAAACCAGTGGCTGAATGGTGCGAGAAACGGGACTTGAACCCGTATGGTAAAACCACACGCCCCTCAAACGTGCGCGTCTGCCAGTTCCGCCACTCTCGCATAACTTTCTGCGACGCCCACTATTATACCCGATTTTTTCAGAAATGTCAATACCTAAATCAGAGTTTTTTTGCAAAATTCGGATTATTATTTTTTATGTGGATTTTTCTCTGAGATTATGTTATAATGATAAAAAATCATAAACCACACTAAGAGGAGGCTTTTGATATGCCGCTTGCTTCAATCAACATTGAAATATTCGTGTCATATCTCAGAAGCTTCATCACCATAACCGGAAATGCCCTGCTCGTTCTTTCCTTTACGGAATCCAAACGCTCCAAAAGCGTCAGCGCATTTTACATTATTATGGGCTTTCTGATTTCCCTCATCATTGCCACGCTGATGTTCAGACCGTCCGATAAGACGGAATTTATCTCCTCTACCATGGTGCTGTGCTGCATGATCGTTTCTTCCACGCTGATTTTTTACACAAAAGACGGCTTCTTTCAGACGGTACTGAACATTTTTACGCAAATCAATCTTTATTTTATCATATCCTATTTCGCCTATACGCTCACAGAAGCTTTCTTTCTCGACAATGTTTGGGCGGAAATCTACATCCGAATCACACTGTATGTGATTACTTTATGCGTCTCTTATACTTATCTCCGCAAGCCATACCGGCAATACATAAAATATCTGCACAAGGGATGGGTCAACCTCGCCGTTATGGCTTGCGGCTTTTCCATTCTTTTCACTTTCGTCTTTTTGATTCCGGTTCCCTTTTATGAAAGAGAGCCGTATAACAATTATATCTGTATCGCCTCCATTATCCTGATGCTCTGTGTTTACGCGATGTCGATATTGAGCTTCGATCAAGCCATGAAAAACGTAAACAAGGAAATTCTGCTTAGCAGACGCGAGCAGCAGCTCCATTATTTGGAGGGACAGCTTGTCACGCATAAGGAAAGCGATGCCATGGTCAAAAAGCTGCGCCATGACCTCCGTCACCATGACGCTGTGCTTCTGAAAATGCTGGAAGACGGAAAAACCGAGCAGGCAAAAGCATTTCTCGCCGAGCACAGCACAAAAATCGAGAAGATCCGCGATATGATATACTGCCGGAACACAGTCGTCAATTCAGTTTTAGCCACATATGCCAGTGTAGCCATGGAAAAAGGCTGCCGCGTCAATATCATCGCCAACATCCCTGAGAATATCCGAATCGAATCCGTGGACCTCGCCGGACTTCTTGCCAACATCATCGAAAACGCCATCGAAGCCTGCGGGAAAGTCAAGGAAGGCACGCCCTTTATCGATATGCAATGCGATCACAGGCAGGAAGCCCTCCGCATCACCCTCCGAAATTCCTGCGTAAAGGCGCCGGATTTTATCGGAGGTCTGCCGCGAACCACCAAGCCGGGCGGCGGAATCGGACTGCAATCCGTTATGTCGATCGTGAATGAATACGACGGACTTGCCAAATTTGAATACCAAGACGGAATCTTTATCTCTAAAATTATGATACGGGAAGCAGAGGCTCCCGTATCTTCCGAAAGCGCTTCCCGATAAACAAAAAGGAGGGTAACATGCAGCCGGATAAAAAGCTCAAGATGGCGTCACGGCTCTCCGATCTGAAAAAAATCGCGCTCTCACTTTTTTGGTGGATCTTATGGGGCTGTTCCTACGTCAGATTTATCATGCAACGGCATATTGCCGTCAAGGATATTTCTTCTATGCAATGGCTGTTCATCGCCATTCTTGCCGTCGTTCCGTTTCTGTTTTTCGGTCTCTGGCGAGTATTATGGGACAGAAGCTGGGACGGTGTTGTCGTAAAAAAAAGGGTTGGTCGTATCTACGCTACGAAAGAAGGAAAATATCTCGGACACCATGGCGAGGATGCGGAATACGTCTACGTAAAAAAACCGAACGGCAAGCTTTTTGTTATGACCTTTTACGACAAAAATATCCTCGGCGCCGGTCATTACAACATAGGCGACAGGGTTCATCACTACAAAAATCTGCCCTTTTGCGAAAAACACGACAAATCGGATTCTCCGGAAAGGCTATGTGTGTTTTGCGGAAATCTGACAAAAGACAAGCAGGAGCATTGTGCCTTTTGCTGGAAGCATCTTCCCGAGGTTTCACCTGAAAGCATCTAAAAAAGAGACGGCGCACAGCGAAAAAATCGTGTGTGCCGTCTCTCTCTTTGTATTTTTATCCGTTAGGAAACCGGTGCTTCGTCCTTCATTTCCTTTTTGGAAGAAGCGAGAATTTTCACATCGTCCTTTACATAGGAGCGAATCATCTGATGCTCGCCTTGGAATTTCACCTTTACAATGCCGGAAAGCGGATTGATCTCACAGACGGTCCCCCGGCCGTCCGGCGTATCGACAAGGCTGTCAAGCTTCGGCAGCTTTTTCAGCTCTTCCTCATATACCTCATGCTCATAGCGCAGACAGCACATCAGCCTGCCGCACGCGCCGGAAATTTTCTGAGAATTGAGAGACAGATTCTGCTCCTTGGCCATCTTGATCGAAACCTGCGCGAAATCGTCGAGGAATTTCTTGCAGCAGAACGGTCTGCCGCAGACGCCGAGTCCGCCGATGAGCTTCGTCTCGTCGCGGATGCCGATCTGGCGAAGCTCGATCCGCGTGCGGAATACCGACGCAAGGCTCTTTACAAGCTCTCTGAAATCGACGCGGCCGTCCGCGGTGAAATAGAAAAGCAGCTTGCTGTTGTCAAAGGTATATTCCACATCCACAAGCTTCATTTCAAGCTTATGCTCCGCGATTTTCTGGGCGCATATTTTGGCCGCTTCCTTCTCCTTGCGCTTGTTTTCCTCGTAAACGCGGTCGTCCTCCGGCGTCGCACGGCGCAGAACCGGACGCAGCGGGAGAACCACTTCCTTTTCCGTCACGGTTTTGTTGCCGACGGCTACCGTGCCGTATTCCATTCCGCGCGATGTCTCCACGATCGCATGATCCCCTTCGGAAAAGGTCATGTCTCCCGGCGCAAAATAATAGATTTTGCCGGTCTCCTTGAATCTGACACCGACAATTTCATAGGTTATATTCTCCGAGGCGGCCTCTTCCATGCCGTCTCTGTTCATTTCGTCTTTCATATTGATTGAAACCTCGCCTTTCATCCTGATTCGCATAAACGCACACACGGAATCAAGAAAGTCTTCCCTATCAAACCGCTTTCCAAAGCGCCATGGCCAAAACGGCCGCGGCAAGGGAAAGATTCGGATTAAACCGCAAATCTCCTTTGACCGAATTTACGGCGTCGAAGGATTTTACAATCGAGCCGGTATCAAACGTCATCGCGTATCGCCGCACCTCATCCTCCGAAAAGAACACCGGCGGCGCTTCCTCCGTGCACCTTGCGCGCGCAATATCCCCATAAGCGGAAAGAAGATATCCGGTCAGGGCTTCCAGAGCCTCCCGCGTTTGGACAAAATCACAAATACGCTTCAAAAATTCGTAATAAGAGATGCCCCTGCCTTTCATAGCCTGTCCCTCGACCGCCTGCTTTGCCGCCGAATACGCCGCAAATTCGGATTCGCCGTTTTCCAAAATCGTCCGCAGCCTGCCGATCGCACCGTTCGCCATCCGAACCGCAAAACCGAGCTTTGCCGCATCGTCGGCGCCGGATAACTTCACGCGCCGTGCGTAATCCGCAAGCGCGCTCTCGTCAAACACTTGCAGCGAAACCTTCTGCGCCCGCGAGCGCACGGTCGTGAGCAGGGAGAGCGCGTTCTCACACAGCAGAAAGAGATAGACATTCCGCGGCGGCTCCTCGACGATTTTCAAAAGCGCATTCTGCGCCTGCGGCGTGATGCGGTCCGCCTCGTCAAAGATATAGAACTGAAACCCAAGCTCGGAGGGCGCAAGATACACGGAAGCTGTGAAATCGCGAACGGCGTCCACGCCGATTGTTTTTTTGCCGTCCTCTCCCCGCGAAAGAATCCGAACATCGGGCGAAAGGCCTTCGAGAATGCGGCGGCATTTTTTGTCCCGCTCCTCCAAAACATCGTCCGCGGCCGCAAGCGCCGCCGCGGTGCGGAGCGCAAACATCTTTTTTCCTCCGCCGGTCGGCGCCTCTAAGATATACGCATGTGAAAGCTTTCCCTCTCGGATTAAGGCTTCAAAAAACGATTTTTGCCGCTCATTGCCGAAAATATCTCCGAAAAAATCCATCAGTAGCAATAGAATTTCTCAACATCGATGATAAAAACGGTCGCGCCGCCCACACTCACATCGGTATTGGACGAGCCGAGCGCGCCGGCCGTTCCGAGCGGCATGGCGGTCGGAATGTTTTTGACTCTCTTCTTGCTGTGAGCGCGGATAATTTCAAGCGCACGCTCCACTCTTTCGTCTTCCGTTCCGACAAAAAAGGTCGAGTTCCCATTGAGCAGAAAACCGCCCGTAGATGAAATTTTCGTGATATGATATCCTTCCGCCGTAAGACCGGTGTTGACAAAATGGGCGTCGTCGTTGTTGACGATAGCGATGATAAGCTTCATATACGATCCTCCTTCGCCGATATGCTTCCTAATTTTTATTTTATTATAGCAAAGATACAGGCTTTTGTCAACGAAAAGTCCCCGACAGGCAGAAACTTTCCGAAAAAAGAAAAAATGTCCGGCGCATGGGAACATACGCCGGAGCTTGTTTTTTTATTTCTTCGGATGGCTTCTGAATATCAGCGCAAACAGATAGCCGAATACGATTGCGGCCGCAATTCCGCCTGCGGTGCCGGTAAGCCCGCCTGTCAGTGCGCCGATAAGTCCTTTTTCGTTCACCGCTCTTTTGACGCCCATAGCCAGTGAATATCCGAATCCGGTAAGAGGCGTCATTGCGCCGCAGCCGGCAAACTCGACAAGCGGTCCGTAAAGCCCCACCGCCGTCAGAATCACACCCGCACTGACATAAACGACCAAAATTCTCGCCGGCGTCAGTCCGGTTTTATCGATCAGGATTTGTGCGACAACACAGAAAAGCCCTCCGATGACAAAGGCTTTCAGCAAATCGATCCATAATTCCATGCCGTCATCCCCTTTCCGCCGAAATCCGCACAAGATGCGCGATACCCGGTATGGTACAACCCTGTTTCAGGCTGTCCGCACTCATCAGCGCGCCGGTCGCGATATACAGCACATTTTTAAGCTCACCCTTTTGAAAGCGTCTCATGATATGTCCGCAGACAACGGAGGCGCTGCATCCGCAGCCGGAGCCGCCGCAATGCACATCCTGCGAATCGCGTCCGTAAAGCATAAGTCCGCAGTCGTTATATACGTTTTGCAGATCATATCCGGCACTCTTCATAAATTCCACGGTGATGGCATGACCTTCAAGCCCGAGGTCGCCCGTTACGATCAAATCGAAATCGTCCGGACTGTTGCCGGTATCCTTAAAATATTTCGTCATCGTGTCAACAGCCGCCGGCGCCATGGCGGCACCCATGTTGTTGGCATCGTTGATTCCCTTATCGACAATCGTCCCCGGCAGCACCTCCGTGATATACGGTCCCTCCCCCGTGCCCGAAAGAATCACGGCGCCTGCCGCCGTGGCCGTCCACTGTGAGGTCGGCGTGCGCTGCCCGCCGTATTCAAGCGGAAACCGAAACTGCCGCTCCGCCGAACAGAAGTGAGACGAGCTGACGGCGGCGCATTTGTCAAAATAGCCGGCATTGATCATAAGAGAGGCAAGCATAGTGCCCTCGGCAAAGGTGGAGCAAGCGCCGTAAAGCCCGAAATACGGCTTTTCAAAGCTGAGAAGGCCGTATGCGGAGCCCGTGCACTGATTGAGCAGGTCCCCCGCGAAAATCGCCTTGATTGCATCGGGCGAAAGCTTCGCCTTGGCAAGCGCGGTGTTGAGCGCAAGCCTCTGCATCTCGCTCTCCGATTTTTCCCATGTGTCCATACCGAAGGTGTTGTCCTCATCGTGAAGATCGAAATCGTCGCCAAGCGGGCCGTCATGCTCTTTTTTGCCGACAACGGCGGCATATCCCACGATGGACGGCGCATTTTCCAGCTTGATTACATTCATACAAAAAGCCCCCATATCCAGTAAATGACACCGTACAGCACCGACGTCAGAACGCCGTATACGATAACGGGGCCGGCGATGGTAAACATCTTCGCACCGACGCCCATGACAAAGCCCTCGCTCTTGTCGTCGATGGCAGGCGCCGCCATCGCGTTGGCAAAACCGGTGATCGGAACCAGCGTACCGGCGCCGGCAAACCGCGCAATATCGTCGAAAACCCCGATTCCCGTCAAAAACGATGCCAGAAACACCAGCGTGACCGGCACAAGGATTTTCACGGTATCCTCCGGAATCTTCCAAAACAGATACAAATGATAAAGCCCCTCCGCAAACGAGCAGATCAGTCCCCCTACCAAAAAAGCGCAGATACAGTCCTTGAAAATCGGAGACTTCGCCATATGTTTTTTCGCATATTTTTTATAAGATTTTGAATCCGTATTCATGATCAAACCTCCTAAGGCCGCAGCATGCGGCAAGTTCCGGCAAAAGCGGCAAGCAAAAACCGCGCTCCCGCCGTGCCAAAAGGAATAAAAATCTTTCTGTGAAATATTCTCCCACATACGGCGGAATTTATTTATGGAACATTTTTCGAAAATTCCGAAAAAAGGATTTGACATTTGCCTAAAATGTGCTACAATAGAGAGAAAGTAGAGTGTTTGATGACAGCTACATACACTTACTCAAACTATAAATTTTCGCTGTCGAGAATAGGAGAAGATTATGCCTTATGTAATTGACGCCGAAAAATGTATCGGTTGCGGTGCCTGCGCCGACGGATGTCCTGTCAGCGCGATTTCCGAGAAAGACGGAAAATACGTGATCAACCCCGAAGAGTGCGTTGATTGCGGCGCATGTGCGGGAACATGTCCTGTGGAAGCTCCCGAGCAGCAGTAAAAAACATTTCCGCATGCGGCGGCCCCACCGCCGCATGACGGCTCCTGCCGCATATTACCGCAAAAAACGCAGGTTCGTTATCGAACCTGTGATTTTTTTATGAAAATTGATTATTTTTTGGGAAATCATTCATCTTTCTCCTCAAAATGTGGTATAATAACCCCATAAATGCGAAAGCATTTATGTTAAAGTTAAATGAGAAACACAATAAAACTCAAAATGGGTATAGATCACTGCAAATTTTCACTGTGTAACCCCACAAGCATGTAATGCTTGTGTTGATCTTTATTGAAGCTTACAGTTAAATCGAAAATGGGTATAGATCGCTGCAAATTTTATGCGATAACCCCATAAATGCGAAAGCATTTATGTTAAGCTAAATTAGAAACACGGTAAAACTCAAAGTGGGTATAGATCGCTGCAAGTTTTATGCGATAACCCCATAAATGCGAAAGCATTTATGTTGAACTAAATAGGAAAGACGGTAAAATTCAAAATGAGTATCGAGCGCTGCCGGTTTTCACTACATAATCCCATATAATATTTTGCAAAATCTATCCAAAAATATAAAATCATGCAAGCCGCTCAATCAGCGGCGAGAGGAGCTACCCAATCCATGATGCCAAACGCAATTCTCCCTGTCCTGCTCGGTGCAGACCTCAACTGTTACAGCGTAGCCCGCGCTTTCCATGAAGCTTATGGCGTAAAATCCCATGCCTTCGGACGATACGTCCTCGGTGCCACGCAGCACAGCAAAATCATTGATTTCACCGTTGTCGAAGAATTGTGCGAGCCAAAAATCCTTTTGGAGACGCTCATAAAATTTGCCGAAGAAAATCCCGGGAAAAAACTGCTGCTCTTCGGATGCACCGACGCATATGCCGACCTTATTATCGAAAACCAAGAAGCGCTTTCCCCATACTATTTTTGTCCGTGTCCCGACCAAAAGCTCGCAGAAAAGCTGATTTCCAAGGACGCCTTTTACGAGATGTGCGACAAATACGGAATCGATTATCCGAAAACCGTCGTTCTTCGGACGGTTTCCGACATGGAAAAGCTCGCCGCACTTCCTTTCGCCTATCCCGTCATCATCAAGCCGGCAAGCTCGATTCGGTACTGGCAGCATCCGTTCGACGGCATGAAAAAGGTCTACAAGGCAGCCGGCCGTAAAGAGGCGGAAAGTATCATAAAACAAATTTTCTCCTCCGGCTACGACGATGCGATTATCGTGCAGGATTTCATCCCGGGCGACGATTCCGGCATGTATGTCCTGACCGCTTATTCCGACCGGAACGCAAAGGTAAAAATGATGTGCCTCGGGCATGTCCTTTTGGAAGAACACACGCCGAAGGGACTCGGCAATCATGCCGCGATCCTGACGGAATATCAGGCAGACCTCATGGAAAAGATGAAACTTTTCCTTGAAAGCATCGGCTATCGGGGCTTTTCCAATTTCGACATCAAATTCGATCCGAGAGATGGAAAGTTCAAGGTATTTGAGATCAATCTCAGACAGGGACGCAGCAATTATTACGTGACACATACGGGCGCCAACATCGCGCGCTATCCCGTAGGCGATTTGGAAGGTACGCTTCCCGCCGATACGGATTTTGTCAAAGAGCCTGCCTTTTGGCATACCGTTCCCAAAAAAATCATATATTCTTATATCCGGGATAAAAACACGCGGGAAACCGTAAATGCGCTTGTGAAGAGCGGCAGATCCGGCACTTCCCTGTGGTATCGCTATGATCTGCGGGTAAATCCGATGCGGCTTGCTTATGTCGCCATTCATAATTTTCGGTATTTCCAAAAATACAAACGATATCCGTAATATATTCGGACATTATCCCGCAGCACCGAATACAGCTTCATTGAGATAAGGCGCCGCCATGCGCCGCGGAGGTGTCATATGGCAAAAACACTCGGCATATTGGGGGGGCTCGGCCCCGCCGCAAGCGTATATTTCTATCAGATGATCACCGAGCATACCTCGGCGCTGCGGGACCAGGATCACATCGACATCGTTCTCATCAGCGGCGCGGGAATCCCTGACCGCAGCGACTTCATTTTGGGAAAAAGCGACCAGTCTCCGCTCCCCGTCATGAAAGAGGACGTTTTGAAGCTCGCCCATGCGGGCGCCGACCTTATCGCGATTCCCTGCAATACGGCGCATTATTTTTTCGATGAGCTGGAAAAAATCTCTCCGGTTCCCGTTCTGAATATCGTAAAGGAAACCGTAAAGCTCGCAAAAAGGGCGGGCGTACATAAGCTCGGTATTTTAGCCACAACCGGCACCGTCGTCTCCGGCGCCTATCAGCGGGCATGCACGGACATCGGCACCGACTATCTTCTCCCGTCCGACGATTCCCAAGAGGCACTGATGCATATGATCTACCAATCGATCAAAACAGCCAAGCTCCCGGATACGGACAGATTTCTCGGAATCGCGGCGGAGCTGTATGCCGGCGGATGCGACGCCGTCGTGCTCGGCTGCACGGAGCTTTCCCTCATTCCGCGGACAGCGGAATTTGAACCGTACCGCTTTATTGATTCCCTGCTGGTTCTTGCAAGAAAATCGATACTCGAATGCGGAAAAATCCCCTGCGGCTTTCCGGATATCTATACATATATGGACAAAGCTTTCACTTCGGAAATTCCGATATCATCTAATTCTCATAATTTCCGATGAAAGGCCGGTTTTCTCATGATGAAGCTTACCGATTTGATTCAAAATTCAGCCTATACCGTATATCCCGAAACCGCGGCGCTCCACGCGCTTTCCGTTTCGGATATCGCCTATAACTCAAAAAAGGCCGGCCCGGACATTCTTTTCGTATGTCTTGTCGGCGCCGCCGCGGACGGTCATGATTTTGCCGCGGATGCCTATGCGCGCGGATCGAGGATTTTCGTCTGCGAAAAAAAGCTTCCGCTTCCGCCGGATACCGTACAGCTGATAACGGAAAACACGCGGCGCGCGCTGGCTTCTCTTTCCGCCGAGCTGTTCCGTCATCCCGAGAGGAAGCTGCGGGTTATCGGCGTCACCGGAACCAAGGGAAAATCTACGATTTGTGAAATGGCGCGTCATATCCTAACCGAAAACGGGATCCGCGCCGCTTCCGTCGGGACGGTCGGCGTCCGCATCGGCGATACGCTCACGCCCACCGGCAATACGACACCCGAGAGCTATGAGCTTTACCGGATTTTTTCCGATATGGTCGAACGCGGCATCGAATATGCCGTCATCGAGGTTTCCTCCCAGGGAATCAAGCTCGACCGCATTTTCGGGATTCCGTTTTTTGCGGCGGTAATGACCAATCTTTCCGAGGACCATATCGGCCTGCATGAGCATCCCGATTTCGACGATTATAAGCGGTGCAAAATGGCGCTTTTCCACCGCTGTGAGGTTGGCATTTTCAACGCCGACGATACATATTTCGAAGAATTTACAGAGCAGGCGCCATGCCGCAAAATCACATATTCCATCACACCGGAAAGCGGGGCGTCGGATTTTACCGCCCACTCGGTCGCGCCCATCCTCACGCCTGACGGCGGATTCGGCGTTTCCTATACCGTCCGTCACGCAGGTGAGCGCGCCGATGCCGTTTTGCCGTTCCCCGGCGCTTTTTCCGTATACAATGCGCTCGCCGCAATCGCCATAGGTGCGCTTGCCGGTATTCCGCTTCAAAGCTCGGCCATGGCACTGCGCGACGTTGCCGTAAACGGAAGATTTGAAATCGTAAAAACGCCGCTTCCCGCCGTCACCTTTGTCATCGACTATGCGCACAACGGCGAAAGCCTCGCCGCGGCGCTCACCGCCCTGCGCGCTTACAGGCCGCGCCGGCTTGTCTGTCTTTTCGGCTCGGTCGGCGGACGCACCGAAATCCGGCGGCGCGAGCTTGGAATCGCTGCCGCAGAATACGCCGATTTTTCCATTCTGACAAGCGACAATCCCGATGCGGAAGCGCCCCGGGACATCATCCGCGACATTGAAAGACATATGACCGGCGCTTCTTATATCGTCATTCCCGACCGCAGGGAGGCAATCGAATACGCGGTTGGAAATGCCAAGGCGGGCGATGTGGTTCTTCTTGCCGGCAAAGGACACGAAGCCTATCAGCTTATAAACGGTAAAAAATATCCCTTTTCGGAACGGGATATCCTTCTGGAAGCCGCAGCTCGTCTGAAAGGCTCGGTCGGCGTTCCATAATTTTATAAAAAAGCAAGAACGCTGCCGACAGAAGTTGGCAGCGTTCTTTACGAAAATCGGGCACGACTCCCGATTTTTCTTGCATATTCATCCATTTTTGACAATCACAGTGCAATCCAATATTGACAAAAAGAAAAATTATGATATACTATAATGGCATATTTTTGAATATTATGAAAAAAGTCTGTAAACAATTCAGCACTTTTCTCTTCAAAAAGTGCAAAATTACGTCGAAAGGAATATTTTTTCAGCATTATGAGTTGGTTTCTTCTTTCCATTATCACCCTCATCTTTTGGAGCGGATCGGATCTGTTTTCCAAAATTGGCTGCCGCGACAGCAAGGACAAATACTCTCATCTGAAAATGATTACGGCCGTCGGACTTATCATGGGCATCCACGCGCTCTATGAAATTTTCGTGCAGGATACCGTCATCAATTTCGATATCATTCTGCGTTATCTGCCGGTTTCCCTGCTTTATATTCTTTCCATGGCGCTCGGCTATGTCGGACTGCGTTATATTGAGCTTTCCGTTTCCTCGCCGATCTGCAATTCCTCCGGCGCTCTGGCTGCGATTGCTTCCATCATCTTTTTCGGAACGGAGGGCATGGGTGCGCCTCATTACATCGCGCTCATTCTGGTATGTGTCGGCGTTGTCGGACTCGGCTTCGTCGAAGCGCACGAGGACGAGGAGCTGCGTGCGGAACGCCAGAAAATCTCCAATTTCAAATATGCAAAGTCATGGAAGGCGCTGTGTCTCCCGATCGCGTATTGTATTCTCGATGCGGCGGGAACCTTTGCGGACAGCATCGCGCTGGAAACCCTCGAAGAAGATTCGGCAAATGTCGCCTATGAGCTGACATTCCTTGCGGCGGGAGTCGTATGCTTCGTCTTTGTGCTCATCGGCATAATCCGCAAGAAAACGTCCTTTATGCCGAAAGCCGACGGCGCAAAGCTGATTGGCGGAATCTGCGAAACGATCGGTCAATCCACCTACATATTCGCCATTGCCGACCGGGAGCATTTTGCCATGTCGGCGGCCATTATCTCCGCCTACTGTGCGGCCTCCGTCATTTGGAGCCGCATCTTCTTAAAGGAAAAGCTCTCTTATAAGCATTATATCGCCATCACGATAACCGTCATCGGTATCGTCGTCATGGGCATTCTCGATATGTAACATAAAAAATAGAATCCCCCGACGGGCTTGCCGTCGGGGGATTCTTGTCGGCATTCTAACCGAAAGGGTGTCATACCCGCTATAAAAGTTACAAAACCAGTATTAACAAAGAAAAGTCCCGGCCGTTCCGACCGGGACTTTTTGTTTTCACAGACTTCTCATCCATTCGTCGATGATATTATTGCCCCAAAACATTCCTGATTCGGTAAACTCGACGCATCTGCCTGCCACCGTTATCAGCCTTTCCTCCTGCAATCGGTCAAGAGATGTCCCCCACAGTGAAAAAAGATCCCTGCCAAGCCTCTCCGACCATACGGAAAGCTCCGTCCGTCCCTTTTGCAGCTCGTAAATCAAGGCGTCCAAGAGCCGATATACCGGTTGAACGAGCCGTCCCGCTTTGCTGATGTGAACCGTTTCCGAGAGAACGGGAACCTTTGCCGAATTATGATAGAGATAATTTTCGATATTTCCGCCGGCGCCATGCCCCAGCGCGATACAGCTTCCTCCCGTATGCCGGATATTCATATAATCGTAGCAGTCGATACCGTCTCGCACAAGCTTCGTCAGTTCAAGCGGTCGGAAGCCGTCCGTAGCAAGCGTATGCAGAATCGCTTGGAACATCTCGCATTCATATCCGGTGTCGGACAGAAGCGCGCGTTCCTTTTCGTCGAGCTTATGATAGATAGGCGTTTTCTCATGGAGAATCAGCGGATAAAACGACAGTCCCGCAATCCCGAGCGAACGGATAACGGAAAGATCCGCTTCGAGCCGCCGCATCGTCTGTCCGGGATAATGATAGATGAGGTCGATGCTCGTATTGACAATGCCGGACTCGATTGCCCGTCTTACGCTGTTCGCCGCATGCTCGCCGCTGCCACGTCTGCCAAGAAGCGCTCTTCCCTCATCGTCAAAGGTCTGAATACCGATCGAAAGGCGGTTGACACCGCCTTTCTTCAATACTTCCAGCATCTCCGCGGTCAGCTCCGTTGCGGAGGATTCCACGCTGATTTCCGCCTCCGGTGCGATATCAAAGCAATTCCGAAGCTCGGTGAGCACAGCATCCATCTGCTCCGGCAGGAGCGCCGTCGGCGTGCCGCCGCCGAAGTTTATGGCATCGATCGGTGCCCGCATATAGGGATATTCACAGACGCGGTGCATCTCCCTGGTCAGATACCGGTGATAGTCGCGTCGGCGGAGCTCATCCGGGCGATGAAACGGACAAAAGCTGCATATCTTATTGCAGAACGGCACGTGAAGATAAATCACTCGCCGGCTCGCAGCAGGCCCGTTCAATATCTGCCCGACATAGGACAAAGCGGATTCGCCCGACGTATATTTTTTCTTCAATTCTCCCGACGCATCGTGATGAGATTTATATCGGAAGGTATACATCGCTCAGTTTTCTTCTTGGAAAGAAAATGTCGTATCCGGGTAAAGGATCGCCGCAAGCTTCTGATAAGCCTCGGCAAAGCGGCTGTTCGGCTTGTTGTGGAAAAGCGATTTTTCCAAATAGTATACTTTACCCTCCTTGACAGCCTTCAAGGACTGCCATACGGGATTGCTTCCGTAGATGCTTTCCACCGATTCTTTTGCCTCCGCCTCACTGGCATGGCACTGCACCACGATGATATCCGGATTGGCAAGGAAAACGGTTTCGAGATTGATTTCCAAACGCTCCGCCGAGGTCGTGTTATCCCATGTATCCACAATGTTGATCGCATTCATTTCGGTCAGCATGCCGCCGACAACCGTGCCGGAAGTATTCGCTTGAAGGTTTTCGGCCCCGTTGTAAAACATGCTGAATACGGTCGGATTGTTTTCGGTCGGGCATTCCAGCAGTACATCGACAACGTCATCCAGCGCTTTCATGGCGACGCTGTCCCAAAGCTCCGGATTGCCGGTAATGTTACAGAAAACCTTAAACCATTTCAGATAATCCGAAAAATCGTTGTAGCTCATTGCGATGACCGGAATATTCGCCGCTTCCGCCGGCGACTGAATGGTGGAATAGCCGCTCATCGCCGTCGAGCAGATGATAAGGTCGGGCTTTAAGGCGATGATGGTTTCCACATCCCACTTTTTGCCGGAAGAAGAGGTCGCAACCGTCACGATACCCTCGTCCTGCGTGATATCTCTGCCGATATATTCTTCATAAAGCGCAACGGAGGAATCTCCGCCGATACAGCCGGCTACCGTGCCGCCCGCCTCATACCAAAGCGTCGTGAAGCTTGCGTAAAGATTGACGGTTTTGCCCGGATTCTTCGGAACCGTGATCGTACTGCCGTCCACGGAAGATGCGTCGGTGAATGTGACCGCATCATCCGTAACGATCACTTGGTCGGCCTCAGAGAGAAATATCGATTTCAGACGTTCTCTTTTTTCCTTCAATGCGACCTCATCGTCACCGGTAGAAGGCGCTGTCGTATCCTCAGGCGGTGTCACCTGAGCCGTCGTGCCGCTGCTGCCGGTCGTGCTTTCCGGCTCGTCAGTTTTGCCGCAGCCCGTAAGGACGGCAATTCCCGCCAGCATACAGATGCACAGAATAAAAGAAATGATTTTTTTCATGTTGTTTCTCCTTTGTGAAATGTTGTTTTCATCGGTATAAACCAGGGACATCCATGGGAGGCGTCCTCAAATACCTTCGCCTCAATTTCAAAAATATCCTCTAAATTTTTTTCGGTCAGCACCTCGGCAGGCGTGCCGCCGACATAAAGATTCCCGTTTTTAATCGCATACAGAAAATCGGAATAGCGCGCGGCGAGATTCAAATCGTGCAGCACCATGACAATCGTGATGCCAAGCTCCCGATTCAGCTTGCGGACAAGCTCCAAAACCTCGACCTGATAGCTGATATCAAGATATGTCGTCGGTTCGTCCAAAATCAGGATTTCCGGCTCCTGACAAATCGACATCGCAATCCACGCACGCTGCCGCTCACCGCCGGAAAGCGTTGCCAGCGCCTGATTTTGCAGACCGACAAGTCCTGTCATCTCCAAAGCTCTGTCGATAACCTCGGCATCCGCCGCCGTAAGCCCGCGGCCGAATTTTGAATACGGATAGCGCCCATATGACACAAGCGTGCGCACATCGATATCCGGCGGCGACGTATGCACCTGCGCAAGATACGCGATTTTTTGTGCGAGCAGCTTCGGCGCATAGCGCTTCAGCTCCCCGTCCTCATATACGGCGTCGCCGGATTTCGGCGTCACCGCCTTGGACACCGTTTTGAGAAGACTCGATTTGCCGCAGCCGTTCTGGCCGATGATGGTGACGATCTTTCCCTTCGGGATTTCCAAATTCAGATTTTCCAGCACCGTTTTTTTGCCGAAACGGATGGTAATGTTCCGAAAGCCGAAATACATACGCTCACCCCCTGTCCTTTTGCCTTGTACGGAGCAAATAGAGGAAGAACGGCGCTCCGATAAAGGAAAGAATGATGCTGACCGGCACCTCTCCGGGCGGCAGAATCACACGGCCTATCGTATCGCAGACCGTAACGAGCGTAAAGCCGAGCAGCGTCGACGCCGGAAACAGATATTTGTAATCCGAGCCGACCAGCATTCTTGCGATATGCGGCACGACAAGACCGACGAAGCTGATCAGCCCCGCCACCGAGATGGCGGCGCCTGCAAGCAGAGAGGAAACCGCAATCAGAAAGAAGCGGAACCGCTCCGTGCGAAGCCCCAAGGAGTTCGCCGTCTCGTCCCCCAGCATCAGAATATTCATCTTGGAAGGGAGAAAAAGACATATGAACATGCCGCACAACGCATACGGAAGCACCATTCGGAAGCTGTCCCAGCCGCAGCCGTTGAGACCGCCGACAAGAAAGCCGGAGGCATTACCCAGCGACTCGGCAAAAAAGGTTTTGATGATGTCGTTGAACGCGCTGAACAGCGCCGACACCGCCATACCCGACAGAATCATTTTGACGGGACTCACGCCCTTTTGATAGGCGAGCGCATAAATGAGCATCGTCGTCACAAACGCGCCGATGATAGAGCCGATCGGCAAAAGATAGGAATACGCGGGGAACGCCACAAGCGTCAGATATCCGATGAAACTCGCGCCGCCCGTCACACCGATGGTGGACGGCGATGCCATCGTATTGCGCATGACGCCCTGCAAGATACAACCGGAAAGCGAAAGACAGATTCCGACGAGCCCTCCGACCAGCACGCGCGGAAAGCGAAGATTCCAAATCAGCAGCCTCGCGGTGCTCTCGTCGTTGACCCAAAGGGCGCGCCACACCTCGGCAATCGAAAACTTCACCGAGCCGATTCCCACGCAGACAAGGACAGAAAGCACGCTTGTCGCCGCGAAAATGAGAATCACCAAAAGCTTTCCGAAATACGGCTTATGCTTTCCCGTTTTTTTGGATTGTGCCGTCATAGTTTTTCGAGAAAGCTCCTTACCGCCTCCGCCGCGTCCGCAAGATCCTTTTCATCCGGATGGCCGAGCGAAAGCTTTTGCTTTTCAAACCGCTCCATCGAAAGATGCCCCTTCTCGCCCTCCGGAATTTTCAGGCGCTGCGCCGTCCGGTTCAAATCGATGCTTCCCTGACACAGAAAATGACCGAGCAGTCTGTTGTTCTCGGAGGCAAGCGCACAGACACGCTCCGTGACGTCCGCCGCATGCTTGGTATCGCGTGCCACACCGAGCGTTCCGATGACGATGAGGTTCTTGCCTTTCATTCTGCCGATAAGCTCGATCGTGTCGTCGTCTGCCGTACCGTGATTGCACCAGTAGGACAGCACAAACGTATCGAAGCGATCGATTACCTCATCGGTTATGTAGCGAATGTTATACGGTCCCACATGCTCCGGCACCACCGGCGCCACCGCCTCGGCAAGCTTAAAGGCATTGCCGGTTATCGTCGAAAATATAATCGGAATTTTTTTCATAGTTTCTCCTTTTCCTTTCTTGGACGGAAAGCCGTCCAATCCCGTTCAGTTTCATAGATTGAGCTGCATCTAAAATGACCTCGTTTATCCCAGCGCCACGTCGAGAACCATCATCACAAGGAAGCCCGCCATCACGCCGAGCGTTCCGACATGCGAATGCTCGCCGAGATGCGCTTCCGGAATCAGCTCCTCCACCACCACATACAGCATGGCGCCGGCCGCGAAGGACAAAAGCCACGGCATCAAGGGCTGCACCCCGCCGGCGATCAGAACCACCGCGACGCCGAAAACAAGCTCGACAAGTCCGGAAAGACTTCCCCATAAAAACGCCTTACCGGCGGAAAAGCCCTCCTCGCGCAGCGGCAGAGATACCGCAGCCCCCTCCGGGAAATTCTGGATTCCGATGCCGAGCGCCAGCGCCGCCGCGGCGGAAAGCGCCGAGGCATCGTAGGAATGCTGCGCCGCAAGGGCAAAGGAAAGTCCCACCGCCATTCCCTCGGGAATGTTGTGCAGCGTCACCGCGAGCACAAGAAGCGTGGTGCGCTTCCACGAGGAATGTAGCCCCTCCGGATGTTTCCGATCCAAATGCAGATGCGGCAGAAGCAGGTCCAGCAGCATCAGGAAACCGACACCGAGGACAAAGCCACCCGCCGCGGGAATCCAGCCGATGCCGCCCGCAGCCTCCGTTTCTTCAATCGCCGGAATCAAAAGACTCCACACGGAGGCCGCGATCATGACACCGGCGGCAAATCCAAGGAAAATGCGCTGAACAGACAGCTTCATCGATTTCCGGAATAAAAACACCATGGAAGCGCCAAGCGCCGTCATGAGAAAGGTAAATCCGGTGCCTCCTGCCGCCCATAAAACCGATTCCATAAGTTCAGCCTCCCCTCCGCATTTTCAGAAAATGCCAAGCTTCGGAATAGCGAAACGCGCTTTTCCGTCAGGCAAGCGACGCACCGAGAGCGACGCACGCCGCTTCCGCATCCGCGTCCGGCGCATCGTTGCAGATCACGCTCTCATGCGCGAAAACCGCGCCGTCCCGGACACAGGTTTCCTCCCAGTTTCTCATCCATTCGCCGTCTCCCCAGCCATAGGAGCCGAACAGCGCGATTTTTTTGTCTTTCAGCTTCGCCTCGCAGGAAAGAAACATCGGCTCAAATTCGGATTCCTCGAGCTGCTCGACGCCCATCGAGGGGCAGCCGAACGCGACCGCATCGTATTCGTCCAGCTTTGCTCCGTCAAAATCCGAAGCCTTGATCAGCTCGGCATTCGCACCGGCACCGCGGGCGCCTTCCGCAACCTTTGCCGCCATAAGCTCGGTGTTGCCCGTTCCGCTCCAATATACCACGGCAATTTTATTCATCTCTTTTGTTCCTCTTTTCTTATAAAATTTATGTTAAACAGCCACAGTGAGCTGCAAAACACTTCTTCCCTCGCGCCACAGGCGCCGATAAACATTTTTGCATTTTTCAAATTTCGCAAACAGCCGGAGTGTCTCATATTCGTTGCAATATACCTTCCACAGACCGGCGAATTTGAAATTTCTGCCCTCGTTTTCGATGAATCCGACGACATCTGCAAGCGGATATCCCAAAAAGAGCCCGATTTCATGCGGAAAACCGAAGTCCGCTTCCGATTCGATGCGCTCTTTCAGCCGTTCGACCGCAAAGGACGGCTCCATACCGTCATAGCCATACGCGGAAAGAAAGCATACGACACCGTCACGGGACAGATCCGATCGCAAATTTTCCATCCGGCAGACATAGACGAGCGCCGTTAAGCGCCGAATTCTCAGCAAAACCAAAGTCAGGCCCTTGCGGTTCAGGCATTCGCGCCAAAAGCCGACAATTTCCTGCATTTCCGCTTCGGAGGAAAACGTATGACAAAACAGATTCGCCGTTTTCAGAGATGCAAGCGTGGGCGCACAATGTTCGATCAGATCTTTTTCAAAAGAATCCTTCATACGCGCATCCATCCCCCTTTTCCGGCAAGCGAATCTCCGCAAAAGTTAGTTTGCTCTAACCTCCGGTCATAATATAAACGGACAACGTCCGCAATTTCTCTTTTGGTTAGCACCAACTAACCACGAATAATCATACCATGTGAATGGGATTTTGTCAATAGGAATCCGGAATTTTTGCATCTTTGCCATAAATTCCAAAACCGATTTGAATTTTCCGATTTTTTTATATATTTTCGACAACTCATTCCGAATAAAATCCACAAAAAACACGGATTTTTCGCCTGCTTCCGTATATTTTTCCACCGATTTCCCGACGATAACATCGGAGGTGATCATATGCTTTACAAGGATCTGAATGAGCTGGTCTGTCACAGCAGCAGCAGTCGCCGATATTTCTTCTCGCTTCCGGTATCGACGCAGCTTTCGCTTTCGGAATACGGCAGCGTCATCCGTTCCGCAGCCGAGCTGCACGCACACGCCGAAAGAATGGAAAAATATAGTCGGGCGGTCGAAAACAGCGAATATTACGATAAACAAATGCGGTCATAATCCTATCGCAGCCGTTTAGGTGAAAAGGCTGTTCTATTATAAGGAACGGCCTTTTCTTTTCAGTCAAATCGACGTTTTCAGCGCTTCGCTTTTTCGGTTTTGAGGGACAAACCCTTGACATATGCCTTCAAAATCGATATAATTAAATTTAATTATACCAATCTGAGGGAGAAGTGCGATGAAACATATCTTCGTGGTCAATCCCGCGGCGGGAAAAGGAAAAAAACTGCCCGCCGTTCTGTCCGCCATTACATATGCCTGCGAGGAGCTGGACGCGGACTATGAAATCTATCACACCGTCACGGTGGGAGACGGCATCCGTTTCGTGCGGGAAAAATGCGAGAAAAATCCCGGTGAAGCGATGCGGTTTTACGCCTGCGGCGGAGACGGCACGCTCTACGAGGTAATCAACGGCGCCGTCGGATATCCTACGGCGGAGGTCGCGGTCGTCCCTTCGGGGACAGGAAATGATTTTATCAAAGCATTCTCCTCTCCGGAGTTCTTTTCCGACATCAAGCGTCAGCTGCTCGGAAAACCGGAAAGGCTCGATTTGATTCGATACAATAACAAATACTGTATCAACGTGCTCAACATCGGATTTGACTGCGACGTCGTGCAAAAGGTCTCCGAAATCAAGCGCAGCGCCTTGGTTCCGTCCAAGCTCGCATATCTCTTCAGTGTTGCGAATGTCTTTACCAAAACTTTCGGCAAAAGCTTCAAGGTGTTAATCGACGACCGCGAGCTTATCGAGCATGAATTTATGCTTCTCGCGCTCGCAAACGCCAATTATTACGGCGACGGCTTCAAAGTGGCGCCGGATGCGCTGCTCGACGACGGTTACATGAATCTATGTCTTGTCGATAAGGTTTCACGAGCGGAATTTATCAAGCTCGTCGCGAAATACAAGGTGGGGCATCATGTGAATGAAAACGGAGAAAGCCTGTATCCGTTTATCCGATATCAAAAATGCAAAAAGGTGCTCATTGAATCCTATAAGCCGCTCGGCGTCTGTGCGGACGGAGAAATCTCTCCGTACAAAACCGTGCAGATCGAAATCGCGCCCGCGGCCGTTGCGTTTTCCATCCCCAAGGGCGTAAGATGCCTTTCCCTGTCCGGCAAAGCCGAGAAAGAATACACGACAGTATAACCGACGCAAAAAAATCCAAAATATGACAAAAGGATGAGCGAATATGAGAAAAGAACTTGAAAAAACATACAATCCCGGCGAAATCGAAAAGCCTCTCTATGAGAAATGGTGCGACGCCGGCTATTTCACGCCGGAAATCGACAGAAGCAAAAAGCCCTTTACAATCGTGATTCCGCCCCCCAACGTCACAGGACAGCTCCACATGGGGCACGCGCTGGACGAAACCCTGCAAGACACCATCATCCGCTATAAGCGGATGTCCGGCTACTGCACGCTTTGGGTGCCCGGCACGGACCACGCCGGCATCGCCACGCAGATCAAGGTGGAGGAAATGCTCCGCAAGGAAAAAGGGCTAACCCGCCACGACCTCGGCCGTGAAAAATTCACGGAGCTCGTTTGGGACTGGAAGCACAAATACGGCTCCCGCATCATCAGCCAGCTGAAAGCCCTCGGCTCCTCCTGCGACTGGACGCGCGAGCGCTTCACCATGGACGAAACGCTCTCGAAGGCGGTGCGCAAAACCTTCGTCGACCTCTACAACAAGGGGCTCATCTACCGCGGCTACCGCATCAGCAATTTCTGTCCGAAGTGCGCGACCGCGCTCTCCGACGCAGAGGTGGAATACAAAGAAAAGGACGGCTCTTTCTGGCATATCCGCTATCCCGTCAAGGACAGCGATGAAGCGGTGATTGTTGCGACGACGCGTCCCGAAACAATGCTCGGCGACACGGCTGTGGCGGTGCATCCGGAGGACGAACGCTATGCGCATCTTGTCGGCAAAACGCTTATTCTGCCGCTTGTGGGACGCGAGATCCCTGTCGTCGCCGACGAATATGTCGAGCGCGACTTCGGCACGGGCTGCGTAAAAATCACGCCCTGCCATGACCCGAACGACTTCGAGGTAGGCCGCCGCCATAATCTCGAAATGATATCCGTCATCGACGAGCACGCCAAAATCATCGGCGGCTACAAATACGACGGCATGGACCGCTATGAGGCGCGCCGCGCCATCGTCGCCGACCTTGAAGCGGGCGGATACCTTGTCAAGGTAGAAGCCTGCAAGCACAATGTGGGGCACTGCTACCGCTGCGGCACGGCGCTCGAACCGCTCGCATCGCGCCAGTGGTACGTCAAAATGGAGCCGCTCGCAAAGGCCGCCATCGAAGCGGTCGAATCGGGAGAGATTAAATTCATTCCCGACCGGTTCTCCAAAATCTATCTCAACTGGATGTATAATATCCGCGACTGGTGCATCTCCCGCCAGCTTTGGTGGGGACACCGCATTCCCGCCTTCTACTGCGACGACTGCGGTGAAATCTCCGTTTCCGAGGAGGACGTCACCGTTTGCCCGAAGTGCGGCAGCCGTCATCTCCATCAGGACGAGGACGTGCTCGACACATGGTTTTCCTCCGGACTTTGGCCGTTTTCCACGCTCGGCTGGCCGGAAAAGACCGAAGACCTCGATTACTTTTATCCAACCTCTACGCTTGTCACCGGCTATGATATCATTCCCTTTTGGGTTGCCCGCATGATTACAATGGGCATGGAGGAGATGAAAGAAAAGCCGTTCTCCAATGTCTTTATCCACGGACTTGTCCGCGACGCCGAGGGACGCAAAATGTCAAAATCGCTCGGCAACGGCATCGATCCTTTGGAGATCATCGATTCCTGCGGTGCGGACGCGCTGCGCTTTGCCCTGCTCACCGGCAACTCGCCCGGCAACGATATGCGCTTCTCTCCCGAAAAAATCGAAGCGGCGCGCAACTTCACCAATAAAATCTGGAACGCCTCACGTTTCGCGCTCATGAATCTGCCGGAGGACCTCGAGGATACGGCGCTGCCGCCTGCGGATATGCTGCACATCGAGGACAAATGGATTCTTTCAAAATTTAACAGGCTCTCGGCCGAGGTCGCGGAAAACCTCGACAAATATGAGCTTGGCGTCGCACTTGCCAAGCTTTACGATTTCCTTTGGAGCGTGCTGTGCGACTGGTATATCGAGGTCATAAAGCCCCGCCTTTTCGTCAAGGAGGGAGAGGACTACGGGAACGCCTGCCGCGTGCTCGCATACGTCCTGCGCGGTGCGATGGAGCTGCTCCATCCGTTTATGCCTTTCATCACGGAAACGATTTGGCAGGCGCTGCCGCACGAGGGCGAGAGCATCGTCATCACACGCTATCCCGAATACCGCGCGGAGCTTGTCTTTGAAAAGGAAGAGGCCTCGATGGAGCTTCTCATCACGGCGATCCGGCAGATCCGCAACCGCCGCGCCGAAATGAATGTGCCACCGTCGAAAAAAGCGAAGGTGTATATCGTTTCTCCCGACCATGAAACGTTTTCCCCTGCGGTTTCAGCGTTCTTTGAAAAGCTCGCCGGCGCTTCCTCCGTGGAATATCCCGAGGCATTTACCGGCGAGGGATGCGTGCAGATCATTTCCGACAAGGCGACGATTTTCATTCCGCTTTCCGAAATCATCGATATCGAAAAGGAAATCGCAAGGCTGGAAGCGGAAAAGCAAAAGCTTCTCTCCGAAATCGAACGCATCGATAAAAAGCTCGCAAACGAGGGCTTCGTATCGAAAGCGCCCGCCGCCGTCATTGACGGAGAAAGAGCGAAAAAAACGGCTTACGCCGAGAAGCTCGCGACGGTGGAAGCCTCCATTGCCAATTACAAAAAATAATCCGCTCTTTGTGAGTTTTTCGGACGGCAAAATCGACTAATCATAAAAAGAATGACAAATTCGCTTGACATTTTTGCCAAAACAGGCTATACTGATGGCAGACCATTCCTTATTTTTTATTTGAAGGAGGTATTTTATGAAAAAGTCAATCGCGCTGCTCCTTTCGCTTCTCATGCTTCTTGCGGTGTTCTGCTCCTGCGGAAGCTCGAAAGACAGCTATGACCCGGGCGGTTATGACGGCAATTCCCCCTCCAAGGGAGAGGAAAGCGGCGATGTTTTCAAGGATGATATCGCCACCGACGACGATTCCGTCACAAGAAAGATCGTCAAAACCTATAAGCTGGAGCTTGAAACCCTTGATTTCACCAAAGCCGGCACGCTCATCGTTTCCACGGCGGAAGCCCTTGGCGGATACGTCTCGGAATCCTCCGAAAGAAGCACCAGCATATCCGGCTCGTCGGACAGCACAAGGTATGCGTCCTATACGATACGTGTGCCGGCGGACAAGGTCGACGAATATCTCGAAGCCATAGAAGCGGAATGCAACGTTCTGCGCTCCACCCTCACCACGGAGGATATCACGGATTCCTATTATGGCTACAAGGCGCAGCTCGACAGCCTTCTTTTGCAGGAGGAACGGCTCACGGCCATGCTGGAAAAGGCGGATTCGCTCGACTATCTTCTCACGCTTGAAGATAAGCTCGCGCAGGTGCGTTCCCAAATCAATTCGATCAATTCCAAATTGCAGCTGATGGATAAATCCGTCAACTATTCCTATGTCTATATCACCCTGTCCGAAGTGCGCAAATATCAGCCCGCCGTGGAGATTAGCTACTGGCAGCGCGTCGGGAATGCCTTTACCGGCGCGTTCGAGACGTTCGGCAACGTAATATCGACGGTATTTTTAGGCATCGTTTGGGTGCTCCCGTTCCTGCTGCTCGGCGGCATCATCGCCGTTATCATCATCGCTGCGGAGCGCAGCAAGCGGAAAAAACGGAAAGACCGCAATACGGGCGATACGGAAGAAAAGAAATAACACCGCTTTTCCCCGTGACGGTAAAAATTCAAAAATCCGGAAAGCATCCGTGCTTTCCGGATTTTTTATCGGCGGCAGTTCCCTTTTGTCAGACGGGCTGCTTGGCAAGTCCCTGATAAACAATCATCTCCATGAGAGAGGACAGAAGGGCGCCTTTGGTAATCATCTCATAAGCCGCGGCGCCCGTCTCCTTGTCGGCGCCCGCCCACAGCGCATATAAGATATACATTCTGTTGTTCCTGTCCGGCTGGATGAAAAGGGTATATTTTTCGCCGTTCAGACGGACATCTGTCTCATAGATCGGGCAGTAGGGCTTGCTTCGCGCATATTCCTGCAATTCCGTTTTGAACTCCTCGAATTTTTCCGTTTTGAATTGTCTGCTTGTCATGTTTTGGTTCCTCCATTCTTTTTATCGGGTGGTTCCCCGTATATTTCGGTCTGTGAAAATCCCTGTTTTCGCTTCCTCCTTTCGCAATCGGCTGTCCTTTGGTGCCTCATATGGACCAAAACGCCATTGTCCTTGGGTAAATCTATTTTTGAACTGAGTCAAAAGAGGCACAATGACCGCCGTCCTCCGACGCATGAGCTCCACAGGGCGGGAGCGGCATGCCGGTAGAAAAGAGTCATGAGCCTCCTCGAAAAACAAAATACCGCGCAGGGATAAGAGCGCCTGCGGCTCTCTTTTTTGCAATCCCCACGCGGTCAGTATCAAAATACAAACCTTTGCGATGGCTCAAATCGGACATCCCGTCATATGTTGACGCATAGATGTTATGAACAGCTCTTGAAAAATCACAAAAAATGTGTTATACTGAATTTGCTGTCCGGAACCCGATTTTTCGGTCGCGTAGGGTGCCTGTTCACCTGATGCGGAGCTTCGGCGGAGGTGCTTGCTCTGCCGAAGTCCGGCGGCTTTTTGTTCTCTCAGAGAACTCCGAACCACGGAACTTAACTTAACATCAATATCCGGACGCACGGCGTCCTTTTTTGATGCGGCTTGAACGGCCGCATCGACTGTTTGCAGGATGGATGGCAGTTTAACATATGATTTCTCCGTTCCGCCGCTCTTTGGCGAGCGGCTCAATTTGAGCGATAAAAAATCCGTGCCACAAGCGCATAAAAGCGTATGGCACGGCATATCTGTCTTTTCGGAAAAACCGTCAGATTCAAGCCCCCATTTTACGGATATCCCTTGTAAACCCTGCTATTGTCTGCTATAATTTTGATAGGGTGCCGGTTATCCGGTTGTGTGGGGAGTGCTACAACACTTCTTATGCAGGGCTGACGTATTCCCGTACGTCGGCCTGCCTGTTTTCTATATTATAACGTGCCTTGCACGATTTGTCAACATGTTTTGAAAAGTTTTACAAGATTTTTATTTTTATTACATTCAATATAAGATCGTTATATGTTCAAAATATGCGGCAGAAATAACGTAAAACGTCGGAAAGCCTTGTCAGTCTATGGCTTTCCGGCGCTTTTTCATCATGGAGCCACTGCATAGCGTCCGACATGCAAGGTGAGCCTCCCGAATTTTATCCGCAAAAAAATACCGCATTTCTGCGGTATTTTTTATAAACAGTAGCTTATTTGCCGAGCATCTTGGCAACCTCGTCGCCGAGATTGTCCTCTCTCTTCTGAATGCCCTCGCCCTTTTCAAATCTGGCAAATTCGACAATCTTAATCGTCGTGCCAAGCTCTTTCGCAACGGATGCGATATACTGGCTGACTTTCATGTTGTCGTCCTTGATATATTCCTTTTCGACAAGGCAGTTCTCCTCGTAGAATTTGCCGAGCTTTCCGGCCGCCATCTTGTCGAGGATCGCCTCGGGCTTCGTCGCGTTCTTCGGATCGTTCTTGATCTGCGCAATCACGACTTCCTTTTCCTCCGCGATGACATTCGCCGGAACGGAATCACGGTCGAGATAAGGGGTCGCATAAGCGCCGGCCTGGAGCGCGATGTTCTTCGCAAATTCCACAAATTTATCGTTGGTTGCAAGCGAAGGCTCGACGTCAAATTTCACGATGACGCCGATTGCGCCGTTTCCGTGAACATAAGTGCTTGTGATGCCTTCGATGACGACGAAGCGGCGAACGGAAATCTTCTCGCCGATCGTGAAAATTTTATCCTTAACGGTTTCGTCGACGGTGTATTCCGTGCCGTCGAATTTGCAGGCGCCGAGCGCCTCAAGCGTCGCCGGTTTGCAGGCGACAATCGTTCTCAGAATCCCATTGACAAACTCAACGAAAGTCGCGTTCTTCGCGACAAAGTCGGTTTCGGAATTGACCTCGACCATTGCGACGGTGTTGCCGTCTTTGAGTATCGATACAAGACCGTCCGCCGCGATTCTGTCCGCTTTTTTAGCGGCGGCGGCAAGTCCCTTTTCTCTGAGCAGTTTGATGGCGGCATCGACGTCTCCGTCCGACTCCACAAGCGCACGCTTGCAGTCCATCAGCCCCGCGCCTGTTTTCTTTTTCAGGTCGCCGACCATCTGTGCGGATATATTTGCCATTTTCTTATCCTCCTCTGTGAATTTTAATATCTATGCGCGGTTCGCATTAAGCTTCGGTGCTTTCGGCAGCTTCGACCTCGGCTGCTTCTTCTGCCGCCGCTTCCTCCGCGGGAGCCGCGGTCGTCTGCTCGCCCTGCTTGCCCTCGATGACGGCGTCGGCGAGGACGCTGGAAATCAGCTTGATTGCGCGGATCGCGTCGTCGTTTCCGGGAATGATATAATCCGCGTCGTCAGGATCGCAGTTCGTGTCGACGATGGCGATAACCGGAATGTCGAGCTTCTTCGCTTCCAACACGGCATTGTGCTCTTTTCTCGGGTCTACGATGAATACCGCCGCCGGAAGTCCGGGCATATTCTTGATACCGCCGAGATTTCTCTCGAGGTCTTCCATTTCCTTTGTGAGCTTCGCCACTTCCTTCTTGGGAAGCAGGTCGAAGGTTCCCTCCTCTTTCATCTTTTCGAGGGATGCGAGACGTCCGATGCTTCTCTTGATTGTCTTGTAGTTCGTGAGCATGCCGCCGAGCCAGCGCACGTTGACATAGTACATGCCGCAGCGCTCCGCCTCTTCCTTGATGGCGTCCGCCGCCTGCTTCTTCGTTCCCACGAAGAGAAGGTCGCCGCCCTCAGCCGAAAGCTCCTTTACAAAATTGTAGGCCTCGTCGATCTTGCCGACCGTTTTTTGAAGGTCGATGATATAGATGCCGTTTCTTTCCGTGAAGATGTATTCCGCCATCTTGGGGTTCCATCTTCTCGTGTGATGTCCGAAATGGACGCCTGCTTCGAGCAGCTGCTTGATTGAAATGACTGCCATGATTTTTTCTCCTTTTTGGTTTTTTCCTCCACAGCGCGGATAAATTTCCATGCAAAGCCCTCCCTTGGGGCACCAAGCGCATGCCGCCGCTGTGTGCGGATTTTGATTTTTCGGGATTCGGATGCACAAAGCTCCGAAAATCCGATTTATTTTATCATAAAATCGCCGGAAATGCAAGGGGTTTTATGATATTTTTCACTTTTTCCCCGACTTTTTCTCGCATCCGAGCTTTTCATAGAGCGAAATATCCACGTTTACGAGCACCGCGTCCTTTCCGAAGCAGCCGATCTTATCCCACGGAATGACCAGCTCCTCGCATTTTCCAAAGCCGAACACGCGGCAGTCGAACAGAACGACGATGGCCAGCACACAGCCGGAGCATACGTCGATCTCCACATCGTTTATGTATCCGAGCCGCTTTCCGTCGCAAATGTTGATGACCTCTTTATCCTTCAAATCGTTGATGCTGCATCTGTCCATATAGATTTCCTCCGACAAAGCATATTTTCCGAATGTATTCATTCGTCATACTGACAATATATGCCGAATCCCGCAAAAAATATTCAGTTTTCCCGTTATCATATTGCCACAGGCAGCTTTTTGTGATAGAATATTGAGGAAAAACACGCGAAATGCGGCAGAAATCCGGGAGGATAGGGATGTTTGAGGATGAACTTCAAAGCTGTCTTATAAAAAACGGTGCCTCGCTTGTCGGCTTTTCCGCGCTGGGGGACAAAGCGTCGCCGGACTTCCCCGCTCTGCACTTCGCCGTGACGATTGTGCGCAGGCTCTCCGATACGGTCGTGGAAACAATCGACGGCAGGCCCTCCATTCAATATTTCCATCATTACCGCATCACCAACACAAAGCTCGACCTTCTTGCGCTGGACGCCGTGGATTTCATCGAAGCACACGGCTTTTCGGCGCTGCCCATTGCCGCCTCACAAAGCACGAATACCGATAAGGATGCCTACCGCGGCGTCTTTCAGCACAAAACGGCGGCGGTGCTTGCAGGCCTCGGCTTCATCGGGAAAAGCGGGCTTTTCATCACCAAAGAATACGGCTCCAAGGTGCGCCTTGCGACCGTGCTCACCGATATGCCGCTTATCCCGTCGGGCGCCGTGATTACAGAGGGCTGCGGTACCTGTGAAATCTGCAAAAACGCCTGCCCCGCCGGTGCAATCACCGGCAGGAACTACGTTTACGGCGCGCCGCGGGACACGATTCTCGACGCGGCACGCTGCTCCGCGCATATGAAAACCTACAAGGATATCGGACGCGGCGCCGTCTGCGGTATCTGTATGCGCGTCTGTCCGTACAACCGGCGCAAACGCGAGAGCGACGCGGCAGCGGATTAAGGGAATATCATCAAAACCACAATATTTCATAATTTCCGGAGGAAATGGATTTGACAAAGCTTTTGAAATATATGAAAGGATATACCGCCTCCGCGGTATCCGCACCCTTTTTCAAGGTGCTGGAAGCGATTTTCGAGCTGATGATTCCGCTCGTCATGAAAAACATCATCGACATCGGCATTGCGGCAGGCGACAAGCCCTATATTTTCCGCATGTGCGGACTTCTCGTGCTGCTCGGACTTGTCGGCTTCACCTGCACGATGTTCGCGCAGTATTTTGCGGCCAAGGCCGCGGTCGGCTTCTCGAAAAATATCCGCTCGGCGCTCTTTGCTCACACGCAGAAGCTCTCCTTCTCCGACATCGACCGGATGGGCACCTCGACCATGATCACGCGCATGACAAGCGATATCACGCAGGTGCAGTCCGGCGTGAATCTGACGCTGCGGCTCTTTTCCCGTTCTCCCGTCATCGTATTCGGTTCGATGATTATGGCGTTTACCATCGATGGGAAGGCCGCGCTCGTCTTTGCCGTCGCGATTCCCGTGCTGTGCGTCGTCGTATTCGGCATCATGCTCGCCGGAATCCCGCTCTACCGAAAGGTGCAGACCGGTCTTGACCGGGTGCTTGGCATCACGCGCGAGAACCTTTCCGGAACGCGCGTCATCCGCGCATTTGCGGACGAGGAAAACGAAATCCGCGAGTTCGACCGGCACAATGCGGCGCTCACGGCCGTGCAGAAATTCGCCGGCAAAATCTCGGCGCTCATGAATCCCTTGACTTATCTTATCATCAATCTCGCGATTATCGTGCTGATTCACGTCGGCGCGCTGCGCGTTGAAGCGGGCGTTATCACACAAGGCGCCGTCATTGCGCTTTACAACTATATGTCGCAGATTCTCATCGAACTTGTCAAGCTTGCAAATCTGATTATCACCATGACAAAATCCGCAGCATGTGCCGACCGCATTGAGGCGATGCTCGAGGACGGAGGAGCGCCGCGTCCCACGGCGGAAAACAAGGAAAAGCAGAACGATTTCGCCGTCACTTTCCGGCATGTCGGACTGACCTATCAAAACGCCTCGGACGAATCGCTCACGGATATCGATTTCACCGTCCGCCGCGGCGAAACGGTCGGCATCATCGGCGGTACCGGCTCGGGCAAGACCTCGCTTGTGGAACTCATTCCCCGCTTTTATGACGCGACGCGCGGCGAAGTCCTCATAGACGGCATAGACGTGCGGGCTTATTCCGACGATATTTTAAAGAAAAAAATCGGCATTGTCATGCAGAAGGCGGTGCTCTTTCACGGCACCATTCGGGAAAATATCCGATGGGGCAAGCCGGATGCCACCGACGAGGAAATCTGGCGCGCACTCGATACCGCCCAAGCGCGCGACGTCGTCGAGGGCAAGGAGGGCGGCCTCGACTACGTAATCGAGCAGGGCGGCAAAAATCTCTCCGGCGGACAGCGTCAGCGGCTCGGCATCGCACGCTCCCTTGTCGGCAATCCCGATATTATCATCTTTGACGACAGCGCCTCCGCGCTCGATTATGCCACGGACGCGCGCCTGCGCGCCGCTGTCCGGACAATGGAGGGGGAACACACCGTTTTCATCGTGTCGCAGCGCGCGGCCTCTATTTCTCATGCGGACCAAATCATCGTCCTCGACGACGGCAGAATCGCCGGACGCGGCACACATGCGGAGCTGCTCGAAAGCTGCCCCGTCTACCAGGAAATCTATTATTCTCAATTTCCGAGGGAAAAGGAGGAAGCGCGGATATGAAAAGCCAAAAGAAAGCCTCCCGCGGCACCCTAAAAAAGGTGCTGAACTATCTGAAACGCTATACGCCGGCACTTCTTCTCTCCCTACTGCTTGCCGCAGCCTCGGTCGTTCTGACCCTGTATGTACCGATTCTCATCGGTGATGCCATCGATCTCATTCTCGAGCCCGGGAAAGTGTATTTTGACGACATCGCCGCCTTGCTTATCAAAATCGCCGTCGCGGCCGCAGCGGCAGCCCTCTTTCAATGGCTCATGAACATCATCAACAACCGAATTACCTACGGCGTCGTGCGCGATATCCGCAGCGAAGCGTTCGCAAAGCTCCAAAGCCTGCCCGTTTCCTATATCGATTCCCACGCACACGGGGAAATCGTCAGCCGTATTATCACCGACGCCGACCAGTTCTCCGACGGACTGCTTATGGGCTTTTCCCAACTCTTCACCGGCGTCATCACCATCATCGGCACACTCGCATTCATGTTCGCCATCAACTGGAAAATCGCGCTCGTCGTCGTGCTCGTGACGCCGCTCTCCCTTTTCGCGGCAAGCTTCATCGCGAAGCGGACCTATTCGATGTTCCGGCTTCAATCGGAAACGCGCGGCGAGCAGACCGCCTTTATCAATGAGATTATCGGCAATGAAAAGGTGGTGCGCGCATACGGGCACGAGGCCGAGGTTTCCGAAACTTTCGAGGAAATCAACGAGAGACTGGAAAAATGCTCGCGGCGCGCGGTATTCTATTCCTCGACCGTGAATCCGACGACGCGCTTTGTCAACAGCATCGTCTACGCCGGCGTGGGACTTGTCGGCGCACTCTCCGTTATTACAAACCCGACGTTCACCGTCGGAAGCCTCTCGATTTTTCTCAGCTATGCCAACCAGTATACGAAGCCGTTCAACGAGATTTCCGGCGTCGTGACGGAGCTTCAAAACGCGCTCGCCTGCGCCGCAAGGCTCTTCGAGCTCATCTGTGAGACACCGCAGATCCCCGACGCGCCGGATGCGGTCGTCCTTGATAAGGCAAAAGGTGAAATGGAAATCACAAACGTCGATTTCTCATATGTGCCCGCAAAGCCGCTTATCCGCAACTTCAATCTTTCCGTTCCCGCCGGACGCCGCGTCGCCATCGTCGGACCCACCGGCTGCGGCAAAACAACGCTCATCAACCTGCTCATGCGCTTCTACGATGTGGACGCGGGAGAAATCCGCGTGGACGGCACGGATATCCGCGATATCACAAGAAAAAGCCTGCGGAAAAGCTACGGCATGGTCTTGCAGGAAACATGGCTGAAAACGGCAACCGTGCGTGAAAACATCGCGATCGGGAAGCCCGATGCCACCGATGAGGAGATTATCGCCGCCGCCAAAGCCTCCCACGCGCACAGCTTTATCAAGCGGCTTCCCGCGGGCTACGATACCGTTATCGGCGACGACAGCGGGCTCTCACAGGGACAGAAGCAGCTGCTCTGCATTGCGCGCGTCATGCTTTGCCTGCCGCCGATGCTGATTCTCGACGAAGCCACCTCCTCCATCGATACGCGCACAGAGATGAAAATTCAGAATGCCTTCGCCGTCATGATGGAAGGACGGACCAGCTTTATCGTGGCGCACCGGCTTTCCACCATCCGCGAGGCAGATATCATTCTCGTGATGAAAAACGGAAGCATCATCGAAAGCGGTACGCACGCTTCCCTGCTTCAAAAGGGCGGCTTCTACGCGGAGCTTTACAACAGCCAATTCAAAGGATAATAGGATAAGCGGCAAATTGAACAGAATGTTAAATTTGCCGCTTATTCTTGACCTTGTGTGTCCCTTGTGATAAAATAAATTCGTTGTTATATTCTTTTTACGTAAGAAAGGAATCCGTCATGAAACCACTGACACCCGCACCGCTGCTGCTCGTCATCGCAAGCTTCGACCCGAACGGCAACGGCAAAAACGACTATGACCCCGCACATCCCGAGCTGTTATATGACAAAACCTCGCCGATTTTCGGCGAGCAATGGGCGCTCTCCAAGCCGGAGGACTGCTATGAGCGCTTCTTCGGAGAGAACGGCTACTCCCTTATGAATTTTTATAAGGAGATGACGCTCGGAAAGTTTTGGTTCTATCCCGTACATATTGATCATCCGCAAAGAGAAAATGCGCCGGAGGGAATTTTGGAAATCACGGTGCCCCTGCCGCATCCCGCTGCGCTGCGCAATCTCGAAGGCTATACCAATGAGACCGCGGCGGCCAAGGCCATTCATGACATCGTCGAGGCCTGCGATCCTTACATCGATTTTGCCAAATACGACAAAAACGGAGACGGCATCATCACACCGGATGAGCTTGCCATCGTCATTCTCAACGCGGGCTATGACCGTGCGTCCACCAAGGCGGACGAGGAATTTTCCAAGGTCGTCTGCGAAGACGGACCGATTCCGAGCCACCGCTTCATGGTGCACGGAACCAGCCAGCCCACCGACGCCCAGATGAGCGGCGGCGTCAAAGTCGTGCGCGTATCCAATGTCGGCGAATACAATTCCCATGGCCCAATCACAATCGGCACGCCGGCGCACGAGCTTGCGCACAACGTGGGCGCGCAGGACATGTACTGCCGCTATACCCCGCCTGCGGACTATGTATTCGGCTGGCCGCTTCCGCTCAATTTCTCGCTGATGTCGTGGGGCAATCACCTCGACAGCGGCACCAAGCCCGCCTACATCGACCCGTATCAGAGAATTTATCTCGGCTGGGCACAAGAGGAGACTGCGGACGAGGACGGCGTATATACGCTTTACTCCACGCTTTCCGGCAAATACAAGGTGCTGAAAATCACAACGCCCGACCCGGACGAATATTTCCTCTGTGAAATCCGCCTCAAAGAAGGCTTCGAGGAAAAACTGACCCCCGGCGATTCCAAGGGCGGCATCATCATTTGGCAGGTAGACGAGGCAATCAATCGCGAATGGTTCACCAAGGCGCAGTGCGTCTCCTCCAACCGTCCCGAGGGAAAGCGTCATGACCTCGGAAACGCCATAAGACTTCGCAGCATGTTCACCGAAATCACGGACGAGGCCGGCAATTTTGTCAAATACGGTCCCTGCTTCAAGGAGAAAAACATCACGGAGGACCCGTTCTTTTATGCCTCCGACGACCCGAAAACCGGACTTTTCGATTCCTCGCTCTACTGCGGCGCCGCTTCGGAATCGTATTCGCTCAACCGCTTCCCCGAGGGCGTCTCACCCGATTGGAAGCTGCAAATCGAAGTCCTCGACGCACCCGGTGCGGAAATGAGAATCCGCGTCAAACGGGGATAACCTCTTTACGGAAAAGAAAGGAATTTTTCATCCATGAAAAAAGCACTTACCGTCTTTATCACGCTTTCTCTTATCGCGCTTCTCTGTTGCTCCTGTGGAAAGACCAAAACCTATATCGCGGAAATCACCGTGGAAAATTACGGCGTCATCACCGTTGAATTAGACGCCAAAACCGCGCCCATCACGGTCGCCAATTTCGTAAAGCTCGCAAATGAGGGCTTCTATGACGGACTCACGTTCCACCGGATCATGCCTAACTTCATGATTCAGGGAGGAAGTCCAAACGGTACCAGCACCGGCGGGTCTAGTGAAACCATCAAGGGCGAATTTTCTGCCAATGGCGTGAAAAACAACATTTCCCATGTACGCGGCGCCATTTCCATGGCGAGAAGCTCATCATACAATTCCGCAAGCTCACAGTTCTTCATCGTACATGAGGACAGCACATATCTTGACGGCAAGTACGCCGCGTTTGGCCATGTGATCTCCGGCATGGAGGTCGTGGATGCGATCTGTGAAGATGCCGAACCGACAGATGGCAACGGAACCATTCCGGCGGACAAACAGCCCGTCATCACAAGCATCAAAATCATAGAAGAATAAAAATCGCGGATACGTGCTTTTCCCCTCGTACCAAGAAAAGCAGCTATACAATGAGGCGTTGTATCCATCGTATAGTTGGCGGAACGCCCGACCGCATCCTGTCGCGGTTTTGTCGTTTCCCGTTCGATTTGTGTTACGATACAAAAAACGGACTGATTTTTATCAGTCCGTTTTTATTTTTATTCATATCAGACAAGCTTGACGATCGCCATTTCGGCAGCATCGCCGCGGCGCGGGCCGATCTTGTAGACAGCCGTATAGCCGCCGTTTCTCTCCGCATAAGCGGGAGCGATTTCATCAAAAAGCTTCTTGACGACGTCTTCTTTCGTAATGAAAGAAAGCGCAGCACGGCGGGAAGCAAGCGTATTCTTCTTTCCGAGCGTAATCATTTTATCTGTCAGAGATCTGACTTCCTTGGCTCTTGTCACAGTCGTCTCAATCGAACCGTTTTCCAAAAGCAAGGTCACCATGCCTTTCAGCATCGCCATTCTATGGGCAGTAGGTCTGCCAAGTTTTCTGGTTCCGGGCATTATACTATTCCTCCTTTGCCTGTTTAATAAGTGCAGTCTGCATCCCGCATATCCTCCCCAGAAAAAAGGGAGATAGAGCCGGAAAAGACAGTTTTCAAGCGCCAATATGCGAAAAACCGCAGCACCGCACCAATAGCGGGGCAAATTGCCCCTTTTTAAAAGGATTCAACCAATATTCTCTCTGTTTTCTGATGCTTTCTCCAATCCTAAACGCGGATTCAGTCTTCCTCTTTTCTAAGGCTGAGTCCGAGCGAATGGAGTTTCTGTATCACCTCTTCGAGCGATTTCTTGCCGAGGTTGCGGACTTTAATCATATCCGCCTCGGTGCTGCTCGTAAGATCCTCCACAGTATCAATGCCTGCGCGCTTCAAGCAGTTGAAGCTGCGCACAGACAGATCAAGCTCCTCAATGGTCATCTCAAGGACCTTTTCTTTCTTGGTTTCTTCTCTTTCCACCATGATCTCCGCACTCTTTGCTTCGTCAGACAGCTCCACAAAGAGGTTGAGATGTTCGTTGAGTATCTTGGCTCCGAGCGATACGGCTTCTCTTGCCGAGATCGTACCGTTCGTCAAAACATCAAGCGTAAGCTTATCATAATCGACTACATTGCCGACACGGGTGGGATCCACCTTATAGCTCACGTTGTAAACAGGGGTAAATATAGAATCCACATAAATCACGCCGATTTGTCCGGCCGAATAGGTCTGTTTATTCTTCTCCTGCGAAACATATCCGCGGCCGTGATCGAAGGTAAGCTCCATTTTGAAACGCACACCGTCGGAAACCGTTGCAATATGATGCTCCGGATTAAGGATCTCGATATCGGCATCGCAGGCGATATCTCCCGCGGTAACGTCTTTCGGACCCGTAACGTCGATCGACACCGTTTTGGTCGTTTGCGGATATAATTTTGCCGTAATACCCTTAACGTTCAAAACGATTTCGCAGACGTCCTCTTTTACGCCGGGAACCGTTGAAATCTCATGAAGAATATCCTTGTCTCCGCCGCTGATTTTGATGCTGACGACCGCAACGCCGGGAAGCGAGCTGAGCAGAACTCTGCGCAGAGAATTTCCGAGCGTGATGCCGTAGCCTCTTTCAAGCGGTTCCAAAACAAAGGTACCTCTTTTGGGATCGTTATCCGATTCGACAGCCGTAATATTCGGTCTTTCTATTTCAATCATCTAATTAACCCTCCTATTTAGTATAAAACACAAATACAATTTGTATCGGAAATTGACGCACCGATTTTCGGGATACACTCCCGATGCGCATGCGTCGGGGGTCATGATTATTTGGAGTACAACTCGACGATCAGGTGCTCGGATACTTCATAGTCGATATCATCACGCGCGGGCAGAGCAATAATTTTTCCCTCATATGCTTCGGCGGCTTTATCGATCCATTTCGGCATCGGTTTTTTTCCAAATTCCTCAATCAGGGATTTGATTTTTTCGCTCTTACGTGATTTTTCACTAATCGCAATCACTTCACCGACGCGAACCTGATAAGACGGTATGTTAACACGCTTTCCGTTTACGGTGAAATGTCCGTGATTGACAAGCTGTCTTGCCTCGCGTCTTGTGCTTGCGTAACCCATACGGAATACTACATTGTCCAGACGGCGCTCCAGCTCTTGCAGAAGAAGCTCACCCGTAATGCCCTGTTTACGCTCAGCCTTTGCATAATAAGAACGGAATTGCTTTTCAAGCACGCCGTAAATAAATTTTACCTTCTGTTTCTCAATCAGCTGCATGCCGTATTCGGACTGTTTACGGCGCATCGGTTTCGGATTGCGTTTTGTCTCCTTGGAATAACCGAGAACAGCCGGTGAAAGCCCCAGCGCCTTGCAGCGCTTCAAAACAGGCTGTGTATTCTTTGCCATCGTTTCGTACCTCCTTCTTTATACGCGTCTGATTTTCGGCGGTCTGCATCCGTTGTGCGGAACCGGTGTGACGTCGCGGATCAATGTGATTTCAAGCCCCTGTGTTTGAAGCGCACGGATGGCCGATTCTCTTCCCTGACCGGGTCCCTTCACATAAACCTCGACGCTCTTCATTCCGTTGTCCGCCGCGATCTTCGCCGCCGTTTCCGCAGCCATCTGAGCGGCAAACGCAGTGGATTTTCTCGAGCCTTTAAATCCAAGCTCACCCGCGGACGCCCATGATACCGTATTGCCGGCGACATCAGTGATAGTTACGATCGTATTGTTATAGGTTGCGCGGATATGAGCCGCGCCTTTTTCGACATTTTTACGTTCGCGGCGCTTTCTGACTACCTTTTTGGTTGTTGCTTTAGCCATGATTTGTCTATCACTCCTTATTTCTTCTTATTTGCGATGGTCTTTGCCGGACCTTTTCTGGTTCTCGCATTTGTTTTCGTTCTCTGACCGCGAACCGGCAGACCTTTTCTGTGTCTGATACCGCGGTAGCATCCGATTTCGACCATTCTCTTGATATCCATCGAAACATCGCGGCGCAGGTCGCCCTCCACCTTATGGAAGTTTTCGATTTCATCGCGAAGCTTGGAAACATCATCTTCCGTAAGATCCTTGCAGCGTGTATCGGGATTGATACCGGTCTTTTCAAGAATCTTATTCGAGGTTGCTCTGCCTATCCCGTAGATATAGGTAAGACCGATTTCAACTCTCTTCTGATTTGGAATTTCAACACCAGCTATACGAGCCATTCTGGAAATACACCTCCCTTTCTTTGTTGTGTGCTCAGCCCTGTTTTTGCTTATGCTTGGGGTTTTCGCAAATGACCATTACATGGCCTTTTCTTTTAATGATCTTGCATTTGTTGCAGATCTTTTTAACGGAAGGTTTAACTTTCATGTGTATTACACCGTTCCTTTCCTTACTTGAATAATAAATGATATCCGGGGCTTAGCTTTCACGCAGTCTCCACGTGATGCGTCCCTTGTTCAGGTCATAGACGGAAACCTCCACCGTGACTCTGTCGCCCGGAACAATCTGAATCGAATTCATACGAAGCTTTCCCGAAATCTGTGACAGCACAATATGTCCGTTGGGAAGCTTCACCTTGAAGGTAGCACCGGGCATCGCCTCGATGACCGTGCCCTCAAATTCCATAACATCGTCCTTTGGCATAATGCCCCTCCTTAAATTCGTAAAATTTAACTTTGGGTTAGCTGTTCGAGGTCAAGTGAGGAGATTGTCTTTCGCAGGAAGCTGTCATTGACGCTTCCGTTTCGGAGCTTCTCCGTATCCTCCTCCGACAGCCTTGTAAATATGCTTAAATGCCGCATCTTTTTCTTTTTCGGCGCCGCAAGCTTTCTCGCCTTTCCGTCCGCCACAAGCACATGACGGTCGTCGATTCCCGCAATAATCACAAAAATCAGTCCCGCGTCATGTCCTGCCGTGGAAACGGCAATCTCTCCGACACGGAAATCCGTTCTGTCGGGAACAACCGCCGGCGTCGGGGAATGCTTCTTTTTCATAACCGAATCAATCACTCCACCAAGGTGAGAAACACCGGCTCACCGTCCGTTATGGCAACGGTGTGCTCATAATGGGCAGATAAAGCGCCATCGACCGTGACGACCGTCCAGCCGTCGGAAAGGACCTTGACATCCGGAGAACCCATATTGATCATGGGCTCGATGGCAATCGTCATACCGGTATAAAGTCTCGTTCCTCTGCCGGCCGTTCCGAAATTCGGGACCTCGGGGTCCTCATGCAGATTCTGTCCGACGCCGTGGCCAACATATTTGCGGACAACGCCGTATCCGAAGCTTTCCGCATACTCGCTGACCGCCGAACCGATATCGCCGATCCGTCCGCCCGCGACCGCCTTCTTTGCACCGCGGAAAAAGCTTTCCTTGGTCGCTTCGATGAGCTTTGCGGCCTCCTCCGAAATTCTGCCGACACCGAAAGTATTCGCGCTGTCTCCATGGAAGCCATGGTAGTAAGCGCCGACATCGATTTTGACAATGTCCCCTTCGTGCAGAATTTTGGAGGCACTCGGGATTCCGTGAATGACCTCATTGTTGATGCTGATGCAAGCACTGCCGGGAAAGCCTCCATAGCCTAAAAATGAAGGTTTTGCGCCGCATTTTTCAATATAATGCCGGATGACCGTATCGAGCTCCCTCGTACTGACGCCCTCTCTTATATGATCCCGCGCCGCAAGAATCGCCTCACCGGTGATCCTCCCCGCCTTACGCATAATAGCCAACTGTTCGCTGTTTTTGATCTGAACCATAATCAGCCTCTGATGCTTTCAATCGCCGCCAAGGTCAAGGACGTGGTATCCTCGATCTTTTCCTGACCGACAACGGTTTTGAGTATACCGCGTTCGGCATAATACTCTTTCAGCGGCTCTGTCTGTTCGTGATAAACGGCAAGACGGCTTTTGATGACCTCAGGCTTGTCGTCCGCGCGGATCACAAGCCCTCCGTCACATTTATCACATTTGCCGTCCACCTTGACAGGCTTATACTCGACATGGTAGGACGCGCCGCATTTTCCGCAAAGTCTGCGTCCGCCGAGTCTGCGAACGATATCCTCATCCGCCACCTCGATATCCACAACGCCATCCATGACGATTCCCATGTCGTCAAGCGCTTTCGCCTGAGCGACCGTGCGCGGAAAACCGTCGAGGATAAAGCCGTTTTTGCAGTCCTCCGCTTTCAATCTTTCCTTGATGATACCGATGACGACATCATCCGGAACAAGCGAGCCGCCGTCGATATAGCTTTTCGCCTTCAAGCCGAGCTCTGTTCCTGCGCCGATCGCCTCCCTGAGAAGCGCTCCCGTCGAAATCGCCGGGATTCCATAGCGTTCGGAAACAATCTCCGCCTGCGTTCCCTTTCCGGCGCCGGGGGCGCCGAGAAACATAAGCTTCATATTGCGGTCTCCTTTCCATCTGAACCATTCCGTAAAGCTTTCATCTTCACCGGAAGTCATCCGCCGAGTCTCGGCGGATGACGCCGTATGTTCGTTTTAATCGAGGAAGCCCTTGTAATGACGCATCGTCATCTGCGCTTCCATCTCGCGAACCGTTTCCAAAATTACGCCGACAACGATGAGGAGCGTGGAGCCGCTGAACGAGATAACATTCAGAAGTCCGCCCGTCACAATGTTGAGTAATAGCGGGAAGCAAGCCACGATTCCGAGGAAAAGAGCACCCATCAAAACAACCTTATTCAGCACCTTCTTGATGTAGAGCGCGGTCGGACGTCCCGGACGAATACCCGGAATGGAACCGCCCTGCTGCATCAGGTTGTTGGCCACTTCGACAGGATTGAACGAAATCGAGATATAGAAATACGCAAATGCAATGATCAGGATAAAGAGCACGATCATATAAATCCAGCTGTCGGTGGACAGCGCATTATAGACGCCGCGCCAGAATGATCCCTCTTTCGGATTGCAGAAAGAGATGATCGTAATCGGCAGCGAAACGATCGTGGAAGCAAAGATGATCGGCATAACGCCGGACATATTGAGCTTAATCGGCAGATTCGAGCTTTGACCGCCGTACTGCTTTCGTCCTACCGTTCGCTTCGCGTACTGGACAGGAATCCTTCTCTCTGCGTCGGACATATAGGTCACGAACACAATCGAACCGACAAGGACCACAATGACAGCGACCCACAGAACGATTTGCAGCCACATCGGAACATAGTCACCTTCAAAATAACCCGACGTCTGTTTCGCGGTGAGATTCTGCTGGAACTGCACAAAGGTAGACGGAAGTCCCGATACGATGTTGGCAAACAGGATCATGGAAATTCCGTTTCCGATACCCTGTTCGTCGATCTTTTCACCCAGCCACATGACAAGGCATGCGCCCGCCGTGTAGCACGCGATAATGACAATCGCGGAAAAGATTCTGTCAAAGCCGGAGCCGCTGCCAAAAAGCAGGAAGCCGCCGGTAACACCGGTATAGGTCGACGAACCGAGAATCGCATAATAACCGTAAGCCGTCACGATAGCGATGCCGACCGTGACATAACGGGTGATCTTTTCGATCTTTTTTCTTCCGTCCTCACCGTTCTTCGACATTCTCTCGAGCGCGGGAATCGCGATCGTGAGAAGCTGCATGATAATCGATGCGTTGATATACGGTGTTACGGAAAGCGCAAGCAGCGTCGCTTTGGAAAACGCATAGCCGGAAAGAATATTCAAATAAGAAAGTATTCCTTCGCTGTACCATGCGGCGGTCGTCTGCATTGCCTGATAATCAATGAAAGGAACCGGAATAGCTGCGCCGACGCGGTATAAGAATACGATGAAAAGCGTGAATAAGATCTTGCGGCGAAGTTCTGGGATCGTCCACGCATTTCTCAGCGTTTTAAACACTTATACCACCTCGCACTTTCCGCCTGCGGATTCGATTTTTTCCTTTGCACTGGCGGAAAAAATCGCAGCCTGTACCGTAACCTTCTTTGTAATTTCGCCGCGGCCGAGTATCTTCACGCCGTCGAGCGTTTTTCTGATGATGCGTTTTTCAAGCAGAGCATCGGCATTGACGACCGCTCCGTCCTCGAAAGCATCCAAAGCATTCACATTGACAATGGCATAATGCTTGGCAAAAGCATTCTTGAAACCTCTTTTGGGAAGTCTTCTGTAAAGCGGGATCTGACCGCCTTCAAAACCCGGTCTTACACCGCCGCCGGAGCGCGCGTTCTGACCTTTATGACCCTTACCCGCGGTTTTTCCGTTTCCGGATCCGGTGCCTCTGCCTTTGCGAAAGGCCGGTTTCACAGAACCCTCTGCCGGTGAAAGTTCATGTAGCTTCATTTGGGTATCCTCCTTATACTGTGAATTTTTTCGTACATCAATGAAATTTGAATGTATATTGATTATACATTTTCCACCTTGATAAGGTGAGCGATGATTTTGACCTTACCCAAAACGGAAGCGTCGTTTTTCTGAACTGTCACATCGCCGATCTTGGTAAGACCGAGCGACTTTGCAACTGCCTTTTGTTTGGGACTTGAACCGATAAGGCTTCCGGTGAGTGTAATTTTGATTTGTTCCATCTCCGTCTGCCTCCTTTATTTCAGTGCATCTTTGTCGACACCGCGCATAGCCGCTACTTCCTCGGCCGTGCGAAGCGCTTTCAGCCCTTCAAAGGTCGCCTTGACGACATTGGAAGGATTGCTCGAACGAATGCATTTTGCACGGATATCCTTGATGCCCGCCATCTGTACGACGGCACGGACCGTACCGCCCGCGATAACGCCGGTACCGGGAGCCGCCGGTTTGAGAAGCACTCTCGCCGCGCCATACTCGCCGATCACCTCGTGCGGGATGGTGGTACCTTTCAGGGATACCTCGATGATGTTTTTCTTTGCATCCTCAATGCCCTTGCGGATCGCTTCGGGATATTCGGACGCCTTTCCAAGACCGTAGCCGACATGTCCGTTCTCGTCACCTACAACCATGATTGCAGTCTGGCGTGCGATGCGGCCGCCCTTAACGGTTTTGGAAACACGGTTGGTGGCAACGGTGACTTCTCTCAGTTCAAGCGTTGCCGGATCAATTCTTTTCGCCATGTCCTTCCTCCTCCTCAGAACTTAAGTCCGCCTTCGCGGGCGCCTTCTGCAAGTTCTTTTACTCTTCCCTGATATACATAACCGCCGCGGTCGAACACCACTTCGGTAATGCCTTTTGCAAGCGCACGCTCGGCAATGGTTTTGCCGATCACCTTCGCTGCATCTTTGTTTCCGCCGTTACCTTCAAATACCTTTTCGAGGGTGGATGCGGATACAAGCGTCACGCCGTTTACGTCGTCGATGATCTGCGCGTTGATATTGGAAAGAGAACGATATACACAAAGACGAGGTCTTTCGGGCGTACCGGAAATCTTGACGCGAACTCTCTTATGACGAACAAGACGTGCTTTGTTGCTGTCTTTTCTAGATACCATTGTGATCCACTCCCTTCTTTATTTACCGGTTTTTCCGGCTTTACGGCGAATGTGCTCGCCTGCATATTTGACACCCTTGCCGAGATACGGCTCAGGCGGTCTCTTCTCACGGATCTGCGCGGCGATCTGTCCTACGGTCTGCTTGTCGATTCCGTTTACGACAACCGTCGTGGAGTTCGGAACGTCAAACGTGATGCCGTCCTTTTCCTCGAACAGGATCGGATGGGAATGACCGAGGTTGAGCGTCAGCGTCTTGCCGGACTTGGCCGCCTTATAACCGACACCGACGATTTCGAGCGTCTTGGAATAGCCGTTCGTAACACCCTCCACCATATTGGCGACGAGCGTTCTGGAAAGACCGTGAAGCGATCTGTTCTCGCGTTCGTCATCGGGACGGGTCACATGAATTACCGCACCGTCGACGGCGACGCCGATGTTTTTATGAATCTGTGTGCTGAGAGTTCCCTTCGGTCCTTTGACCGTGACGACATTGCTGTCATCCACTGTAACGGTAACGCCGGCGGGAACGGCAATTTCTTTTCTTCCAATTCTTGACATGTCCGTTTACCTCCCCATTACCATACAAAGGCGAGAACTTCGCCGCCCACATGGAGCTCACGAGCCTTTTTATCGGTCATAACGCCCTTTGATGTGGATACGATCGCGATTCCGAGTCCGTTCATGACCTTCGGCATATCCTCACAGTTGGAGTAAATGCGAAGTCCGGGCTTGGATACTCTGCGAAGTCCCTGAATGACCTTCTGTTTGCCGCGTCCGTATTTGAGCGTGATACGGATGACACCCTGTTTGCCGTCTTCAATAATCTGATAGCTGGCAATATAGCCTTCCTCTTTGAGAATATCGGCAATCGATTTCTTCATACCGGAAGCGGGAATGTCAACGGTTTCATGCTTGGCGCTGTTCGCGTTTCTGATACGTGTCAGCATATCTGCAATTACGTCTGAAATTTGCATTGTTATATCCTCCTTTTATGCAAGTGTTTTCTTGGTTTTGGGAGAAAACCTCCCTTCGCCGAATCCTTGCTGCCGGCACCCGCCGGCGGCGAGCCGATGGTTAAAGCATATCGCTTTCCTTTCGACAAGATCGGAGCATTTTTCTTCGGATGAGAGCGTTGTGCTCTCCCGTAAGCTTACCAGCTGGCTTTCTTTACGCCGGGAATCTGTCCCTTGTAAGCAAGCTCGCGGAAACAGATACGGCAAATGCCGAATTTGCGGAGATAACCGTGCGGTCTTCCGCAGATCTTGCAGCGGTTATATTCTCTTGTGGAATACTTCTGCGGTCTCTGCTGTTTGACCTTCATTGAAGTTTTTGCCATTCTTCTTACCTCCTAAATTATTTCGCAAACGGAGCGCCCATCAGCTCGAGCAGCTCTTTTGCTTCTTCATCGGTAGACGCCGTCGTCACAAAGGCGATGTCCATGCCTCTGATTTTCTCGACCTTGTCGTACTCGATTTCCGGGAATATCAGCTGTTCCTTGATGCCGAGCGAATAGTTGCCGCGGCCGTCGAAGGCATTGGGATTGATTCCCTTGAAGTCACGTACACGGGGCAGCGCGAGATTGAACAGTCTGTCCATAAATTCAAACATTCTGTCGCCGCGCAGCGTCACCTTGACGCCGATTTTCATGCCCTGTCTGACCTTGAAGTTCGCGACCGATTTTCTCGCATAGGTCGGAACCGCTTTCTGTCCGGTGATCGCCGTGATCTCCTCGATGATATTGTCTATCGCTTTTGCATTGTCCTTCGCATCGCCCGCACCCACGTTGATGACGATTTTGTCGAAACGCGGGATCTGCATCGGGCTCTTATAGGAAAATTTCTTCATCAATGCGGGAGCGACTTCTGATCTGTAATAATCTTTAAGTCTTGCCATTTTCCGTTACCTCCGCATTAAATCTTCTGTCCGCATTTTGCGCAAACGCGGATCTTTTTGCCGTTCTCGACCTTGATTTTGGAACGGCGTCCAGCCTTGCAGTTCGAGCAGTAAAGAGCCACCTTATCGGCGTGCATAGCGCCTTCTACCTTGATGACGCCTCCCGCTTCGCCCTGCTTTCTGGGCTTCATATGCTTCGTCTGGACGTTGACGCCCTCGACGATGACCTTGTGTTCGTCGGGTGATACCGCGATGACCTTTCCCTTCGCGCCCTTGTCGTCGCCGGAAATTACGATAACGGTATCATCTCTTCTTACATGAACCTTATTCATTTTCGATTCCTCCATTACAGTACTTCCGGAGCCAGCGACAGGATCTTGATGTAATCCTTTTCGCGCAGCTCTCTTGCCACAGGCCCAAAGATACGGGTGCCTCTCGGCGTTTTATCTTCCTTGATGATGACGGCGGCATTCTCGTCGAATTTGAGATACGAGCCGTCTGCTCTCTTGATACCCTTGACAGAACGGACGATAACAGCCTTGACGACCTCGCCTTTTTTCACGGTTCCGCCGGGAGCCGCTTTCTTGACGCAGGCGACCACGACATCACCGATATTACCGTATCTTCTTCCGGTACCGCCGAGCACTCTGATGCACATAAGCTCTTTCGCGCCGGTGTTGTCGGCGACTTTCATCAATGATTGTTGCTGTATCATTGTGCTTTCCTCCTTTGGTATTCACATCTCACAGGTTGCGATATTTCGCTCTAACCTTGCACTATGAATTTTATTTTGCCTTTTCGATGATTTCGACAAGACGCCATCTCTTATCCTTGGAAAGAGGTCTTGTCTCCATGATCATGACCTTGTCGCCGATGCCGCACTCGTTGTTCTCGTCGTGCGCCTTGAATTTTACCGTTCTTTTGATGACCTTGCCATAGACCGGATGCTTCACATTATCCTCGATCGCAACGACGATGGTTTTGTCCATCTTATCGCTCACGACCCTGCCGACTCTCGTTTTTCTGAGATTTCTTTCTACAACTTCACTCATGACATTCTCTCCTCTCTATGGCTTATTCCGCATCCTTCTCGCGAAGGACCGTCATCACTCTCGCGATATCGCGTTTGACATCGGAGATTTTGTGGGGATTGTCGAGCTGATTGATCTCATTCTGGAAGCGAAGCTTGAAAAGGTCGCTTTTCAGTTCTTTGAGCTTTGAGGTGAGTTCAGCGGAAGTCATGTTTCTCAGTTCTGTAGCTTTCACTGGTTTATTCCTCCCCTGCTTCTTCTTTTTTCACGAATTTACATTTGATCGGGAGCTTGTGCGACGCAAGACGCATAGCCTCTTTGGCGACCTCTTCGGAAACGCCGTCCATCTCAAACATAACTCTTCCCGGCTTTACGACCGCCACCCAGTATTCGGGAGAGCCTTTACCGGAACCCATTCGGGTTTCAGCCGGCTTCTCGGTGATCGGCTTGTCGGGAAAAATTTTGATCCAAACCTGACCGCCACGCTTGATGTAACGTGTCATAGCGATACGGGCAGCTTCAATCTGATTGCTCGTGATCCAGGCCGGTTCAAGCGCCGCCAGACCGTAGGAGCCATAGGTAACGGTGTTGCCGCGGGTAGCCTTGCCTTTCAGGCGGCCGCGCTGAACACGTCTGTATTTAACTCTCTTTGGCAACAACATTTCTTCTGCCTCCTTCTCTGGGACCCCTGGAAGCGCCGGTATTTGCCTGTCTTCCGCTGCCGCCGAAATTTCTGTTGTTTCCGCCGCGGCGATCCCCTCTGTTTCTGTCGTTTCTTCTCTCGCGTCTTTCCGCGGGAGCTTCTGTCTGAACCGTAGCGCCGGCTCTTCCGGAAAGGACCTCACCCTTGTAAATCCAAACCTTTACGCCGATTTTGCCGTAAGTGGTATTGGCTTCCCAAAAGCCGTAATCGATATCGGCTCTGAGCGTTTGAAGCGGGATGGTTCCCTCATGATAGTGCTCGCTTCTCGCAATCTCGGCGCCGCCGAGACGTCCGGAAACGGAAATCTTGATTCCCTTCGCGCCCATGCGCATGGTTCTGCCGATCGCCTGCTTCATCGCGCGGCGGAACGCAACTCTCTTCTCGAGCTGCTCCGAAATCGCCTCTGCAACAAGCTGCGCGTTCAGATCCGGGCTTTTGATCTCGACAACATTTACGCTGACGGATTTGCCGGTCATTTTTTCAAGCGAAGCACGGAGCTTTTCGATCTCCGAGCCGCCGCGTCCGATGACGATACCGGGCTTTGCGCAGTGGATGAGAACCTTGACGCCGGCGCCTGTGCGTTCGATTTCGACCTTCGGAACGCCTGCGGTCTTCAGTTTCTCTTTGAGATATTTTCTGATCTTATAGTCGGAGACAAGCGTATCGCCGAAGTCCTCGTCTTTGGCGAACCATCTTGAATCCCAATCCTTGATAACACCGACACGCAGACCGTGCGGATTAACCTTCTGACCCATTCTTCCTACCTCCTTTTCAAGCTTCTTCTCTTTCCTTAAGAGCGATCGTCACATGACTGGTTCTCTTAAGGATTCTGTCCGCGCTTCCCTTGGCGCGGGGCATGATTCTTTTCAGCGTCGGCCCCGGGCAGACGAAGCATTCGGAAACGTAAAGTCTGCTTACATCCATGCTGAAATTGTGCTCTGCATTTGCAATCGCACTCTTCAACAGCTTAATGAGGTATTCACTCGCAGATTTAGGAGTGTTTTTAAGAATTGCCATTGCTTCTCCCGCATCCTTACCTCTGATGAGGTCAAGCACAATCTGTACTTTGCGCGGGGATATTCTGGCATATTTGAGATATGCTCTTGATTCCATTTGATTTTGCCTCCCTTCGCTTTGGTGCGAGATTATTTACCGTTGTTTGATGTTTTAGAACCCGCATGGCCCTTAAATGTTCTCGTGGGCGCAAACTCACCGAGTCTGTGGCCGACCATATCCTCGGTCACATAGACCGGAACATGCTTTCTGCCGTCGTGAACCGCAATCGTATGTCCGACAAATTCGGGGAATATCACGGAAGCACGAGACCATGTCTTTAATACCTTTTTCTCGCCCTTTTCGTTCATGGCGCAAACTCTGGAATAGAGCTTTTCCTCGACGAAAGGTCCTTTTTTAAGGCTTCTGCTCATTTCAATGCCTCCTCCTTATTTACCGTTTCTGTGTTTTACGATGAACTGCTCGGTTCTCGACTTCTTGTTTCTCGTCTTATAACCGTTGGTGGGCTTGCCCCACGGGGTTACAGGAGAAGGACGACCGATCGGGGAACGGCCTTCACCGCCGCCGTGCGGGTGATCGCAGGGGTTCATAACGGAACCGCGGACCGTCGGACGGATGCCGCGGTGGCGCGTCTTGCCCGCCTTGCCGATCTTGACGTTCTCATGATCGATGTTGGAAACCTGACCGATCTGCGCGCGGCAGTCGAGACGGATGAGACGAACCTCGCCGGAAGGAAGTCTGACCTGAGCCATTCCGTTTTCCTTCGCCATCAGCTGAGCTGCGGAACCCGCCGAGCGGACAAGCTGACCGCCCTTGCCGGGATACAGCTCGACGTTGTAGATGAATGTACCGACCGGGATATTCGCGATCGGAAGCGTGTTGCCGGGCTTGATATCAGCCTGCGCACCGGAATACACCTTGTCGCCATCTTTGAGTCCCACCGGAGCGATGATGTATTTCTTCGTTCCGTTCTCATACTGGAGAAGCGCGATATAAGCGGTTCTGTTCGGATCGTATTCGATACCGATAACCGTCGCGGCCTCGTCCGTATAAGCGCGCTTGAAATCGATGATTCTGTATTTCTGTTTGTTGCCGCCGCCCTTGTGACGAACGGTGATTCTGCCGTAGCTGTTTCTGCCGGCATGCTTTTTCTTGATCTCAACAAGACTCTTTTCGGGGGAGAACTTCGTGATTTCCGCGAAATCCGGCACCGACATATTGCGTCTTGCAGGAGTCGTAGGTTTATACTTGATCGTAGCCATTCTCTTTCCTCCTCCTTATCAAATCATGCCGTCGAAGAACTCAATGGATTTTGAATCCGCTTTGAGCGTGACAATGGCCTTTTTCCATGCCTTTGTATAGCCCGAGTGGACACCGAGTCTCTTCGGTTTTTTCTTCATGTTGATCGTGTTGACGTCCGCGACCGTAACGCCGAAGGCCTCCTCGACCGCATGTGCGATCTCGGGCTTGGTCGCGTCCTTCTGAACCTCAAAGGTGTATCTTTTGGACTTCGTAGCCTCGAGGCTCTGTTCCGTAATGATCGGTCTTACGATGATATCGTGAGCAAACTTCATTATGCGTACACCTCCTCGATTTTCTTGACGGCATCCAGCGCGACGACAAGCTTGTCGCAGTTTAAGATGTCGTATACATTCAGCGTATTGATATAAGCGGTCTTCACACCGGGGATGTTGGCAAAGCTCTTGACGACCTTTTCATCCTTCGCAGGAAGAACAACAAGCGCTTTTCCGGATGCGCCGACGGCGGAAAGCATATTCACCATCGTGCGGGTTTTGAATTCGGTCGCGGTAATCGCATCGACGACTACAAGTGAATCGTCCGCGACCTTGCTCGAGAACGCGCTCTTCATCGCGAGTCTCTTTACTTTCTTGTTGAGGTCCGTGCGATAGAATCTCGGCTTCGGTCCGAGCGCAACGCCGCCGTGCGTCCACTGAGGCGAACGCGTGGAGCCTTGTCTTGCTCTGCCGGTGCCTTTCTGTCTCCACGGCTTTTTGCCGCCGCCGGAAACCTCGGTTCTCGTAAGTGTCGACTGCGTGCCCTGTCTCTGATTGAGAAGGTACGCCCTGACGGCGGCGTGAAGCACTGCCGCATTGACTGTGACGGCAAAAACGGAATCCGCAAGTTCCACGGTTCCGACTTCCTTGCCGGTCATGTCCAAAACTTTCATGTTAGGCATCGTTTCTTCCTCCTTCTCACGCTTTAACCGTGTTGCGAATGAACACGATACCGCCCTTGGCGCCCGGAACGGCGCCCTTAACGGCGATCAGATTTTTGTCGGCATCGACGCGGACGACATCAAGGTTGAGGACCGTTACCTGCTCGTTTCCGTACTGTCCCGCCATCTTCTTGTTTTTGAAGATTCTCGACGGCGTCGAGTTCGCGCCCATGGAACCGGGCTGACGGTGAACAGGTCCGACACCGTGCGTCATGCGGAGCTTGTGGCAGCCCCATCTCTTGATAACGCCGGAATAGCCGCGGCCTTTGGTGATGCCCGTGACATCCACTCTGTCGCCGGCCGCGAATGTGTCGGCAGCAACGATATCGCCGACGTTCATGGAATCCGCGTCGTCAAGTCTGAATTCTTTCAGATGCTTCTTCATGGCCACGCCCGCTTTTGCGAAGTGACCTTTTTCCGCTTTGTTGAGCTTTCTCTCAACAATGTCCTCAAAGCCGAGCTGAACGCTGGAATAGCCGTCCTTCTCGACGGTCTTCTTCTGCGCGACCACACAGGGTCCGGCTTCGATGATGGTTACCGGAATGACGTTTCCGACCTCGTCGAAAACCTGTGTCATACCGATCTTCTTTCCGATGATACCCTTTTTCATTTCTTTTCCTCCTTGTAAGGTTATTGGTTGACCACCGCGGTCTTCCACGGGCGGGTCAACTTGACCAACCGGATCACACACGGAAACAGGATTTTAATTTCCGCACATGCCCCGCCGGAAATCTACTTATTTATTATTAAAGTTTGATTTCGATTTCGACGCCGGCCGGAAGTTCGAGGGATGTAAGCGCCTCGATGGCTTTTTGAGACGGTTTGATGACATCAATCAGTCTCTTGTGGGTTCTGTACTCAAACTGTTCGCGGCTGTCCTTATATTTATGAACAGCACGGAGAATCGTGATGATTTCCTTCTCCGTGGGAAGCGGAATGGGACCGGACACGGTTGCACCGTTTCTTTTCGCGGTTTCCACGATCTTCTCCGCGGCCGCATCGACCAACGTGTGATCATAGCTTTTCAGTCTGATTCTGATTTTTTCACTAACTGCCACTTGATTTTGCCTCCTTAAATTATTATGAATTGTCGGCGGCGAAGCCATATGCACCCGCAAGGCCATACAGCCCGCTCGGTTCCTCACGAACACCATCCCGGGCGTTTCCTCTCGCCCTAAGGAAAAGCCGGAGGTCCTCCGGCATCATGCATTCCATCTTCGGATTGACGCCGCACGCGGCGCAATATCCGGAACACAGCTGTTCATGAAACAAAACCGTCGCCCGTTTATCGGACATACTCTGCGAAAATTCCCCGTTTTCACGGCAACCTCCCGCTTCATCGCACATCAAGCTTTTCTATTTTATCGTATTTTTGCGATAAAATCAAGAACTTTTCGATATTTTTCAGGAAATATATGCAGAAAACTTTATAGAATTTTTCTCCGTTTTTTTGTATATTATTCACAAATTTCAATAAATTTCAAAAAAACGGCGCAATTTCCTCTCAAATATGCTATAATAGCGTGGCAAGGCAATATACTTGTCGGTCAAATTGCCGATTATGAGAGAATCGACGGTATGACAGCGATTCGTCGTCAAACATAGGGAGGCTCCCGCAGCTGCAATGGTTAAAAATATAGAATACACGACGCGCGGCACCTGCTCGCGTCAGATCAAAGTCCAAATCGAGGACGGCATCATTCAATCGGTGCAGTTCGTCGGAGGATGCAACGGAAATACAAAAGGAATTGCACAGCTCGTCAGAGGAATGAAAGCGGAAGACGTCATCGAAAAACTCAAAGGAACGGACTGCGGCGGCCGTGGCACATCCTGTCCCGACCAGCTTGCAAAAGCGATCGAAGAGGCGTTAAAATCCGATGAGGATTGACGCACATACCCATTGCTTTCCCGATGCCCTCGCACCGAGGGCGCTTGCCAAGCTGGAAACAAACGACGCGCTTTATCCGCGGTGCGACGGAACACTTAACGGACTTCTCGCGGTTCTCGACCGCGACGGAATCGACAAATGCTTTGTCCTGAACATCGCGACCAATCCGCATCAGCAGGACAAGGTCAATGAATTCGCCGTTTCCATCAACCGCTATCAGAACAGAGTTTATTCTTTCGGCTCCATCCATCCGGACTACCCCGATGTAAAGCGCGCCGCCAAACAAATCAAAGAATCCGGTCTTTACGGCGTCAAGTTGCACCCGGATTTTATGGGATATGACATCCTATATGATAAATTCATGCCGGTTTTTGCGGCATGTGCGGAATATGCGCTTCCGGTCGTCATTCATGCGGGACTTGATCCCACCTCACGGGACCATATTCATGCGAAGCCGCAGGATATTGCCAAAATTTTGGAGCGTTTTCCCTCTCTGCGTCTGTGCGCCGCGCATTTTGGGTGTGCTGTTCACCATGAGGATGTGCTGAAACATCTCTGCGGGAAAAACATATGGTTCGATACAAGCTTCCCCGCTCTCGGCGCTTCCCCGTCCGGCGTGAAAAAGCTTCTCGAAAGCCATGATCCCGACAAAGTCATGTTCGGAAGCGACATGCCGTGGGAATCTCCGGCAGAGGTCGAAGCGTTTCTCGACAATTTGGAGCTTGACGACAAGCAAAAAAGAAAAATCTTCGGCGAGAATGCCGAGCATTTTCTTCAACCATAAAATCACGGTCATTTTGCCGTGTATATGCGCCGGTAGCTCAGCTGGATAGAGCATCAGATTCCGATTCTGGGGGTCGCGGGTTCGAATCCTGTCCGGCGCGCCAATAAAAAGCCTTGTAGTTACAAGGCTTTTTATTTTCTTATTCCTATATCCTTTATTTTTTCAAAAAATAACGACAAATTTGACAGCATAAAAGCTTGACATTTCCGAATTCTTGATATAATATAATATATAGAAGGAGTTGCCGATGACGGTCGCTCCCTTGTTAGTGATTATGAAATAACCGCTAAGTTGGTCGCTGGGCGGTTATTTCTTTTTTTGTGCTTGTATGTACTGCGCAACGAGAACAAGCAATGTAAGGATTGCAATAAGTTCCGTAAGCGTAAGATACACCGGCATCACCCCCTCTCATCGAGGGAGCAAAAGAAACGTTCTCCCTCAAATCGAGGAAGCAACCGCCACCGTTATGGCAACTCCATAGAAATCATAGCATTCATATCATGATTTGTCAATATTTTTTCTTGTTTTTGAAATATTTTTATTCAAATTATCACAAAATCCGGTTTCATCCTCCGGTTAAAACCGAAGCCAAATGCGGATTGTTTTTTATCTTGCGTTTCCGCTTATTTTATAGTATAATGATTTCAAAAAAAAAAGCAGAAATGACACGGAGGTGTTTCCTATGTCCCCATCTATCTGCGGATATGACTGTGCGAAGTGTACCGTCAAAGATACCTGCGGCGGATGCAGCACACAAAAAGGAGTCCCGTTTCACGGAGGATGTGTTGTTGCCGCATGCTGTGGGAACGAAAGCTGCGGACACAGCGGCAAATTCTCGGAAAATGACTGTGAGCTAAAAGAACAGTTGATTGCAGAATTCAACGCACTCGGCATAGAAGACATGGAGAAAGTGACACGCCTCAACGCGCTCATCGGCTCCTATATCAATGTGGAATACGCGCTTCCGAGCGGACAGACCGTGAAGCTGCTCAATGACGGCAAAGTATATTTAGGAAATCAAATCTGTAAAAAAGGCAGTGACAGATGCTACGGGCTCGCCGCAGACGAAAACCATCTTTTGGTTTGTGAATACGGCGAGAACGGTTCCGATGCGGAAATCATCCTATATAAAAAGCGAAAGCACGCAAAAAACTGACAATCGGCCCATGCGCCGATTTATCCGAAATCAAGATAAAAGACCTTGCTTGCAGCAAGGTCTTTTATCTTCTCTTATACAAAAAGCACCATGACGCTTTTCCTTTCTCATTTCGCCGAAAAATAGGAAAGCGGGGACATCTCATCAAAGCTGCCGTCGCCCTCCGTCACAATAATGCCCATGATAAAATCATCGATTTTCCGGATATAATATTTTTGTCCGATGGAAAAATCATAATCCGGATAATACGCTTCATAGGAAAGCTCGAGAAATTCGTATCCGCCGACGGAAACGGTCTGCTCGCTTGATTTCGTATACTGAATCGTCGTCTGCTTTTCAAGATTGCCCGTCAAAGCGGCGGCATAAGCCTGCGCATCGAAGGTTTCCGGGTTCATGCCCTGAACCTTGATGTTTTCATACAGCACAATCACATTCATACCGGTCACGGAATCGACCGCAAACATATCGTAAACCGTGGTCTTTTGGAGCAGCTCCTTTTTCAGGGCATCCTCGTCGCCGTTCTCATCGAGTCCGGACATTTGGAGAAGTTCTTCCCTGTCATAAAAATCCCAACTCTCCGGAAGCGTGAATTTCATGCCGGAAAAATCGCTTACATATGTGCCTAACTCGATTACTCCCATATCAAAATCCGCGGTGCCGTCGTCCATGCTGCCGACGAATAATTTCTGTAAAACCTCCGAAAAAGTGCAGGATGCCATCAAAAGCAAAAGCGACGCTGCGATTATGAGGGATAACGCTGTTTTTATCGTTTTTTTCATCATTGCCTCCCGCCGTAATAACGGCATATTCAAATTGTAATCTCTTACCGAAAGATTTTCTGTCGTCCGACACATAACGGCATGACGCCGTAGTTCCCACAGTTTTTATGCGCGGTATATTTCGAGGACCGCTTTCTCCAATCGCTCGAGAGCGCCGGCGAGCACACGGCGCGGGCAGGCGAGATTCAGTCTCTCAAAGCCTTCGCCGCCCCGTCCGAAAATATAGCCCTCATCGAGGAAAAGATAGGCTTTCTTTCTCATCAGCTCTTCCAATTCCTGCTTGGAAAGTCCCAATGCACGGAAATCCAGCCACAGAAGATAGGTCCCTTCAAGCTCCGTCACCTTGACAAACGGCAGATGCTCCCTTAAAAAAGCCGTGACAAAGGTTTTATTCGCATCTATATAACCAAGCATCTCACGCATCCATTCCTCACTTCGCGTATATGCAAGCTCCGTCGCCTTGTAGCTGAGGGCATTCAGTGAAAAATGACCACGAGCACGTCCGACCGCTTCTCTGCGCCGTTCGTCCGAGATGAAGATGTTCGACGCCTGCATACCCGCCAGATTGAACGTCTTGCCGGGAGATGTGCATACCGCGCAGTTGTCGCGGTACTTCTCTTCCAGATTCATCATGGAAACATGCCGATATCCCGGCATAATCAAATCGAAATGGATTTCATCCGACAGGATAAACACATCGTTGGCAAGGCAGATTTCCGCAATCCGACGAAGCTCCTCCTCCGTCCACACGCGCCCGACGGGATTGTGCGGACTGCAAAGGATATAGAGCTTGACCTCCTCGCGCTTCGCCTTTTCCTCAAAATCCGCAAAATCAATCGTATACCGGCCGTCCTTTTCGATAAGCTCGTTTTCCACGACATGGCAGCGGTTGAATTCGGCGGCTCCCCGAAACGGATAATAAACCGGCGTCGTAATCATCACGCTGTCGCCCGGTTTTGTGAAGACGCCCACCATATGCCGCAGGGCCGGCACAACGCCGGCATATTCGACAAACCATTCTTTTTTCGGTGAAAAGCCGTGACGGCGCTCCATCCAGCCTGTCACCGCCCGATAATACGCATCCGTCGCATGCGTATAGCCGAGAATTGAGGTATCGAGATACTCTTTCAGTCCCTCGACAATCTCGGGCGCATTTTTGAATTCCATATCCGCCACCGACAGAGGCACGATATCGTCCGGAATATCCGGTATCTCCTCCCGCATTTCATCCCATTTGCCGGAACCGACGCCATAGCGCGGAATCAGCGTTTCAAAATCGTATTTCATTTACCTTCCCTTTCAGTTTCCAAGCCCTTCCGAAGCATCCTTGCCCTCATGGACCTGCGGATAATAGCTGCCGTAGCAATAGTCATACGGCTCGTCAAATTCCATTTTCAGCACGGCAATGCCCAAATTCCGGTCGGGAGATGACTGCGGCAGCGATTTGAACACGATACGGTGTCCGTCCATCGCAAAATCAAGAGGCTCGCCGGTCGCAAGCACCGAGATGCGCCGCGGCGCTTTTTTGTATCCGCCGAAGACCATCTCTCCCGTCCGCGGCCAAATATAATTCCACACATAAACGGTCTTTCCGTCCGGCGATACCGTGCATTTGGAAACGTTGTTGGCGCCGCACTCCTCGCAGGAAATTTTCTTTTTCAGACCGTATGCCGCCTCCCCGTTTTCGCGGAGCCATGCGCCGACTTTTTGCAACGGCTCCACCGCCTCACGCGGAACGGAGCCGTCCGCTTTCGGCCCGATATTGAGCAGCAGATTGCCGCCCGCGGCGGAACAGCGCTGCAACATGCGCACGATTTGATTTGCCGTATAGGAATACGGTGTAATCTGCGCCTCGTCCACATAGCCCCATGAAATGCCGTTGAAGGTCATGCAGGCCTCCCAGTCGCTTCCGTCCTCCGCGACAATCGCATCCTCCGGCGTGAAAAAGTCTTCCGGCATCCGGCTGCGGTTGTTGATGAGGATATCCGGTTGAAGTCCCCTTATCTTATAGTTGCGGTTCACCGAATCCCAGTCCTTCGAGCTCATGCGCGGCCACGGCATATCGTACCAAAGGATATCGATTTTCCCGTAATTCGTGAAAAGCTCCGTATTGAGGTTCTCGATGTATTTCGTGAAGCGTGCCCGCGCCCCCTCGTCCGTCATGCACTTCCATGCGTCGGGATGGCGCCAGTCCATCAGTGACGAATAAAGTCCGATTTTCAGGTCATATCTGCGGCAGGCGTCGACAAATTCCCGCACGATATCGCGGTGCGGACCGTAGTTCACGGAATTGAACGGATTGATCTTGGAATCCCACAGTGAAAATCCCTCGTGATGGCGCGTCGTGAGCACCGCGTACTTTGCGCCGGCTTCCTTGGCCAGCCGGCACCACTCGTCGGCACAGCCCTCTTTCGGGCAAAACGCGGAGGCGAGCTTTTCATAATCGGAGATTTTGATGTTTTCCCACACCTGCGCCCATTCCCCCATCCCGTGAGAGGAAAAAAGCCCGTAATGGATAAACATTCCGAAGCGCGCGTTCCGAAACCATTCGATGCGTTTCTCCTTGGTTGCGGCACAGAACGCCGCATATTCTTCATAGGTCATATCAGTTCCCTTCTTCCTTACTTCCGATAGAAAGGATAAATTCCTTCGCATACGGGAGCGATTCGATCCAGCGGCATACCGTGTGCCATTCGTCGAGCTTATGCGTGCGTCTCGCATAGTAGATGTTGACAAGCACCTCATAATTCAGCGTCACCGTGCGCAGCTGATTGTAACTCGCCGGCAAAAGCTGAATCATATCATACCAGAACGCCTTATCCTTCGTTTCAAGGAAACGAAGCCTGCGCTCCTCCAAGCACGCAATGATGCCGTCGAGACACGTGAGTGCGGTCTCGCTCATATGATCGTGCGAAAAATCGCCGCGCGAAAATTCCTTCGCTTGGATTTTGTGCATCGTGCTCGTGGAATTGGCGACGGTTCCGACCTTATAAGTGTCGAATTCCTTCCACCAATACAGCGGCGCCGTGATATCCGCGGAAACGATGATTTGCCGAATGAATTTCCGGTGATCGGAGCCGGCGCGGCAAAGCCGCATGCCGAGTCCGATATCGTTTTCCCCGAGGATATAATTTCCGTCCGCATCGTAGGCGCTGTCGCTGCGCGCCCAGCTGTTCAGCGGATTGCGCGCGCCGCGCATGGCGTTTTCCAAATTCATAACGCTTGTATTCGTAATTTCCAGCATCTTGGTTCCTCCCTGTTTAGGCAAAGAAGACAGCCGCCTCGGTTTCCCCGCCCAGCTCAAAGGCCGCGAATCTTCCGTCGTATTCAAATTCGACGGACCTTCCGCCCACCGTGATTTTCTTTGGCTTATTCTCCGCAAATATGCGGGCGGTATAGGTTCTCTTTCCAATCCCCTCAAATTCGCCCTCGCGCTCACCGATGCCGATATCGCAGCGACCGTCCGCCTCCGCCATGGAAATGCGCGTCACGGCACGTTTGCCGTCGTTATATTCGAGCGTCATGCCGTCGTCCTCATAGAAATCGTAATAAGAAACGCCGTGCGGATAAAGTTCAAGAATGATATTCTCCGTATCGCCCGGATTCGTGTGCTGGCGGGGCACGTCGGTCGGGATAATCGCGCCGCCGCGCACAAAGAGGAAGCCGCCGCGGTCATCCGGAATCTCCGGCTTCACCACCGCACCGCCTTCGTAGACCTTGCCGCTCCAATAATCGATCCAAATGTTCCCCGCCGGCAGATAAATCTCATCCGAGAACGCGCCGACCAGCAGATTTTCACCGAACATATACTCGCAGACGGCGTTTTGCAAAGCGTCATCCTCGAACATCAGCGGCATCGCACGGCAGACCGGCATTCCGGTGAGGTTCGCCGTAATCGCCGTCGAATAAATATACGGCAAAAGACGGTAGCGAAGTCTGTCATAGAACGCAAAAACCGGCTCGATTTCCTCGCCCGCCCACCACGGATGGGCGAAGCCGCACCAGCTGTTGAGCTGGCACCATGCGGTAAAGAAGCAATAATGCAGCGTGTGCTTCTCGAATACGTTCATATCACAGGTTAAGTTAGAAATACCGGACATGCCGCAGCTGAGAATCCAGACAAGCGTCGTCAGTTCTCCGCCGTTGTCGCCCGTATTGGAGGCGCCGTATGCGCCCGTTCCCGTATAACCGCCGCAGTAATGGTGCATCGGACGGAGTCCCGTGTATTCCGCGGCGCCGCGATACATATCGCGCATATACAACGTCTGGATGAGATTGTGCATCTCCGGCTCACCGTGACCGTTGGCATAGACGCGTCGCTCGTCCGCATTGTCGACGGTATGGCACGGGTCGAGCTTGAACGACGACGCGCCGTCGCAGACAAACTGCTTCAAGTGATCGAACCAATCCGGAATCTCCGGCGCCACCTCGTTGCCGATGCGGCGCTCCTCCTCGGCGGTGAAATCATGCTCGCAGCAAAGCCACAGATGGAGCTTGAAGCCGTATCGCGAAAGCGCCGCCGTAAAGAAATTCGGATTGACGTGTCCCGGTTCCTTCGCGCGCGCCCATTCCTCAATCAGATAACGCCCGCGGTTCCATTTCTTATTCACGGAAAAATCGTACCGCTTCTCCATCCAGCCCGGCTCCAGGCTTATCGAATCGCACGGCAGCTTTTTCTCGCGGAAGGTCGCCGCATTGCGCATGATCTCATACTGGTCCGCCGTATACTGATCGATAAAGGCAAGACCGTATGCCCATTTCGGCAGCAACGCCGGGCGTCCGGTGATATAGGTGAAGCGTTCGAGAAGCGCCGCGAGCGTATCGCCGGCGAACACGGTGAAATCGATATCGCCGTCCGGCAGATACCACAGGATTTCATGTGCGTCACGGGCACAAACATCGATGCCGTGCCACCACGTGGAATTGCAGAGGATTCCGTAGCCGGCCTTGGTCATGAGAAACGGAACCGGCATCTCGTTGCTCTGATAGACGACACGCTCGAGATAGGTTTTTCCGTTGAGCACGATGCGGTCGGGATTGGCGGCACCGAGTCCGTAGAAAAGCTCGCCCTCGATACCGGAAACCGCCGCATATTTCGGATTCTGCTGGAAATCCACGGCGCCGTAGCCGCGTTTTCCGTCCTCGCCGATAATCTGCTTCTGCGGCGGACGCATACCGCCCAGCGTGTCGTTGAAATAAGCCTTTACCGCATCGGTGTCAAGGCTGCGCACATCCATTTTCCGCTCGAAGCGGCCGCTTCCAAACGTGACGATTCCCTCTTCAAAGGTGACGGCAAGCTCTCCCGCCGAAACCCCGTTTGCAAGCTCCCAGCCGCAAGCCTCGTCCGGCTTTCTGTAAAGCCCGTACCGGTCGAAGAGCGATTCCCCCTGCTCGGCCCCCACGCGGATTCTCACCGCATTCTCGGCGCACGCCGTTATGCGGACGCATTTATCGCCGTAATGAAAAATTTTTTCGATCATTTTGATTCCTCCGGATCATTTTGTTTATATTCAGCGGAGCACTTCCCGCACGCGGTATAACCGTGCTCCGTCAGATATTTGATATCCAAGACTTCGATTTCCAGCCGATTTTCCTCCGACATGCGCGACGCATAGATACAGTCGCGGTCCAAATGGAAAACCTTTGAGCTTTTGTTGATCACCACGGAAAGCCTGTCCTCGCCGGACACATTCGGAAGCTCCGTGCTCTCTGTGGCCGATGTCTGCACCCGCGTGTCCGTATGAATGACGATGTCGCTCTGCATACCGCAGGAAGAAAGCAACGTCAAAAGCAGCAGAGCGGCCACGACAAAAGCAGGCTTTTTCATGTCTTTTTCCCGTCCCTTTCGATTTTTACAAATACCCCGTAATCCGTGTCCTTCGGGAGCTTGACCACGGCAAAGGATTCCGGTGCGATTTCAATCGTTTGCGCACACGTCCCCGTCATCAGCTCCGATACGGCGAGGGGCGCGTGAAACTCATAGGTTTCCCGCGAACGGTTTACCGTCACGGCGAGCATTTCTCTTTCCCCATGCCGTTCAAAGCACAGAATTTCCGAATCCACATACGAGAGGACAAAACCGCCGCAGCGGAAAATGCTCTCCTCACGGCGCAGCTTGCCGAACGCACGGTAAAGCGCCGTTATCTCCATATCCTCATCTCCCCACGGGAACGGCGCACGGCAGAACGGGTCGATATAGCCTTCCAGTCCCGCCTCGTCGCCGTAAAGAATACACGGCACGCCCGGCAGTGTCATCTGAACGCAGACCGCCAGCCGCAAAAGCGTCCCGGCATGCTCCCGCTGCTCCTTTGTCATTCGGTGCTCCGAGAGCGCCGAATACGGAAGCTCCCCGGCCCTCTCGTCCCCGAGCGCCGTTAGAATGCGCTCCGTATCGTGGGTTCCGAGAATATTCATAAGCGCGTTCGCCGCCTCCGGCGGATAATGCCCGTAAACGGTCGTAAGCGTGCGGCGAAGCGACATATAGTCGCCGACCGTCAGATACTCGATGACCGCCCGCCGCACGGGATAGTTCATCACCGAATCAAGCTCACCGCCGCGCAGATATTTTTTCCGGACGCCGTATGAGATTTTGTCCGTCGCGTCCTCCCAAACCTCGCCAAGAATCGCCGCGTCGGGCTTTTCCTCTGTCACAACGTTCGAGAGCTGTGTCAAAAAATCGTCGGAAAGCTCGTCGGCGACGTCGATGCGCCATCCCGCTATCCCGAATTTCATATAGCGGCGGACGACGCCGTTTTCTCCGAACAAGAACTCCCGATAGGATGGCTCATCCGAGTTCACGCGCGGCAAGGTCTTGACTCCCCACCATGCGTCATACCGGTCGGGATAATGCTCGAACGTATACCATGGATAATACGGCGATTCCTTGGACTGCGCCGCCCCCACGGAGGCATAGGTTCCCTTTGCGTTGAAATAGATGCTGTCCGATCCGGTGTGATTGAATACCCCGTCGAGCAAAACGGAAATTCCCCGCTCCGATGCGGCGCGCACAAGCGACAACAGTGCCTCGTCCCCGCCGAGCATCCGGTCGACATGCAGATAATCCGCCGTATCGTAACGGTGATTCGACGGCGACTCGAAAATCGGATTGAGATAGAGACAGGTTACACCGAGAGACGCAAGATAATCGAGCTTCTCTGCGATTCCTGCAAGGTCGCCGCCGTAAAACACATTGTTCTTTTCGTTTTCCAGCCGGTCGCGGAAATATGAGGGGAACGTCTCCCTGTCCCGGCACAGCACCGCGCCGTCTTTCGCGGGACAGCTTCCTGCGGAAAAGAAGCGGTCCGGGAAAATCTGATACATCACCCCGCCGTAAAGCCATTCCGGCGGGCATTTTCGTCTCTCATAAACGAGAAGCTGAAAATCGCCCCTTTTGCTGTCCGCATTCCCATAGCACTCGGAAAAATCATGCTCCCTGCGCATCAAATCGAAAGCGCCGAAGCCGGTATAGACGCGGTATTTGTAGTAAAAAAGTCCGCTTGACGCCCCCGCACAAAGCGTTTCCATCGGAACGGAGACGGAATATTCCCCGCCCGACTCCGACATCGGAAGCCGGAAGCGCTCTCCCGTATCGTCCGATACGATGAGCATTTCCGCACCAACCGTCGATTCCGGAACGCCGATTCGGAACTCGACGGCATCGGAACGCTCGAACGCACCGCGTCCGGTCGCCCTCCGTCCGTTTACATATTTGTGCTCCAAGAGCCGGGACTCGGCTCCCGCACGTGAAAATCCAGCCATTCGTTACTCCGTCACACTCTTCAAATGCCAAATCTTTTCGGCATATTCCGTGATGCTTCTGTCCGCGGCGAAATATCCCGCGGCGGCGATGTTTCGGATCGCCTTCGAGGTCCAGGCCGCGCGGTCCGCATAATCCGAAACGGCCGTCTCATACGTTCTGAAATAAGATTCAAAGTCGGCAAGGCAGAGATACGGGTCCGCGACGTTATGATTTCCCGAAATGAAATAACCTGCAATACCCGAAAAATCCTCTCCGGCAAAGCCGGCGGAAATCCGGTCGACCGCCGCCTTCAGCCGCGGATTCGCGGCATAATAATTCACAGCGTTATAGCCGTTTCGCCAAAGCTCCTCAACCTCTTTTGACGTATGCCCGAAAATGTAGATGTTTTCGCACCCCACCGCATCCGCCATCTCGACGTTCGCCCCGTCGAGTGTGCCGACCGTCATCGCGCCGTTGATCATAAATTTCATACAGCCCGTTCCGCTCGCCTCTTTCCCGGCAAGCGAAATCTGCTCCGAAATGTCCGTCGCGGGCATGAGAACTTCCGCCATGCTGACGTTATAATCCTCCAAATATACGACCCGAATGCGCTCGCGCACCCGCGGATCGGCGTCTATCTCACGTCCAAGGCACCAAATCAGCCGAATAATATCCTTCGCCATATGATAGCCCGGCGCGGCCTTCCCGCCGAAAAAGAAGGTCTGCGGGACGATGTCCGCGTTCGGATTTTCTTTCAGCTCATCATAGAGCGCCACGATTTTGAGCACATTCAATAGCTGTCTCTTGTATTCATGGATGCGCTTCGCCTGAACGTCGAAAACCGAATGCGTATCCAGCTTTCCTCCGGTTTTTTCCGCATACCACGCGGCAAAGGCTTCCTTGTTCCGGTGCTTGATATCCCGCACCGCCTCGATGACATATTTATCCTCCGCATATTTTCCGAATTCCGCAAGCGCCCGAGGCTCCGTGCGGTAATTCTGTCCGATGGTGTGGTCGAGCAGTCCCGCAAGCTTCGGATTGGAATAGCAGAGCCAGCGGCGGTGGGCGATTCCGTTTGTCACGTTGGTGAATTTCTCCGGCGTCACCTTATAAAAATCGTGAAAGACCGTATTTTTCAGAATTTCCGAATGGAGCTTGGAAACGCCGTTGACGGTATGGGAGCCGACCACACTGAGATTCGCCATGCGCACCTGCGCGTTTGCGACGACCGACATGCGGGAAATCCTGTCCCAGTCGCCCGGATAAAGATTCCAGAGATCCGCGCAGAAGCGGCGGTTGATCTCGCATACGATGGAATAAATTCTGGGAAGCCGGAGACGGAAAAGATCCTCGTTCCAGCATTCCAGCGCCTCCGGCATGACGGTGTGATTCGTATAGGAAACGGTCTTTGTCACCGTATCCCAAGCGGTTTCCCATGAAAATGAGTAAATATCCATGAAAATCCGCATAAGCTCCGGTATGCAGAGCGCCGGATGCGTGTCGTTGATGTGAATCGCGTTCTTTTCCGCAAAATTCGCAAGCGTCCCATACTGGGCAAGATGATCCGCGATAATATTTTGAAGCGAAGCGGAAACGAGAAAATACTGCTGGGAAAGCCGCAGGATTTTCCCCTCCATATGATCGTCAGAGGGATAGAGCACCTTCGTGAGCATCTCCGCGTTCGTATTCTGCTCGACCGCCTGCATATACTGCCCTTGTGTAAAGAGCTTCATGTTGAAATTCGTGATATCCTGCGCCTTCCAAAGGCGCAGATTGTTCGCGGCAAAGCTCCGGTATCCCGATATCATCATGTCGTAAGGCACAGCCTGCACCTCATCATAATCGGTATGCGTGATTTTCAGCCTTCCGCCCTCCCAGCTCTCCGAGATCTTGCCGCCGAAGCGGACGGTAAAGGTCTTATCCGTCCTTGCGACAAACCAGCCCTCGGCGCCCGGCATCCAAATGTCGGGAAGCTCCACCTGATTGCCGTCGATGATCTTCTGTTTGAACAGACCATATTCATATAAGAGCGAGAAGCCGGTCGCCGGATAATCGAGCGTGGTCAGCGAATCCATAAAGCAGGCCGCAAGCCTGCCAAGCCCTCCGTTGCCAAGCCCCGGATCCGGTTCCGCCGCATACAGCTCGGAAAGCTCGAAGCCGAGCGATTTCACCGCGGCGGCGTATTCGGCTTCCAAACCGAGATTGCGCAGATTGTTTTTTAATGACGGACCGATGAGAAATTCCATGCAGAGATAGTATACCCGCTTCGCCTTTTTCTGCTTCACGACACGGCGGAAAGCGGAGCGTTTGTCCGTGAGGATATCCCTCACCGTCAGAATGACGGCCTTATAAATCTGCGCTCTTGTCGCATCCTCGGCGCGCACGCCGAAATAACGGGAGATCTTACTCTCCAAAGCCTCCCTTACGGACTTTTCAGTGATCGTTTGTTCCATGTTTCAGTTCCTTTTGTTGTTATTTGAATGGGGGAGCAGGTCAAATCAGACGCTCATACAGTCTGTCGTATGTTTGCGCGGAGGCATTCCATGAAAAGTCGATCTTCATGATTTTTTTCACAAGCGCTTTCCAGTTCTCCGTATCACGGTAAAGCCCCTCCGCTTCCCTTATAACGTGCAGCATGTCATGGGCATTATACGAAGCAAAGGTAAAACCGTTGCCGCTCCGGTCCGGCCCGTAAGGCTTTATCGTATCGTAAAGACCGCCCGTTTCGCGCACCACCGGCACCGTGCCGTAGCGAGACGCAATCATCTGGGAAAGTCCGCACGCCTCGCTTCTCGACGGCATGAGAAAGATATCCGCGCCGGCGTAGATAAGCTTGGACATCGCACGGTCATAGGTGAGATTCACAGACACCCGTCCGGGATACCGCGCCGCCGCCGCGCGGAAAAACTCCTCAAATCCGCGCTCTCCCGTGCCGAGCAGGATAAACTGCACGTCGTCGCGCATCATTTCGTCGAATACGGCAAGCACAAGGTCGAAGCCCTTATGCGAGGCAAGCCGCGAAATCATGGCGATTATGGGCGTGTCGGGGCGCAGCGCAAGTCCGAAGCGGGTTTGCAGCTCATCCTTGTTTTTCATTTTGCCGAGCAGTCCCCTCGCACTGTAATGATACGGCAGCTCGGGATCGCTTGCCGGATCGTAATAGGCTGTGTCGATGCCGTTGACGATGCCGTCTATCTTATATCCGTACTGCCGGAGAATATAGTGCAGTCCGCTCGAATATTCCTCCGTCTGAATCTGCTTTGCATAATTCGGACTGACCGTCGTCACATAGTCCGCACAGACGATGGCGCCCTTCGTCAAATTGACGGCTCCGCCGTAATCGACGATCTCCGCGTCCGCCCCTTCAAGCGAGAAAACGTCGCCGAGAATCTCTTTTCCGTAAATCCCCTGATATTCGATATTGTGAATCGTATACACCGCGGTCACACCGGCATATTCGGGATATGCCGCATAGCTTCGTTTCAGCTTGATGACGGAAAGCGCCGTCTGCCAGTCGTTCGCATGCAGAATATCCGGGAAAAAATCCACGGCGCGCATAAGCTCCAACACCGCCACCGAGAAAAAGGCGAAGCGTTCGGCGTCGTCGTATTCCCCATAAAGGGAGGGGCGCTTAAAATAATATTCATTATCGAGAAAATAGACCGTCACGCCGTCCTTGACAAGAGAAAAGACACCGCAGTATTGACGCCGCCATGCGAGAGGCACCGTCATCTGCATGACAAAATCCATTTTCGAGCGCCATGCCTCTCCGACCTGTCCGTAAAGCGGCATGACCGCGCGCACATCGTCGTCCGGATTTTTCCGTTTCAAGGCAGCCGGCAGCGAGCCCAGCACATCGCCGAGTCCGCCCGTCGCGGCAAACGGCATGATTTCACTTCCGGCATACAGAATCTTTTTCACAAAACTACCTCCCTATCGTCGATTTATTTTCGTTTTCCGATTTTTGTCCGTCTTGTGCCGCCGGTGCCGCCGCAATCACAACACTCGCAGCAGTCCGCATCGCAGCAGTCGCCCTGCGAAACGGCGGCAAGCGCAATGAGCAAAACCACGATGAGCGCACCGAGGCTGGAAAAAAAGAGCATATCTCCCGTCGTTTTCAAATCGTCGGCCTCGGGAACAAGCGTCACCGCATAAAAGAAGACAAACACCGTACCGTAAAGCGGAAACCCGTAAAGAGCGGCGCCGCGCTTCGACCAAAGCACCGCAAAGAGCACAACGAGCGCGATAAGACAAGCGATGCAGCCGACCCCGCACCATCTCCGTGCCCGCGGGAACAGCAAAACAGATAAATAAGCCGCAAGCAGAACCGCCGCCGGCACGGCGCAAAGAGAAAGCGTCTGCGCCGTCAGACGGAAGTCCGCGGCGAGCGGATGCGCCGCCATAATGAGCCCTACGCCGAGCGTATTGAGGAGAATGCCGATGATGCGAAAAATCCGCTTTTTCCGCCTTGTCACGGCATAAAGGACAACGGCAGCGGCTTGTAGGAGAACCCCTGCGCCGATGGACGCTTCCCATACGTCCGCCGGAATAAGCCGGACGGCGGTGCCGGCGGTAAGAAGCGCAAGACTTAGGCAAATCACACACGTAAAAAAGCAGCAAGAAGCCTGTCTGCGGAGGATTGTATTTTCCGGCATCGTTTCCTCTCCCCTCTCATGTTTCCGGATGATTGACAATATGTAGGAATACCGCAGCGGGCAAGCGCGCACGCAGACGGCTCACACAAGAGCCGACACAAATCTCTTCTGATTTTCCCATCGTCCCTATTTTATGCCGAAGCGTCAAACCATGCGTCCCTTTTCGATATAAAGCGGGAGCGTCGAATGGCCCGAAAGCGTCACACCGTCGCGAATCACGACGTTTTTGTCGGATACCGTATAGCCGACGGAGGCATTCTCCCCGATAAAGGTATCCTGAAATAAGATGCTGTTTTTCACGGCCGAGCCGCGTCCCACCTTAACGCCGCGGAACAGAATGCTGTTTTCCACCGTGCCCTCAATCACGCAGCCGTCGGCAATCAGGGAATTTTTCACATGCGACAAATCGCTGTAATAAGTCGGCGCGGAATTGCGCACCTTCGTGTAAATCGGTCTTGATTCGACGCCGAACAAGGAATCGAACATCTCTTTGTTTTCAATGAGCTGCATGTTGTGCGCGAAATAGTCCTCAAAGGACGATATGCACGCGAAATATCCGTCATATTTGTAAACGCGGAAATTCCGGTAGGAAAGCCCGCGCAGAAGGATATCCCGCGTCATGCTGACGTAGCCGTGCGCCACCGCGTCGAGCACCGCCTCCTGCAAATATTTCCGGTTGATTACAAGAATATTGAGATTGACGTCCGCGTAGCCCTCGAAATTGGTCGGATACGCCAAAAGATCCGTGATTCGCCCGTCGTCGTTTGCAAAGACGAGCGTATTGTTTTTTGCCGCGTTTCTCGTAAGCGGCATATATTTCACCGCAATCGTGATATCCGCGCCGCTCTCGATGTGATCGTTTATCATGTCGTTCAGATCGATGTTGCAGATGACGTCGCAGTCCGACATAACGACGTAATCCGAGGTCATCTGCTGAATCGAATAATTGACGCTTTTGAGCGCTTCAAGCCTTGTCCGGTAAAGCGAATTCATGTTGTTGGCATACGCCGTGATATAAGGCGGCAGAATCTTCACGCCGCCCGAACGGCGCGCGAGGTCCCAGTCCTTGCCTGAGCCGATATGGTCCATCAGCGAATGATAGTTGTAATGCGTGATGACGCTGATATTGTTGATGTTGGAGCTTACCATATTGGAAAGCGGAAAATCGATCAGACGATAGCGGCACCCGAACGGGACGGAGGCCAGCGTGCGCTGCCTTGTCAGCTCCGAGATGTTGCTGTCATGAATATTGGAAAAAATGATCCCTTCTACAGACATGTTCCGACCCCCCTTAATCAATCCATAAATGAAGATTGCCGTCGTCCACAAGTTCGCCGCCGTGAATCACCGTTCCCGCAGGGATATCCAGCCCCGCGCCGAGCACGAGGATCTGTCCGCCCTCCCGCGCGTCGCCGAGATCGGCGTTTTCTCCGACCACGGTGTCGCTGTCGATAATCGCATAGGAAATCTGCGCGCCCGCCTTCACCGTGACGCCGCTCATGATCACGCTGTCACGCACGACGGCGCCCTTCTCCACATGAACGCCGTTGGCCAAAATGGAGCCGATGACCGTCCCCTCGATGACGCAGCCCTCCGTCACCATCGAATTGGAAATTTTCGCATCCTCTCCGATGCGATGCGGCGGAAAGGCGTTGTGCCGATAGAAAATGCGCCACTTTCTGTCATACAGATCGAATTTCGGAGGATTGCCGAGCAGGTCCATATTCGCTTCCCAAAGACTCGTCAGCGTACCGACGTCTTTCCAGTACCCCTCGAAAGTATAGGCATACATCAGACAGCCGTCCCCTAACATAGCGGGAATGACGTTCTTGCCGAAATCGTTGGAGGAGTCGGGGTCTGCGTCGTCCGCCTCCAAATATTCCCGCAGCTTCGCGGTCGTGAAAATGTAAATCCCCATCGATGCCTTGTTGCTTTTCGGGGCTTTCGGCTTTTCCTCAAATTCCGTGATGCGTCCGTCCTCATCGGTATTCAGGATGCCGAAGCGGCTCGCCTGACTCATCGGGACTTCAAGCACCGCAATCGTGCAGTCCGCACCGTTTTTCTTATGCTCGGCAAGCATGCGGCTGTAATCCATCTTATAGATATGGTCGCCGGAAAGAATCAAGGTATAGTCCGGCGCATACCGCTCGATAAAGGTCATGTTCTGATAGATCGCATTCGCCGTGCCGCGGTACCATGCGGCGCCGCGCTTGCCCTGATAGGGCGGGAGCACCGTGACGCCGCCGTGCGTCCGGTCGAGATCCCACGGCTCCCCGTTTCCGATGTATTCGTTGAGCGCGAGCGGCTGATACTGCGTCAGAACCCCGACTGTGTCGATTCCGGAATTGACACAGTTGGACATCGGGAAATCGATGATGCGGTATTTGCCGCCGAACGGAACGGCGGGCTTTGCCGTCCGCTCGGTAAGGGTATAAAGGCGGCTCCCCTGTCCGCCGGCGAGAAGCATTGCGATACATTCCTTTTTGCCAACCATAAGAATTTACCTGCCTTTCGGTTTTTATCTAAATTCGTTCATGACTGTTCTTTTTCCCCTCGCGCCGCCGAAAGATAAGTCCTCCGTATGCCGGAAGCGTGACGGCGAGCTCGCTTTTCATGTGTCCCTTTTCCTTGTGCTCCTTCGATTTTATAATCCCGTTTATTACGCCGGAACCGCCGTATTCATAGACGTCCGTCGTGAAAATCTCCTCGTATTCCCCTCTCTTCGGCACGGAAACCGTAAAGCGTTCCCGCCTCACAGGGGTAAAATTCAAAACGACGACAAGCTCCGCGCCGGAAATCGCACGCCGCCGGTAGGAAAGCGTGCTGCGTTCCCTGTCGTCAGGGTCGATCCACGCAAAGCCGTCCCAGCTGTCGTCAATCTCATAGAGCGCCGGCTCCGTAAGATACAGCGCATTCAGCCTCTTCACACAGCGCTGCATCTCCGCGTGCCGCGGATAGCGCAGCATGAACCATTCCAGCTCGTTCTCATAATCCCATTCGCGGAACGGCGCGAATTCCGTTCCCATAAACAAAAGCTTTTTGCCCGGATGCGTCATCATGAACGTCAGAAAGACGCGCATCGCGGCGAATTTCTCGTCGTAAGAGCCGAACATTTTGTCCAGCAGCGATTTTTTTCCGTGTACCACCTCGTCGTGCGACACGGGCAGTATGTAGTTTTCCGAAAACGCGTACATCATCGGAAAGGTCAGCTTTTCATGGCAGTATTTCCGATAGATCGGGTCGGTCGCCATATAGGCGAACAGATCGTTTGCAAAGCCCATGTTCCATTTGAAATTGAAGCCAAGCCCTCCCGCGGATACCGGCTTTGTAATCATCGGCCATGCCGTCGATTCCTCCGCAATCATGAGCATATCCGGAAATTCGGCGAAGACCGCCGTATTCAGCTTCCGGAAAAAAGCGATAGCCTCCAAATTCTGATTGCCGCCGTTCTCGTTCGGAATCCATTCGCCCGGTTCCCTGTCATAGTCGAGATAGAGCATCGAGGCCACCGCGTCGATGCGCAGTCCGTCCACATGGTATTCGCGCATCCAAAAAAGCGCGGAGGATATGAGAAACGACTGCACCTCCGGACGTCCGACGTCGAAATAGCGCGTGCCCCAGCCGCGGTTCTCCATGCGGTCGCGTCCCTGATACTCGTAGAGCAGCGAGCCGTCGAACTCGTATAATCCGTGCGCGTCCTTCGGGAAATGCGCCGGCACCCAGTCGAGAATCACGCCGATGCCGCACGCATGCATTTTATTCACGAAATATTTGAAATCCGCCGGCGACCCAAAACGCGAGGTCGGCGCAAACCAGCCGCACACCTGATACCCCCATGAGCCGTCGAACGGGTACTCCGTTATAGGCAGCAGCTCCACATGCGTATAGTGCATGTCCGAAAGATAGAGAGAAAGCTCGTCCGCAATCTCCCGATAGCATAGGTCATGCGCGCCGTCGGCGGTAGAGGCTCCGTTTTTTGTTTTCCACGAGCCGAGATGCACCTCATAGATATTCATCGGCTCGCTGTAAAAATGCGGACGCGTCGGATCCTTCACCTCAAAGAACGAGCGCCGCCTCATCCGCCATACGTCGTCCGTCCATGAAAAAGCATCGCCGTCCGTAAGAACGGACGCCGTTTTTTCGCGCGTTTCGGAACAGCGCGCATAAGGGTCCGCCTTGAACACCGTCCCCTTATCGGATATCACCTTATATTTGTAGCGGTTTCCCGCAAGCGAAAAAGGTGACGTATAAGATGCCTGCCAAATGCCGGAATCCGCATCCTTTTCCATCGGCAGACTCTCGTCCCATCCGTTGAAATCGCCGCATACGAAAATCTCACGGGCATTCGGCGCCCACACGCGAAAGGTATAAAGAAAGGAGCCCTCGCGCTGTTCCACATGGGCGCCAAGCAAATCATAGGCATAAAAATTGGTACCCTCACAAAAGAGATATGCCGCATATCCGTCGCCGCTCATGTGTTTTTTCACAGCCGAAGCCCCCGTTTCATTGTAAATCCGCCGGAACTGTTTCTAACTTATGTCTATTATATAATAGAATCTTTGAAAACGCAAGTAGAATCGCTGCAAAATCCGCCGTTTCCGTCAAATCTTCTTTGAAAAAATCAAAAATCGGGCGCATGCCTCCGAATCCCGGTTCCGAAGGCATGCGGCCGCAGGCGATTTGGGCGGATTTATGCGTTCAGCAAGGCCACGCCGAGATTCAGATATCCCGCGAACACGACCCATATGAGATAGGGAATCAAAAGACAGGCGGCGGGAACGGAAATTTTCCAAAAGCGGGCAAACGTAACGAGAATCAAAAGCAAAAGCAGCAGCAGCCAAACAAAGGAAAACAGATACCATCCGAAGTTAAAGAAGAAGATCGGCCAAAGGAAATTGACGGCAAGCTGGAAGCCGTATACCCGAAGCGCCGCGCCGACCGTTTTCCGGTCTGCCCCCGAAGTGAAAACAAGATAGGAGGCAATCCCCATCAGCACATACAAAATCGTCCAGACCACGGGAAAAAGCCATCCCGGCGGCGAAAGCGGCGGCTTTTCAAGAGAAGCAAAGACGTTCATGCCCTCCCTTGACAAAAGAGCGGCAAGACCTCCGACGGCAAGCGGTATCGCGACACAGATAAGCAGTGGTTTCCATTGGATTTTCATATCATCACCTCGTCTTAGTCTATTCAAGCCGCCGGAAAAATATAACCGTCCCGATAAACAGCAAAAAACGCCGCATTCAATGCAGCGTTTCTTCGTTTTGATTTTTCGTAATATCCGAAAGGCTTCCGTTCGCAAGTTGAAAACGGAGCGTGGCCATAAAATCCCCCTCCGCCATGTCGTGCGTAATCAAAAGCGCGGTTTTCCCTTTCAAAAACGCTTTCAGATACCGCATGACGAGCAACTTGATTTCCCCATCGAGGCTCCCGAACGGCTCGTCAAACAGATAAACGTCCGCGTCATACGCAAGCGCACGGGCAAGCGCGACCCTTGCCGCCATGCCGCTGGACAGCTCGCGCGGCCGCAGCCGTGCCGCATCCGCCAGTCCCACCGCCGAAAGAAGCTCCATCGCCTTTTGCTCATTTTCCCGCCTGTCGCCGTGCATGACGCACGTCACGTTTTCCATGACGCAGACCGAGGGAAAAAGCCGCGGTTCCGCGAATACGACGGCAGTCCTGCCGGAAACGGATACCGTGCCTGAATCCGGCTTTTCCAACCCCGCGGCGATGCGCAAAAGCGTCGTTTTTCCGCTGCCGGACATGCCGGAAAGAAGAGCCGTGACACCGTCCGGAATCGTCATAGAAACACCGGACAGCACCTTTTTTCCCCCATAGGACTTCACGATATTTTCAAGATTCAGCATCGGCGACGCCTCCTCTCCGCGAAAGCCTGTCAAGCGCCAGCACAACCACCTTTTCGATGAGCACGCTGAGCAGAATCACGACGATCGTCCACGCGTAAAGCTCCTCCGATTCGAGGTATATTTTCGCGTCATAGAGCTTGCCGCCGATCGAATTTTTCGGCGTGCAGATGACCTCGGCGGCGACGCCCGCTTTCCACGCAAGTCCCAGCGCCGAACGGCATGCCGCGGAAAAATACGGCAGGACAGACGGCAAAATCAGGTATCGCAGGCGTTTCCCAAAGCCGAAGCCGTAAACCTGCGCCACCTCCCGTTCCGGCGCGGGAACGGAATCGATGCCGCGGCGCACGTTGACAAATACGATCGGAATAACCATCAGAAGCGAAGCGATCATCGGAACCGCACTTTTTCCCAGCACATACAGCATCAAAATGATGACGGAAGCGACCGGCGTCGCCTTGATAACGGATACCGCGGGAGAAATGAGAGAATCCGCAAGTCCGCTTGCCGCACAGAGCGCGGCAAGCAGAACGCCCGCCAAAATTCCGGCGAAAAGCCCCATGAAAATCCGTCCGAGCGACCAAAGACAGGACAGATAAAATGCTTTTGTGCCGAGCAGCTCCCAAAGCTTTTTCACAACGGCAAGCGGCGTCGGCAGAACCAGCACCCGATTGACGGCGAGCGCCAGTATCTGCCACACAAAAATCCAAAACGCAAAGCAGAGAACGCCGCGCAGGATCCGAGGAAGCCTTTTATTTGCCATAGAATGCGTCGGTAGGCAGCTTGCCGCCGACAGATTTCGGATTCGCCTCATAAAGGACATTCAACATTGCTTCCATATAGCGGATGCCTTCTTCCCCGTCAAGGCAGACGATATTGCAGTTCGGAATCGCCTTCTGGGCAATCGCCGCCTTCGGGACGATTTCAAATTCCGCAATCGCTTCGGACGCGGATACGACATCGCTGTTCACATAAGCCACGGAAGCCTTGTATTCCTCCATGAATTTCCGATATTGCTCGGGATGCTCGATCTTGAACTTATTGGAAACCACGATGCAGCCCTGCACAAGCTCGCCCTCGCCGAGCTTTGCCCATTCCTTTGTCACATCCAGCGCGATGCGAAGCTCCGTATTGCCGTTTGCGGCGGCCGTCGTCAGTGCCACCGTGACGTTCGGTTCAGGCAGAAGACCGATCGCAGCGTCGCCGGAGGCAAGCTTCGTCGCAAGCTCCGCGTGCTCGGACAGATATTCGATCGTCACGTCCGTTTCGGGATCGATGCCGTTCTTCGTCAGAAGATAATTCAAAATATATTCCGGCGTCGAGCCCTGCCCCGTGGCATAGATGGTCTTTCCTCTCAAATCCTCAATGCTGCTGATGGTATTGCCGTTTTCCATAATGGAAAGCACGCCGAGCGTGTTGACGGCGGCAAAGCTGATATCCTCGCCCTTATTGAAAAGCGCCGCCGCAAGGTTGACCGGAAGTGCCGCGATATCCACATTTGCAATCGCGCTCTGTACCTCTTCCGGCGCGGAAGCGAGCGTGAATTCATAATCGTTTGCCGATGTGCCGGCCTTGTCATTTGCCATCAGCTGTACCATTCCCATGCCGGTCGGACCTTTCAGTGCAATCACGCGGACGGTGACGTCCTCGTTCTCCGTCTTGCCGCAGGCGAAAAGCGACGCCGCAAGGCATATGACGAGCAGGAAAGCGATGATTTTTTTCATTGTTTGTACCTCTTTTCCAAATTGTTTCTGTTTAAAATGCGTATTTCTTTTCCGTCGCAGGCAATAAGCCCTTCCCGCACGAGCGCGTCCGCCGCACGGTAAAGCGTGGTGCGTCCGATGTTCAAGGCGGAGGCAAGACGCGTCATATTCACCGCGACTGTATCGGACATATCCGCTCTTTCAAGCAGATAACAGGAGAGCGCCGCCTCGGCACTTCCTGCGGTAAAGGCGATGATTTTCTTATTCAGAAAATAAATTTTTCCGGAAAGAAATTCGATATACGCCGAAGCGACGGAAAAATCGCTTTTTATTATTGTTTCCAAACAGTCCCGCTCTATGAAAAGGACGCGGCATTTTGTTCCCGCAACGACCGTGCTGACGCTTTCGTGTTCTTCAAAAAACACGGAAGCGGCGCCGAACACGTCCCCCCGAGAAAGCCGGTTGAGAAGCACCTTCCTGCCGCTGTTTCGCCCGTAAATACTGGCTTTTCCCGACAGTATAACACCGAGACACGGAGAAAACGTCTCCCCGCCCGCGATCCGCTCTCCGGCAGCGAAGGTCATCGGAGGAATCGACAAAAGCGTCAGCGCCGTCTGCTCCGACATGCCGGAAAAAATTTTGCATTCCCGCAGCACCGCCGCGATATCCTCGGATTGCCTGCACACTTCCACTTTTTCACGCCCTTTCAAAAGTGTTCCGTTTGGAACACTTTTATATTATCACGCACGGGAAAAAAAGTCAATAAAATCTTCCGAGAAAAATGGAAAATCTATATCTTTTTTCATATTTTTTTGCTATAATGGAAAGTGAAACTACAAAATGGCCGGGAGGATACCGCTTTGCTTGAATTTTTGCCGACAGAGGACGTGAAAATTTCGGAAAACGAACCGCTTTCCCGCCACAGTTCGATGAAAACGGGCGGTCCTGCCGCCGTCGCCGCTTTCCCAAAAACCACGGAGGCACTGATAAATCTTATCCGCGCCGCAGGGGAGCACGGACTGCGCCATGTCATCGTCGGAAACGCCTCCAATATCCTTTTCGACGACCGCGGCTTCAACGGGCTCGTCATCTTTACCACAGGGCTTCGCGGCGTATACTGGAAAGAGGACAACGTCCGGGCAGAATGCGGCGTGTCCCTCACCGCGCTTGCAGGCAAAGCTGCGGAGCGCGGACTTTCCGGCCTCGAATTTGCCTACGGCATCCCCGGCACCGTCGGCGGCGCCGTCTATATGAATGCCGGCGCTTACGGAGCGGAGACTGCGGATATCCTCGTTTCCAGCGAATATCTGCGGGACGGCGCCACCCTCTCACGTGGGAAGCATGAACATGAATTTGCCTACCGTTCCAGTGTTTACCGGAAAACCGGAGAGGTCATTCTTTCCGCGACGTTTCTTCTCACACCGGATGACGCCGCGGCGGTCAAAGCCCGTTCGGATGCGAACCTGCGCGCCCGCAAAGAAAAGCAGCCTCTCGAATATCCGAACGCCGGCAGCATTTTCAAGCGTCCCCAAGGCGCTTTCGCCGGCGCGCTGATCGAGGACGCCGGACTCAAAGGCCTGCGCATCGGCGGCGCCGCGGTTTCCGAAAAGCATGCCGGCTTCATCGTCAATCTCGGCGGCGCCACAACGGACGATGTTCTGCGGCTTATCGAAGCAGTGCGGTCCGAGGTTTTCAAGCAGACCGGTGTCCTGCTCGAACCGGAAGTAATCCATATTCAATAAAAAACAAAGGAAGATCGCCATGTCGTTTTCAGGTGATACCAAAATCGCGCTTTCCCGCGAGATTCCGGAAAAGGACTGCTGCCTTTCCGCCATGCTCGCGGGCATGATGCTTTTTGCCGCCGTTCCGGACGGCGGAGCGCTCCTATTCAAAACGGAGGTGCCGGAGGTCTCCGACGTATTCGGCCGGCTGTTCACACAGCAAACGGGTCTTTCGGTGAACACGCATACGTCCGGCGCCCTCTATAAAACGGCGCTTGCGGATAAGACGGACAAGCCGGCTTTCCCGCCGGCGAACGCCCATACCATTCGGGACATTCTGAAATGTGAGAAATGCGGCGCGGCATTTTTCCGCGGTGCGTTTTTGGCATCCGGATTTGTAAATCCGCCGGACAAGCCTGCGCGCCTCGAGCTCTCCACGCCGGACGCCGACCTTGCATGCGACGCGGCCGCCGTGCTGACGAAGCATTTCCGGCTGCCGAAGCTTTCCGTGCGGCGGGGAAAGCAGATTCTATACTACCGGGATACGGACAGCATCGAATATTTTCTCTCCTATATCGGCGCGAACAAATCGGCATTCGCGGTCATCAACGCGCAGATGCTGAAAGAAAAACGAAACGAAATCAACCGAAAGGCGAATTTTGAATTTGCCAATATTTCAAAAACCGTCAGCGCCGCCGCACTCCATATCGAGGCAATCCGCGCACTGATGGCCTCCGGCGATTTTGAGAAGCTTTCACCGGAGCTGCGCCATACCGCGAAGCTGCGGCTTGAAAACGACACCATGACGCTTTCCGAGCTTGCCGCGCTGGAAACGCCCCCGATATCAAAATCCCAAATCAGCAAAAGACTGCAAAGAATATACGAGTTTTATCAGGCACAAAACAAAGGAAATCCGAAAGGAGAAACGTAATCATGGCGTTTGTTCATCTTCATCTGCACAGCGAATACAGCCTGCTTGACGGCGCCTGCCGCATCACGGAGATTCCCAAACGCGCACGCGAGCTTGGACAAAATGCCGTCGCAATTACCGACCACGGCGTCATGTACGGCGTGGTGGATTTCTACCGCGCCTGCAAGGCGGAGGGAATCAAGCCGATTATCGGCTGCGAGGTCTACGTCGCGGCGGGTTCCCGCTTCGATAAGCGCCACGAAACGGACGGCACCCGATATCATCTCATCCTGCTCGTCAAAAACGAGGTCGGATACAAAAATCTCATTTATATGGTGTCGAAAGCTTTCACGGAGGGCTTTTACACAAAGCCGAGAATCGACCTCGAGCTTCTCTCGGAGCACAGCGAGGGACTCGTCTGCCTTTCCGCCTGTCTTGCGGGCTATATCCCCCGTATGCTTGCCGCCGGCGACTACGACAAGGCGAAAGAGCACGCGCTTTCGATGCGGGAGCTGTTCGGCGAGGACAGCTACTATCTCGAGCTTCAGGATCACGGCATCGAAACACAAAAGGAAGTGAACGCGGAACTTCTGCGCCTTTCTCGTGAGACCGGCATTCCGCTCGTGGCCACCAATGACGCGCATTATCTGCGCCGCGCCGACGCGGATACGCAGGCGGTGCTCATGTGCATCCAAACCAACAACAAAATCGCGGACGGACGCCCCTTCGGCTTTGAAACGGACGAGTTCTATATGAAAAGCACGGAGGAAATGGAAGCGCTTTTCGGAGAATATGAGGGCGCGATTGAAAATACGCAGAAAATCGCCGACATGTGCAACTTCGATTTCGACTTTTCCCATGTCTATCTTCCCCGCTTCCGTCCCGACACGGGAGAGACGCCGGAGGATTACCTGCGACGACTCGCCTATGAGGGCTTTGAAGCCAAAAAAGAAAGTGCACAAATCGTCTTTTCCGAGGAAAATACCGAAGAGGTCTACCGAACCCGCATCGAATATGAGCTTTCCGTCATCATCAAGATGGGATATGCGGAATATTATCTCATCGTCGCGGATTTCATCCGCCATGCCAAGAAAAAAGGGATTCCCGTCGGTCCCGGAAGAGGCTCCGGCGCCGGAAGCCTTGTCGCATATCTCATCGGCATCACCGATGTGGATTCAATCAAATATCATCTGATGTTCGAGAGGTTTCTCAATCCGGAGCGCGTCAGCATGCCCGACTTCGACACGGATTTCTGTTATGACAGACGCGGCGAGGTCATCGATTACGTCTCCGAAAAGTACGGGCGCGACCATGTATGCGGCATTATCACTTTCGGAACGCTCGCCGCCAAGGCGGTCATCCGAGACGTCGGCCGCGTGCTCGGCATGAGCTACGCCGACGTGGACGTCGTCGCAAAGGCGGTGCCGAACGATCTGCACATCACCATTGAGGCGGCGATGGAGGGGCCGCTCGGCGACATGTATAAAAACAGCGAGGACGTGCGCCGGCTCATCGATATCTCCAAGGCGCTCGAGGGAATGCCGCGCCACGCCTCGGCACATGCCGCCGGCATCGTCATCACGGAGGACGCGGTGCATGAATATGTGCCCGTCGCGGTAAACGATGAAATGACGCTGACACAGTTCCCGATGGATACTGTGGCAAAGCTCGGACTTTTGAAATTCGACTTTCTCGGCCTCCGTTATCTCACCATCATGTCGGATACGGAAAAGCAGATCCGCCTCAGCGAGCCCGCGTTCGACCTGAAAAGTGTTCCCTTTGACGATAAGGAAACCTATGAGCTGATCTCCTCCGGCAAGACGGACGGCGTGTTCCAGCTGGAGTCCGGCGGCATGCGCAAAATGCTTGTGCAAATGCGTCCCGCCTGCCTCGAGGATATCATCCTCGCAATCTCCATCTACCGCCCCGGCCCGATGGAATCGATCCCGAAATTTCTCGAATACCGGCTGCATCCGGAAAAAATCCGGTATTCCTGTCCGCAGCTGAAAAAGATTCTTGACGAAACCTCCGGCTGCATCCTCTATCAGGAGCAGGTCATGACCATCTGCCGTGAGATCGCCGGATTTTCCTACGGACGTGCGGACATCATCCGCCGCGCGATGTCCAAGAAAAAGGCGAAGGAAATGGAGGCGGAGCGTCACGCCTTTATCTTCGGCGAGAAAGATGAAAACGGAAACGAAGTCTGTCACGGTGCGCTCGCCGCCGGCATTTCCGAGGAGGTCGCAACCGAAATTTTCGACACGATGTCCGCGTTTGCGGAATATGCGTTCAACAAAAGCCACGCGACCGCTTATGCCTATATTTCCTTTCGCACCGCATATCTCAAAGCGCACTATCCGTGCGAATATCTCGCTTCCCTGCTCACCTCCGTGCTCGGCAACATGACCAAGACCGCCGTTTATGTGGATCAGGCGCAGAAAATGAAAATCGCGGTGCTCGGTCCCGACATCAATGAAAGCCGGGAAACTTACAGCGTGGTTTCCGCAGAGGGGAAAAAGGCGATCCGCTTCGGGCTTCTCGGCGTCAAAAACGTCGGCCGCACCTTTCTTGCGGAGGTGATAGAGGAGCGCAGCACCGGCAAATTCACCTCCTTTGAAAATTTCGTCTCCCGCATGAGCGGCAGAGAGCTGAACAAAAGACAGGTGGAAAGCCTCATCAAAAGCGGCGCCTTCGATTCGCTGGGCACCTCCCGTGCCGCGCTGCTTTCCGAATATGAGAAAATCATCGATATTTACATGAAAAAAAGCCGGAGCCGGCTGGAAGGGCAGTTCGACCTTTTCACCATCGGGAACGCCGCGCCGGACGACTATCCGGAGCCTGAATATACTTATCCCGATATTCCGGATCTTCCCCCGAAGGAAAGGCTCTATCAGGAAAAGGACAGCATGGGCATGTACTTCTCCGGTCACCCGTTCGATGAATATGAGCGGCACGCGACGCTGCTCGGCGCGGTTCCGATCAACGATATTCTCACTTCCTTTGAGGAAGGAGAGGAAGCGGTCTATCACGACAAGGAAACCGTCACCGTAGCCGGCATCATTACCTCCCGCACGAATAAGCAGACAAGAAACGGCGCCTCGATGGCATTCCTCCGCTTGGAGGATAAATTCGGAGAGATAGAGCTTGTGATTTTCCCGAAAATCTTGGAAAAATACTCCTATTTCCTCGCCCCCGACGTACCGGTGGCGGCGCTCGGAGAAATCTCCGCCACCGAGGATGCGGCACCGAAGCTGCTTGTATCCCGCATGGAAATGCTGCTCGCCAATATCGGCGATGACAACGTGACGCCGCTCAAAAACAAACGGGATATGCCGGCGAAAGCGCAAAATACGCTCTCTGAGTCCACGCGCTCGGACAAGCCGAGAACGCTTTATCTAAGAGTGGAAAACCAAACGGGAGAGATGTTCCGCCGCATACAGAGCTTACTCGACATCTTCGACGGCTCGACGCCGGTCGTATTTTACGACGCATCGGAGAAAAAATATATCAAGGCCGTCGGCCGATATGTCGAGATTCTGCCCAATATGATGCGGCTCTTGAAGCTTTTGCTCGGCGAGGATTCCGTCGTATTGAAATAAACATGTCTGCCCGATATATGCGCAGGCAAAAGGAGTGGTTTTATGTTTGATGCGGAGCTTTTTTGCGCCAATATATCAAAGCTGAGACGGGATGCCGATATGACGCAGTCCGAGCTTGCCGACAAGCTGAATATCACAAGGCAGGCCGTCTCACGGTATGAAAAAGGCGACAGCTTCCCGGATATCTCGGTGCTCGTCAAGATTGCCGAAATTTTCGGTATCAGCATTGACGAGCTCATCGGCGCGGGTGCCCCCACCGAGGGAGAATCCGAAATTTTGAAAAGCGCCGCGCTCGGTAAGGATATGAGGTCCTGCAAATGCGAGCTTTGCGATCTTGAAAATATTGCGCCGCTCTTAAAGCCCAGCGTGCTGGACCGCGCCGTCGCGGGCTTTGCCGCTCAGGGCATCGACCTTTCTCACCTGACCTCTCTCATAGGTTATATGAGCGACAGCGGCTTTTGGAGACTGCTCGAGGATGCATCCTTTGAAACCATCGACGAGGACCTGCTCGAAAAGCTGCTTCCCTTTCTGAATTTCACCTCTAAGGTCTCGATTTTCGAGAAAATCCTGCGCGGTGAAATCGACTGGCATTTTCTTTCCAAGCTGATGAAATATATCAAAATATCCGATTCGATCCTCGAGGCCGCCGTCATCGACGGCGTACTCGACGAGGCGGTTTTGAAGCTGAAACGGGAATTCGACCAAAAACGCTCGGAAACCATGAAAAAATGCGCCTCCTGCGGAGAGGATTCTCCGGCCGAAACCGTATTTTGTCCGGTCTGCGGCGCAAGGTTCCCGTCAAACGAATGATATAGGCGGCACATCTCTTACCCTGCCCTATCAAGCCGGCCGGAAAAGAATACAAAACGAGAGCATTCAAAAAAGGTACACCCTTTTTGAATGCTGCCAAGAATATGCAGCCTGCCGCCACATAATACCGTGTCTGCGCATCCCAAAACCTGTCATTACGGAGCATGCGGTCAGTACCAATCTTCTGTCTTTTGCCCTCCGGGAATCGATGCCCCCGAAGTAGATTTTTGTCCTGCGATCCGATATGAAAAACCCACTGCGATTTCGAGTATTTTCAATAAAATGTTGCACTAAAAACAAAAATATGATATTATTTATATGCGCAGAAAAATTATAATAGGAGTTTCCTATGAAGCTGAATCGATGTCCGTGGTGCGGAAAAAAGCTCGAACGCCGGCTTGACCTTCATGTCAAGCAAAAAAAGACACCTCTGTTTTTTCGTTTCGCGAGGTGTCACCATTGCGGTCATAATTATGGCCAGCATATTTACTCTTCCAAATATATGCGATTTGAGTTTTTCTATAGCAGAGCTGCGCAGCTTTCCAATCAAATCTGCGTACTTACCTTTTGATTGCCTACTTTATATGAATAAAAGCTTACGCTTTCATTCTCGTCATGATACCCATAGCCGCCGTTAAAATTCAGCGGCCGGTTTCCCTCGTTCCGCTTTCGGACACCGATAAATATCCGTCGTTCATATGCAGGGTCATATCCGCTCTTTCGGCCACCTCCGACGCATGGGTGATGATGATAACGCACTTGCCGAAGCGATGTGCCAGATCGCCGAGGATCCCGACGATGTTCAGACTGTTTTCATTGTCAAGGTTGCCCGTCGGCTCGTCGGCAAGTATGACGCTCGGGTCCGCCGCAATCGCGCGGGCTACCGCGATACGCTGCTGCTCGCCGCCGGAAAATTCGGGACTTCTTTTCCGGAACTGCTCCTTTGTAATCCCGACCAAAGACAGCATTTCCATGGCGCGCTCGCGCCGATTCCCCGCATATTTGGAAAGCTCCAAGGCAAGCTCCACATTCTCCACCGCGGTGAGCTGCGGCAGAAGATAATAGCTCTGAAAAATCATGCCGACATGCTCACGGCGGTACCGATCGCGGTCGATCGAAGCAAGCTCGACGCCTTCATAAAGAATTTTTCCCTCTTTCGGCACGTCAAGACCCGCCATGAGGGACATCAGGGTGGATTTGCCGCTCCCCGAGCGGCCGACAATGGCATAGACCACGCCCGTATCGAACGACGCGGTCGCCTCTTTGACGGCATGCACCCGTCCCGCCTTGGTGATATAATCATATGAGAGATTTGTAATCTCAAGAATCGCCATCGTCTCCTCCTTTTTTCACAACCGTCCCAATCCGTTCAAAATAAAAACTTTCATCCGTTATGGAAAATTTCAAAAAAATTTGATGATAATCCTCCATACGAATCAGAACATCGTCGCCGGAGCAATATTCATTGTCTTCATAGGTGCCTATAACGACCACGTATTTCGATCTGACGCTGTCCGTTTCCGAAAGCCGCTGACCTGCCAAGTACACAAAGGAATTTTTCCCGTCCGACGTCAGGACAAGAATCCTTCTCCCCGTTTCCTCGTCCGGCACATAGGGCGAATCTTTGCTGACATAAGCATAAATAATGCCCTCAAAATAATTCGGCAGCGCCATGACCTCCTCATATGAAATCGACGTCTTGACCGCGCCAATGTCGGTGAGACCGACCACGCCGAAAGGCTCCCGAGGGCTTTCAAAGGTAAGCGTCTCTCCGACCGCGTAATAGGTATGCCTTGAAATCCCCAGCTCATCCTCCCTCGGCGCTTTTATGTAATTGACATCCACATCGATCATGGAAACCTTCGTATCCGATATGGAGATTTCGATCCGCATATTCCGTTCAAGCGGCATCGTACTGTCAAAATCGAGCGAGGAATCAAGACGGCGGATTTCCTCGGAGGCGGAGGCACGTGCCAGCACCGTATCGTTGACAAAACGGCATACGCCGTCCGCGGCGAGACGTCCCGCACCGAAGCCAAGTCCTGCGGAAATCACGAGCAAGATCACAATTTCAAGCGTGAACATCGCATGGATTTTATGCTTAGCCATACCGAGCGCCCGAAGCAGCGCTCTTTCCTGCTTTCTGGAATTGCACAGATAGACGGTAAAGAAGACAAGAACACCGACGCCGACGAGGAGAACGACGCCGCACACAAGCAGTGCAATCCGATTGACGTTGTCAAGCTCCGATGAAAGCACGTCATAGGTGCTGTTATTGTAAACGAGATTCGCTTTTTTGAAATCCAAACCGTTTTCCTTTGCCTGTGCGACAAAGCCCTCAAACGCCTCTCTGTTTTTCAGGACGAAATCCGCCCTGTCGATGGTGATGGACGACGGAGAAGTTGTGACATTGGAAAATGCCTTGCCGTAGTCAAATTCTGCCGTCGCAAGCGAAATATAGGCGGGATATGACGTGTCCTCCGCCGTATGAGCGGAAGCCTCATAAATACCGACGACCTCGGTCCTGAGATAAACATTCCAGCTATAATCATGCGAATAATAGCGCCTGACGACCATATCTCCGACCGCGATTCCATACCGGTCGGCAAGCCACCACGGAATGACGATTTCCGCACGCTCGCCGGAATAGCCGTCCGCCGTAAGTCCCGTGCCCTCCCGTATGGTGCATTCTCCGGAGAAAAATGGAGAGGTGAGCGACAGATTTTCCACCGCCAAGAGATGACAGCCGAATTTCTCCTGCCAAACCGCCACCGGCTCTCCTCTGTCGGTCGTGCTCGGCAGCTGAAACATCGTCTCACCGCCCGGCAGCACACCCTCCGCCTCCGACACCGTCACATTGAACGCCAATACGTCATCGGCATCCAAACAATAGGAAATATCCGAAAGAGAGAGGGACGTCTTATCCCGCCCGACAAGAGAAGCGACAAAAATATAGTTTTCATCGAGCGCATCTTTCGCATCGAGACATGCGCCGTATACGAATATCGAGGCCGTCATCGTGACAACGATAAAAAATACCACGGCAAAATACAGGATCGTCCGCCATGGCAGGCGGATCAAGTTCCGAAAAGCAAGCTTCACAATCATTCCTTACCACCTACCCCCGACAAAGCATTGATTCTGCGCACGTAGCCACCGATAAAGAAATACAGCGCGGTCAAGATCAGCGCTCCCGCCGCCAAGGCGAACAGAAAGCTCGGAACGACATATTCCCCGAAAAGGAATCCGAAATCCTCCATGTATGCCGCCGCGCTCTCCCCCGTCGGATCGCCGAAAAGGAACAGGTCTGCGCTCTCTCCCATAAATTTTGCGGAAAGCTCCGCCGAATAGAGATAGCTTGTGACAGGACCTGCGCAAAGCGAAACCACGCCGGCAAACAAAACGCCTCCCACAAGAAGTGCTCCCGCCGTCAAAAGCAGCAGCTCCAAGAAGAACGAGGCCGCAACGGCGCTCCGCTTTTTACCAAGCGCCGTCTGCACCGCAAGCTCGCGGTGCCGCGCTTTCATATTGAAAAGCACGGAGAAAAAGAAAATCGCAAATCCGACGCCGACGACGCCGACAAGCAGGAGTGAAACGATTTCAGACAGCCGCGCAGACGGCGAAGAAGCCGTATCGGACACATATTCCGTGAGCAGCAGAGGCTCCGTGAATCTGAGCCCGTTCATCTCCTCGCAAAGTGCATTGACCGCGCTCATATCCGAAAGATGAAGATAAAGAGAATCGGGAATCACACACGGATTTTCCGAAAACAGGTCCGAAACTCCCGAAATATTGGAACGGTACATGTCCTGTATCCGTTCGCTGTTTGCAATATCATCCAGCGTAGAAATCGGCACATAGACATGATTGGCGTTGAGGAGCCACGGCTCCGATACACCCGCAAAATTATCCGTGCGGTGCTTGTATATCCCGCCGACGGTATAGACATAGGCCTCTTTTCCGTTTAGTTCCCCATATCCCCTCAGGCTGCGCTCCGGCGCGTAGAGGGAAACCATATCGAGCGTTACCGTGTCTCCGAGTGAAAGGCCGTTCTGCTCCGCCAGCTCCTCGGAAATCACGATTTTACTGTGATGCGCCTCGTTATTGGCGCGGGTAATCATGGTACCGGCAGTCATCGTCAGTTCCCCGCCGTATACCTCCTCCAAAATATCCATGGAGGTCACGCCGACAATCTGTATGCCCTGCAAATAGTTTGTTTTTTCCCCGATCGGCGTCGGCTCACCCGAAAAGCGGCTTCTCACAAACGTGCCATATCCGACATAGGCAATCCCCGAAAGAAGCCCGACATATTCCTTGACTGCGGAAACACCCGTGACCACCGCCGCGTCTTCCCCAATCGTCACCGCGGCGTCATAGGTAAGATACGGCTTCAAGTCCCGGTTTGTCACATGCACGGAGCCGTCCAAAGGTCCGTAAAACCGCTGCCGGTTGTCCTCGCAGAGCCGAACGGTCAGCACGCCGAACATGGTGAGAAAAAGGATGGCAAAGGCGATGGCAAAGGTCAGGAAGCTCCGCCCTTTCAGTCTTAGGATATTCCGTATGGCGTATCGCACAGCAGCTCCCTCCAATCACAGTCGGCAAGGCACTGATTTTTCTCGCCGTTCGCGGTACAATCCTTATCCTGAGCCGGACAATACACATACAGTACCACCCGTGCGCCGCAAAGCTTGCAATCGGTCACCACACGGTGATACAAATATCCGTTTTCCATGTACTGCGGCTTTTCCCGGGCTTCAAGATCGGTGACATCCAACACATGAGGGGCGAGCTGCGCTTCATAACCGCAGTTTCCCCGATTGCATTTCACCGCGTGATAGCAGTTCGTATCCACCGTATCCGAAAGCCCGGCCGCACTCACATAAACAAGAGAATGCTCGCAGGATTCATTGAAAAACAAGACCTCATTGCGCTTGTGAAAGTCCTCGCCGTAATTTTCCGGATCCAAATAAGCGGTGTTTTTTCCGCAGGAGCACAGCACGGCAAGAAGCATCAGACCGACAAACGCCGAAAGCTTCTTCTTCATGAGCAGTACCACCTTTCATGTTTTTTAATCCGTCTTTAACATGCTGTCGTTCGGAAACGGAATTCTTCTCACCTGCGGTCAAAAGCCGCTCATTGATCCCATGTGTTTTCCGTCACTTCATAGCCTCGTGCCACCCGGTGGGCAATCTCTAAATACAACTCCTGATTGCCAGAATCCCATTTGTCAACGAGTGACAAAGAATATAGTCCCCGGAAGAGCTTCAAATCCTCAAGCATAGCCTCCGGAATGATGGAGGGAGCCTCCTCGTTCGGCATGTCAAAAAAATCCGAAGAGTAATAAGTGGTGGGGGTATCGGAGCGTTCCTTCTGAACCATAATCTTATTCGGTTCTCTGTCATACGACTGAAACGCCATGCAGTGATAGCTGATGAAAAGCTCGCCGACAGACAGAAGATCCCGCTGCGAATATTCGCCGCCGAAAAAATCGGTCATTGCCGCGTGCAGGAATTCGTCTTGGAGCTCGATCGGCTCGTCGGACAGCATAGAAGCGATATCCAAAGAAAAAGTGTATTCTTCACGATAGGTATTCCCGTTGGCATCTACTTTACATATTTCGATTGGACTCGTTTCCCGTATATATGAGGAAATCGGGTAATATGCAACTACGGGAGATTCCATCGGCAACGGGAAATCCTGTGTTCTTCCACTTGAATTGACACCGATTTTATAACGGTAATTTTCGATAAGCTCGCCTCTCAGGTTCGGGAAATAATACATGCCGTCACCGGACACGGTAATTTTTACTGCGTTATGCTCCCAGTCAACCTCCTCAGTAACCGTGAGCGTGGGCTCCGGCACCTCGGGCGGCTCTGTCGCGGCGGTCGTATCGGGAGGCGATTCCGGGCCCGTCGTCACGACGGGCGGCGTCGTATAGTCAAGCGTATCCACAGGGTCTGTCTCCGCACAGGACGACAGCGCACCGAGCATAGCGCAGGCAAGAAGCCCAATCAATATTTTTTTCATTGCCGTTCTTCCTTTCTCGGACGAATTCAAAAATATTTCAGATATGGAAAGAAATAGCGGAGGGACTCTCCGCTATTCTTCAAAATGATATCATCAATCGTAAAACACATATCCGCATACACTGCACTGCGGATAGTACGGTCCACCTACTTCACCGAAGGTGGAATTGCGATCATGATTTTCGTGTTTCTCCTCAAAACAATCAGTACGAGAACAGGTTTTATAATGATAATCGCTAAATTGCTTCCATTGACCGGAAAAATCATGCTCAGTATACTGATTAGGACGGGGTCTGTAACATATAATACAATGAGAATCAATCGTACAGTCTCCATATCCGTTAAAAGAACAATAATCCCAGTCAAACGCAAATCCACATACGTTACAAGTATAATAATGAATGTAATCGCCGCTGGGTGTTTCTCCCCAGCTTGTGCCCCACCCAGCATTCGGATGGTCAGGGCAATAATCGGTAGCCATCGGGGCAAGCATGCTTTCCCCATTGGCGAAAACGACATAGCTCATCGCCGCAAAACAGAAAACAAGGGCGAGAACAAAAGATGTTATTTTATATGTTTTTTTCATATGTATCCTCCCATTTTGAATTATAAAAGTTTTTAGATGTTCAATTAAAAATTTTCACATTTAGTTTATTAGAAGTATGATAAAAGCGCACAGGTGGATTTGCTGATTTTACGTTTTCACCTGTGCGCTTAACCAACATTCAAATTCGGACACCATATATTTCGGCATCGAAAATGTTTACTTGGAAAAGACTGGCTGATAATAAACTCAAAAAGCACTATCGTATACCGACCTTTCATGAATTATTTTTATAAATTATACCATATTGCAATATATATTGTCAACATATTTTTCCAAATCACATTATTTTCAGACAAATCTACAATTTATATATGTGATTTTTGTAATATTTTAACAAATTCTTAACAGGTATTTAAAATAATTGTTTCAGCATCTGCTTTGTGAAAAAGGAAAGAGCCTTACAATGAGACGGCTCTTTCCTTTTTGATTCTCCAGCCGGCTACTCTACCATTGAGCTATCGAGGATCATGACAGCTTTTTAAGCTGTATTTGTTTTGTTATTCCCCAATCACTTTGCTCTGTTTTTTGTATCGCTAACTTGAACCAGGGACCCTTAGTTCAAGTTAGCGATACATTTTACAAAATTCTACGGTTTTATAAAAGACTCATCATTTATTCTATTTAATGGTTCTTATAAAACGATATTCAATGGCAATCGTTTGGACCGGTCCGGTCCGCCTTCTATCATTGGCTGCTCGACTTTTTGTATGGAATCCTCGCCGAAAAAATTTTAACCGGACAATCCCTGTCCGAATTGCCCTGTATACTGTCCTTGCAGCTGCAAAATCAAAAATAAAAGAAAAGAGGTTTCTACTAATGGCATGTAAAATTCATTGCACAAGCACGGCGGACGCAGCCATACAGGCTGCCGAAGCCAATTCACTCGAAAATGCGGCAGCTGAAGCTCAGCCGGTAACACCGCTCCGCTTCGGCGTCAATTCCAAAACGCCGGTCGATACCCTTCTGCAAAACAACCTGACGGAATTTGAATGGGCGGCACGAAATAAGCTCTACCCAAACTTCTGGGGCAGATACTTGTCCGGAGAAAACGCGCTCACCATGGAGGAAATCGGGTTCCTCCACGACAAAGGCTGCAAAATCGCCGCGCTCTATCACACCGATGGCTCCAAAGGTACGGAAGAAAAAGGTGAAGCGCTCGCAAGTGAGGTCCTTGACGCGGCACATGCGCTTTCCATTCCGGAGGGAACGGCGATTTTCCTTGAACTCGACGAGGCGGAAACAGCCTCCCGCGACTTTATGCGCGGCTTTGCCAAGATACTGCTTTCCCATAGCTTCGTCCCGGGATTTAAGGCAAACACCGACGCCAAATTTAGCTTCGACCGCGAATACAGCCGCGGCGTACAAAGCGATGCGGCGCTCTTCCGCTCTTGCCTGATTTGGGCAGTCGCACCCAGTCTTGCGCAGTATGACCGCACGACCGACACCCATTTCATCCACCCCGACGAATGGATGCCGTATGCGCCCTCCGGCATTACCCGCGCCGATATCGCCGTCTGGCAGTACGGCAAGGACTGCCATCCCATTCAGGACGATTCCGGCAAAGAGACGACCTTTAACGTCGACCTCGTGCGAAACGACCGGGTGATCCTCGACCGGATGTTTTAACACCGCGCAAAGGAGGAACAACATATGAAAAACGACTATTCATGCGGCGGAAGCACCACCACGGTCAAGGCGACGTCCGTCTCCGTTTATCCGTCCTGTACCACACTCAAAGTCGGAGAATGGTTTTACGGAGCCGCCGCCACAGTCTATCCCTCAAATGCAACCAACAAAACCGTGACATGGCGCAGCGGCAATACCGCTGTCGCTACCGTCAACGCTTCCAGCGGATACATCTATGCGAAATCCCAAGGCTCGGCAAATATCTATGCCACCGCCGCGGACGGCAGCGGCAAGAGCGATTATCTCACGGTGACGGTCACAAGTGCTGCCGTACCCGTAAATTCCGTCGAGCTGAACCGGATGGTCATGTCGCTGAACATCGGCATGACCGTTTCCCTTTCGGCAACCGTTTGTCCCGAAAACGCCACCGACCGCTCGCTCTCTTGGAGCAGCAGCAATGCCGCTGTGGCAACTGTGAGCGGCGGCTGTGTTTCCGCCCTCGCAAAAGGCACCGCCATCATCACCGCCACTGCCAACGACGGCAGCGGTAAATCCGCTTCCTGTACGGTCAATGTAAATGAGAATATACAGGTTTCTTCCGTCACCGTAAGCCCCAGAAGCAAAATCATGGCAATCGGCGAATCCGTTTATCTCACGGCGACCTATCTTCCGACCAATGCAACCAATCCATGCATTTACTGGGTCAGCAGCGACACAAGCGTCGCATCTGTCAATTCGGAAAGCGGCCTTGTTCTCGCCAGAGGTGTCGGAACCGCGACAATTTATGCGGCGGCACAGGACGGCAGCAGGCAAAAAGACTCGTGTTCGATCACGGTCATGGAATCCATTCCTGTCAGAACGATTCAAATTTGTCCGGAATGCGCAACCATGCAGCGGGGAGAAAGTCTCCTGATGAATGCGACAATTTCCCCCGCCAACGCTACCGATAAAAATGTGGCATGGCATAGCGAATTTCCCGAAATCGCATCGGTTGATGCGACCGGCAACGTCGTAGCTCACACTGTGGGAACAACAACGATTTATGCGACAGCGGGAGATTGCGAATCCAAAACGGCATCCTGCACGATTCATGTCGTTGTCGACTATGAGCACGACGGAGAATTTTATATCAATAACAAAAGCACCGGAAAATTTATAAAATATAGCAGCAGCGCTCTTGTCAAAAGCATTTATGAGGCGTCCATTCTTCAAAAATGGTATTTCAGCCATATCGAAGAGGAGCAGTATACCATTCGGGCACGATACAATTCGGATATTGCCCTATATGCAAGCGGAAGCTCTGTTTTGGCAAGAACGGCGCCATCTGCGCTTACCGATGAATACAAATGGAGAGTCACCAGCGTTTCAGGCGGCGGCGTTGTGATTCAGAATGTAAGCAACGACATGGTGTTATACGACAGCGGCACCGATATCCTCTTGACAAATGAGGATATATCTGGTAATATAAATAATGAAAAGTGTATATGGCGTGTGATTGACCCCGCTTCTTATGTAGAGCTGCAAAGCTT